>JBBKVX010000001.1:0-15422 GCA_037968615.1 Rickettsiales bacterium
TTCGTAGCATTCGCGCGTTTTTTGGCGGCTTCAACGAAGCTGGCAAAAATGGGGTGCGCGGCGAAGGGGCGCGATTTGAACTCCGGATGGTACTGCACGGCGATGAAGAACGGGTGGCCTTTGATTTCCACGATTTCTGGCAGGTTGCCGTCCGGCGAGGTGCCGCTGAACACCACGCCGTGTTTGGCGAAGTCGGCGGCGTAGTTCATGTTCACCTCGTAGCGGTGGCGATGGCGTTCGTCGATGGTGGTGGTGCCGTAGATTTTGGCGGCCAGCGAGCCCGGCGTCATCACGCAGGGGTAGGCCCCGAGGCGCATTGTGCCGCCGAGATCGGAATCTTTGGTGCGGCGTTCGGTTTTGCCATCCACCACCCATTCGGTCATCAGCCCGACCAGTTGGCCGCGCTCGTCCTTGGTGTGGGGGGTGTTGAACTCGCTGGAAGTCGCGTCTTTGATGCCAAGAATGTTGCGCGCCATTTCGATTACCGCGATCTGCATGCCAAAGCAGATGCCGAAATAGGGGATGTTGTTTTCGCGCGCATAGGTCACGGCGTTTATTTTGCCGCGCACGCCCTCTTCCCCAAACCCTCCGGGAACGAGAATCGCATCGACGTTCTTCAGTTTCTTCTCGGCGTCGGCCGATTCGAACACGCGGCTGTTGATCCATTGCACATTCACGCGCACATTGTTCTCGATGCCCGCATGGTCGAGTGCCTCGGTGAGGGATTTGTAGATGTCGCCGATGCCGGTGTATTTGCCCACCATCGCGATGTTCACTTCGCCGCGCGGCGATTCGAAACGCTTCACGATGCGGTCCCATTCGGCCATCGACAGCTTCTTCTTCGAGCGCATTTTGAAATGGTCGAGCACGCGTTGGTCGAGGCCTTCGAGATGCAGGTTCTTCGGCACTTTATAAATGCTGGTGGCATCAAGCGCGGAGATCACATTGCGCGCATCGACGTTACAGAACTGCGCCACTTTCTTTTTCTCGTGCTCGGGAATTTCGCGGTCGGCGCGCAGCAGCAGGAAGTCGGGCTGGATGCCGATGGAGCGCAGTTCCTTCACCGAGTGCTGCGTGGGTTTGGTTTTCAGTTCCTTGGCGGCGGCGATGTAGGGCAGCAGCGTAACATGCATGAACAACACGCGGCTGCGGCCCAGTTCGTAACCGAGTTGGCGGATGGCTTCGAAGAACGGCAAACCTTCGATATCGCCCACCGTGCCACCGATTTCGCAAATCACGAAATCCGCGCCATCGGCGTCGCGGCGCACGAAGTCTTTGATCAGGTTGGTCACGTGCGGGATCACCTGCACGGTGCCGCCGAGATATTCGCCCTTGCGCTCTTTCGCCAGCAGGGTGGAATAGATGCGGCCCGCCGTGATGTTATCGGATTTTTTGGTATCGACGCCCGTGAACCGCTCATAGTGGCCGAGATCGAGGTCGGTCTCCGCGCCGTCTTCCGTCACGAACACTTCGCCGTGCTGGGTCGGGTTCATCGTTCCGGGATCGACGTTCAAATAGGGGTCAAGTTTACGCAGGCGTACTTTAAAACCACGGCCTTGCAGCAAGGCGGCGAGTGATGCCGCGCTCAGGCCTTTGCCGAGTGAAGACACCACGCCACCGGTTACAAAGATATAACGTGTTGGCATGCGACTTTTCTCCCGGACTAAAATTACTGCTGCTTCTTACCTGTGTTGGTGGCGGGTTCAACCGCTTTCTTTGCATCGGCGTCGTCGGCGGCCAATGGAACGTTCGGCACGCTCGGCGCCGCCGATTCTTCCTGCACCACGCTGTCGACGATGGAGCTCTGGTGGCCGCGCGCTGCAAGCACGCTAAGCACCAGCGAGTTGATGATGAACAATGCCGCGAGGAACGAGGTGGCGCGGGTCAGCAGGTTGGCGCTGGAGCGGCCGCTCATGAAGTTGTTGCCGCCGCCGGAGCCGAGGCCGAACCCGTCCGTCTCCGAACGCTGGATGAGGATGATCCCGATCAACGCTGCCGCGACGAGAACTTGCACTACCAATAAAATCTGAACCATATCACCCCTTATTCCGATGCTGCGCGCACCATGATTTCCATTTCCTCAGCCTTCAGGCTAGCGCCACCGATGAGGGCGCCATTGACTGCCTCAATATTCAGGATTTCCCGGATATTTGCCGATTTGACCGAGCCTCCATACAGTACCGGTTGCGCGGTGCCAAGGATTGATTTGATGTGGCTGTGCGCGGTGTCGATCTCCGCCACCGTCGGCGTTTTTCCCGTGCCGATGGCCCAGACCGGCTCGTACGCCACGAGGGCATCGCCCTCCACCCAGTTCTTCAGTTGGCAGGCCAGCACTTCGAGGGTCTTGCCCTCTTTGTATTCTTCTTCCGTTTCGCCAATGCACACGATGGGGGTGAGCCCCGCCGCGAACGCCGCTCGGGTTTTTGCTTCCACCTGGTCGTCGGTCTCGTGCATGAACAGGCGGCGCTCGGAATGGCCGAGGATGACGTAGCTTGCGCCGCAATCCTTCAGCATCGGCGCGCTGATGCCACCGGTGAACGCGCCTTCGGCATCCTTGGCGCAGTTCTGGCCGCCAATGGCGAGGCGAGCATTGAGTGGCAGGGCCGAGCGGGCAGTCTCCAAATAGGGGAATGGCGGGCAGAACACGGTGGTGAGGCTGGCGGGCGCCGAGCCCAGCATGCGGTTCAGCGCGAAGGCGTAGTCCCGCACCCGTTGGTGGGAACCATGCATTTTCCAGTTGGCGATCAGTATGGTCATCCACACGATATGCCAGCTTTGACAAATCGCCGCAAGCCCCCTACACCTCGCGCGTGGATAAACAGGTAAGGATGCTCAATGCTTGATTCGATGCGCGGCGTGGCCAAGGGATTTGTCGCTAAGGCCCTCATGATCTTTCTCGTCATCACCTTCGCGGTATGGGGCGCGGGCGATGTGGTGCGTGGCGGCAGCAGCAGCACCCTCGTGAAAGTGGGCGACGAAAAAATCACCCCCAACCAGTTTGTAAGCGAGCAGCGCAGCATGCAGCAATCGCTGGAGGCCATGGGCGCGCGCAATGTCGATCCGCGTGCGTTACAGAACGAGATCCTTCGCCGCATGGTGCAACAGAAACTGGTGATGCAATGGCAAAAAGATACCGGCCTGCGTGTCGATCAGCGCACGTTGGCGCAAGAGATTGCCAGCGCCGGTGAGTTCAAGGGCATCAACGGCAAGTTCGACCCCAAACTTTTTGAAATGACGCTGCAACAGCGCCGCATGAGCGAGAAACAATACCTCGCCTCCCTGTCGGAGGAAATTGGCGGCAAAGCCATGCTGGCCAGCCTCGATGTGAGCGATGCCGGTGTGCCGAAAACCGTGGCCGAGCTGGCCGTAGCTTCGGGCACGCAACTGCGCGATGCCGTGCTCATTACCGTGCCGGTGGTGCGCGTCGCCCCCAACGCCGTGAGCGCTGAAGATGCACAAGTATATTACGAACAGAACCAGGACGATTTCGCCCAACCCGAACGGCGCACGCTGGAATATATTTTGCTCGATAGTGCCTCGCTGAAAAAACGCGCCGATGCCGCCGTAACCGACGAAGCCACCGCCGTCGAGCAGCGCGAACAGGCCGTGCAGGAAATCGCCATGGGCATCGAGGATGGTCTGGCCGCAGGCAGCGCCATGGGCGAAGCCGTGGCCGAAGCGGGCATCCAGTCGCAATCCAAAATGCTCAGCGACATCACCTCGCGCCAGTTCATGGAAAGCACCGACGAAGTGCTGCGCCAAGTGGCACAACAAGGCTTCGAGATGGGCGAGGACGAAACCTCCGCCCTGCTCAGCACGCAGGATGGCCGCTACTTCATGGTGCATGTGAAGGACGTGAAACAAGCCGCGCCGAAAGAGTTCGCCGAGGTGGAATCCGAAGTGCGCGCGCAAGCCGCCACCGAACAATCGCGCGAGGAAACGCAAGCCCGCGTGCAGGAAGTAAAAAAAGCCCTGCTCGCTGGCAAAACGGCGCAGGAAGCTGCCGTCCTCGGCAAAGCACAGACCCGCACCGTCAATGGTATTGGCCGCCCGGTGACCGGGGCCGATGGCAAAGTGAAAGAGGATGCGCGCATCCCGGCCCTGCTGCAGCAGGCGGTGTTCGAGCATAAAGTGGGCGGCGTGGCTGGCCCCATGGTGCGCGCCAATGGCGAGCAAGTATTGGCGCTGGTGACCGGCCTGCGCGTGGCCAAGAATGCAGCCGACGCGAAAGCCTTCACGGAGGCGCAAGCGGCCTATAAGGCACAATTGGGCGATGCCGTATCGAACGATGTGTTCCGCCATCTGGCGCAACGTTACCCGGTAGTGGTGAACCAGAAAATGCTGGCGCAATTGCAAAACAGTGAACAGGCGCAATGACCCAAAGCTCCATCAGCCCCAGCTTCGAAGAATTCCGCAAAGCCTACGACGCGGGCAAGCCTCAGGTCGTGTATCTCAAGCGCGTGAACGATCTGGAAACCCCGGTGTCGGCGATGCTGAAAATCTCGACCGAGGACGGGCCCTCATTCCTGCTCGAATCCGTCGAGGGCGGCGAAACGCGCGGGCGCTATTCCATCATCGGCCTCAGCCCCGACATGGTCTGGCGCTGCATGGGTAACAAGCCCGAACTTTCCACCACGCCCCCGTTTTCCGACGATTCGTTCGCGCCGAGCTGGGACGCCAGCATGGCGTCGCTGCGCGAGCTGGTCACCAAACATAAAATGGATCTGCCCGAGGGCGTGCCGCCAATGGCCGCAGGCCTCGTGGGCTATATGGGCTACGACATGGTGAAGCTGATGGAGCGGTTGCCCGACACCAACCCCGACAGCATCAACATTCCCGATGCCTGTTTCATGCGCCCCCGCGCGCAGCTTATTTTCGATGGCGTCGATGGCGTCGTCTACATCATCGCGCCCATATGGAGCACCGGCGGCGACGCCGAGAAAACTTACAAAGAAGCCGTGGCGCGCATCGAGAAACTGGCGCGCACGCTGCAAGGCCCGCTCGACCAGCGCAACTACTACAAGGACGTCACCACTGCCCCGCGTCAGTTCACCTCGAACATGACGGAAGCGGAACACGCCGACATCGTGGCCAAAGCGAAAGAATACATCAAGGCGGGCGACATCTTCCAAGTGGTGTTGGGCCAGCGCTTCACCAGCGACTTCGACCTGCCGCCCTTCGCGCTCTACCGCTCGCTGCGGCACATGAACCCCTCGCCGTTCTTGTTCTATTTGAACTTCGGCGATTACGCGCTGGTGGGTTCCAGCCCTGAAATCCTCGTGCGCCTGCGCGACGACACCGTGACCATTCGCCCCATCGCGGGCACACGCCGCCGTGGCAAGAACGCGGCGGAGGACGCCGAACTCGCCGCCGACCTGCTGGCCGACCCGAAAGAGCTGGCCGAACATTTGATGCTGCTCGATCTGGGCCGCAACGATGTGGGCCGCGTTGCCAAAGGCGGCCAAGTGCATGTCACCGAACACATGATCATCGAGCATTACTCGCATGTGATGCATATCGTTTCGAATGTGGAAGGCACCATCGACCCGAAACACGACGCGCTCGATGCGCTCATTGCGGGCTTCCCGGCGGGCACGGTTTCCGGCGCACCGAAAATTCGCGCTATGGAAATCATCGATGAGCTGGAGACCGTGAAACGCAGCTACTACGGCGGCTGCGTGGGCTACTTCTCGGCCAACGGCACCATGGACACTTGCATCACCCTGCGCACCGCTTTGGTGAAGGATGGCAAGGTGATCGTGCAAGCGGGCGGCGGTATCGTGGCCGATTCCGATGCACGCGCCGAGTATGAGGAATGCACGAACAAGGCAAAGGCCGTTATGCGCGCCGCCGATGAAGCCGCGAAGTTCGCTTAATCCATACTGAAAATTTACTTAGCAAATCGGATAAAAGTACATGCATACTTGATGCGTGCTGCCCGTATTTTATCCTAATTTTCGCCTAAAAGTATAAAGTAAAATCAACGCGTTGTCATGCTGCAACGCACAGTTGAATTATGTGTAATTACAGCCGTTTTTTTGTTAGAATAACCTTAATAATAAAAATTATGGTCACAAACAAACAGACAAGCAAGTTAACGGGATGGGTCGCAGTCATGATCCTCTGTACTCCCCTTATTGCCTGCAGCACGGTTTCCGAGAACTCGCACATCGTCACCGCCAAACCCCTGCGCGACAAAAACGAAATGAGTTTCAAAGGCGCGCGTGACGCTACCTTCTCGGCAGCCCTTAGCCCGCTGGAGGATATCGGCCTGCGCAAGCGCGATATCCCCGAACTGTTGGAACAGCTGGCCCAGAACCCCTATTTCCCGCCCGCCAAACCCTACAAATGCGACGCCATTAAACAAGAAATGGCCGATCTCGACACCTTACTCGGTGACGACGACAAGAAAGAGGAAGTCGCCCTGAGCGCCAATGCGCAATACGCCATGGCCGGGGCAGAAATGGTACAGGATGCCGTGGTCAACCTCGTAAAAAGCCAGGTGAACGTTATCCCCTTCCGCAGCATCGTCCGCCGCATCACTGGCGCCAACAAGCATGAAAAACATGTGGCGCAGGCGGTGCAAGGCGGCAACCTGCGCCGTGCCTATCTGCGCGGTCTTGCGCAGGCCGAATTCGGCGATGCCTGTCTGCCCAGCCCACGCATGGTGACCGCCCAGAGCGACACGAAAGACCAGACCGCGATCCAACGTCTGTCTGCGCACTTGGATATTGCCTCCAAATAGTGTTTAAGGCTCGGGTAAAATAACGAGACCGAGCCCCATGCCCTCCATCCTCCTCATCGATAACTACGACAGCTTCACCTACAACCTCGTGCATTACCTCATCGAGTTGGGGGCCACGGTGGACGTGGTGCGCAACGACACGCACACACCCGACGCGCTGCTCGGCAAAAAACCCGATGGCGTGGTGCTTTCCCCCGGGCCCTGCTCACCCAACGAAGCGGGCGTCTGCCTCGACCTCATCGCGGCCTGTGCCAAACAATCCATGCCGTTGCTCGGTGTATGCCTTGGCCATCAGGCCATTGGGCAAGCATTCGGCGGCAAGGTCATCCGCGCGCCGGAGCTGATGCACGGCAAAACCAGCGCCATTTCCCATACCGGCAAAGGCCTGTTCGCGGGCGTGAAGAATCCCTTCACCGCCACGCGCTACCACTCGCTCATCGTCGAGCGCGACAGCCTGCCCACTGAACTCGAAATCACCGCCGAGACCGACGGCATCATCATGGGCCTGCAACACCGCACGCGGCCCATCCATGGCGTGCAGTTCCACCCCGAATCCATCGCCTCCGAGCATGGCCACGACCTGCTCAAGAACTTCCTGAACGCGCTATGAGCACTCGCCTCACCATGAAGCAGCGCGTCGGGCAACTGCTCGATGGCAGCGTGACCGGCGACGACGCCGTAGCGCAGCTTGCTGCCATCGATATCGACCAATTGCTGCCGGGCCATCTGGCCGGGGCGGTCGATGCGGTGATGGAGCGCTCCGTTCCGTTCCCCGCGTTCCCCGAAGCGCTCGATTGCTGCGGCACGGGTGGCGACGGGCAACACACGCTCAACATTTCCACCGCTGCCGCCATCGTGGCCGCTTCCTGCGGCGTGGTGGTGGCCAAGCACGGCAACCGCGCCGTCACCTCCAAATCCGGTTCGGCCGATGTGCTGGAGGCGCTTGGCGTGAACACCACGCTGCAACCCGCGCAGATCGAGCAGGTGCTGCGCGACACCGGCATCGGATTCCTGTTCGCGCCCACCTTCCATCCCGGTTTTGCGCAGGTGGCGCCCGTGCGCAAGGCGCTGGGCACGCGCTCCATTTTCAATTTGCTTGGCCCGCTTTGCAACCCGGCGCGCGTGAAGCGCCAACTCATTGGCGTGTTCGCACCGCATCTGTGCGGTCTCGTCGCGGAAACCGCGCAGTTGCTCGGCTACGAGCATGTCATGGTGGTGCATGGCGACGACGGCAGCGACGAAATCTCCATCAGCGGCAATACGCATGTGGCGGAGCTGCATGGCCACCGCGTCGAATACGCCGCCAAACGTCCGCAGGATGCAGGGCTCAAAAATTTTCCGCTCGAACAATTGCGCGGCGGCAGCGCCGTGGCCAATGCCGACGCCATGCTGGAAATTTTTAAAGGCAAAAAGAACGCCTATTCCAACGCCGTGGTGCTGAACGCCGCCGCCGTACTGGTGCTGGCGGGCAAAGCCGGAAAGCTTTACGACGGCGCGCTGATGGCGCAGAATGCCATCGCGCTGGGCAAGACCATGCGCAAACTCGACCAACTGGTGGAAGCGACCCAAGCCGTATGAGCAACACATTAGAAGAAATCTGCGCCACCACCCGCCTCCATGTGGCCAACAAAAAACAGCGCGTCAGCCAAACGTCGCTTTACAACCGCGCGCTCGACCAGACCCCCGCGCGCGGCTTCCATTTAGCGCTAAAAAATAAAGTGGCGGAGGGCGGCATCGGCCTCATCGCCGAAGTCAAAAAAGCCTCGCCCAGCAAAGGCCTCATCCGCGCCGATTTCGAGCCGTCGGGGCTGGCGAAATCCTACGAACAAGGCGGTGCCACCTGCATTTCCGTGCTGACCGACGAGAAATATTTTCAAGGCAACGACGCCTACCTGATCGCCGTGCGTGGCTCGGTGCGCCTGCCCGTTCTGCGCAAAGATTTCATGTTGGAGTCCTATCAAATCCTCGAATCGCGCGCTCTGGGTGCCGATTGCGTGCTGCTCATCATGGCCGCACTGACCGACGCAGAAGCCATCGAGCTGGAAACGCTGGCGCGCGAGCTGGGCATGGATGTGCTGGTGGAAGTGCATGACCAGCACGAGCTGGAACGCGCCCTCACCCATTTGCAATCGCGCCTCATCGGCGTCAACAACCGCAGCCTGAAAACACTGGCGGTCGATCTCGCCACCTCGGAAACCTTGCGTCCGCTGATTCCGGCCGACTACACCGTCGTCTGCGAAAGTGGCATCGCGACGCCTGCCGACATCGCCCGCATGCGCGCGGCCGACATGCATTGCTTCCTCGTCGGCGAATCGTTGATGCGGCAGAAAGATGTGACGCTTGCTACCAAAAACCTACTTACGGAGGCATAAATGGAACTGCTCAGCGGCTTTAGTTTCCAAGGCTATTACATGCTCTGGATCGATCTTGCGGCCCTGCTCTGGTTCATCGCCAGCTGGGTGGGCTACGCGCGCTACGCCGATTCGGAATACGGCAAACGCCTCAACCTCATCCGCATCATGGACGACCTACGCACCCGCTGGATGCATCAGGTGCTGCAACGCGAGACCCGCATGGCCGACGCCACGCTGCTGGGCAACATCATGCGCACCATCTCGTTCTTCGCCTCCACCACCATCCTCATCCTCATCGGCCTGTTCACCATTCTTGGTGCCAAACCGAACGTGCGCGAGGCGGTGGGTGAAATGCCGCTGGTCATCGGCTCCACGCCCTTCATGTGGGAAATGAAACTTTGCCTGCTGATGGCGATTTTCATCTACGCCTTCTTCAAACTCACCTGGTCGCTGCGCCAATACAACTACGCCTGCATCATTGTGGGGGCCGCGCCCACGCGCAACGAAGCCAAGAAGCACCATCACGACGAATTCGCCAACCGTGCGGGCAAGCTCATCGGCAGCGCCGGGCGACAGTTCAACATGGGCCTGCGCGCTTATTATTTCGGCATGGCCGCCGTTAGCTGGTTCCTGAACGGGCTGGTGTTCATGGCCGTCACCACGTTGATCGTGTATGTCGTTTACCGCCGCGAATTCCGCTCCGGTGCGGTGAATAATCTCACCGCCATCGACGATCTTTAGTTTTTATTTTGTTCCCTGTTCGGCCTACTGGCCTCGCAATGGAACGCCGCTTCGCGGGCTGATGGCTCGCTCGCCTATTGGCTTCGCGCGCTCCAAGGCCGCTGGCCTTGCCAATCGGCGCTGGTTTCGGTGCGGATGCGGCCATCCTTAATCCACATCGCCTGCACACCACCGCGCCACAGATCCCAGCCATCGATCACCCATGCGCGGTCGCAGCGGATGCTGCGCAGTTGGGTGACCACCGTATCCGCCAGCAAACAATCCTCGCGCAGCGCCATGGCGCTGTCGGGGAACGCGATGCGTTTGCCCGCGATGCTTGCCACGCAGCCTAACTTGTCGCAGCGCCACGCCTCACTGTTTTTTTCCACCGCAGGAAGTTCTTTCGCGCCCACCGCGTTCGACCATATTTGCGGAATCATCGATTCTGCCTTACCCCGTGCGCGGCGGTAGCCCTCGGGTGTTTGCAGCACGATTTGTTTCACCTCCTGCCCCACCAACAATTGCGGCAGCGCCACCATCGTCGGGCTCAGAATGCCGAACAGCATTACCGGCACACCCAGCCAGCGCGGCCGCTCCTCCCAGATGCAGAACCACAGCAGCCCCAAAACGAACAGCGTCACGCCCCAGCCGGGCAACGACGGCACAAAGCTCTGCGCGTTCGGCAACGCCGCGATGGTATGCGCGATCCACAGCATTACCGCGATGCCGTAATCCAGTGCCCACAGCGCCGCATGTTCCAGCCCCAGCGGCAGCAACAGGAAATACAGCGCCACCACGGGCATCATGAACAGGCTCACCAGCGGCGTTGCCATCACGTTGGCCAGCACACCGTAGGCCGCGAACTGGTTGAACTGCGCCACCACCAGCGGCGCCGTCGCCGCCTCCGCCACCAGCGAAACAAGGAAGCTGGCCGCCAGCACACGCGCAATGCGCTGCCCCGGCGTGTGGTTGGGATGCGGGCGGAAGAACATGCGCTCCACCAGCGCAATGATGGCCAGCGTGGCCACGAACGAAAGCTGGAACCCCGGCTCGAACAGGTCGGACGGATCGAACACCAGCATGATCAGCGCCGCCAGCATCAGCGAGCGCATCGGGTCGACCTGCCGTCGCAAAATCACCGCCACCAGCACCAGCGCAATCATCACATACGCCCGCACCGCCGAGGTCGGCATGCCGGTAACGAACAGGTACAGCGTGGTGAGCACCAGCGTCGCCAGCGCGGCGAGCGATTTCATTTCCGGTCGATAGCGCAGCCTTCCCGGCAAACACAAGGTCAGCCAGCGCATCAGCAAGAACAGCACGCCCGATATCACCACCATATGCCCACCGGAAATGGCGATGATGTGGTAGAGGTTCGCCGCCTTCAACGCGTCGAAATCACTCTCCGGAATCGCCTTGTCGGCCCCCGTAATCAGCCCCGCCGCGATCGGCCCGTGCCGCTCGCCCAGATGGGCGATGATATTCTCCGTCAGCCCGATGCGCCAGTTGGCGAAACGCTCCGCGATGCCGTCGGCGGGCGGTTCCAGCAGCACCGTCCAGGGCGGCAGGCCGTAGCCCACCGCGCCGATGCCACGGAAGAAAAAATAGCGCGCGAAATCGAACCCGTGCGGCATGGCCGGGCCCATCGGCGGCAGCAGCCCCGCCAGCAGCGTGATGCGGCTTCCCACCGGCGGAAACTGCAGCGCCACTCCTTGTTTTAGCCGCAAGCTAAGCCGCACGCGCTCGGGCGTTTTCTGCGGTTCCAACCCGCGAATTTCCACGTCATCCAGCGTAATGCGCAAACCTTTTTCGGTGCGCTCCACATCGCGCACCAACCCGGTCACCGGGCGCGGCGTCAGCGCGCGTTCCAGCACCGTGATGTGTTGGATGGAACTGTAGGCGCTGGCCCACGCCGCGCCGATGGCCACCAGCAGCAACGCCATAAGCGGCAACCGCCAGCGCGCGCGCCGCCACAGCAACCTGCATGCCACCGCCACGCCCAACGGCAGCGCCAGCATCAGCCGCCAATCGGGCTCGGCATCCAGCATGAAATACAGCGCGATACCGATCGGGAACAGCACGGCCAATGCAAGGAAATGGCGCGGCCGTTCGCGCGCCCACCATTGCTGTATCTGCCTGCGTGACATCGGCCTTTCCCCTGCTATAAAGGCCGCGACTTTATCACTCATACGAGAAATAGCCATATGTCCGTTGTGACCCGTTTCGCCCCCTCGCCCACCGGCATGCTGCATATCGGTGGCGCACGCACCGCCCTGTTCAGCTACCTCTACGCGCGCCGCCATGGCGGCCAGTTCAAGCTGCGCATCGAGGATACGGATGCCGCGCGTTCGACACCGGAAGCGACCCAAGCAATTCTCGATGGTTTGCAATGGTTGGGCGTGAGCTTCGATGGCGAACCCATTATGCAGAGCGCCCGCGCCGCGCGACACAAGGAAGTGGCCGAAGAACTGGTGAAGAACGGTGGCGCGTATTACTGTTACACCACATCGGAAGAACTCGCCGCCCAACGCGCGCTGGCCGAATCGAACGGCGAGCAGTTCCGCTACAACCGCGTCTGGCGCGACGAAACCATCAACCCACCTGAAGGCGTCAAACCCTCCATTCGCATCAAAGCGCCACTCACTGGCGAGGTCATTGTCAACGATGTCGTGCAAGGCGACGTGCGTTTCGCCGCCGATGCGCTGGATGATTTCGTCATCCTGCGTTCCGATGGCACGCCCACCTACATGCTCGCCGTGGTGGTGGACGACCACGATATGGGCGTCACCCACATCATCCGTGGCGACGACCATCTCACCAACGCGGGCCGCCAGCTCGTCATCTATCAGAACATGGGTTGGGACGTGCCGCACTACGCGCATATCCCGCTCATCCACGGGCCTGATGGCAAGAAGCTCAGCAAGCGCCACGGTGCCGCCGCCGTCACCGATTACGCCGCGTTGGGCTACACCGCCGAGGCCATGCGCAACTACCTCATCCGCCTTGGTTGGAGCCACGGCGACGCCGAAATCATTTCCGACGCCGAAGCCATCGAGTGGTTTAACCTCGAATCCATCGGCCAAGCCCCGGCACGTTTGGATTTTGCAAAGCTCAACCATGTGAATGCGCATTACCTGCGCCTGAAGCCGGGTGCGGAACTCGCCGCTTTGGCCGGGCTCGATGTATCGCCCGCCGCCATCGAGAGCGTGAAATCAAAGATCAGCACCCTCGTGGAGCTGAAAGACGCCGTGCGCCTCTACAGCGAGCGCCCCGCCAGCTACGACGAAAAAGCCACCGCCACCCTCGCCAAAGGCCGCGAGAATCTGGCATTCATTATTCAAGCATTGGAACAAAGGAACGATTGGAACGCTGAAGGTATTAAAGCCGAATTAGCTATTGTGGCTGACTTCCATAAAAAGAAGCTCGGTGAACTTATGCCCCCAATGCGCGCCGCCATCGTGGGTGCCATGAGCGGTCCCGACATTCCCGAAGCCATGGCCATTCTTGGTAAAGAGGAGTCGCTCGCCCGCCTGAAAGCCGCGCTCTAAGCCACTCTCCTTGCATTTCACCCTTTTTGAGTCTACATTCCCCTTATGGCTGTTCTTCCACTTGTCATCGCGCCCGATCCGCGTTTGAACGTCCCCTCGCAAAAAGTCGAGCTGGTGGACGACAGCATCCGTGCCTTCGCGAAAGACCTGCTGGACACCATGTACGCCAACGACGGCATCGGCCTCGCCGCCGTGCAGGTGGGCGTGCATAAGCGCATCATCGCCGTCGATGTGGCGCGCCGCGATGGCGGCAACGACCCGCATATTTACATCAACCCCGAAATCATCGGCGAAGGCGAAGACATCAACGTCTACATGGAAGGCTGTCTCTCCTTCCCCGACCAGTTCTCGGAAGTAGAACGCCCCGAAGGCGTAAAAATCCGTTACATGGACCTCGACGGCAAAGAGCATGTCATCGAAGCCAATGGCATTCTCGCCACCTGCCTGCAGCACGAGATCGACCACACGAACGGCATCGTGTTCGTCGACCATGTCAGCAAGCTGAAGCGCGACATGATCCTCAAAAAACTCACCAAACAGAAGAAGCTCGGCATGTTCGCCGAACAGCCCGCGCCGGTTTCCACGAATTAACGGGATAGGCGGACGAGCGGGATTTACAAATTTCCGAACCGCTGCTACGCCATAGCCATGCGCTCTTTCCTCATCCTGTTGCTGGCCACCGCCCCGATCGCCGCTTTTGCGCAATACAGCAACGCGCCGATGATCGTGGTCGGGCAGCAGGGCGCCCCCGTGGCCGCCCCGGCAAACCCTAGCGAACCCACTGCCGCCCCCGCCGCGATCGCTCCTTCACAAGCGTTCACACCGGATTTCCCCGAATGGGCGGTGACCAAAGCGGGTGAAAATTCCAGCGGCGGCAACCCCGTTCCAGCTGCTCCCGCCAACACCAATCAAGCGCCGCAAGCCGGGCAAGCCCCCGCCCCCAACAGCGCTGCCGCTCCGGCCGCACCAGCCGCGCCTGCTGGCCCCGCCGACAAGCTCTGGCCCATCGACACGTTGCCCATCTTCATGCGCTCCTGCGTTGGGTTCCATATCGAGCTAGTGGCGGGCTGCAAATGCACCATCGTGAACCTGATGACGCAAATGCCGCACGACGAATTCCTCCGCCTGTCGGCCGATGGCAGCATTGAGAACGATAAACGGCTCATCGCCATTCGTTACAAATGCATCGGCACGCCGGGGCAAAAGGAGTAGGCCATGCGCGTGATTTTCATGGGCACGCCCACGTTTGCCTTGCCCGCGCTGCAAGCGCTCATCGATTCCGAACATGAGGTGGTGGCGGCCTACAGCCAGCCGCCGCGCCCCTCGGGCCGGGGCATGAAACTCACCGCCTCGCCGGTGCAGCAACTGGCCGAGCAGCATGGCATTCCGGTGCATATTCCCACCAGCTTGAAAGACCCGGTGGAGCAAGGCATTTTTACCACCTACCACGCCGATGTGGCGGTGGTGGCGGCCTATGGGCTGCTGCTGCCCCCCGCCATTCTCACGGGCACTCGCTATGGCTGCATCAACATCCACCCATCCGATCTGCCGCGCTGGCGCGGGGCGGCGCCGCTGCACCGAACCATCATGGCGGGCGACCCGGCCACGGCCTGCTGCGTGATGCAGATGGATGTGGGGCTCGATACTGGCCCAGTGATGGCGCGCACGCCGTACGACATTGCCGAAGGCACGACCACCGGGCAATTGCACGACGCCATGGCCAGCCTCGGCGCGCAGATGGTGCTGGAAGTGATGCCGAAGCTCGGCAGCGTCCAAGCGGTGGTGCAATCCGAGCACGGCGTGACCTACGCCGCGAAAATGACCCGCGACGACCAGCCATTACGCTGGGAACAGCCCGCCAGCGTGCTGCTGCACCAGATACGCGCGCTGTCGCCCGTGCCGGGTGCCGTCACGTCGCTGAACGGCGAATGGATCAAGGTGTACGCCGCCACCATAGAGCCGGGGGATGCTGAAAAAGCACCGGGAATGCTGCTCGACGAGCGGCTGCTGGTGAATGCGGGCGATGGGCAGGCGCTCGTCGAGCAGCATTCCCGG
>JBBKVX010000002.1:0-23423 GCA_037968615.1 Rickettsiales bacterium
TTCCCGAGCCTGCGCCCGTCGCCCGCACCGCCGCCCCCGTCGAGCCCGATTTGATACTCGATCTGTTCGAGCCCACGCCCGAAGCGCTCGACGCCCAACACGTCGCCAGCCGCCAACGCGCGCAGATCGAGGAAGCACTCGTCGCCACGTTCCTGCTCACCCGCTGCAACTATTTCAGCCAGCAAGAATACGCGGAAACCTACAATTCCTTCATCCAATACGCGGCCGATGCAGGCCTCTCGCCCGACATCGCCACCGCCGCCACCGACGTCCGTCAACTCGCCGAATCCGCAGGCGCCAGCTATTCCTTCATCTACAGCCGCGTCCCCTGCACCGACGCCTCGCTGCCCCCACTAGCAACCTCTCTCCGCCACTGGAGAAAATAAAAACTCTTCCCTTCCCTTCCCCTTCCTTCCCCGCGCAGCGGTTCCGGTCAAATTGGGCGGAATGCTAGGAGTGGCGTTCCGGGAAATACCGGAGTGTAGCATCGCTACATGAGGATTTTCCCGGAGCGACAGGACGACGCAGATCGTCCGATTTCACCGGAATCAATCGTCGCGCACGGTTAGGGCTAGTTCCAAAATGCCATAAATACGGTCATTGTCGGCATCCACTTGCGTTTCGGCCCGCACCCCGCGCATCGCCAGCAGCGTAAATCCGCTGAAGCTCAAGCTCCCATGGTGCAACAGCCCATGCAGCCGGTTCAGCACGGCCAGCGCCGTTTTTCGCCCGCCGCCGCCCGTCCACACATGCAGCGCCATCGCACATTCGCTGATGGCGCCCTGCACTTGCGGCATCTCCTCCGCCTGCCCGTCGCCGATCACGATGTACGGCACCACCGCGTTCTGCGGCACCGCGTCGTACACGCCCTGCACCAGATCCATCAGCACGCTGTCGCCCGTGAGTTTCGTGTACAGTGCCTGCTGCACCGCCTGTAATACTGCCGCACTCATAGCTGTTCCTCGTAGGTCAGTAATTGCACCATGCCGTCATGCTCGTGCAGCGAGTGTATCTGCAGCACGCGGCCGTTCCATTGCAGCCGCATGCTGGCATCCACATCGCCCCGCGCGCGGATATGCACGCGGTAGCCCGCGATGGCTTTCACCTGGTCGGCCACGCTACGTTCGCGCACGCTGCCGCTCACTGGCAGCACTTCCGCGAACACCGTCGCCAGTTCCGCCCAGTTCACCGTCTGGCCGCCAAATTCATCGGCCACGCTTTCGCGCTGCTCGATGCGCACCCGCTCGCGCAGGCGGCTTGCCACACCGCTCATAGTCGCACCCGGCGGTAAGGTTGGTAGCAATGCAGGCTTTGCAGCGGCATCGGCGCCGCGCCTTCGCGCAGATGCATCGCCGCCGCCACATGGTGCAAAACCCCCTGCTTCAACAACGCGGGCAGCCCATTTTCCGAGTCGGCCAACGAGGCATCGTACTCCACCGTCATCACCCCCTGCGCCGCGACATCGAGATACAGAGAAAACCCGTCCACACTCAGCCGGTGTGCCGCTTCATTCAGTTCCGTAGTCACGCCATTACTGGTTACCGTCACCGCTTCAATGGAAGTGGCCGGGCCGAACGGCAGCGCAATGCACCTCTTGCCACCACCCGCTACCGCGTAGCTCCAGCGTTGCGGCAGCAGCGCGCAGCCCAGATACGCCTCGCACGCCTCCCGCGCCGCCGTAATGGCGCGCAAAATCACCGTGTCCTCCGTCGCATGCTCGATGCGTAAGAACAGTTTCGCCTCGCTTAAACTCACAGGTTCGCTCGCCGCAGCCGTCACCAGCCGCAGCCGCGATGAAACATCGTCGGTCATAGGAAACTCCAAGATATGGGGGAAATAAAACGAATCACGTCAGTCCCTGAATCGCCCTTTGCGATTCTAGGGGAATGACGGAAATTTATTTAAATAGAATTCAGGATTCGTCCTGCGGCGTTTGCTCTTTTGCTTTGGCGCTCATATGCGCCGCCACTGCGTTGGCGTGCTCCGAGTCCGGCACATCGATCATGCCCGCATGGTCGAATCCGTAATCCGTTTCCATGCGCTTGCGCACTTCTTCCGTAGGTTCGCCCGAGCCGGATTCCACCACCACGCCGAATTCCTCCGGATAGAACAGCCCGTTGGCCTGCGCTTCCATGAACGGTTTCAGCTTATCGGCGCGCACACCCACATAGGCATAAATGGGCCCGCCCTCCGGGTCTTCGCCGCGCACCAGCAGCACGCAGACCGTTTTCGCGGCGAGGATTTTTTCGGATCGGCTGAGTTCGCTCACATGGCCTCTCTTGTGTGCTTCTTAAAGTAAGCATCGCCCCGCGAACCGTCAACCGCCCGCCGCTGCCGCCCTGCATTTCATAAGCTTTACCCAAACACAGTGGCAAAAAAGGAGCGCGGGAGCGGATTTCTCCGCCCCCGCGCCTCAGCATCGCCACTTTTAGCGCACCGGTGGGAGGGCACAAACGGCCGCCGGGGATGCTGATCTCAGGACTGCTCCATTAACACTCCCCGGGAGGCGACCGCCGACCCGAGAAGCGGCGGGGTTAAGGGGCGAAGGGCCCCTTCCCGCGCGAAGCGCTCATAAAACTGAAACGCGTACGCCGTATTAAACAGCGAGCTTAAGCAGTTTCACCGCCTCAGAATTCACTACTTTTCCACCCACGCGTTTTGTCGTGTAGAACTTCACGAACGGTTTCGCGGTGTACGGGTCGCGCAGTGTGCGAATGCCCACACGATCCACCACCATGTACGCACGTTTGAAATCGCCCAGCGCCACCGAAAGCGATGAAGCTGCTGGCACCGGCATGTCCGCCGCCAGCACCACCGGCACGCCAAGCAGCGTGTCGGGCGTTCCGGCCGCCAGGCCCGGCTGCCACAGATACTGGTTGGTGGTCGTTTCCTTCAGCAGACGCACCGCCTGCACCGTGTTGCGATGCATGAGGAACTTGGCGCGTTTGGAATATTCGTCCTTCAGCGCGTAGTAGAGCGCGATCAGGCTGTCCGCCGTCACCACTGTCGACGTGCCCGACGCCACTTGCTGGATCTGGCCGAAGCTGGTGCCCGCGGCGTAGCTAAGAATACCCTTAGGCGCCGTGGTGCCGTTGCCACTGATGAAAGCGGTGGCCTCAAGGCGTGCGAATTTATCGCCCACTTTTTCAGCGATCCATTGCTCAAGGTCGATGGCCGCATCATCGATCAGTTTCTGCGTTGCTTTCGGCTGCGTGTACATCTCGAACGTGTCGATGGTGTTGCGGCCAATGGTCGGGGTGGTGCTGTCCGTCGCGCTGCGATCGGTCGTCTCGTCGCCCCACACCGCGTCTACATCCGTGGTGTCCTCGATGAGGTCGAGCGAGTCGGAAGAAATCGTCTCCACCGACGCCAGCAAACGCATCGGCGAGCTTTCGTTCACGATGCGGGTGATGGTGGCGCTCATTTCGTTCGGCACCAAATAGCCGCCGTTGGAATCGCTGCCCACGGAAAGCGCTTTGGTCTGCAACTGCTCCAGCTGCGCGTCCATTCCTTTGCGCAGGTAGCTGTCGAACGCCGCCTTATATTCCGACGGGGCGGATGCGTAGGGCGCACCCATCTCGCGGCCGGGGCGGCCGTTCACGGTTTCCATCTGGTCCATGCGGCGTTTGTGCTGGTCGAGCGCATCGCTGATTTTGGTCAGATGCTCGTTGTAAAGCGGGTCGGCGTAACCCTTGCGTTCCAGCTCGCCGAGGCGGGCATCGTTAACATGCTTGAACTGTTCCCATGCATTGCCTAACGAATGCACGCGGTCAGTCATCTCTTGAATGGTCATGAGAAGTCCTTCTTGGTTAAAAATGAGAGAAAAACAATTCCACAACAGCGGGATAAGAGGCTTATCCCGAGCCGTTAGAATATTAATAAAATTCTAGATGATTTTAACTTGTGTTAACTTTTGCCCCATGTTACGGTTGGGTTAAGTTAACTTCCGTTGCACGTTAGATTAGCTTTACGGAATCGTTGATGAGTCGCTGAAAACGGTTGCAATCGCCTCCGTCATCAGCATAGTCCTTGGTTAACGCGGGTTAACACCGCGAACCAATCCAAAACGGGCACTCGCCCATATCGGCAAACAGGGTCTATGCAAGAATTCTCCGTCGCATTCGGTCGCGTCTCACGCGCCACTTTTTCCGCCAACCCGGAACTGAAAACTCAGGTCACCGATCTGGTGAACCGCGCTTATTTCAACATCCATGGTGTGTCCATCGCCCAAGCCGAACCCACTTGGGTCGGCGCCATCGTGGCCGCCTCCATGCAGCTCTGCCTCGATGGCCGCGTGCGCGAGCTTAACACCCGCGAACTGCTGAACCTGTTCGAGCATGTCATTCGCATCAGCGAGGAACATCTGCGCGAAGTGCGTCGCCACGCCGCCATGGCGGCCAACGTGTTCTACCTCAAAGAGACCGCGCTCGACGCCGCGCTGATGGAAAATAGCCAAGCGCCCGACTACGCCTCCGCCACCGTCCTCGCCGTCGCCGCCTCTCTGGGCCGCCTCGCCGAAGCCAGCGACGATGCGGCTTAGTATAACAACGCCACTTCCGCCTACCGCATCGCCTCCATCAGCGCCGTCACCCGCACCAGCCGCGCCAGCTTGTCGCCGCGTGGCATCTGCGCGATCACCGGCAGTGCCGTTTCCGCCCGCAAGTCCTGCAACAGCGACTGCCCACTCGCCTTATCCTCAATGAGAATCGCTTCCGGCGAAAACCGCGCCGCGTGGGCCACCATCGCCCGCTTCAGCGCTGGATATTCCAGCTTCACCACCAGCATATCCACCAGATGATGCACCCCCTCCCGCTCCACGAACGTCGCACAGGCACTGGCATCATGCACCATCCCCGCCTTCATCGCCGTATCCCAGCTCTGCACCGCGTTTAACATTTTCTTAAGGCCTTTCCTTGATACTTGATTCGATGGATACCGAAAAACTGTTCGAAAAAATCTTCCAGCACGAAGGCGGCTTCACTCCGCATCGACGCTCCAGCACAGGTGCGCGCATCGACCCGGACACGCTTTTCGGGTTCACCATCGATAATTTCACCCGGCTCATTATGTCGGAACCGCTGGATTCCATGCCCAACGCGGTGCGCCAACGCGTCGAGGCCATTCGCGCCACGCCCGCCAACCGCCGCGCCGAGGAAGTGCGCGACCTGATGTACGACGTGGGCCGCACCTTACAGCCATTCTCCGTGCCTCAAACGCGGCGCCGCGACGATGGCACCGAATACACCGTCCGCATCGTTCCCGAACAGCCCGACCATGGTCGTCCTTTGCGTGCAACCGAACATTCACTTCCCAACATCAGCCCAAGAGAGCAGGAACTGCAGCAAGGAATGCGCACATTGGTCACCCATGGCTACCAGCAGCGTTACATCAGCGGGCCAGGTTTCGATGATTATCCAGGCCATCTCAGTTCCAGGCTGGTCATGTTTGGCATCAATGCTGGCGAAGGGCGTGCACGTTGGGCACTGGTGCAAGCCATGCGCGAGCAAGGTTTGGTCGAGGGCGACGAACCATTCCCGGTGCTCACCAGTGCGCAGGCCACGCAACCCGCGAACTTCAGTTCTTCTGGGCCTGGCTATTTCTATGCGCAACGCGCCTGCAACAACGCCATCGCCCAAACTCTGGCCAACGCAACGCCCGAACAAATGCAGTCATTGGGGCCAGCCTACGACCGTTGGTGCGCCACCTATTACCGCCAGCTCGCCTCAAATCCACAATTCGCGCCGTACCTTGAAGGATGGATGAACCGTCTACGCGAAACGGCGAATATTGAAGCCGCCGATGCTGTTGGGCTCGAGCCAGAAGTTGTTCCGAACACACCCGATGCCCCCGGCGCACCGCCACGCCACTACGCCACTGAAACCGCCCAGGTTCGCGCTCAGTTCCGCGACAATGGCGTGGGTGCTATTGCGCTCGATATCCCCGGCCACGGCGTCGTACAGTACGATATTGATGGTACGAATAACTTCAGCAAGATCAACCACGCACCTGAAAACGTTGTGCTTCTCAATGCGTTCGACCTCCAAGTGGACTGGAACGATTCAAACAAACCAATCAATCCTTATCCGTTCGAGAACACGCTCACATGGGTCACCAATGGCGAGCGCCAATATCTACCGCTGCAACAGGTGCTGAACTCCGAAATACGCGACGCCGGCATCACCTACCTTCCTGCTCCCGTCTTTACCCGCAACAATGAAGGCGAGATCAACGGCTGGACTCTCCAGCAAGATCGCGGCGGCATAGGGCGTATAACCTTTGACCTGCCTGGCGGCCATCTTCCACAGAACGCGGATGTCGTACGTATTTTTAATCATGGGCGTGGGTTTGATGTGCAAGACGTCGATAAACACGAAGGGCCGCCCACCCACGCAACGCCCTTCCCCAATGCCGTGCGCGATATCACCCGCGAACACTAAATCCCTGCAAATCGAATCTTGGAAACCATAACGGCTTCACCAGCGAGCCTTCCGCGCTTATCGGCATCTGCTGGTATTGCGCGCTGAAGTTGGCGTTGCCCAATTCCCGTTTCGTCCGCTCCAGTAACTTCACGCTCTCGCGTTTCGGGTGCAACGCCTCGCCCGCTTCGCGCGTATGCGTGTAATTGCCCAAACAGATAATCGTGCGCTCCGGCGCGATGGCGGGCAAATTCAAATGCGTCCACCCCCCGCGTTCCAGCACATACCCTGACAGATCCTCCTTATGCAGCCGCTGCATCACCAGCACGATGGCGCCGCGTTCCTTGTCGTCCAGCCGCGTGGCGAACGTGTGGTCGAACCATTGGTTCACCGCCAACCGCGACGCATGCTGCCCCGCCTGCAACGCGTTGATCGGGTCATCGACAATCAAAATATTTCCGCCCTCGCCCGTCGCCGCGCCGCCCACTGAGGTGGCGATGCGATACCCCCGCGCCGTCGTCGCGAACTTCTATTTCTCATTCTGCTCGGGCGAAAGCCGCGTGGCGAAAGCGCGTTTGTACCATCGCGCGTTCATCACCGCGCGGCAATCCGTCGAGTGCTTCGTCGCCAGCGATTGCGCGTAGCTGGCCGCCATCAGCCGCAGCGTCGGCGTGTGCCCCAGCAACCACGCGGGCCACGCCACCGACACCAACGTCGATTTCAGCATGCGTGGCGGCATATTAATGACCAGCCGTGTGATCTCCCCGCGCGCCGCCGCCGCCAGATACTCCGCCATCGCCGCCACATGCCAGTTGTGCTGGTAGCGCGTGCCGGGCGCGATGGTCTTCATCACCCGGAACAGGAAAAACCCGAAATCCTCTCGCGCCAACGCGTCCTGCTCCTGCGCGCCCAGCCGCCGAATCGCGTCCATATGCGAATGTTTACTTGTCATAATGCCAAATATTTCCTATGGTTATAAAAACGCGAGAGCACATAAATGGACGACAAACGCCGATCCTTCGTGGATTCGATCATAGCCAAAAAAGGGCACCTGATCCACAAGCTGAAAGCCAAGGACACCACCGGCCGGTGGGCCTATTACTTCGTGCTCGTCGAAGCCCCGCGTGAAGCCGCCTTCCTCAAATCCATCGAAGGCGACGGCACCATCGACCTCGAAGATTTCGGCAAGGTCGTTGCCTCCTGCTACGGCGAAGAACCCTCGCAGGAAGTGAAAGACTACCTGAAAGAGAAATACGGGTTCGAGGTCTAGTCACGACCGCCGTTTTCTGTTAGGATCACTTCATGGTTTCCCTCTCCCACGAGTATAATTTTTCCGGCGTCGTCGAAGAATTCTTCGCGCTGAAAACGCTGCATGGGCCGCATGCCGAGCTGCTGCAAAAGCAAGTGCGCGAGCGCGCGGCCGAACTGCTGGGCAACCCCGACACCCGCTACATGCCCGCCTTCAAAATCCTCGACCTGCTGGCCGTCATGGTCAACACCGCCACCGACGTGGCCGACGAGCCGCAATTGCGCGCCCACGAGGCCACCGCCCTGCTGCGCGCCAACCTCGCCGACAGCACGCCGCTGGTGAAACAATTCGTGCTCGACGCCGCGCTCGAGCGCGCCCGTTACGAACCGATGATGATCGTCGAATCCGACGACATCTCCCACCGCGACGCCGCCCTCCATAAACGCTGGGACGCCATGCTCGCCGCCCATCAGGAACTGGAGCCCCTGCCCGCCGAGTGGGAAACCGAAATCAGTGCCGCCGTCGCAAGCGTCATGAAAGCCGAAGCCTTCCACGAATTCCGTCAAGGCCCGCTGCTGCAGCTGTTCGCCGAAATGCTCACCACCGCGCGCAAGCTTCACCGCGAGAAAGCCACGCTCAAGCGCCTGCGCGAAGCCCTCGGCCCCGACGCGCCGCTGTGGAAACGCTACGCCCTCAAAGCCACCCGCTACGGCGAAAAGCCCGACGACGAAAGCTCCCTCCCCGCCGAGTCCCGCGTCCCCACGCCGCCCAACTCCCCGCGCATGCATTAGTCGCTGCGGCTGGCCAGCCAGCCTTTCAGCACCTCCATATCCTCGGTACTCATTTCTTCCGGCAGCGCTCCCTCCGGCTGAATTTCTTTCAGCAGTTGGATCAGTTTCGACAGCACCGCCAGCACGCCGCGCGTGCCGAACAATTGGTCATGCTTTTCCTTTTCAAGCACCTCGCCTTTCAGGGCGCGGTCCATCGCATCCAACAGCGATTCGGCAAGCTTATTGGCCCGCTCCAACGGCGTGGGCTCCGGTTTCCATTTTGGCCGCGCAGTTCTTTTCTTTTTTTTCGATATAATACTTACGGTTGCAGTGTCCATTGGCCTTCAGACATGAAAAGGCCCCCTTCCGGATGGTCGGGGGCCTGTGTTAATAAAAATCTATGAATGACAGCGCCTTAGATGAAATCTTTCGCAAACTATCATTCGTCATCCTACCCTCTGTAGGAAACACCGGGAAGCACCTGAGGAATAAAAAAAGATGGTTGCTGGTTGTATTAATATCATTTACTACAACCATAGATTGTTTCTTGGCCTATCCGGTGGCATGCGCGCCACCCTTTGTGACTGAAGTTAAAACAAAATCGCCGTCCGGCTGTCTTACCGTCCTCAACCTGACAATGGAGTAGCTATGTCCGCTTTCCGTGGCGCAACCACTATGCCCGCAACCCACCATTCCACCACCCGTTTCCAAGGCTCGTTCGCCGATCATGAACCCGGCCTCTGGCGGGCCGTTATCACCCAGGCCCTCATGGACGCCGCCTCTCAATCCCGCAAATCCGATGCCCAGCGCAGCCGCCACGACGCGTTGAACTGGCTGCTCACCGAAGGCACCGACTTCGTAGTTGTCTGCGACAATGCCGGGCTCTGCCCCGACTATGTGCGCAGCCGCGCCCGAATGGCCTTGTCGCGCGGCTGTCAATGGCGGCTCCCCGTCGGCCAAGGCTGGCGCTCCAAAGCCCGCGAAGCCGCCCTCGCCCAAGCCAACGCCCATCCCCCGATGCATGAGCTGAACTAACCCACCGGGGCGGCCACCGCGCCGCCCCGCCTCCCATTTTCCCATCCCGTCATGCGAGGGCAGCAGCCCGAGCCAGCCCTGAGCCCGCAAAGCGGCGTTCCATTGTCGAGGCCAGTAGGCCGAGCAGGGAACAAGAAAGAAACCGATGGCCTTCACCACCCGGCGCGGGCGTCCCCCGCGCGCGCCTTCCGAGCCCACCGACAGCGGCACGCCCGAGTTGCGTTTCAAACACGCGCACGGCATCACCGCCGAGCCGATCGACCTATGCCTCGAGCGCGGCGTCCTCACCGCGCGCCAGCATTGGTGCGGGCTGCATCTGCGCTGGCTCTATACCGTGCGCTACGGCGCCCCCAACCTCACCACCCGCTACGATACCGAGCCCGGCGGCGGCCCCCGACCGACCGACGACCCAGCCTGGCGCCGCCAGCGCGAGGCCGAATATCTGGAAGCCACCACCCTGCTACGCACCCGCCTGCATTACGAACCGGTGATGCGGCTTTGCATCCACAACGAGCCTCCCGCCTTCCTCGACCCACGCCTATTGGCCCGCAGTTGGGGCGAACCCGCCCTCGCCGAACGGCTGGAGCAGGCGCGTATCCGCCTCACGGCCGGTCTCGACATCCTCGGCCGCCATTGGAGAAAGCAGACGCAGTGATTTACCAAAAAGCCACAAGCGCATAAAATGCGCTTAAAATTTCATACGAAACATAGGGTCAAAGCCGCGAATCGCTTTGCGGCACCGCCGCGAATCTGTTATGGTCGTCCTTAGCTGATTGTCAGCGTTCCTTGTGGCCGTGGCCACAATTCCATTCGTCTTTCCTAGGAGATCACCATGACGAACTTTGTAAAATCCTTCCTCTCGAACGAATCCGGCGCCACCGCGATCGAATACGGCCTCATCGCCGCTCTCATCGCCGTTGCTGCCATTGCCGCTATGACCACGCTGGGCACCAAACTGTCCTCGACCTTCACCAACGTCAGCGGCAAACTCTAGTTTTCGCTTGAGATAGGGCCCCGTGGCCCTGTAAGTAAAAATGGCCTGCGGAGTGATCCGCAGGCCATTTCCTTATACGGAGGCCACATGCGACACTTCCTTACCAACCAGAAAGGTGCCACCAGCATCGAGTACGCGTTCATCATCGGTGTGGTCGTGCTCGTCATGCTTTCGGGTCTGGTCTTGCTCGGCAAATCCTCCACCGGCCAGTTCCAGAACGTATCGGATGCCGCTCAGAAAAATATGTAATATGCGTCTTCCCTCCTTCGGCTGGCTTACTGTCTGGTCAACGCTGGGCGCATGTTTCCTTATTGGCCTCTTCTTCCGCGCCTATCTGCCCAGTGAGGGCCTGCGCGACGTAGCCGGTTACGCCCTCGGCCGCGATTTCGTCAATATCTGGACCGCGGCTCGCCTGATGCTTTCCGGCCATATCGAACAGGCCTACGATCTCTCCGCCTACATGAGCGCCATGCGCGCGTACATGGGCGCCGGCTTCCCTTTCCATAACTGGTCGTACCCACCCAGCATCCTGCCATTCACCCTGCCGTTCGGCTTACTGGCTTATGGCCCCGCCCTAGTGCTTTGGAGCGCGCTCGGCCTCGTCGCCTACCTCGCCGTCGCGCGCCCTAAAAACCTCCGCGCACACTGGCTACCGATGCTGCTGCTCGCCTTTGGCCCGGCCTCGCTGGTCAACCTGCTCTCCGGCCAAAACGGCTTCTTCACTGCCGCCTTGTTCTTGGGCGGGTTCCAACTGCTCAATCGCCGTCCCGTGCTGGCGGGCATTGTGTTCGGGCTGCTCACCTGCAAACCGCAGCTCGGCATTCTCATTCCCTTCGCCTTGCTGCTGTTGGGCCAATGGCGTGCCATCGCCGCTGCAGCCATCACGGCCGCTTTGTTGGTGCTGGTCAGCATCGGTCTGTTCGGCATCGATCTCTGGCACAGCTACATGCAGGTCACCGCCGCACATCAACGCGCGTTGCTGCATCTGTTCGAGGGGTTCTATACCACCATGATGCCCGGGCCTTACGCCGCCATGCGCGGCATTGGCCTTGCCCATTCCAGCGCCTTCCTTGTGCATGCGGCCACCGCTTTCGTGGCCTCCGTGGCCGCGCTCGGCATCCTGCGGCGCGAAGGGGCCTCCGCCCGCGCCATTCTGGCCTTGGCGCTCGCCACCATGCTCGTCACGCCCTACGGATACAGCTACGACCTCACCGCCATCAGCGCCGCGCTGGTTGTTTATCTCTACAGCCAACGCCCCACCGCGCGCGAACGCGTGCTTTACGGCGCCCTCTGGGTACTGCCCGCCGCCACCTACAGCATCATGCTGGCGCATATGCCGTGGGCGCCCGTGATCCTGCTGCTGCCGCTGCTGCATCTGGCCCATCGCTCGGCGCGCCCGTCGCATCGCATCACGCTGGTGCCCTTCACCCCCGAACGCGCGCCGTATTTCGACCGTTTCAACCGCGCCTGGATCGAGAAATTTTTCTGGGTCGAGCCGTTCGACAATGCCCTGCTCACCGACCCCGCCACCCACATCATCGCGCCCGGCGGCGAGGTTTGGTTCGCGCAGATGGATGGCACCATCATCGGCACCGCCGCTTTGCTAAAAAACGCCGATGGCACGTTCGAGTTCAGCAAACTTGGGCTCGCGCCCGAGGCCAAAGGTCAGGGCGTCAGCCGCTTGCTACTGCATCATTGCCTGAACCGGGCACGCGCGCGGGGTGCTAGCACGATGCGCATTTTCACCCACTCGTCGTTGGCCACGGCCTGCGCCATTTACCGCGCCGAAGGGTTTGTGGATTGCGCGATTCCCGAAGCGGAAAAAACCCGCTACGCCCGCGCCGATACGCTGCTATTTTTTGATCTTTAGTTCCTGCACCGCGCGCAGCAGTTGGTTCTTCACGTCCTGCGGGTCGGCGGGCAAGGCTTTCAGCATGCTCTGCGATTCCGGCGTGCCGCTGCGTTGCAGCACGTCGATGGATTTATACGCCTGCGCATAATACTGCATCGCTGCGTTCGGATTGGCCGCAACCCCATCCGTACCGCGTGCGTACAGATCGCCCAGCGACAATTGCGACATCACGCCGTAGCCCTGAACCCGCGCGCCTTGCTGCAACCACGGAATGGCGCGGTCGGAGCCGCCGCCATCGTTGATGTAACGTTGCGCGATAGAGAAATTATCCACCGCATCGCGCACCTGTTGCCTAAGCGTCGTGCCCATTGGCATGCTCTCCGGCCCGATGCGCATGCGTTGCGCCAGTTCGTCCTTGCTGCTGCCCAGTTTTGCCAACGACGAGGTAATGCGCAGATCGCCGACCATGCTCTCGAACGCGCTGCCGCTGAACGGCGCGGTAATGCGCTCCCAGATTCCCGTGCGTGGATTATCGAACGATTGGATGAACCCATCGATGCTGCTCACGCCCTTGCCGATGCCTTGGCATGCCGGCAGCCCTGCATGCATCCCCATATCGGTCATCATGCGGTAGCATTGCTCGTCCAGCTGCTTCACGCGCTCCCACATCCAGCCCGCAGCCCCGGTGAAGTAAAGCACCGCGAGAATGACGAGTAGGCCGCCTAGGCCCAGACCCCTGCGGCGTCGCTTACCGAACATGCATGCATCCTATGGTTGTTTTTTTTAGGGTACTGACCTGACACGGAATAGCAATCATTTTGCCTCTAACAACATGTTCCCAATGGATTTTTTATCGCGCCATCTTCATATCGATTAACATATAGAAAAATAAAATAATTTCAACGACTTGCTTCGTAATAAAAGCTTCACAATCTTGAAGTTGCTTGGATTGCTTATTTATAGTAGTTAATAGATATTAATTAAATTTTTAGCGAATCCTTAAGCATTGACCGCTTAAGATGGAAAAAACGAGAAGGAACGACATCATGGTGGATAGCACAACGCAGCGCGCGGCGAAGAACGCTCTTTGGGACTGGTTCCAAAACGGCGACAAAACCGTGCCGCACTATCTCTCCCCGCTCGTTGTAGGGCAAGTGGCCCACCCCGTTATTCCTGATCTGCCGCCCGGCAGCCGCGCCACCAACACCCCCGGCACCATCATTGGTAACGAAGGCGACGATCGTGGCCCCGACGGCCTCGGCTTCTTCGGCACCACCGGCAACGACGTTATTTACGGCCTCGGCGGCAACGATCTGATCGGTGCGGAAGAAGGCGACGATTACGTGATCGCAGGTTCCGGCAACGACACCGTATTCGGTTGGACCGGCAACGACACCATCCTCGGTGGCGCAGGTGACGACCAAATCGCTGCCGATTGGGGCGACGATTACGTTGATGGCGAAGACGGCAACGACACCATCTTCACCTGGGAAGGCAACGATTACATCGAAGGCGGCAACGGCAACGACATGCTGGGCGGCGACCAAGGCAACGACACCATCTTCGGTGAAGCGGGCCAGGATTCCATCTACGGCTGGACCGGCGACGATTACATCGATGCGGGCGAAGGCAACGATTACGCCTTCGGTTGGGAAGGCAGCGACACCATCAAAGGCGGCGCGGGCAACGATTACCTCGTCGGCGATGCAGGCGACGACTACATCTACGGTGGCGAAGGCCAGGATTCCCTGTTCGGCGGCGCCGACAACGATTACATCGAATTCGGTACCGGCAACGCCTACGGTTCGGGCGATGCGGGCGACGACATCGTGCTCGGCAACATCGGCAACGACCTTCTCTACGGCTGGACCGGCAACGATTACATCTATGGCGGCGCGGCAGGCCACGATGAACTCTACGGTGAGTCGGGCAACGACACCATCTATGGTGGCTTCCAGTCCAGCATCCTTAACGGCGGCACCGGCGACGATGTGATCATCGGCGGCGACGGTTGGAACATCCTCATCGGCGACACCGGCAACGACACTATCACCGCCGGCAACGGCAGCGACACCATCTTCGCCGATGCGGGCAACGATCTTGCTCATGGCGGAGGTGGCTACGACGTCATCTACGGCTTCGATGGTAACGACACCCTTTCCGGCGGCCTCGGCAGCGATTGGATCCAAGGCGAAGGCGACAACGACCTTATCTACGGCAACGACGCCGCAGGCGAAGGCCTCGACACCGACAACGACACCCTCTTCGGTGGCAACGGCAACGATACCATCTACGGCCAGAACGGCGACGACCGCATTTATGGCGGCCAAGATGCCGATCTGATCTATGGCGGCGACGGTAACGACCAAATCCTCGGCGGCGACATCGAAGATGGCGGCCCCGATGGCAACGACACCATTTACGCTGGCAACGGCAACGACACCGTCTGGGCCGATAAAGGCGACGATCTCGTCTTTGGCGAGAACGGCGACGACAGCCTCTACGGATACGAAGGCAACGATACCCTCATCGGTGGCGCTGGCGACGACTGTATCCACGGCATGGAAGACAACGATTCCATCGAAGGCAACGACGGCAACGACATTCTTTATGGTCAGGCTGGCAACGACGTCATCAATGGCGGTGCGGGCATGGATATCATGCGTGGCGGTCTCGGCAACGACACCCTCACGGGCGGTTCGGGCCAGGATTTCTTCGTCTTCAGCAACCATACCGGCCTCGACACCAAGGCCGGCCAGAACTTCGGCAACGACGTCGTCACCGACTTCCAGATCGGCACCGACATCATCTTCTTCGAAGGCATGCAGAACTTCCTGCCTACCTGGAGCTCCATCTCCAGCATGCTCAGCCAAGTGGGTGCCGACACGGTCATCACCTTCAACACGGGTGCCACCATTACCCTCGTTGGCATCAACAAAAACAACCTTCACAACAGCGATTTCCAGGTCAACACCACCGTGGATATCAACGCCTAACGAAGGTTCCATTCCAAACCAAGGGGCGCCGGAGCAATCCGCCGCCCCTTTTCTTTTGTGCCCCCGATGGCGCAGCCGAGCCCTTCCCTTAACCTTCCCCGCGATAGCGGGCGGGGGCAGATGGCCCGCTATCCCCCCGCCACACTCGCCTCTTGCTTTTTGAGTGTGGGTCGGGCATAGCCGCATCTCACGCGGGAGTTCCAATGCTCATCACTAAAAAACTTGTCATCGGCAAAGAGGAATGGTGCGCCCTGCCCGACCTCGGCATTCCCGCCATCAAAGCGAAAATCGATTCCGGTGCCCGCACCTCGGCGCTGCACGCCAGCAACATCCGCCTGTTCACCTCGCGCGGCGAGAAATGGGTCAGTTTCGACGTGCGCCCCCTGCAAAAAGATCGCCGCACCACGGTGGCCTGCCGCGCCCGTCTTGTCGATCAGCGCTCGGTAAAATCCTCCTCCGGCCACACCGAAAAACGCCCGGTCATCGAAGCCTCCATCCGTATAGGCGGTGTCACCGAGACCATCCAGCTCACCCTCACCAACCGCGACGCCATGGGCTACCGCATGCTGTTGGGCCGCGAGGCGATGCATGGCCGCATGCTGATCGACCCCGCCAAAAGCTTCAGCCAAGGCAAGCACAGCGAAGCCGAAGTGCGCAAATTCTACACCGACGACAAACCCCAAGGCGGCGGCCTGAACATCGCCGTGCTGGCCTCCGACCGTGAGCTCTATTCCAACCGTCGTCTCATCGAGGCCGGACACCTGCGCGGGCACAACATCCGCTTCATCAACATCCAGCATTGCTACATGAACATCAGCTCCACCGACCCGGAGATCCACTACCGCGGCGGCGAGATCTTGAAACAGTTCGACGCCATCATCCCGCGCATTCGCCCCGCCGTTACCTTCTACGGCTGCGCCGTGCTGCGCCAATTCGAGATCACCGGCGCCTACTGCCTCAACGGTGCCATCGGCATTTCCCGCTCGCGCGACAAGCTTCGCTCGCTGCAAATGCTGGCCGAAGAAGAAATCCCCATGCCCATCACCGGCTTCGCCCACAGCCCCCAAGAAACCGGCGAGCTGATTAAAATGGTCGGCGGTGCGCCGCTCATCGTCAAGCTGCTGCAAGGCACGCAAGGCGTGGGCGTGGTGCTTACCGAAACCGATCAAGCCGCCGAATCGCTCATCAACGCCTTTAAAGCCGTGAAAGCCGAAATTCTGGTGCAGGAATTCGTGAAAGAGGCCGAAGGCCGCGACATCCGTTGCTTCGTGGTCGATGGCAAAGTGGTGGCCGCCATGCAGCGCACCGCGCCTCCCGGCGATTTCCGCGCCAACATCCATCGCGGCGGCACCGCCTCCGAAATCAAACTCACCGCCGAAGAGCGCCGCATCGCCATCAAATCCGCTCAGATCATGCGCCTCAAAGTGGCGGGCGTCGATATCATCCGCTCCGCCACCGGCCCCAAAGTGTTGGAAATCAACTCCTCCCCCGGCTTAGAGGGCATCGAAGGCACCACCGGCCTCGACATCGCCAGCGCTATGATCGAATGCATCGAGCAGGGCGTAGCGAAAAAACGCGCGAAAGCGGACGCGGCACACTAACAACCCACACTTCATTATGTTGCCTTTATGCGTATCGCGACTATGGTGCGCCTCCTTACAACTAGAAACGGAGTACTACCCATGCGACACCTCATCCTCGGCGCTTGCGCGTTTATCGCCATCGCGGCCTCAACCCCCGTCCTCGCCGCCGCCGCCAACGACGCCGCATGGGATAAGCGCAACCAGCCCGTCGGCGACAGCAACGGCAACTGCGTGCGCACCAAGTGGCAAGACGCCTCCGATCCCTGCGCTGTCACGCCCCCCGCTCCTGCGCCCGTTCCTGTAGCGGCTCCCGCTCCGGCTCCGGTTCCCGTTGTCGCCCTCGAGCAACGCACCCTGTACTTCGATTTCGACAGCTCGAAGCTGACGGCTGAATCCAGCACCAAGCTCGACCAACTGGCCGAAATCATCAACAGCTCCACCGCCATCGCCGATGTACGCATCCACGGCTACACCGACCAGTTCGGTTCCAGCTCGTACAACGAAACGCTCGCCAACCAGCGCGCTGCTTCGGTGAAGAACTACCTCGACGGCAAATCGCGTCTCAGCAGCACCGTGGCTGAAGTACGTGGCCTCGGCAAATCCTCGCCCGCCGAAGGTTGCGCCAGCGTTAAGAAACGCACCGAGAAAATCGCCTGCATGGCCCAAGAACGCCGCGTAGAGATTGAGTTCAAAGCTCAGGTTCAATAACCGAACCCAAAGCCAATACGAAAAGGGCGCCCACTGGGCGCCCTTTTTTTATCATCAGCCCAGCCTACGCTGTTTGCATGGATTGCTGAGCGCGTTCGGGCATGGCCATTTCTCGCTGGCTTATGTTAGCGATTTTGGTGGTTGGAACCTCCAAATCCATAGCGTCGTTCTTTTCAGCACTTTGCTTTTCCACTTTGAGTTTTGCCGAGGCTTTTGCCTGCCGGTGCGCTTCGCTATGGTCCACAATAGTGCCATCTGGTTTTTTCTCTGCGCCACCAATCAGCGCTTGTGTCCAGTTCTCAACTTGGAACGCGCCCATCGCACCAAAATACCATTTCGCGCCTTGCTCTTTATTATCTATTTTTCTCTTGATGCTGCCCGGCAGAAAAGCCAGTCGCCCCGTCATCCACGCACCGAACCCACCGAACCCACGCTGGTCATCGCTGGCGAACAGTAATGGAAGCGACGACATGAATGTCAGCACCGAAGTGAGGAAATAATCGCGGTTAAAGGTATATTGCGTGCCAATGACATTGCCTTTTTTGCCCATCAGCGCCGCGTCTTCGATGAGTTTACCCATCTGGTCGAATTCTACACCTTTGCCGTTGCGCCATGCTCCCATCATTGAGCAGACACCCGACACCATGATACCCAAACCAATCATTTGTCGCTTATGGTCGGGCCAGCTAGGGAACCACACCGCTTGGCGTAATCTTTCACCAACGTAACCAACTGGGTTATTGCGCTGCATGAGATCCATGCGCTCAACTTGCTCCGGCGATTCTTTCTTGTCTGGAATAATAGCGCTTAGGCCCCACACCACTAATCCGGCCAAGGTCGAACGCGTCTGGAAGCGATTACCAAGCGATACTTTGACCTTATCAAGTGATGTGCCTGCCTTAACAGCGCCTTCAACTTTGTGATCAAAGATAACCTTAGACATTCTGCCGATGTCGTAAGTACCTTCTTGAGCAAATGCCTTGAGATGTGAATCAAGTTTAAGCTCATGCATCTGGTCGACCAGATCACGTTTGGTGGCAAAATTATGGTCCACCAGCATATTGCGCGTACGTTCGAAAACATTGCCCTTTGGCACTAGCGCTTGCGGCGGCTTACTGCTTTTGGATTTCTTGATGGAATCATCAAAAACTTTAACCAGCGCGTCCACAGGATAGCGGTACCATGGTGTACCCTCTTTCACGATCCGGCCGCCTCGTAGGCTTGCCTTGAACATAATCACTTCGGTCCAAACATGGGCAAATCCAAGGAGGTTCGAAGAATTGTTCAGCAGAGGTGCCGGTACGCGACGTACGGCATGATATCGTAGGTTACCTGCAAAGTCGCTGATCGCATTACCCACGTTCTGCAGAGCATTGCCCGTTTTACCCTGGCGGATAGAAGTACGCTCGTCTTGTGCAACTTCTTTTTTCTCGGCCAAGGCTGGCACATTTTTCACATCGCTCATGCCACCTCCATCGCTTTAGAGGCAGTGGGCGTGTCTTGTGCCGGGCCTTGGTTTTCGATGGCGGAAAGGGTCGTGCCGGGGCGTTCCACCAGCGCGGCATTTTCCGGCAGCGCAGCGGCGGCGGGTTTCGCGCCGAAATGCACGATGGTGCCGTCCGGCATTTTCTTCACGCCACCATAGAAGGTGCTGAACACGTTGCCGAACAACTGCACGGCGAGGTTCATGCCCTGATATTTATCACCGGGTTTGATGTCGCCATCTTTGTAGCCACGGCTCCATGCCTGCTCCGATTGCGCCACTTTGAACGGCACCCGGCCAAGGAAAATTCCCGTCCAGCTTTGCCACGCGCGCTGGCGATCCTGCATGAATGTAAGCGCGCTGCCCGCCGCAATGGTAAAGGCCCCGGTCGCCAGTTCCCACGAGAGCTGCTTGCGCGAGGATTGCGCCACGCCGGACGCCACCGTCAGTGCACCGTTCAATATGGTGGCCAGCCCCACCGTTTCCACCACATGGTCGCGCGGGTTCAGCGCGTTCTTAATTTTCAGGCCCACATAGTCCAGCGGCTTCAGGCTGCGCTCATGCGCCAGATCTTCTTCGGTCGGCGCTTTTTCTTTGTAGAGCGATCCGGGAATCAGCGTTCCCAGCGTAATCAGGTTGGCGAACAAGCGCGGGTTCGAGCGCGAGCCGGGACGGATGGACGACGCGATGCTCATACTGTCGGCCAGTGCCTTGATGGCGAAGTTGATGCGCGAGCCGTTATTCACCACCCATGCGGGCGTGGCGCGGCGCACGGCATCGGTGATGCCGTCAAAATAGCCCACGGCCGCCGATCTCTTGGTTTCGGCCGGTGCAGTATTTGGCATGGTCGTGTTCTGTGTCAAAAAACCTCTCCACCCTCACTTTCGCACAGCAATGTGACAACCATATGACGATGGAGCGGTTATTTTGATTATTTTTCCGTCGCATGCAGGTTTCATGAAATATCGGACCCGCCGTCCGGGTTCCTCCTCTTGTCCCATGCGATTTTTTATGCATAATCCTTTTATATCGTTTTCATGAATACCCCTGTAATCCACTGCAAATTCGGCAAAATCCTCTCTGTGAGCGGCGCACACCCTGCCCCCACGGAAGAAAAGGAACCGCCAACCGACGCCGCCACCCACCAGCACCCGCTCTGCCATTCGGGCACCCCCGATGGCTGGAAGGTCGAGAATGTCCCCCAACGGGACGCCCTCATCCGCGGATAGGAGAAACCCAATGCCCACCACCAACACCACCCATTCCGGCCCCATGCGCCTGCTCATCGTCGAGGACGACCGCGACGTGAACGCCTACATCGCCAAAGGCCTGCGCGAACACGGCCACACGGTCGATACCGCCTTCAACGGCAAAGACGGCCTGTTCATGGCCACCACCGAGAAATACGACGCCATCGTGCTCGACCGCATGCTGCCGGAGATCGACGGCATGAAGCTGCTGAAAACCCTGCGCGGTGCCGACAACGAAACCCCCGTGCTCATCCTAAGCGCCCTCGGCGAAGTGGACGACCGCGTGGAAGGCCTCAAGGCGGGCGGCGACGACTATCTCGTAAAACCCTTCGCCTTCGTCGAGTTGCTGGCGCGGTTGGAGGTGCTCGCCCGGCGCGGCCAACCCACCAACCACAGCGAGATCGTGCTCACCGTGTCCGACATCACCATGGATGTGTTGGCCCGCAAGGTCACCCGTGGTTCGGAGACCATTCCTCTGCAAGCGCGTGAGTTCAAACTGCTCGAATTCCTGCTGCGCCATAAAAACCAGGTGGTCACCCGCACCATGCTGCTCGAACATGTCTGGGAGTACCATTTCGACCCCCAGACCAACGTGATTGACGTGCATATCAGCCGTCTCCGCCAGAAAATCGACCGCGACACCACCAATTCGCTTATTAAAACCATTCGTGGCGCGGGCTACACCATCAGCGATAGCCCCCTTCCGGCTTCTGTAGCTTAAGGGTTTCTAAACGGTTTCTGATATATGCTGGCATTATAAACAAGGTGTAGAAAATCATGCCCGAACAAGAACGCCCAAACCAAAACGGAACCAATAACCCATCGCAGCAGCAGCCGTCACCGCCCGTGCGTCCGCACGCGCCCGCGCAAGACGCGATCGAAGCCAAGGCATGCGAGATATCCAACCGTCAACTGAGCGTGCTGCCCCAAGGCCTCGGGCAATTCATCAGCACTCACATTACGCATTGCACGCCCGACGACCGCACACCACCGCGCACACCTCCTGCGAACGAAACCACCCCTCCCCCCCGCGGCCAGCAACGATAAATGGCCCTGAGCCACTTGTGGGTGAAGCCCTAACCAAAAGTTCACTTGCTACTCAACCCTCACTTGCGCATCATTCGCGCATGATGATCAAGCCACGGCAGCTCAATCCCCTCATCCGTTTCCTCTGCGTACTGCAGTTGGCGAACCTTGTGCTGCTCATCATCAAAGTCCAAGCCATGTACAGTGGCCGATGGGTGGTGGATGCCTCATCCTGGATCACCCTCGCGCTCACCGTATTCATTTTCATCGGCCTCATCCGCATACAGCTCATGGCGGGTGCGCGCATCGACGCCATCGTCGCCACCGCGCAGCAAATCATCCGCACCGGCGATCTCACCCAACGCATTAAGGAACCCTTCAACAGCAACGAAGTGGTCAGCCTCATCACCGTGCTCAACAAAATGCTCGATGAGATCGAAGGCCTGATGCAAGGCGTTCGCACCGTGTCCGACAACATCGCCCATGATTTGCGCCACCCGCTCACTCGCCTGCGCAACCACATCGAGGAGCTGCGTGAAAGCGTCACCGACGTGGAATGCGCCGAGGAACAGCAGAAACTCACCGACCTCGTGCAGGAATGCGATGGGCTGCTGGCCACCTTCAGCGCCATCCTGCGTATCTCGAACATCGAGTCGGCACGTCGCCATGGCGGCTTCCGCGAAGTGCAGCTCCATAGCGTGATGCAGGATGTGATCGAGCTCTACGAACCCATTGCCCTTGAGAAGAACATTACCATCATTGTCGATGCCCGCCCCAGTCGCACCATCGGCGACAAAGACTTGCTGTTCCAAGCCCTCGCCAACCTGCTCGACAACGCCATCAAATACACCCCCGAAGGCGGTGGCATCAGCATCGAAGTGATGCCCCACGAAAAAGGCGGCCGCATCATCCTCCGTGATTCCGGGCGCGGCGTGCCCGACGACCACAAGCCCAACATCTTCCGCCGCTTTTACCGGATCGATCCCAGTCGCTCTACTCCCGGAACGGGGCTGGGCCTCGCGCTGGTCGGGGCCATCATCAAACTGCACCAAGGCAGCATCGAACTGTCGGACAACACCCCGAACGGCCTCGTCGTAACCGTTACTGTATAACAAAAACAGTCACTTACGCCGCTTATCCGCATTAATAATAATTAACCCCGCATCCATGTGCCGGTAATATGCCCTGCGCTAGATTTGGGGCATGCAGTAGTCACGTTTGTCTCGTTCACAGCGTGAAACATCTTCGGGGAAGCGGCAACGCTTCCCCTTTTTTCTGCCCGCTCTCTGCCTCAGTTTTACGAAACTCTTAAAGAGCCGACCGGTGACTCGCGAGGCGGCGGGGTTTGGGGGGTAAGCCCCATCAGGCGCGAATCGCTTAACAAATGGATCAATACTCCACACCTGCAAATGAGATTCACTTGCAATAACGCCCCGCATCCCCTATCTCGCAGGCATGAAGCTTTCCTCCCTCAAACGTGGCGACCACGCCCGCATCCATCACATCGCTGCGAGCGATTCCCTGTCGCGCAAGCTGCTCGAAATGGGCATCGAGGAAGGTATGGAAGTGACCCTCCTGCACGAAGGCCCCATCCGCCGCGATCCCATGGCCATCCGCCTCGGCGACCGCATCATCGCCTTGCGCCGCCGCGACGCCGACGGCATCCTCGTCGAAGCCGTTCCCGCCTGATGTCCGACACGCTCCCCCTCATCGCCATTGCGGGCATGCCCAATTCCGGCAAGAGTGCCCTGTTCAATCGCCTCACCGGCAGCCGCCAAAAGGTCGCCAACTACGCGGGCGTCACCGTCGAGCGCAAAGAAGGCATCGCGCACACCGCCTCGGGCATGCCGTTCCGTCTGCTCGATCTGCCCGGTGCCTATTCCCTGCGCGCCCGCAGCCCCGACGAAGCCGTCACGCGCGACGTGCTGCTCGGCATGCTGGCCGAAGTGGGCCGCCCCGATCTGGTCATCTGCGTTGCCGACGCCACCAGCCTGAAACTCCATCTGCGTTTCGCACTCGAACTCAAACGCGTCGGCATCCCGATGATCCTCGCGCTCAACA
>JBBKVX010000003.1:0-4155 GCA_037968615.1 Rickettsiales bacterium
ACAGCCCGACCTTAGTTGGCGAAGGTGTGGTCGGCACCAACCGCCCGCGCGCGCGATTCTCAACCGAAACGGGGTGGAATGCGCTGGTGCAAAGCACGGTTGGCGCCAACCATGCGCTATGGTCCAATAATAATTACGGGAATTCCTTGTGGTTGGCAGGTGATTATACCGGCCTCAGTACGCCCTACCGCAATGTCATGAAGCCCGAAGACGCGTGGAACATCGATACTAAACTCGATGACGGGCTGCCGCAGCAGGGCAAGATTTGGGCGGTCCATTGGGACACTTGCACCAACGCAGCGAGCGCGGCTGCGATCAATGGCACGTATGATTTGCAGGTGACGACAAATGCTTGCGCGCTGATCTTCCCCAATGCCTTTTAGGAGTCGGTGATGCGCCATGCTTTCTCCCTCGTCGAACTTTCCATCGTGCTGGTAATTCTTGGCTTGCTGGTTGGCGGGATTCTGGCGGGGCAGTCACTGATTCGGGCGGCGGAGTTGCGTTCGGTAGGGACGGAATATAATCGCTTAGTCACCGCCACGCATAGTTTCCGTGATAAATATTTCGCCCTGCCGGGCGATATGAGTAACGCAACGCAATTCTGGGGTAGCGCGGGCGGAACAGGCGGTGACAACAATTGTGCGATTGTGATCAGCACAACGACCGCAACATGTAACGGTAATGGCAATGGTCGACTTGAAAGCGGCAGCTCTTCTTATTACCTACAAAACGAGAGTTTTCGATTCTGGCAGCATCTTGCTAATGCCGGATTGATAGAAGGTAGTTACACTGGAAGGGGTGATCCCACTCCCTACGGCGCAGGTGTTTACGAAATGTACTCCCCCACCCCAGGGCTCAACGTTCTCGCAAGCAAGCTGTCGCGGGGCGCTTGGACATTGTATTGGACGTCCAACACGGAGATTACGACTCTTCAACTGGGGCGAACGCCCATTGAATATTATTGGAATACGCAGCCTATCATGTCGACTTCTGATCTATGGAACGTTGACAGCAAGCTCGACGATGGCGGTGCCAGCAGCGGGAAAATACAAGCGGCGGGCGCAAGCTGTATCAGCTCAGGAGCGTATGTTTTAACAAACAGCAGCATTGCCTGTATATTGCGCGTCTACAATCCATTCTAAATCCCGTACCTATACCGTACTTTTTGATTAAATCGGGGATTTGCGCTTTGCGCCTTGGCGGGAAAACCCGCATAAAAACTGGTACTGCTGAGAAGAATCGAACTTCCGACCCCGTCATTACCAATGGCGTGAAACGATTCAAATAGCAGATCATTTAGATATACGCACAACTACCTCCCAGTGCCCATCATCATCCCCGATGGTGCGCCACTCTCGTCTTTAGTTTGCAACGATTGTTCCCCCAACTCATTTAATGAGTTGGACTGCTATGGCGAAGAGTGCCTTCCAGGCAGGAAAAGCTTCGTTGCCGGGTTGTCTGCTGATAGATATCTTCATTGAAGACGACATAAAGCAATGTGATATCAGCCCGGGTTCACGAGTGAGAACAACATAAAACAATTTTTGGTACCACTCACTAGATTGTAATCGGCAATGCTTTTTGTTGCGCTGGTTGCACAGGGTACATTGCTTCGGACCATACCGAGACCCGGTCTTCCGTCATCAAGTTTGGTATCGATATTCCATGCGGCCTCGGGCATGAGTTCCGGGTTGAGCAACGTGTAGGGGAAATATTCCGCGCCAAGCAAAAATCCCACATAAGAACCCATGAAATAAGTCGCGTGCAGCACGGATTGTGTGAAGCTGACTGCCGCCCAACCCGCACCGCTGACTTTGGATGCAGGCACATTCTTTCCGATGGTAGCTTTGGAAGCACTTGCATCCCGCGTGCCTGTATACTGGCCTTCAATCATTCCGGCATTCGCTAGGTGTTGCCACAAGCGATATGCTTCATTGTATGAGTTAGACCCACCATCATTCTCGTCCCAGTCGCCGTCACCGTTACCATCGCAGGTTTTACTATCGCTGCTGGCGGTCAAGTAGCAGGCAACGGTCGTGCCGCCGGAAGCATGGGCGAGCCCCCAGAACGCGGTAGCGTTGGTCATGTCGCCGGGAAATGCAAAATACTTGTCGCGGAACGCGTACATGGCTGATTGGTAGCGCGACCATTCAGCCGATGCTGTCCGCAATTCTGCCGCGCGGATGAGGCTCTGCCCCGCCAATATTCCTCCCACCAGCAGACCGAGAATGACCAGTACAATACTGAGTTCGACGAGGGAGAAGGCGTGACGACGATGTAGAGAGTTTCGCATAACGTGAATATAATCCGCTTGGGCACGAGATGTCATCTATGAATAGCGCTGGCCCAATCGATCATCATGGGCCAACGTGCGCGTTCACGAGGATTACGGGGACGCAGGTTCGAATCCTAGGGGCGGCGCCGCGCTTCTCCCCATGTTCGTTAATGACAGCCTATGGGTGGCTTGTTATACATAACGCATGATGCATCACAATAAATCGCGTGGCTTCAGCTTAGTGGAACTTTCCATCGTGCTGGTTATTCTCGGTCTGTTGGTCGGGGGTGTTCTAGCTGGAAAATCCTTGATTCGTGCTTCCGAACTGCGGGCCGTCTCTACGGAATATAGCCGATGGGTGACGGCTGCACACAGTTTCCGGGATAGGTATTTTTCCCTTCCCGGCGATATGTCGAACGCCACATCGGTGTGGGGTGTTCTCGGAACAGGCTCCTGTCCGAGCGGTACGGGAACAGGAACGCAAACCTGCAATGGCAATGCCGATGGCAGCATCGAACAACCAACGGGCCCGAACAGTAATTTCGGTGAAACATTCACCTTCTGGCAGCACTTGGCCAACGCGGGACTCATTGAAGGAAGCTATACCGGCAAATCAGGTTCCGGCACCAATTTTCATACAATTGTCGGTACGAATTCACCCCAATCCAAGCTGAACAATGCAGGGTGGACAGTCTATACACGCGCGGCGACAGTCTCTATGTACCAGTTCGGCACTAAAAACACGTTTCAGCTCGGCGCCATAGCAAGCTCAGGAAGCAGTGCGGGCCCCACTTTGCGACCTGAAGAAATGTGGGGAGTGGATAAAAAATTGGATGACGGGAAGCCCGCTCACGGCATCGTGCGTCCCTTATATTATACCAACTGCACCGATTCGACCACCAATACCGATTACGACAAGGATTATAATCTGGACAACGCTGCAGTCGATTGCACGCCGATGTTTATAGGTTCCTACTAACTGTGGATTGCGATGATCATTCATAAACACCAGCACGCCTTCTCCCTCGTCGAACTCAGTATCGTACTGGTCATCCTCGGCCTGCTGGTTGGCGGCATACTGGCCGGGCAGTCCCTTATCCGCGCGGCGGAACTGCGCAAAGTTACTACGGATATTGAAAACCTTAAAACGGCCATCATGGTCTTTCGCGGCAAGTATTTTGCGCTTCCGGGCGATATGTCCAACGCCACCAGCTTCTGGGGCGACCGCGCAACCGGCACCGAAGCCTGCGCTGACGCCGCCATCGCCGACGGCACTCCCGGCACCTGCAACGGGAATGATAATGGGGTGCTCGGGCTCGTAGGCACAGAGAATCTTGAATATGTTCTCGCATGGCAGCATCTTACCCTCGCCGGTCTGGTGCCAGGCACCTATAACGGAATCAGCCCGACACTTACTCCCGGCATCAACGTTCCTCGCACATCACTTGGAAATAATAGCCTCTACTGGTTGGCGCATACCCACACTTACGGACGTTACGGGAACATCATCATTCTCGGCGGAGCCACCGGGCAGGCGTGGGGGCCAGTTCTCGCGCCGGAGGAAGCATGGAATATCGATGTGAAAACCGATGACGGCGATCCCTTCCGGGGCAACACTCGCACTTGGAACGGATACACAGCGGGCGTCTTTCCGACGACCGGCTGCGTGCTCACCGGCACCCGCACTAGCAGCGTGCCGGTGGTCTATGATTTCAGCATTACCACCCGTAGCTGCGCCATAACGTTCTACATGCCGTTCTAAATGGCATGGGTTGCCAGACTGACAACTCTTGTAGCACTTGCATAAGCATCTGCAGAACAGGTATATATACCTTTATGCGCAAAGGCTTTAGCTTAGTTGAACTTTCCATCGTGCTGGT
>JBBKVX010000004.1:0-13786 GCA_037968615.1 Rickettsiales bacterium
GCCTACATCGCCTGCGGCAACGAACCGGATAAAAGCATCATCATCCCGCAATCGGCCGTAAGTGCGCATGCCGAGCTGGCATGGATTTTAAATGCCCACACCCCCCTCGGCTGGCTGAACCGCATGACGCAGTTCAAAGAAAAATCCGGCAAAAACAAGGAAATGGCCGCACTCGGCCTCTACGCCTATCCCGTCCTCATGGCCGCCGACATTATTGGCTACCACGCCACACATGTGCCGGTGGGCGAGGACCAGAAACAGCATTTGGAACTGGCACGCGACATTGCCGGTGCGTTCAACCGCGCTTATGGCGAGGAGTTCTTCCCCCTGCCCGAGCCGCTCATTATGCCCACCGCCGCGCGCATCATGTCCTTACGCGATGGCACCAAGAAAATGAGCAAATCCGACCCGTCGGACTATGCACGCATCACGCTGACGGACGACGCCGACACCATCGCTAAAAAAATCCGCAAGGCGACGTCGGATTCGGAACCGACCATTACCTATGATGTGAACCGCCCGGAAGTGCTGAACCTACTGACCATTTACGCCGCGTTGGCGGGCAGCACGCCGCAAAAAGTGGCCGAGCAATTCGCCAATGGCGGCGCAGGCCCGTTCAAGAACGCGTTGGCCGATCTGGCGGTGGAGAAACTCGGCCCCGTCACCGCCCGCATGCGCGAGCTTATGCAGGACGACACCACGCTGAACGCCATCCTGAAAAAAGGCGCCGAAGCCGCCAATGCACTGGCCAAACCCATTCTAAAAGAGACGATGAAGCGCGTCGGATTCGTGGCGGTGTAAATGGTTCTCTTCCGCATTATTTTTAACCTGTTCGGCATGCTCACCAGCCTGCTTTGGTTCCCGATTCTGTTCGTGTCGCGGCATCTGTTCCTCGTCATCCTCATCGTCGTTTGCGTTATCCTTTACGCCCATTTCCAGGACGCAGAACCCCCGGCGCAGGTAACCCCCGCCACCATGCCAGCGGAGCAACCAAAACAACGCCGCGCGGCGGCCGCTGCCCCCAGCAGCGGGCAAGTGCTGGTGGAAGCCGTGCAGCGTCGCGAAAATGGCGACAGCGCCTTCGCCGCCGACCTCTACGCCCTGATGAACGACGCCGAGCGCGCCTATTACAGCCAGGTGTTTTTCTGGGCGATGACCAACCTGCCCACCGGGCAAGGCCAAGCATGGACCAACGGCAACACCAACGGCAGCTTCACCCCCACGAAAACCTTCACCAACAATTCCGGCAGCACCTGCCGCAATTTCTCGGAAACATTGAAGGTGCGCAGCATCCAGCAATCGCTCACCGGCATTGCCTGCGTGAAGGCCGACGGTTCGTGGTGCAAGCTGAAACCAAACGCCACCGCCGCCTGCAACCTCGGCGGCAAACGTGGATTCTGGGATAGTATTAAAGCGTTGTTCTAGATCTGGCGCGGGCCGTTGGATGCACCCGCATTCGGCACGCCACCATGATGCGGCGTTTCTCTGGCATCCACCTCGTGTTTCGGTGCCGCGAATTGCGAACGCACGCGGCCTTCCATTTGGTCATCCACCTGTTTGGTAAATTCATGCAGCTGGGCCAAACCCTGGGCGATCATGTTTTGCCCCATATTGCTCATCGCATTGTTCACATTGCGCTGCTGGTCGATGCCCACATTCATACTGTATCGGGCGGCCGTCTCGCTCAGCTTAGGCAAGGCTTCTTCGCGCAGCTCCGCTTGCTTGATCGTTTCGTTCCCCACCTCATGCGATACCAGCGCATGGCGCAACGCCGCTTTTTGGTCTTCGGTGCCGGGAACAATGACGCTTGTATAGTGGTTAGTGAACGATAATTTCGTCACCACGGGCATCCCCAACGCATCATGCTCCTTCGTGTAATCGATGGAGTGCCGATTGCGTGTCTCGATCGGAGACTGGAATGGATCATGCTCATTTGCCATGACACCATTTTACAGGCCTATGGTTAAGAAAACCTAAAGGGGCCGAGCAAGGATTTCAGCGGCTTGCACCAATATCCCGGCGAACATGGAGCGGGTGAGCGTGCCGGTCTGGATGTTGTAGCGCGAGGTATGGTAGCTATCGAGCAGCGTCAGCCCCGGCTGCAGCACATGCACCGCGCCATGGCCGAACTTGTTGGCGGATTGTTTGCACTTGAACGTCTTCAGCACCGCCTGATGCGAGGTGGCGCCCAGCGACAGAATGAGCCGGAGATTGGGCATCGCCGCGATTTCATTCACCAAGAACGGGTTACAGGTGGCCGCCTCTTCAGGTAGCGGCTTGTTCTGCGGCGGCACGCAGCGCACCGCGTTGCTGATGCGTACATTGATCAGCTCGAACCCATCATCCGCCCGTTTTTGGTAATTACCGCGCGCCATGCCCGCCTGCTCCAATGCCTCATACAGCACATCGCCCGCAAAATCTCCGGTGAACGGGCGGCCGGTGGCGTTGGCACCTTTGAGGCCGGGGGCAAGCCCCACCACTAGCATCTGCGCATCCAGCCCGCCGAACGGCGGCACCGCCCCATTATAGAAATGTGGGAATTTCAGCTTATTCTCCTCCCGGAACGCCACAAGTCGCGGGCAGAGCGGGCAATCGGGCGGTGGCGGGGTGAAATGAGGTTCCATAGACGCTTTCATATCCAGCGCACAAAGCTTTGTCACGTCCCCTTCCCGGGGCTGGAATCCGTGGATAAGCCTTAAAAATGCGGGGGCATGCTTGACACCTACCAAGGCTGGGCTTATATGCCCCCTCATCCGCGCGCGAAGGCGCAGAAATGCTAGCCATTTTCGCATTTGTGCATCTGACGCGAACGGGCATGAAATTGTTCATTTTTAAAAGGAAGCACCCATGACGTCCATTCGTCCCCTGCATGACCGCGTGATCGTACGCCGCGTCGACGCCGAAGAGAAAACCGCTGGCGGCATCATCATCCCCGACACCGCAAAAGAAAAACCCGTTCAAGGCGAAGTTCTGGCCGTTGGCCCGGGCGCGCGTGACGATTCCGGCCGCATCGTGCCGCTGGATGTTCGCGTCGGCGACATCGTTCTGTTCGGCAAATGGGGTGGCACGGAAGTGAAACTCGATGGCGAAGATGTGCTCGTGCTGAAAGAAGCCGACATCATCGGTATCGTTGAGAAAAAGGCTGGCAAAAAAGCCGCCTAACCACCTTTAATACTTAATCTTTTACATTAGAAATTCAGGAGAACCCTATGGCTGGTAAGCAAATTACCTTCGGCACCTCGGCCCGCGATGAAATCCTTAAAGGCGCGACGATTCTTGCCAACGCAGTAAAAGTAACCCTCGGGCCCAAAGGCCGCAACGTGGTGATCGAGAAATCCTACGGCGCCCCGCGCATCACCAAAGACGGTGTGTCGGTTGCCAAGGAAGTGAACCTCAGCAACAAGTTCCAGAACATGGGCGCGCAAATGCTGCGTGAAGTTGCCTCGCGCACCAACGACCTCGCGGGCGACGGCACCACCACCGCCACCGTGCTCGGCCAAGCCATCTTCCAAGAAGGCTCGAAAGCGGTTGCTGCCGGCCTGAACCCGATGGATCTGAAACGTGGCATCGACAAGGCAGTTGAAGCCGTGATCGCCGCTGTGAAAGCCAAATCCAAAAAAATCGCCAGCCAAGCTGAGATCGCCCAAGTCGGCACCATTTCGGCCAACGGCGACAAGGCCATCGGCGAGAAAATCGCTGAAGCCATGGAAAAAGTGGGCAAAGAAGGCGTCATCACCGTGGAAGAAGCCAAAGGCTTCGACTTCGAGCTGGACGTTGTGGAAGGCATGAACTTCGACCGCGGCTACCTCAGCCCGTACTTCATCACCAACGCCGAGAAAATGACCGTTGAGCTCGACAACCCGCTCATCCTCATCTTCGAGAAGAAACTTTCGTCGCTGCAGCCGCTGCTTCCGGTTCTGGAAGCCGTTGTTCAGTCGCAGCGCCCGCTGCTGATCATTGCTGAGGATGTTGAAGGCGAAGCCCTCGCTACCCTCGTAGTGAACAAGCTGCGCGGTGGCCTGAAAGTGGCTGCTGTGAAGGCTCCTGGCTTCGGCGATCGCCGCAAGTCGATGCTGGAAGACATCGCCATCCTGACCCAAGGTCAGGTCATCAGCGAAGATCTCGGCATCAAACTGGAGACCGTGAACCTTGCCATGCTCGGCAAAGCCAAGCGCGTGACCATCACGAAAGAAGACACCACCATCGTTGATGGTGCTGGCAACAAGAAAGAGATCGAAGCCCGTTGCGCGCAAATCAAAGCGCAGGTTGAAGAAACCACCAGCGACTACGACAAAGAGAAGCTGCAAGAGCGTCTTGCCAAACTTTCGGGCGGCGTGGCTGTTCTGAAAGTGGGCGGCGCTTCCGAAGTGGAAGTGAAAGAGCGCAAAGACCGCGTGGACGATGCGTTGCACGCCACCCGTGCGGCCGTGGAAGAAGGTATTGTTCCCGGCGGCGGCGTGACCCTGCTCTACGCTTCGCGCGTGCTCGAGAAACTCAAAGTCGTGAACGACGATGAGCGCGCTGGCGTCAACATCATCAAACGCGCCCTGCAAGCCCCGATCCGTCAGATCGTGGAAAACGCAGGCCTCGATGGTGCGGTTGTTGCAGGCAAACTTCTGGAGTCCACCGATACCGACCACGGTTTCGATGCCCAGACGCTCGAATACACCGACATGATCAAAGCCGGTATCATCGACCCCACCAAAGTGGTGCGCACTGCTCTGCAGGATGCCGCTTCCGTGGCTGGCCTGATGATCACCACCGAAGCCCTCATCGCCGACGAGCCGGAGGACAAAGCGTCCGCTGGCGCTGCTGCCGGTGGCATGGGCGGCGGTATGGGTGGCATGGGCGGCATGGGCGATCTGGGCTTCTAAGCGCGAGCGCTTAGAACTTTTTATCTGTTCCCTGTTCGGCCTACTGGCCTCGCAATGGAACGCCGTTTCACGGGCTGATGGCTCACTCGCCTCCTGGCTTCGTGGATATGCAAGACCAAGGGCTCCGGAGCAATCCGGGGCCCTTTTTCTTTGCCAAAGTGCATTTTGCTTGCGGTTCGCCACGAAAACCCATGAATAAAGGAATGCGCACCCTCCCCATTCACCACGCCGTTCGCGGCATCGCCGCTTGCTGGATCGCGCTGGCGCATTTGGTGTTCAACCCCATCTATAATGCCGGGTTCGCCCATTACAGTGATTTCGGCTGGCTGGCAGTGGCGCTGCGTTTCGACTATCTGGCGGTGGATTTCTTCTTCCTGCTTAGCGGCTGTTTGCTGACCTTAAAATACCGCGCGTTGTTCGAGGCAAAAACCACCGGCGGCAAAGAAATCGATCGTTTCTACCTGCAACGCCTCGCGCGGATTTACCCGCTGCACCTCGCCACGCTGGCGTTCCTTTTCGCCACCGCGCTGGCGGGCATGGATTGGCCGCACACCGCCGGACATTGGGCGTGGCTGTGGGAGCATCGCGCCAGCACCCTGCCCGCTAACTTGGCGCTGATGCACGCTTGGGGCATCCTGCCCAGCGCCGCATGGAACGAACCGGCATGGACGATCTCGATTTTCATGCTGCTCTACGTGCTGTTCCCCAACCTGATTTACCTGACGCGCCGCATTCCCGAACGCGCCGGTTGGCACATGCTATTCCTGCTGATCGGTGGCTACGCGTTGCAACGCGAACTGCTGCCCACCGGCGGGCAAAGCGACGGAGTCGGCGCCATCATCCGTGGCTTTTGTTTCTTCACCAGCGGGCTTTTTATCGCCCGCCTTCACCACGCCGGATGGAAAGCCCATTTCCCGTGGCATCGCATCCTGTATGCCACACTGGCTGTAGGTTTAGCGATGCTCGTGGTGTGGGCCAACCACCCGTTCGACATGGTATTTTTCCATCTGCTTTACCCGCTGTTCCTGCTCGCCTGCCTGCGCGCCGACGGACGCTGCGTGGCATGGCTGAAAACCCGGCCTTTTTATTGGGCCGGAAGCCGCGCCTACGCCATCTACATGGTGCATTACCCGGTGATGGTGCTGCTCGGGAAATGGCCCGCTTCGCCCCTCATTTCCTTGGCCGAGCATGGTATCGCAGGCAAAGCTTTGTCCTATATGCTTGTTTTTGCACTTTTGTTCCTGATAGCGGAACTGGCCTTCCGGGCCATTGAGCGGCCCTGCCACCGCTGGGCTAAAAACCACCTAAAAGCCCCGCTCACGGGCCGCTAAGCGACGGTTTTGTCATCAAACCTTCACAAAATCCGTAATTGCCCTGTGGTACATTAAAAGCGTGGAGAAGTCTGTCTTCTCAACCTTTTGTGAGTCAGGAACATCGAGTTAAAGAACGAACAGTCGAAGCAAAATCAAGGCATTAGCCCTCTCGCGCAGGATCGTACCTACGGCGAGCGCGTGCATGATTTCGTCTTCAACAACCTGATCAACTTCTGGATCAACCTCATCGTGTCCGCTGGTTTCACCTACTGGGTCAACCACTCGGCGCACACCATCAAGCTTCCCGGCATGAAGGAAGCCGCCCGCCCAGCTGCCGTGCAGAAGGAGCTCGGCGGCTGGATCCGCAAAATAGCAACGCCGCTACTCGGCCGCTTCCACACCGATACACAAAACGAAATTTCCGGCAACATGGCGGGTGTGCTCACCCTCACCGCTGCGGGCCACGCCGTGATGATCCCCAGCGTATGGTTGGGTGCCAAAGTGAAAGCGCCGATGGTGAAATGGCTCAACCGCATGCATTACGGTGCGGACGCCATGGACGATACGACGCTGAAAACGCGCCACGCCGCTATCGAGGCCGAAGAGCGCCCCACGCTGCTGGGCTCGGTGGTTGGCCGTTTCGGCACCATCATCGCCACCCAGACCACCGCTTACACGCTGGGTAGCAACGTGAATTTCATTCGCTTCATCGGCGAAAAAACACCGCTGAAGTTCCTGTCGAAGTTCCGTGGCATCGATGATTTCACCAGTCAGGCGGGTAATAACTTCGGCGGTGCCCTCACCGATATGATGCCCGAGCGCATGGGCCGCGTGAACAAACATTTGAGCAAAGACTACACCTGGTCGCTGCGTCAGCTGGAAGACGCCACGCATCGCGTACCGAAAGAATGGAACTACGGCCATAGCGGTCCTTCGGCCGACGACGCACGCCACCGCGTGGGCGGCGGCATCAATGAACATTTCGGCAAATATCTGGTGTCGGACATCATGTACAGCCTCGTTACCGCCGCCACCGTCGCGCCCGCCATCAACTTCTTCAAGAAGTTCATTCCCGGCCTCACCTACACTCCGGAAGTGAGCGCCGAGAGCAAGGCGCTGCTGGAACAAAGTGCGGGCACGATCAAGCCGCGCCGCGCGCATTTGGCCGACGCCGCCCAGCCCGCCTTGGCCGCGCAGGCAGCGCCCGGTGCGCCCGGCACACGCATTCAGAATATCCAACCCGAAAACCGCGTGGCCGCCAGCCACCACAATGAGGTGACCGCTTAACCGATGAGTCTTGACGCAACAGTGGGAACGACCAAAAACGCTGAGGCCAGCATGGCCCCGTCGGGCTTTGCCGCGCCCAAGCAGTTGATGGGCATGCCCCCGGCGCAGAAGCGCAAGAAAACGGGCGGCGAGATTGCGTTCGACGTCACGACCTATGGTGGTATTTCGCTGCTGGGCAACGAAATCCTCGGCATAGGCATTATTAAGCAAGCCGAGAATGGCGTGCTGGCAAAATGGTACAAACCCTTCACCCAATGGTCGCAGAAACTGCCATTGCTGAACAAGCTCTCCTACGTCAAGGAAGGTCGCGCAAGCTTCCTTCTTTGGGCGACCATCAGCGGCACCCTTCTGGTGCTACCTGTGAAGCTGTTTGAGGATAACAAAGGCAAGTTGGTGCGCTTCTATGACCGCCACTTTAATAAGCACGGAAATCAACAACAGTTAGCCGCTGCGCACAAAGAAATGGAAGATGCGCCGCCGCAGACTTGGTCGTCGCTCGGGGAAGGCCGCCTGATTACGATTGGCTCCGCACTCGCGGTAGATTCGCTCATCGGCTGGCCCGGGGCCCCCATCGCCAAATTATTCGATCGCGGCGGCAAGGTGAACAATTACGCAAGCTTCGAACGCGCCACGACTACCTTATCCCGCAACATCGTGGGCATGTTCAGCGACGCGCAGAAAGACATCAATGCAAAGTTACCGCACATCGACGACGCGCTTATACGCTTTAGTACTAAAAAAATGAATGACACGAATGCCGTAAAACTGATGTCGCTCGGTGGTTCGTTGCTGGTGCTTAGCACCGCGCTTACCGCGCTGTTCTACGCTTCGTCGAAAGCTTTCGCGCGCGGCAAAACTGCAAAAGACGAGGCGAAGCAGCAACAACAGGCCGCCAACATGCGCGTGCCAGAAAGCGCCATCGCCAGCATCAGCGAAGAACCAAGCCGCAGCGACACGGCTGCCCCGACCATCCCCGGCAATCGCATCGTTCAGGTCGAGAACCTCGATCGCGTGGCGGACAACGCCAAACTTCAGGCGGGGGTGTAGATATGGAATCTACTGCGCTTAACGTGCCCGAAGATGTGCTCGCCGACAATACGCGCCGCATGCGTTCGCGCGGTGAAAAGCTATTCGATGATATCGTCTACACCGGTATCAACGGATTCGGCACCTTCTTCGTCACCCTATTCATAGCGTACGAACTCAAGTTCGGCCGCGGTAAAACGCATTTCGATAAAGCTGCCCTGAAGTTAGAAAACAGTCTTTTCTCGTTCATACCACAAGGGCAACGGCACAGTTTTGCCACGCACTTCCTAAACACCACCGCGCTTATGCAGGGCGGCAACGCCATGCTGCTCCCGGTTGGCTACCTTGAGCACCATAAGGTGCGCCTCGTGCAAGGCCTGAACGTGATGCTGGGTGACACCACCGACCCGGCCACCATTCAAGAGGCTCCGCAACAAACGGTTGGCAGCCTGCTGCTTGGCCGCATACGGGCTTTTGGGGCTATCTTTTTGGCCTTCACCGGCATGGGCATATTGTTCAGCAAACAGATGCACAATTTTGAAAAATCCGTTGGGCGTGGTTTTCAGGCGTTCCGCAACCATTCAGATCCGGGCAAAGCCGTGGTAGCGCAACGCCTCGGCGAACTGGGCGCGCTCGACGTGTTCGCCACTGCTGCCGCATCGGTTCTGATGTACGATGGTAGCCACAAAGCCGCGGCCAACCGCGACCGCAAAGAACAGAAAATAAGCGCGCGTGAGCAAACTGAGCCTAGCATGGATACCAATAATTCTGCCCCCGCCGAACCAGCTCTGCCCAGTACCCTCGTGCGCCAGACTCAGTACGAACATATGTTGAATCAGGAAGCGCCTGCCCTCGTGGCACAACGCTCCTAGTTCCTTTCTGATGCCAAACTGGCTAGAGTCATGGAATGCGCATCCCTCTCCCAAAATCCGGCCCCCTGCCCGACGAGCATTGCGTCCCTGACCTTCTTGCTCCCGGCCTGAAACTGGTGTTCTGCGGTACGGCGTTGGGGCGGGTGTCGGCGCAGCAGCGGGCGTATTACGCGAACCCGGGGAATTTCTTTTGGCGTACACTGCATGCGGTGGGGCTGACGCCCGAGCGGATTGCGCCACAGGATTATGCGCGCGTTCTGGAATACGGCCTCGGACTCACCGACCTGTGCAAACAGCATTTCGGTAACGACGCCGAATTACCGCGCGACGCGTGGGACGCGGATGCATTGCGCGCCAAAATCCTTACCTACCAGCCGCGCATCCTCGCCTTCACCAGCAAAACCGGCGCCGCTACATACCTGGGCCGCTCCACGGGAAGCCTTGCCTTGGGGTTTCAGCCGGAAACGGTGGGCGACACCCGAATCTACGTGCTGCCCTCGCCCTCTGGCCAAGCGCGTATTTTCTGGGATCAGGGCGTGTGGCAGGCACTGGCCGACGCGGCGAAAGCCTAGACATTCGCCCCAGCCCGAGCTAATCCAGCCTCATGCAAGCCGCCACCGAACTTCTGCGCAATTTCTGGTACGTCGCCGCCCCGGCGGCCGCTTTGGCGCGTGGAAAAACGAAACCGCTGACCATCCTCGGCGAACATATTTTGTTTGGGCGCGACAACCAAGGCCGCGTATTCGCGCTGAAGGATTTCTGCCCCCATCGCGGCATGCCACTGCGCCACGGCATGTTCGACGGCTGCGAAGTGGAATGCTGCTACCATGGCTGGAAATTCGACACGCAGGGCCAATGCACCAGCGTGCCCTCACTGGTCGATCAAAAAACCGACATCAGCCGCATCAAAACCGGCACCTACCCCTGCACCGAGCAGGACGGGCTGGTGTGGGTCTACATGAGCGCCGACGCGAAACTGCAGCCCACCTTGCCCCCGCCCGCCATGCCCGCGCACATCCCCGGCGGCTTCAAACACATTGAAACGGTCGATTTCCCCTGCAACATCGACCACGCGGTCATTGGTTTGATGGACCCTTCGCATGGGCCGTTCGTGCATAAAAGCTGGTGGTGGCGCAGCAAAAAATCGATGCATGAGAAAGCTAAGGAGTTCGCGCCGCGCGAGTTCGGCTTCCGCATGGTCAGCCACAAACCCTCCAGCAACTCACGCGCATACCGCATTCTCGGCGGTGCGGGCGAACGCAAAACCGAAATCGCGTTCCAGCTGCCGGGCCTGCGCACCGAGCACATCACCATCGGCAGAAAACAGGTCGTGCTGCTCACCGCCCTCACCCCGGTCGATGAGCGCCACACGGTGCTGCACCAGTTCTTCTACACCAACATCGGCATCATGAACTTCCTGCTGCCGCTGCTCACCGTATTCGGCAAAGCCTTCATCGCGCAGGATCTAAAAGTAGTGGAAATGCAAATGCAGGGCCTGCAGGAAGGCCACGCCCCCCTCATGCTGCTAGGCGATGCCGACGCGCAAGCCCTTTGGTATTTCCGCCTCAAGAAAGAAGCCATGGGTGCCACTGCCGAAAGCCGCCCTTTCAGCAATCCGCTGAAAGGGCGCACCTTGCGCTGGCGCAGCTAACACGCGGCAACTCGCAAACTTATCTTTGGGATTGCTTGCTGGCCGGGGCTTCCAGCCGCTTCTTCAGGAACGCCAGCACCATCACCTCCTCCGGCGTGAGTGCCGAATATTTGGATGCGAACGTGCGGTCGATCTTCTGCTCCACCAGCGAGGCCAGGCTGCCTTCCAGATAGGCGTTCAGCACTTCCGGATGCACATAGCATTTGCGGCAAATGGCCGGGGTGTTGCCCAGTTCGCCGGACACACGCTCGATGGCCGCCACGATGTTTTTCTTCGCCTGCGCTTCGGAATCGTATTTCTCGAACTCCTGTAGCGCCAACGCCGCCAGAATGGTGCCCGACCATGTGCGGAAGTCCTTAGCGGTGTATGCCTCGCCGCCAATTTCCTTCAAATAATCGTTCACATCCTGCGAGGTGACATCCTTCTGCACTCCCTCGTCGGTGAAATACTTGAACAGCTCATGCCCCGGAATATCAGCGCATTTGGCCACCACCCGCGCGATGCGCTTGTCGGAAAGCGACAGGTTCCAGTGTTTCCCCGATTTACCGGGAAACTCGAAGGTCATTTTGTCGCCCTTCACCTTCACATGCTTCTTACGCATGGTGGTGAGGCCATAGGATTGGTTGTCGCGCGCATATTCGGCATTGCCGACGCGAATGAGCGTGCGCTCCAGCAACGTTACCACCGTGGCCAACACCTTTTCCCGCGGCAGGCCTTGCCGCGCCAGGTGCTTCTTCATTGTCGCGCGCATGGCGGGCAGCGCATCGCCAAAACTCAGAATATGGTTGAATTTGTTTTCGTCGCGCACCTTGCGCCAATCGGCATGGTAGCGGTACTGCTTGCGCCCCTTCGCATCGACGCCGGTGGCCTGAATATGGCCGTTCTTATAGGGGCATATCCACACATTTTTGTAGGCAGGGGGAATCGCCAGCTTACGAATGCGCGCCACTTCCGCCTCATCCGTGATGCGCGCACCGGAACTGTCAAAAAACTGGAAATGCTCGCCCTTTTTCTTGCGATGGATGCCGGGCTTTTTGTCGCTCACATAACGAAGCCCCTCCTGTTTCGCAAAACAGGCATGGTCGCGTATGTCGCAGATCATCTGGGCGGTACTCATCGTCGCATGCCTCGCATAAAAAAGTTCGACCACCCGAAGATGGCCGAACTCTTATCAATCGTTCTCTGACGAACGACTAATCTTCTTCATGGCCGGTGCCGGGCTTGGTCAGCTTCGGCAGTTTGCCATCTTCGATGCGGCCTTCGTTACGGAGATCGCGGCCCTCTTGGGCTTTGCGTTTCGACTCCGGCGAATCGCCGTGTTCAAATGCTTCTTCTTTTACGAAGCCAGCGGCTTCTTTCATTGCGCCTTTAACAGACATGGGAAACTCCCTTGGTTGGTTATTGGTTTGCTTAGATAACAAGCCAACTATGCGCCCATGGAGCTCATGATACGATACGCCGAAATCAGGAATTTATAAGGAGCCAATCAAGCGCTTATTTAGCAACTTCCATGGGCTGGCGCGCTTCGTAGCGCATGATCACGTACGACGCGAGCGCCAGCACCAGATACCCCACCGTCAGCGGAATCAGCGTGTTGTTGTACAGCTGACCGATGAATGAGCCGACCGTCAGCGAAATAGCCGAGGAAAGCGAACCGATCACTGCCGCAGCAATGCCCGCCATGTGCCCCATCGGCTCCATCGCCACCGAGTTCAAATTCCCAAACATCAGCCCGAAGCTAAAGAACAGCACCGCCGCATAGAGCAGGAACATCCATAGCTGAATATCCACCACGGCATGCGCCGCCAAAAACAGCGTCGAGGCGATGATGAGGCTCTTTACCGCGCCCATACACACATAGCGCATGCCCAGCCGCTCGACGACCCGCGCATTGTACAGCGAGGCCACCCCCAGCACCAACGCCAGCCCGCCAAAATAAAGCGCAAAATCTTCGCCCACGCCGAACTGCACCTGAAATATTTGCTGCGACGAGTTCAAATAGCCGATGAGGCTACCGAAACAGATGCCCATGCATAGCGTGTAGCTGATGGTCGTGCGGTTACGCACGACTTCGCGGAATCCATGCTTCAATTGCGCCGCCTTGAACGGCATGCGGCGTTCGCGGGGCAGTGTTTCTTTCAGCCGCAACCCCGCCCAAAGCGCCACAAAAAGGGCGTAGCCGATATACAGAAGGAAAATGGCGCGCCACGAAGCAACGTAGAGTATCCCCTGCCCCAAACTCGGCGCGATGGCGGGCACGAGAATGAAAATCATCATCACCAGCGACATCACGCGCGCCATATCGCGGCCACTAAACCTATCACGCACGATCGACACGGTGGATACATACGGCCCCGCCACGCCCAGCCCCTGAATCACCCGCCCCAGCAGCAGAACCGAGAAGCTCGGCGCCAGAAAACACACCACACTGCCCACCAGATACACCGCCATACCGCCCAGTAATAGCCGCTTGCGCCCCAGCGCGTCCGATAACGGGCCGCAGATAAGCTGGCCGAATGTCATGCCCAGAAACAAACAGCTGATGACGTATTGCGCGTGGTTGGGATTCTCCATGGCGAATTCCCGCGCCACGAGCCCCAAAGCTGGCAGCATCGCGTCGATCGAGATCGCCACGATCGACATCAGCAGCGCCATTAATAGGGTAAATTCCTTCATGCGCGCTTCCTAACACCGAACCCCAAACATCCGCCACAAAAAGAAACACGCCATGCACGGACAATATTCCCCCCCGCATCCCTAACC
>JBBKVX010000005.1:0-3501 GCA_037968615.1 Rickettsiales bacterium
TCGATCCCGTCTCTGGCCACCATTTCCTTCCCTTAGTAACCAGCAAGTTAGCCCAATGTGCTCTTATGCCGCATCTATCGGGTTAGACACTTTTTGAGAAAGGTTAGACAAATCGCGGCGTCTTTCTTCTGATTCATCGATGGTTTTTGTAACCCCCTCCATCTTCTTACGCATGTTCGCGCCTTCGCTGTAATGACGGGCCATGACAGTCGTTTTCTGCTGGAGTGCATCAGCTACAGTCCGATCATCACGACCTTCTTCAATTAGGCGGTTTGCCATTGTGTGCCTTAAGCCGTGGATGGTTAGGCCCGGACCAATCTTTCCCTCAGCCTCTAATCGTAACTTTTCCTTACGCCACGATGCCCTAAGGCCGGATGCCGTCCATGACTTGCCATGAGAGTTAGCAGCTAATGTGGCCGAAGAATGGCGAGGGGCGTCATCTAGGAGCCTTTTAAGAGCAATTGGGACGGGCCAATGGTATGGCACACCAGTTTTACCTCGCTTGCCGCTAATCACGCTCCCATCGTATGCATCTTTTGGGACCTCCAGAGCGTCCGTTTCCGTAAGGGCAAGAAACATGCATAGAGCGATTGGGATTCTAAGATGCCAGTCCAAATCATCCAGAACAACGAAGCGCTCCGTGTCCGTCCAAGGCCTATTGGCACGTTGCATATCCTTTGGCCGCTTAATGCTCTTGATGCCCTTAGCAGGATTGCTGTCCAGATATCCGCGTTCAATTCCCCATGAGAATAGCAGCGAAAACACTTGGCGAACGTAATTGGCAAAGCGGCGCTTATGTTTCTCCATCGCTTTGTCGCGAATCTGAACAATACTGGTGCGCGTGAAGTCCTTCACATCCAGCTGCATTAATGGCTGGAGGTAATCAAATACCTTTAAATAATCCTTTTGGGTTGATTCAGCCAATTCAGTAAATGCAGGGCTCCTCCGGTACTCAGTCACCAGCACCTTTAGACTGCCGTTCCGAGCAGGAATAATCTGATTCCGTAATGCTATTCGCTCGCATTCCCCAAGAAACTCCGCACTGCCGAACGGATATTTTTCAAGATCAATAGGAGTGCCGCTGTTACGATGATAGCAGCGCAACTTGCCGTGCCTGTCCTTGTAGCGTTTGAATCCTGATATCTTTACTCGCATGGCTATAAGCGGCTTATGGCTTCATCAATTAAGCCCTTAACGGGGGCAATGCCGTCCTGCCACTGGTCCAACTGGTTTACGTCCCAGACACGTTTTCCTTGAGAACGCATATGGGGATCAACAGGGCATGAGCGGCGGAATTCTAGCTTTGTCATGCCTAGGTAAACGCTAGACTCATACTCAGTCAGGAAGCGCTTATACTCGACGTGATGAATGGGGACGCCTTTCATTTTTTCCCCCGTTTCGCACGCCGTTGACGCGATGCCTCGACCATCTTTGGATCGTGGTGGACCTCTGGTGTGAACAGGGTTGGATTGTTCTGCTTAATATTCAGTTCCTGAAAATATTTACGCCGATGCGAGTCGAAATAATCGTAAACTGAATCACCACTAGGCATGAAGCCAGACTCAAAATGTGGCACTAATACATTCTGAATGTACGCAATCGGGCAGCCCTCATATCCATCCTGTGCAGCAGTCAAAGACAACGCACTTACGCTACGATTTAAAGACTTATCACGCGAATATTTACGCACAACTTTTCTACGAGTTATAGGCTTGAACTCAGCTGATCCCAAACCGGCTTCGCGTATGCAATGCCAAAGTGGATGCATGGACCACCGATAAGCCGACTTGTCTCTGAGGTTGGGCGTTACGATTCGGAAAAATTGCTTAGTAAGTCTCTCCCAAAGCCCAAAGCGGCCTTCCAATATGTCATCGACAGTTTCCAGAGACCATTCTCGCAGTTTTGGCCCCATCATTTGGAACTCTATGCGCCAAATTGTCCGCTGACCATCCCAACCGTATGTATGCCACACCTCAGGGAGCAGAGCAGACATGTCGCTTGGTTTATCCACTAGTTGCTTCGTTTTGTTGTATAAGCGAGCCGCTAAATCCGAGCCTATTCCGGCATCAAGAGTGCCCAGAACTCTTTTATTATCATGGTTCCTTGTGTAATCGGATGTGGAGTAGATATTTTGGGTAGTAAACCGCTCGATTGTTAAGTCATCGTAGCAAAAATCTAGCTTGAGATCGCAGCGGAACACCCGGGCAATGCCTACGCCAGAACATAAAGCCTTAATGACTGCCCTAACCTTTGCCTCAATAGTAATAATGCTCTCAAACAACAGCCAACGCGCTAGAACCTTGACCCGCGCAAATGGCCTATTAGATGCAACTTCGTTATGACCAATCGCAATCTCCATCAAATCACCTATGAGGAGGAATTGAAGACGGTCGCGCCCATTACCCATGACCTTAAACAATTCACCATCAAGCCGCATCTGAGCTTCGGGACGCATATCAGGGCTTTTAGCCTTAGCCTTTAGATTCTCTAACTCAGTGCGAGTAGCGCTAATGCGCTTCCCAGCCTTTTCCTCGAAGTGAAAAACACCCGTGTAGCTTAAATAAACGGAATCAAAACCGCAGGGTCCTACGGCAAAAAAATTACTAGGATTATCAATATCCATTGTTGTGGGGGAAGGGTTGTTACTGCGCGACCCTTCCCGCTCGCTGCGCTTGCCGTCGGACGGCTCGCTCACGGGAATGGTCGCTTCTTTCTCCAAATCAAATGGGATCGAGTCATACTCGTTGTCGTACTTGCCGGTCATAGCGCGCCTTTTCAAGGTCATTGTGAGTGACCAGAATAGCACGGCAGACAAGAGGTCGTCAAGACCTCTCAGGGGTCCCTAGGACCATTCCTATTTTAGTTCCGTTGATCGCACGCCCTTCGTAGCACCTGCGACAGCTTTCCAAAAATTCCCTAACTCTAAGGCTGCTTTAAACGCAATAGATTTACGGGCAGAGGGACCTTCCGCAGGCATATGCTCACGGAAATTGACACCTAAAATTGCTTCGAATTTTTTTAGAGTTTTTTTGTCATGCATGAGCAAAAGCGGCTTCCAGCCAATGTGACGTCCAAGCATGTAGGCTCCCATTGCGCCTTCCAGCGTAGTGCTAAGACCCTTAAAATTGGTCACGGCATTATCGAATAGCGCTACGATTTCCTTGGGCGAAATAAGCTTAAATTCTTGATCCATGCGGGCACTCCGAGCGCGGCTAACTTTGCGAGGCATTATAGAAGCCCGCTTAGAAGCATCAAGGACCTTCGCTTTGCTATGTTTATTAATGACACCCCATGCATGCCTGGTTATATTAACACCATGGCAATCCAGAAAAAACCTGCTGCAGCGTTCAGCCTCGTCGAACTCAGCATCGTGCTGGTCATTCTCGGCCTGCTGGTCGGTGGGATACTGGCGGGCAAATCGCTCATCCGCGCGGCAGAGTTGCGGGCCGTGCACACTGAAGTCAGCCGTTACAATACCGCCATGCATACGTTCCGGGATAA
>JBBKVX010000006.1:0-47740 GCA_037968615.1 Rickettsiales bacterium
CGCCTCGGCGACACCGCACAAATCAAAGCACTCACCGAGGGCTGGCACTGGCATTCGCCGTTGGGCCGCGACGAACGCCACCGCTACGCCGCCATCGCCTACTTGCTGTCCGCCACGCAGGACGCCACGCCCCGCGCGCGCCTCACCTCGCTGCGCCACGCCTATGGGTTCGCGCCCGATTTCCTGCCCGTGGCCTTGGCCTATGCCGACCAGCTGAGCGATTCCGGCGAAGAGAAACGCGCGCGCAAAATTCTGCGCCGCGCGTGGGATGCGAAACCCGCTACCGTGTTGGTGGCCCCGATTCTGAAATCTTTCGGCAACGCCACCCCACGTCAGCAGTTGCGGCTGCTGCGCCCGTTCCTGAAAGGCGACAGCGCCGCGCATCATCTGCTCAACGCGCAGCAAGCGTCATACGTGGGCGATTACGCGCGGGCGAAAACCGGTGCCGAAGCGGCGCTGGCGCATGAGGAAAGCAAACAGGCCTGCGTGCTGATGGCCGAAGCCGAGACCCAGTTGGAGGGCGACAAAGCCGCCACCGTATGGCTGGCGCGCGCCATGGACGCACCGCGCGCCGCTTCATGGATATGCCACCGTTGCGGCACCAGCCACATCGCTTGGCAGCCGCATTGCGACGGCTGCAACGCGTTCGACACGTTGGGTTACGAGCGCCCTGAGCAGCGCATTACCAGCATCGACGTGCCAGCGACTATTTAACGTAGACCGATTCGCCCGACTGGAACGGCACGCTGGCGGGTGCTTGCGGCGATTCCACCACCATCGGTGCCGGGCTGCTGTTCACGAATTCCATCGGCGTCACGGGGCTATTGCCCATCGGCGCTACTTGCACGGTTTTCGCATCATGCGGGGCCGTGGGTTCGCCACCGCTCACGCCCAACGAACCACCACCCGGCTGCACCCATGAAATGCTCTGGCCATCCTGATAGCCAGTCATTTTTGCGGTCATGTTCGGTTGCGGATTGTCGTAGCAGACGATGTCGGCCTGAGTCTGATAGCAGTAGCGCGTTTGCGGCAGCAGCGGGCGCCGATCTTTCGGGCTGTAATTGAACAGGCCGCGCCAGGCGGTCTGGTTGTCCTGCATGGCGCTTCGGGTGGTAACGCCCGCCTGTTGCGCGCTCTCGGCACTAGGGGTGCAGGCAGATAGCGCCAGCAACGTGGCGATGGTTCCCGCGAGCAGAATGATCCTGGACATAGCCGAAGCTCCTTGGTTCTTACATACTGGTTTTTGTTCTTTGAATCCATGCCATTGCAACATTCCTGCCAACTCGCGCAACCTACGGAATGTCATGAATTTATCATAAAACTCCGATTGTAGGGAACCACGGTTACGGCTACATTGCCTGCATGCATCTGCGCCCCCTCATCCTGCTGGCCACCACGTCTCTGCTTGCCGCTCCGGCACTCGCAGAACCTGCACTCGTGCCACCGCCCGCCTATAAGGAATGTACCGCCATGGTGCAGAACCACCCGCAGGATGCGCTTACCAAAGCCGAGGAATGGTTAAAGATCGACGATGGTTTCTCCGCCCACCATTGCCGCGCGATGGCGCTGTATGGTCTGCAGCAGTATCCGCAGGCGGCTGAGGAGCTGGCGGTAGTGCGCGGCAAGATCATCGCCGACAACATTGCCCTGCGCACCTACGTGGCACGCCAGGGGGCAAAAGCATGGGTGCAGGCAGGCCGTACGGACGCCGCCCTCACCCTCATCAGCACCCAGATCAATGAAATGGGCGTCGGCAAGATCGATAACGCCACCGAAGCCAAACTCACCGCCGAGCTGCTGCTCGACCGCGCGCGTTTGCGCGTAAAATATGGACAGAGCACCGAAGCAGTGCAGGATCTCGACCACGCGATCAGCCTGTCGCCGTTGAACGAAGAAGTGTTGATGGAACGCGCGTTGGCGTTCGAGCAATTGCGCGACACCGCTCTTGCCAAGCAGGATGCCCAAGCGGTGCTGCGGCTGGAGCCGACGAATAAGCCCGCCGCCGACTTGATGCGGCGGCTAAAAACCAACCCCTAAGAAACCTAGTTCCCGAAACCTTTGAGCAGATTCTCGAGGGCCTGTTTCTTGGGATCGACCGGAGCGGGAGCGGCCGCAGGGGCTGCTGCCGGTTCCGTGGTGGTGGTGGTCGCTGCCGCGGGAGCAGTTTCGGTGCCACCGCCCAGCAAGGCCTTGCCAATGTCGCTCGGGCTATTGAAATTTTTGAGTCCGCCTTGGAGATTTTTCAGATTCTCTTTCAGCGCTTCCGGGTCGCGTAGGCCTTCCTGCAACATACCCGCCAGATCCGGCGTGATGCTGGGCTTGCTCCACGGGCCGGTGACGAGCAACGGAATGGTGAGGCCGGATTTGTCTTTGCCGTCTTGCCCTTTGGCCGAGGCCACCAGCGAAGGCATCAGTTTATAATTCAGACTGCGGTTCGGCAGGTTGATGGTGCCCGAACCCGTCATACGCAGGATGGGCGCTTTCATCGACAGGTCGTTGTTGGTGCCGATGCCGTTGGCGAACACCCAGCTGCCACCCAGCTCGGCGAAGTCCGTCGACTGGCTGTCGTCGGCAGTGAAGTTGCCCTGTTTCGCGTTGCGCAGGAACTGGCCGAGATTAATGCCTTTGATGGCCCCATCGCGGAAGGTGAATTTGGCGTTGCCGCCAAGGCTGTTCACGATGGCTTTCTGGCTGGTGCCTTGGCCTTTTAAGTTCAAGTCCATCGCGGCGGTGCCGGAGAGTTTGGACTTGCCGGTGAGCGCTACCATCAACGGTTCGATCTTGACGCCGGTCACATCCAGCGCCGCGCCGATGCCACCGCTGCTGGCGTTGATGACGCCCTTCGCGTTGCCGCCATAAAGCGACAGCGACTCGATGGCCAGTTTCAGTAACCCGCCTTGCAGGTTCACATCGAACGCCGAAGCGCCGATGTCGAGTTTGCCGCTTTTGATGCCGTCCACTGTGAGCGCCAGTTTGGCGTTCGCGGCTTTGAGGCCTGAGAGATCGATGGGTTTGCTGCTCCAGCCTTCGCCACCTGCGGCGGGGGCATTGCTGCTGGCCGAAGACGCGCCGGGTTTGCCGGTGAATTGCGCCGTGTCGATGACACCGAATTTCAGCGCACCAACGATGGAGGGCACGGAGCCGTTCATATCCACCGTGAGTTTGCCGCTGGTGGAGAGGTCGTCGATTTGCGCCTTGAGGTTACTGAACGCGAGGCGTTTTCCGGTCAGTGAAATTGGGCCTTTCAATGCTACTTTTTTCGGTGTGCTGGCCGCGGCTGGTTTGCCGGTGGCCCATTCCATCAGCGCGGGCAATGCCGATACATCGACGTCCAGATCGCCTTTAGCGGCGATGTCTGTTTTCTTCTCGGCAGTTCCGTTGAACGTGATTTTTCCACCCGGCAAAGCAATCTCGGCGACCACGGGCGATGCGGTGCCTGCGAGGAATCCGCGCGAGTCTTTTACATCGAGCGAGAGGCTCACTTGTTTGCCTTTGTATTCGGCGCTGCCATCGAGAACGAGCGGCTCGTTGCCGTCGGCACCGCTAAGCGCGATGTCGATGCTGCTGAGCGCTATGGCCTTGCCGTTGGCCGGGCTGTAGGAAACCGACGAATCCTTCACCGCGATGTCGCCGATGGCGAATTTCTGGGCGGCGCCCTCTTCCTTGGTTTTTTCCTGTTTGGTGTCGGAGCTGGCTTTGGAAGCGAACTCCCAGTTTTTAGCACCGGACTTGGTTTCTTCGAGATGGATTTCGGCACCATCCAGCGTCACGCCGGTGATGATGATTTCTTTGTTCAGCAGCGGCATCAGGCGCACGCCGGTCTCGAGTTTCTTAGCGAAGAACATGCGTTCGCTGGCGAAGTCGCCCGCCGGGTTGCCCAGCGTTACATTCTCCAACGACACGGCGATGTCGGGGAACAGTTTCAGCGAGGCGTTGCCTTCGATGGTGATGGTGCGGCCTGTGGCTTTGCTGAGCTCCGCGGTGACGCGGGTTTTGAGCATGTCGCTGGACACAAACATCGGAATGGCCAAAAGCGCAAGAATGACAACGGCCAAGAAGGCGGCAAAAATTTTCAGGAATTTTTTCATGTGCGATCTCTTTATTTAAACAGTCATTCCCGCGCAGGCGGGAATCCATATCAGGCCAGCAGCGCCATTTATGGCATGGATCCCGGCCTGCGCCGGGATGACGATGGTTATCTGGGAGTCTATGTAGTTAGTTAAGTTTCTTTTTCAACAGGTCGTTCAGCATCGCCGGGTTGGCTTTGCCGCCCGTGGCTTTCATGGTCTGGCCGACGAAGAAGCCGAACAGGTTGTCCTTGCCCGCGCGGTACTCGGCCAGTTTGTCGGCGTTGGCGGCGATTACTTCGTCGATGGCGGCTTCGATGGCGCCGGTATCCGTCACCTGCACGAGGCCTTCTTCTTCCACGATCTGTTTCGCGGGCTTGCCGCTCTCGATCATTTTCTCGAACACCGTTTTAGCGATTTTACCGCTGATGGTGTTGTCCTCGATCAGCGCCACCAGCTCGGCCAGTTGGCTCGGCGAGATAGGCGATTGCGTGATGTCGATGCTTTGTTTGTTCAGCACCGCGAACAGCTCGGCGGTGAGCCAGTTCGACACCAGCTTTGCGTCGCGGCCTTTGGCGGCGATGTCGAAGAAGTCGGCAACTTCTTTCTCGGCGGAAATCACGGCGGCGTCGTACGGCGACATGCCGGCGGCGATGTAACGAGCTTTCTTTGCGTCCGGCAGTTCCGGCAGGGTGGCTTTGATATCATCGACGAATTTTTGCGTGATGATGAGCGGCAGCAGGTCAGGGTCGGGGAAGTAGCGGTAGTCGTGCGCGTCTTCTTTCGAGCGCATGGTGCGCGTTTCGCCGGTGGCGGGGTCGAACAGGCGGGTCTCCTGATCGATTTTGCCGCCCGCTTCGAGGATTTTCACTTGGCGCGTTGCTTCAAACTCAATCGCTTTCAGCATGAACCGCACCGAGTTCATGTTCTTGATCTCGCACCGTGTGCCGAATTCGTCGCCGGGTTTGCGCACCGATACGTTCACGTCGGCCCGCATGTTGCCCTTCTCGAGGTCGCCGTCGCAGGTGTCGAGATACATCAGGATGGTGCGGAGTTTTTTGAAATAGGCCGCCGCTTCTTCCGGCGAGCGTATGTCCGGTTCCGACACGATCTCCATCAGCGCGGTGCCGGAGCGGTTCAGATCGATGAACGTGTATTTCGGGCTGTGCTCGTGCAGCGACTTGCCCGCATCCTGCTCGATATGCAGGCGGGTGATGCCGATGTCTTTGCTGCTGCCATCGGCGAGGTCGACCGTCATCACGCCCTTGCCCACGATGGGGTCGAGGAACTGCGAGATCTGGTAGCCCTGCGGCAGATCGGCATAAAAATAATTCTTCCGGTCGAACACCGACACGAGATGGATTTCGGCGTTGAGGCCAAGGCCCGTGCGCACGGCCTGTTCGATGCAACGCTCGTTGATGACCGGGAGCATACCGGGCATGCCCGCATCCACGAACGATACATTCTGGTTCTCTTCCGCGCCGAACAGCACGGGCGCGCCGGAAAACAGTTTCGATTTGGAATTGATCTGCGCGTGCACTTCGAGGCCCATCACGACCTCCCAGTCACCCGTTTCACCTTTAATGCGGTAGGGCGCGCTCATTAATAGCCCTCCGGCAGGAAGCTGGTGTTGACGTTGCGCTCGATCACATCGGCGACTTTGAACACGGTTTCCTCGTCGAAGCTGCGGCCGATGATTTGCAGGCCGAGCGGCAGGCCCGCTTTGCTCAGACCCGTCGGCAGCGCGAGGCCGGGCAGGCCCGCCAGCGAGGTAGGGATGGTGAACACGTCGTTCATGTACATGGCGACGGGATCGTTCTGGTTCTCGCCAATGGCGAACGCGTCACTCGGCGCAGTGGGGGTGAGGATGGCGTCGCACTTATCAAACGCGGCTTTGAAATCCTGCGCGATGAGGGCGCGCACTTTTTGCGCTTTTTTGTAATAGGCGTCGTAGTAGCCCGCGCTCAGCACATAGGTGCCGATGAGGATGCGGCGCTTCACCTCGTCGCCGAAACCGGCAGCGCGGGTTTTTTCGTACATGTCGTCGAGGCTGTCGCCCTCGTCCATCACGCGCAGGCCGAAGCGCACGCCGTCGTAGCGCGCGAGGTTCGACGATGCTTCGGCGGGGGCAATGATGTAGTAGGTCGGCAGCGCGTATTTGGAATGCGGCAGGCTGATATCGACGATCTCGGCGCCGCCTTCGCGCAGCATTTGCGCGCCTTTTTCCCATTCGGCGGCGATCTCGGCGTTCATGCCGTCGATGCGGTATTCTTTCGGAATGCCGATGCGCAAGCCCTTCACGCCCTGCCCCAGCACGGCCTCAAAATCCGGCACGGCTTCGATGGCGCTGGTGGAATCTTTCGGGTCGTGTCCAGCCATGGCGTTCAGCGATATCGCGGCGTCGCGCACGGTGCGGGTCATCGGCCCGGCTTGGTCGAGCGAGCTGGCGAACGCCACCACGCCCCAACGCGAGCAACGGCCATAGGTGGGTTTGATCCCAACAATGCCAGTGAAGGCAGCGGGCTGGCGAATGGAGCCGCCCGTGTCGGTGCCAGTGGCCATGAAGCCGAGTCGCGCGGCGACGGCGGCGCTTGAGCCACCCGACGAACCGCCGGGCACCAGTTGCTTCTCGGGCTCCGCCGTGCTGCGCCACGGGTTGATGCAATTGCCATACACGCTGGTGATGTTGGCCGAGCCCATGGCGAATTCGTCCATGTTGGTTTTGCCCAGCATCACCGCGCCTTCAGCGAAGAGGTTGCTAGAAACGGTGGATTCGTATTCGGGCTTGAAGCCGTCAAGAATTTTGGAAGCGGCTTGGCTGTTCACGCCCTTGGTGCAGAACAGATCTTTCACGCCGATGGGAATGCCCTCAAGGCGGCCCGCCTCGCCTTTGGCGAGTTTGGCGTCGGCGGCTTTGGCTTGCGCCAGCGCAATCTCCGGCGTGTGGTGCACGTAGGCGTTCAGCGCCGGGTTATGTTTTTCGATGGCATCGAGATGCGCCTGCGTCAGCTCCACCGAGGAAATCTTTTTCGCCTTCAGCGCGTCGCGCGCTTCGGCCAGCGTCATGTGAGTGGGCTGGGTCATTATTCAATCACCTTCGGCACGGCGAAGCAGCCGTAGCTGGCGTTCGGCGCGTTCTTGATGATTTGTTGCTGGATGCCGCCGTCGGTCACTTCGTCTTTGCGCCAGGGCAGCAACTGCTCGGAGATGCTGGCCAGCGCGGCCACGCCGTCGGTGTTCACTTCCTGCAACTGCTCGATCCATTTCAGGATGCCGTTGATCTCGGCGCCATAATGCGCGACTTCGGCGCTGTCGAGGCGGATGCGCGACAGTTTGGCGATTTTCAGGACGTCTTTTTCGGTAAGGGCCATAGGCGTGGGGTTTTAACCCCTGCCCGGATAAAATCAAGGATTACATAACCGCATTAATACCGTATGGATGCGCCATGGAACTGAAACCCCTCTACTCCCTGCCCGAATTCCGCAGTGCGCTGCCACCAAAAGGTCGCCTCATCGCGCTGGATGTCGGGGAAAAGACCATCGGCATCGCGGTGAGCGACGCTACCCGCGTGGTGGCCAGCCCCGACCTGACCCTGATGCGCAAGAAATGGAGCGAGGACGCCAGCGCCATCGAGGCGATGATCGAGAATCAGCAAGTGGTGGGCATGGTCATCGGCTACCCCGTAAACATGGACGGCAGCCTCGGCCCCCGCGCCCAATCGATGCGCGGTTTCGCCCGCATGTTCCAAGAACGGCTGCAACTTCCCATTTTGTTGTGGGACGAACGCATGAGCACCATGGCCGTCAACCGCATGATGATCAAAGAAGCCGACCTAAGCCGCGCCCGCCGCGCCGAGGTAGTGGATAAGCTGGCCGCCAGCTATATCCTGCAAGGCGTGCTCGATGCCTTCGGCCACCAATAAGAGAATGCTTGCGTAAAGTTTAGGCCTACCGCTACGCTCGTACGTACGTACACACGAGAGGCCCCCTTGAGCGACATCACCATCATTGCACTTATTGCTTACCTGCTCGGCTCCATTCCGTTCGGCGTGGTGCTGGCCAAACTGGTCGGCCTGCCCGACCCGCGCACCATTGGCTCCGGCAATATCGGCGCCACCAACATGCTGCGCACCGGCAACAAGAAAGTAGCGCTGGCTACCCTGCTGCTGGATGCGGGCAAAGGCGTCGCCGCCGTACTCATCGCCGCGCAGTTCAGCGATGCAGTGGTTGCACAGGCGGTGGCCGTGCTGTTTGCCTCTGTGGGCCATATGTTCTCGCCGTGGCTGAAATTCTCGGGCGGCAAGGGCGTCGCCACCATTCTTGGCGGCGTGTTCGTGCTTAGCCCGATTGTGGGCGGCATGTTCTGCGTGATGTGGCTGGTGGTGTTCGTGCCCACACGGCTGGTGGCGCTGGCGTCCATCGTGGCGCTGATGGCGGTTCCCGTGACGGCATTGCTGGTGCTGGGCATCGCGCCTGCGTTCGTTCTCGCCTTGGCCACGTCCATCGCGGTGTTCAAACATCGCGGAAACATCCAGCGCATCGTGCAAGGCACCGAGCCCAAGATGCAACGGAGCACGAATGCGGACTAGCTTCATCCCCAACCCCACCCTGCGCGGGAGTGATCCCGTCGATGTGCTGCGCCTGATTCGCAGCGAGCAGGTGGGGCCGATGACGTTCTTCCAACTGGTGAAATTCTGCGGCTCGGTGAAAAAGGCGTTGGAAATGGCGCCCGGCCTGTCGCAACGCGGCGGGCGCAAAAAACCCATCGTCATCACCCCGCGCGCCACCGCCGAGAAGGAATACGAGGCGCTGACGAAACACGGCGCGAAGGTGGTGATGTACGGCGAGGAAAGCTACCCGCGTTTGCTGCAATTCATCGCCGATGCACCGCCGATTCTCACCGTGCGCGGCCACGCGCATTTGCTGAAGGAAAAAGACCTGCTCGGCATGGTGGGCGCGCGCAACGCCTCGGCCAATGGCTGCGCCTTTGCGCGCAAGCTGGCGAGCGATTTGGGCGCGGCGAAATTCACCGTCGTTTCCGGTCTCGCCCGCGGCATTGACACCGCCGCGCATCGCGGCTCGTTGGCCAGCGGCACCATCGCCGTCATCGGCGGTGGCATCGACAATATCTATCCCACCGAAAACGCGGCGCTTTATGAAGAAATCGCGGCGACTGGCTGCATCGTGTCGGAGCTGCCGTTCGGCATGGCACCACACGCTAAAAGCTTCCCGGCGCGCAACCGCATCATTGCGGGCATGTCGCGCGGTGTGGCGGTCATCGAAGCGTCGCTGAAATCAGGCTCGCTCATCACCGCCGACTACGCGAATGATTACGGCCGCGAAGTGTTCGCCGTACCCGGTTCGCCGATGGACCCGCGCTGCACCGGCAGCAACAGCCTTTTGAAGCAAGGTGCCGTGTTGCTGGAAAGCATCCGCGACATTACCGGCAATTTGTCGCCGATGGGCGACCTGCCGCTGGCCGAGGCTGAGCCAAGCATGTTCGGTGAGCCGCCCAGCGCCTCGCTTTCCGACGATCTGCTGAACGAAGCGCGGGAGGCCATCCTTGCCAGTTTGAGCTTCAGCCCTACATTATTGGACGACGTGCTGACCGCCACCGGCACCTCGCCGCACCTGCTTATGGCGGTTTTACTTGAATTGGAGCTGGCCGGAAGGCTAGAACGCCATCCTGGCGCAAGGGTGAGTTTACGAACTGGAGAACGAGTGTGACGCATAAAGTAGTCGTGGTGGAATCACCCGCGAAAGCAAAGACCATCAATAAATACCTCGGCGGGGATTACACCGTGCTGGCCAGTTACGGCCATGTGCGCGACCTGCCCTCGAAGGATGGTTCGGTCGTGCCCGACGAAGATTTCGCCATGCATTACGAAGTGGATGTCGATTCCAAAAAACAGATGACCGCCATCTCCAATGCTCTCAAAGGCGCAAGCATGCTCTACCTAGCGACCGATCCGGATCGCGAAGGGGAAGCCATTTCGTGGCACGTGCTGGAAGCATTGAAGGACTCGAAAAAACTGCCGAAAGACATCGGCGTGAAGCGCATCGCGTTCCATGAAATTACCCGTAAGGCCATCCTCCACGCGGTGGATAATCCCCGCGACATCGACATGGATTTGGTGAACGCGCAGCAAGCGCGCCGCGCGCTGGATTATCTGGTGGGCTTCAACCTGTCGCCGGTGCTGTGGCGCAAGCTGCCGGGCAGCCGCTCGGCGGGCCGCGTGCAATCGGTGGCGCTGCGCCTCATTTGCGAGCGCGAATCGGAAATCGAAGTGTTCATCCCGCAGGAATATTGGGATGTGAGCGCCAGCATGAAATCCTCCGGCGGCGATTTCTCGGCCCGCCTTGCGGAACTCGACGGCAAAAAACTCGGCAAGTTCGACCTGCCGAACGAAGCAGACGCCCAGCGCGCTGCGAAAATCGTGCGCGAAGCGCATTTCCATGTGGAAACCATCACACCGAAAACCTCGCGTCGTTCGCCATCGGCCCCCTTCTCTACCTCCACGCTGCAAATGGAAGCCAGCCGCAAGCTGGGTTACGGCGCCAAACGCACCATGCAAATCGCACAGAAACTGTACGAGAACGGCTTCATCACCTACATGCGTACCGACGGCGTGACCGTGTCGCAAGACGCCATCACGCAGGCCCGCGACATCATTGGTAAAGAGTACGGCGCACAATACGTGCCCGCCACCGCCCGCGAATACAAAGCCAAGGCCAAGAACGCGCAGGAAGCGCACGAAGCCATCCGCCCCACCGACCTTACCAAACGCGTGCGCGACACGGAGTTGAGCGGCGAAGAAGCCGATCTCTACGACCTGATCTGGAAACGCATGATGGCCAGCCAAATGGAAATGGCCGTGTTCGACCAAGTGGCCGTGGAACTGCGCGACGCCACCAAAAAACACGCCCTGCGCGCCAACGGTTCGGTGCTGAAATTCGACGGCTTCCAACGCCTGTACCAAGAGACCATCGAAGCCGACCAGAAAACCGGTGACGAGCAGGAAGAAGAAAACAACTCGCAGCGCCTGCCCGACATGAAAGTCGGCGAGCCGCTGGCCAGCAAAGATATCACCCCGCTTCAGCACTTCACACAGCCGGCACCGCGCTACTCGGAAGCCTCGCTGGTCAAGCGCCTCGAAGAACTCGGCATCGGTCGCCCCTCCACCTACGCAAGCATCATTTCGGTGCTTGTCGATCGCAACTATGTGAAGCTCGAGAAAAAACGCTTCGTCGCCGAGTCGCTGGGCCGCATCGTCACCGCGTTCCTGATGTCGTATTTCAGCCGTTATGTTGAGTATGATTTCACTGCTGACCTTGAAGAGCGCCTCGATAAAATCGCCGACGGCGAGCGCAACTGGAAAGAAGAACTCCGCCTATTCTGGACGGACTTCCACGAGAAAGTGGAAGACAGCAAAAAACTCACCATCAGCGATGTACTGACCCGCGTGGAAGAACTGCTGGAGCCATACATTTTCGGCAGCGGCGAAGCCGGTGCGAAAGCCAAAGTTTGCCCGAAATGCAACGAGGGCAAACTGAACCTGAAAACCGGTAAATTCGGCAGCTTCCTTGGCTGCTCGAACTATCCCGAATGCAACTTCACGCGCCAGCTCACCAGCAATGCCGGTGAGAATGCCGCGGCTGCTGAAGGTGGTGCGGAGGAATATCCGAAACTCATTGGCACCGATCCCGAGAGTGGTTTGGAAATCACCCTGCGCAAAGGTCCGTACGGCATGTATGTGCAGCTCGGCGACGAGAAGAAACCCAAACGCTCCAGCTTGCCCAAAGGGCTGGATGCCGCAGCGGTGGATTTGGAGAAAGCTTTGTCGCTGCTCGCGCTGCCGCGCGAAGTGGGCATTCACCCGGAATCGGGCGAAAAAATTATCGCCAATCTTGGTCGTTTCGGCCCGTACCTGCTGCATGCGGGCATGTATGTGAACCTGAAAGGCGACGACGATGTGCTGGATATCGGCATGAACCGCGCCGTGACGCTGATCGCCGAAAAAGTCGCCAAAGGTCCCGGCAAGGGCCGTTCCGCGCCCGAGCCGCTGAAGGACCTCGGCGAGCATAACGGCGAAAAAGTCGTCATCCTGAAGGGAAAATACGGCCCCTACATCAAGTTCGCTGGCAAAAACATTACCCTGCCGAAGGATAAGGAACCGGAAGCCTTCACGCTGGCCGACGCCATTCCGCTGCTGCCCGCAGCCAAAGGCGGCAAAAAGAAAGCGGCGGCTAAGAAGAAAAAAGCTCCGGCCAAGAAAGCAGAAGGCGCAAAACCGACGGCCAAAAAGAAAGCCCCGGCCAAGAAAAAACCTGCTGCGAAAAAATAAATTTGGTTTAGGATAGCCTCATGCAACCACTCGCCCGCATCTACCAGCCGACAAAAACCGCCATGCAATCCGGGCGGGGCAAAACCAAATGCTGGAAGCTGGAATATGTGCCGCTGGGCAAAGGCAAGCCCGATGCGTTGATGGGCTGGAACACCATGCCCGATACGCGTGCGCAGGTGCATCTGGAATTCCCGACACAGGAAGAAGCCGTCGCCTACGCCACCGCCAAGAACATCCCGTTCGAGGTGCTTGAGCCGAAAGAAGTGAAGGTGAAACCAAAGGCCTACGCCAATAATTTTGCGTTCGATCGTCGGAAGTCGTTTGATAGCTCCTGCGGCTAAGCCATTGTTTTAGTGGCCATGCCGCCACAAGCTTCCCGCTAAAAAACATCGCGCCCGGGCCGCACCCGTCACAAAACTGTCATATTTGCGATGTATGGTATAGATTCGAGCAAAGAGGCTGATATGAAACGTTTTACCGTCCCCTGCGATTTCAACGGCGTGAAGCACCCGTTCCATGTCTATATCGGCGAGCCGCACCCGAAAAAACACCCGCTGCAATTCCAAAGCTGGTGGCTGTCGAGTGAGCGCGGCGGCAACATTCCGCAGGACGTAATGGACAGTTTCGAGAAGCTGTTCAAGATTTCACAGGAAAACAACGTCTCGTTCGAGGATTTGTGCGTCTATGCCCTCGGCGCGGCCCAACAGGAGCAGGCACCCGCCAGCTAGGTAGCGCATCGCCCCATGGCCGATGAACCCACATCCGATTCCCTGAACGACGCTCTCCAGCATGCGCATGCCGAGATCGACGCGATGCGCGCCAGCGCCGCCCAGGCCGATGCTGTGAGCGAAGAAACACATCAGGCAGCCATCGTGCATGAAGTCGAAGGCGCAGGCCGCTACGCCGTGCCTAACAAGGGTGGATGGCGGCCTTGGATCGAGACCATACGCGACCCGGAAGCGGCGCTGGGTTTCTCGCCCCAGCATTATCCGTTCGATGCGCTGGTGCTGGAAGGCAGCAAGCAGGAGCCGCTGGCCGATGCGAAACATGCGTTCTACGGCACGCCCGTTTACGTAGGCCTACGCGAGAACATCGCCGCCGTGCGCAATTTCCTGATGCTGGTCTATTACACCGATACGCCCGACGGTATGACGGCGGAAAGCGCCACGCAGGCGCTGCAAGAAATCGCGCGTTATGTGGGCGATGGGCTGCGCAACAACCCGCGCGCCATGGGCATCGGCAAACTGCCCTTCCCCGACCCGAATCGGGCTTTCATAGACTTGCGCGAAGTGGCCAAGCCCGATGGCGTGGGCGCGCAATATCTCTACGAACGCATCCTCGAAATGAATCGGCAATCCGATTGGGTTCGCCCGTTCAGCGCCATCGTCGCCCTGTTCGACGGCACCGCCAATTCCGACTGGATGCTGCCCGGTGCTGATACCACACCCTTTCACGACATTTACGATACGCCGCTCACCCTTGGCACGCTGGAGGAGATCGATGCAGCGGAACTCGCCCTCGTGGCGATGGAAGACCGGCACAGTAAAGCGCTAGAGGAAGCCGATATTCTCGCCACCGCCGCTGACCTTGATGCGATGGGCAACCAGCTCATTCACCTGGCCGACGCGCTGCGGGACGTGCGCGAGATGAGCGAGCCCGTGCGGCAGGACGCCATCGAGATCGCCAAAGATATTCTGCGCAAACTGAAGATCAGCATCGGCGAGATGAACGTGCTGGAAGGGCTGGGCCTGAAACCGCGCGATGAGCTGGGCGACCTTGGCGGCATCCGCGCTGTGGCGACGGTGTATGAACGCCTGCTGGCCTGGGGCCGCGGCATCGACCCCACCATCATGCAGCATCCCAGCATCCTTGCGGCCACGCAGGCCATCGGCCAAATCGGCGCGCTGGCGAAGAAGGAGGCGCTGCGCATCGCGCAGATGGCGGGAAACAAGGCACATGCCACGCAGATGTCGCAGCAATTGGCGCAACTACCGGAAACCTACACCAACCCAAGCGACAAAAACATCTCCGGGCTGCTCGACAAGGTGGAGCGCGGTATCGACACGGTACTGAACCGCGTTGTTACCATCAACGGCCCGGGCGCCATGGTGGGGCATTCGCGCTCCAACGAACTGGGCAGCTATATGAGCGGCACTCCCATCGCGGGCATGTCGATGCAAACCAACATCGATGGGCTGGGCAACAACGCCGCCAAGCAGCAGGTGGCCATGCGCGAAGGGCAAGTGGCCGCCCAGCGCGCGCAAGTGCAGCGCGTGGCCCAACAGGCGGCGCGCCAGTTAGGCAGCGGGAACACCAGCGTACAGCCGACCCAAGCGCGCGGCGGGGCTTCGGCACAGCTGGCTGCCATACGCCAGCGCATCCTACAGGCACGGCGCACCGCCACCACGCTGCACAGCATGCAGGGCGTGCGCAGCAGCGCACGACGCAACGCCATGCTCGCCCACGAACATCACGACGACCACCATCACGACCACCATGCTCCCGACCCCATGGCCGCGACCCTGGCGAAGCTGGATCCGCGCGTGCTAAACAGCATCAAACAAATGAATTCGACGACGGCCGGACTGACCAGCAACCCGGTGGTGACCGGGCGCGCCGCGTTCGAAAAAATGAAACAGGCAAATACCTACGGCATGAAAGGCAACACCAAGCCCATGACCGAGGAAGAAAAAGCACATCATGCCCTGAACCCACCGACGCCACCCAAGAAGGATGGGCGGGGGTTTTAACATCGGCTTAAATCATCGGAGTGAAGGTTACGCCTGACCGAGCGTCGGCTCTGTATTCAGCATCCCATTCACCGGACGTTTTGGGCCGCAAGGGCTGCCGTCGATGCCGGCGCAGGGGCTTTTCATCACCTCCACTTTTTCGGTATCGCAAGCGCTGAGCAGCACAAGGCTTGCCACCAGCAGGATCAGGGGTTTCTTAAACATTACTTCCCTCTATCAATTTCTTTTCCCAGTCAGAGACCCGGAAGCTTGTTTGAAGAACTGGTCCATTTTACCCCCTGCGTCAAGCGAGATGAAGGTGTTCGACAGCTCGTTCGCGATACGGTCGATCACGCCACCTTTGCCGCCGAAGCGCTGCGCAATATAGACGAGGATGAGGAAGCTCAGAATATCGATGATGTTGATTGGGAATTCCTGGCATGCCGCGCCATCTTTGCCTTTGCCTTCGATGAGGCATTGCAGGGAACCTTCCCATGTCATCGGCGAGGTCATCAGTTCCCCGGTCCCGGGGTCTTTGAAGCGCCAGAAGGAGAGCTTATTGGTGGTGCCCTGTACGCCAGAGAATTCAGTCCAGCACAGCTCGCTCGACATCATATCCTTGGCGGACGATTCGATGAGAACGATGAAGAACGAGAGGAAGGTGAACAGCAGGATCGGCTGCAGCGACATCGACAGTAGGGCATTGAGCCAACTGGTGAACATCTGTTTCGTTTTGTCGAACAGAAGGAACACGATGAAGATCGGCGCGACGCCCAGCAGCAGCGAGCGGCCAACGAAGGTCACCGCGTAGGTCTGCAACGCATTGATGAGCATGCTGACAAAACCCCATGTGGCGATGACCATGAGCCCGCCCATCATCATGCTGTAGGGTCCGCCGCTGAAGATGGTGCCGAGTAGAGTGACCAGTGTGTCGGGCTGGATCATGAAGTTGGCCATCTTATCGAGTCGGTAGAAAGGAGTGGCGTCGGGCGGCAGAAGAGTGCCGTCGCCCATGCCGATCTCGATGACGCCTTTCACCAGCTCGTCGGTGCCGTCCATGAAGAATTTCACCACAGTGTCGCTAAAGAAGGTCCAGCCTGTAGGCGAGATCACGGCGAAAATAATAGCCATTTTAATGAGGCGGATAAGCACTTGCTGGAAACTCACCTGCACGATGCCGATGGTGAACCCGATACCGAAGAACACCACCATCAGCACCATCGTCCAATAGACGGCGTTCTGGTAGGCATCGTTGCTGGTGAAGGCGCTGAATAGCTTCTGCGTCGCCACACCCACCACATCCTTGATGAAGATGTAAATCTCGCTCAGAATCCCAGGAGTTTCCTTATTTTCCGCATCGACTTGGTTCTGTGCGTTCTTGGTGCAGTAAGCATCGTCCTCGGTGGCCGTTGCCGGAGCTGCGGGGTCAGCAGCCTGCGCCATCGCCGCCATAGGCGAAGCAAGGAAAGTGGCCAGCACGGCCATGGCCATTAAGCGCTGTAAAAGTTTCATCATGTTCGCCCTATTCATATCATCAATCCTTGCTTATGCCACCCACGATGCCTTCGCTGATGGAACCGGGTAACGATCTCAATCGTCCAATGAATTCGGTGCCGCGGCTGGTCACACCCGTATCCCTGTTTTGTTCATCGTGAACGTTCAGGCCGCGGATGACCTGCCCCTTCACATTACGCTGCATGGCGCTGAACTTCTGTTCGATGCCTCCACGGGCATCAAGCGAGGACGCCACTGCCGTCGAGCCGCTGAGGCGGCGCGCCAGATTGCTGATGTTGGTGGTGCCCATGCCGATCATGATCGCCAGCACCAGCAACTTCACGCAATCCAGGAACATGACGCGGAACGCTTCTTCCTTCCCGACGCCCAATGCCTCCGTCGTGTCGACGGTGGGCTTGGTCAGGCCAAGGCATTGGTTATTGGAGGCCGTGAGCAAGGGGTTCACGAAATTGCGGAAGAACGGGTTGTTGCGATAAATGGCGTCTTCCGTCTGGCCGCTCGAAGCCGCCCGCTGGCTGGGATCGCCGGGGCGCAGCATGTCGCACATGGGCTGCGGCATGCCCTGCATTTCCTTGACCAGCTCGCTGTTGAAAAGCTTATGCAGCAGCGACGGTTGTTTCGATACCGAACCATCGTCGAACAGCATGCGGTCGTAGAGTAGCATGGCGAACATGGTGTACGAGGTGATCAATATCGGCAGGATAATACTGGCGAGAATGCCCTTCCACCACGGATCGAAATAGGAAGCACTCACCTTAAGCAGCGTCAGCGGTAGGAAGAGCGGCGCGATGATGAGCATGAGGCAGGCGTAGAGATAGCCGTTCAGGAACGCCACCACGGTGCGTAATATCAGCACCATCATGGTCCAAAGCACCCCGGCGCAGGTGATGAACAGTACCACCCCGAACGAACCGCCGAACAGGAACCCGCCCATCATGCCGAAGATACTGGCGGCCAGCAGCATGTTGGGCTGCGCGGCGCCGTCCGGCCCCGGGCGGCCTGTCGTGACTCCCCACAGTTTACCGATCAGGCAATCCATTTGTGCCCACACCAGCGGGCCTTCAGTGTTGTTGTATTTACCCACATCGCAACGGATGCTCGACGTGTCAGGCGTGATTGTCCCCGCGACAATTTCCTGCGTTTGATCCATGACTTTATAAAGCATCGGCACGAACGTATGCGGAATTAACTGTAGTACGGCAATGACGATACCGATCTTCAGCAACAGCAGGATGCCTTCCGTATGCACCTGCCCGCCGCCTTGCAGCACGCGCACACCGAACAGCACCACCACCAGCGTAATGAAAGCCCACACGGTGGGCATCAGCCAGTCGATCATCGCAGCGCTCATGCGCTCGGTAGTGCCTTCGATGGTATGAGTGATGCAGGGGATGATATAACCGAGGATGACGCCTGCCTTGGCTTCCACCAGATCAGCACAGCGGATGCGGTTGCCGTTCACGTCCACCGTTTCGATGCTGCGGTCTGTGGGCGTGCCCACTTCCTGCGCGCGCGGGTTATGGTGCACCGACGCCGAGCTCATCAGAAACACGAACGCGGTGAGCAGCAGGGCGCACCCATGAAGAATTCGCTGGCGTGTCATCATGGACTCCGCCTTTGGGTGGTCATGCTTTCGAACGCCCCTGTTATGCCACCGGTAATCTGGCCGCTCATTTGTGCGGCGCCCTGGTTCCAGTCTCTGGTGGCGTTACTGAGTAGGTTCGGGGTTTGGTTCATGTCGCCGACCAGATCGACGATGATATGCGGCACCACCGCCATCAGGCGATTCATCACGAAGATGACCACACCGCAGAACACAATGGCGGCCATGACTTCGCGCGATATTTGCTGCCCAAGGCTGGTCGCGCCGTCGCTCATCGTCACGGGCGGCCCTTTGGCGGCGCGCGCAGCGGCTAGCTTTTCCCAATCGATCGTATCGCGCCACATCTGGATAGGCATGCCCGCGCATTCCGGGTCGGTATCCCAGTTCTGCCTGTTGCATTTGCCTGTGGTCAGGTTGGTCAGCCCGTCCTGCAACTGCGTGGTGGTCGCTTCGATGTTTTCCGTCGTTTTGACGCTGGCAGGGGTGAAGGCCTTCGCTTCCACTGCGCCCGTGTCTTTAAGGTAGTTGTTGATGCTGAAACCTTTCACGCGCGAGGCGTTGCCTGCCACGCGGTACATCACGGAATAATCGCCCGAGAAAATCGCCAGATCGACCGCCGCAATACTGAGCGAGATGAACAGCAGAATCAACACAGGCTGCATGGCGAAGGAGAGCGTCAGCTTCACCCATTTATCGAAATATTCTTTGGTGGTGCGGAATAGCAGCAACGGGATGAACAGCGGCGAGATCACCATCATGAAGGCGATGCCGATATAAGCGCCGATGTAGGTCATCAGCGATTTGATGATCATGGTGATGATGCCCCACATGAAAATGAAGCCCAGCACCCCCATCATCAACCCAAGAACCGAGGTTTTCATGCCGCTGAAGAAGAAGAAGATCATGCCCCGCTCCAGCCCTTTGCCTTCCAATTGGTCGTTGAACCATTGGCCGGTCGAGCCGCCCACATCCGTCGAATGTCCGGCGGGTGTGGCGGAATAGGGTTTGAGGCCGAACACCGTATCGATCAGGCAATCCATCGCCAGCCATGGGCCGACCAACGGTTTGGAACCATCCACCGAATCGGCGGCTTTTTTCATCGCCTGATAGCATTGGATGTTAGCGAAATCCTTATTTCCGTCGGCGAGGCCGTAATCGGGTGTGGCACGCACCACCACCGACCCGGCGGCATCCATCGCTTGTATTACGGTGCGGTACATCACATCGGCGTTGAGCGTGAACCACGCGATGAACGACATCTTGACCAGGAACATCAGCGTGTCGCGCCCCACTTTCTCCAGCATGCCGGCCGCGGCCATCACGCCGTAAATGGCCACGCCCAGCGTCATGAAACCGGCGATGAAACGCGAGACGAGCTTGTAGAACCCATCGTCCTGATCAAAGAAACGAGCCGTGACGTTGTCCACCGTGTCGCGCACGCAACCGGCGATACGGTTGGTGAGGCCGACATGTTTTCCGCAATTGGTCGCCATCCGAGTCTCAGTGGTATCGGTAGTGGCGCCGGTGGCCTGCGCTTGCGCCTGCGGCGCAGAAACGAACAATAGCCCCAGCGCAAGGGCAGCGAACAGAACGAACTGGCTTATGCCCTGCGTCACGCCTGTTTGACCCTCCGTGTAAATATGGGCAGCCATTGCTCGGGATCGTCACCCACTTGCGCCCGAATTTCGTCGAGCAGGCCCACCGTCTCGGCGCGGCCAGAGAGCACGCTGATAATGTCGTCCATGCCCGACAGGTCGATGCGCGCGACCACGACGTCCTTGCCCTGCTTGACCAGGAAATAGCGCGTTCCCGGATCGGTGTTCTTGAGCAGGTTGAACTCGCGCTCACTGAGCATGAACGCTTTGCGGTACGGCTCGGTGGCTTTGGGGTTGGGCAGGAATATCTGTGTGGCGGTCTGCTGGATCAGCGTATCGGAAATGCTGGAATTCACCGCATCCTCCACCGACTGGGTGGCGAACACCACCATGCCGTTCAGCTTCCGCAACGTCTTCAGCCAGTCCTTGATCTTCGAGGCGAATACTTTGTTGTCCACCAGCGCCCATGCCTCGTCGAGGATGATCATCGTCGGCGTACCGTCGAGCGATATCTGGATGCGGTGGAACAGGTACGAAAGCACCGGCACCAGCGTGGCTTTATTGGCCAGCACTTCGCCCATCTCGAAACCGAACACGGTGTCGGACTGGAAATCGACCACGTCGTGCACGTTATCGAAAATGGCGGCGTAGCGGCCACTTCCGTACCATTGTTTCAGGCGCGAGGCGATGCTTCCCGGGCCTTCCAACCCAAAGAACGGCGCGATGTTGCGCAGTACGCGGTCTTCTTTAGCCAGCTTGTAATTGCCTTCTACCGCGTGGTTGATGATGTCCATGTCGTCGGCAGAGATGGGCTCGTCGTTCTGCATCACCAGCGCCGACATCCACTCGGAGATGAATCCGCGATTCTCCATCGTGTCGTCGAGCTGCAGCGGGTTGAAATAGCATTTGCGGCCGGGGTCGATGACGGAATATTTGCCGTCGAGCGCGCGCACGAAAATTTCCGCGCCGCGATCCTTATCGAACAGGAACATGCGGCACTTGAACTTCTGCGCCTGCGCGCAAAGGAAGTTCATGAGCACCGTTTTACCCGCACCGGTCGGGCCAATGATGGTGGTGTGCCCCACATCGCGCGAGTGGAAATTGAAGAAGAACGGCGTGCCTGAGGTGGTATCGAACACCGTCACCGCGTCGCCCCAATGGTTGCCCTTTTCCTTGCCCACGGGATAGTTGTGCTGGGCGGCAAAACCCGCGATGTTCAGCGTATTGATTTTCGATTTGCGGCCGATGAAATCAAAATTCCCCGGCAGCTGCGCCCAGAAACATTGCTCCATCACCAGTTTCTCGCGCACCGGGTTGATGCCAACATTCACCAGCTCGGCCACCACCATCGAAATGGCGCTCTCCAACGCATTGAGACTATCCTCCATGCACATCACGGTCAGGTGATGCTCGCCGAATGCAATATGCCCCGACATTGCCATATCGAGTGCGTCGTTGATCTCGCGCACTTGGCTGAGCGCCACATCGTTCGATTGCGCCATGCGCCGTTGCTGCAGTTGCATCGAGCCAATGTTCGTTTGTCGGTTCTCGAACTGGAAGCTTTGCGAGATGATGAACTCGAACGGTAATTGCAGGAACGCATCCATGATACCTGCCGCCGTGTGCGGCGCGTATTCCTTGATGCTGACGATGGCGGCATATTTAGTGCCCGTCGCCGTGCGAATCTCGATGGCGCGGTTGCCGAAATAGAGGCGGTTCACCGGCAGGTAATGCGCGATGTCCATGGTCGGCACCAGCATGGGCACGGTTTCGCCCGCATTCACCAAGCGGCCAAGGAACTCCAGCGGCTCCGACACCGGGCCGAACTCGCCCATTTTGGTGGTCAGCACCCGCGCACCGTAATCCTTGAACGTGGCCAGCACGCGATAGACGGATTCCTTCAGCTCCTTATGCATTTCGTGCAGCTGGGTGGCGTCGGCGTCTTTGTTGGTTTTCTGCTCTACGCGATTGAACAAATTCTCCAGCTTCGCCGCGCCCTTGGTGTCCTGCTTGCGGATGACGGTGATGTAGAGATCGTTGACGAACGTGTTCTTGGCATGGTGCTTGTGTCGCCATTTCTGGTCGACATACGCCGCGAAGCCCGGGGGCATCTCGCCGCCGGGATAGGCGCTCTGGCGGCGGCGGATCATATGGAAATAAAGCCCGAACGTGCCCTCGGCCATCGACTTATACAGCGAGTTGCGGACCATTTTTTTCATGTCCACCACATCGTCGTCCGCTGTCTCGAACGAGAACCCATCGACCTTGATGACCTGCATCAGCTCGCGGTTTTTAGTGATGATCGTGTCTTTGTCCCAATGGTGATCGTAGGGAATGAAAATGCCCGCCGAAACATCGCGTTTGGCGTACTGGTCTTTGGAAACGGTGCGACGTTTGAGTGGCTTTAACAGCATCTAAAACACATCGTAGGAGTTGGTGTTGTGATAATAGCGGCGGTTCCAACTGCGGAACCCGTATTTCATGCGTAGCATCCACAGCTCCACCGCGCGCGGTTCGCGCATGCACAGCAGATACCCGAACATATGGATGACCACACCCACAAGGAACGCGAGGAAGGATTTGGTGTTGATGAACATCATCACCGTCAGCATGGCGTTAACCACGAAATACATGTAGCTCACGCCCATAATCATGGGCGGGCGGGCAAGCCCTTGGAACAAAGGATCGGCACGTAAACGTCCCCCAGCCATCAAACACCCCCTAAAGCATCCTGCGTATAGCTATTTTTCTACTTATTTTCAGCCGATTATACGCAGTGATTAAGAGAATACCAAGAATTTACTAAAATTGAGTAAAGATTGGCGCGACAGCATTCATCTATTGTCGCTTATTGAGCACAGCGAATCTTTGGTCGTTATGTGCGCTGCGCGCGGAATGGGGGCTTACCCCCCCAAACCCTGCCGCTTCGCGGGTCGGCGGTCGCCTCCCGGAAGTCTTAGATATTAGACTGCAACCATGGCTTTCGCGAAATCTGCCGCTTCGAAGCTTTGCAGGTCTTCCGCCCCCTCGCCGACGCCGACGGCGTGGATGGGGAGTTTGAATTCTTGCGCCAGCGCCACCACCACACCGGCTTTGGCGGTGCCGTCGAGTTTGGTGACGACCAGCCCAGTCACGCCCGCCACTTCGCGGAAGGCTTTCACCTGCGCCAGTGCGTTCTGGCCGGTGGTGGCGTCCAGCACCTGCACGACATGATGCGGGGCTTCCGGCAGCAGTTTACGGATAACTTTGGTGATTTTTTGCAGCTCGGCCATGAGGTGCTCCTTGGTGTGCAGGCGCCCGGCCGTGTCGATGAACACCACGTCGGAACCGGCTTTCATGGCGGCTTCCAGCCCTTGATAGGCCACGCTGGCGGGGTCTGCATTCTCGGCGCCGCTATGGAACAGTGCGCCGCTTCGCTCGGCCCAAACGCGCATTTGCTCCACCGCCGCGGCGCGGAACGTATCGGCCGCCACCACGGCCACTTTGTCGCCCTGCCCCGCCAGCAAATGCGCCAGCTTGCCGATGGTGGTGGTTTTGCCGTTGCCGTTCACGCCCACCACCAGCACCACGCAGGGCTTGGCCACCGCAATGTTCAATGGGCGGGCGTATGGCTCCAGCCGTTTGGCGATGGCGGCGGCCAGCAAGCCGCGCAGCTCCTCGCCGCTTACTTCCTTTTCGTGCCGCGCATCGCCGATCTCGGCCACGATGCTGGAAGCCGCACCCACGCCCATGTCGGAGAGGATGAGCACATCCTCAAGCTCCTCCAGCGTCGCGTCGTCGAGGCGGCTTTTGGTAAATACTTCCGTGATGCCCGTGGAGGTTTTTTTTAACCCGCTCGATAGTTTATTGAACCAGCTCATCGGCTAGATCTCGATCTCACCCGTGAACACATAGGCCACCGGGCCGGTCATCAGCACGTCGCCTTCGCGCGTCCAGTCGATCTGCAAGCTGCCGCCGGGAAGTTCGACGGTGACTTTGCGTGCGCAAACTTCGCGCTGCACGCCAGCCACCACCGCTGCACATGCAGCCGAACCGCAGGCCAGCGTTACGCCAGCGCCACGTTCCCACACCACCATTTTCAGCGTGTTCTCGTTCATGACCTGCACGGCGCTGATGTTGGCGGCTTTGGGGAAAAGCGGGTTATGCTCCAGCTTCGCCCCCCACTCAGCGATTTTGATATGGTGCAGGTCGCGTACAAAAAACACCGCATGCGGATTGCCCATGTTCACGGCCACCGGGTCGCGCATCAAACCTTCTTCGATGCCCAGGTGCAGTGTGTTGCGGCTTTCTTTAAGCGGAATTTCGGCCCATTCGGTTTTGGGCGTACCCATGTTCACCGTCACCGAACCATCGCCCGAACGGCTGCCGGTGCGCACACCCGCCAGCGTTTCCATGCTGGCTTCGTCTTTGCCCATTTCGGTCATCACGATGTCGGCCACGCAGCGCGTGGCGTTGCCGCAGGTCGAGATTTCCGAGCCATCGGCATTGAAAATACGCATCGCCACATCGGCACCGTTTTTCGGTTCCGCCAGCACCACCAGCTGGTCGCAGCCAATGCCGAAATGCCGATCGCTCAGGCGTTTTGCCAGTGCGTTGGTCATGTTCAGTTTGTGGGTGCGGCCATCGAGCACGACGAAGTCGTTGCCCGTTCCTTGCATTTTGCGGAAGGGAATGTTCATCGTGCTTCGGTGTCCAGTTCTAGAAGGGGATTTCGTCGTCGAGCTCGGCTTCGGCTACCTTGGCGCGCTGCTGCGTGCCGGGGTTGAAGCTGCGGCTTTGATCGTATTCGCCACCACCGCTGCGGGCTCCGCCTTCGGAGGGTTTGCCGTCGAGCATGGTGAGGTTGCCGTTGAAGCCCTGCAGCACGATCTCGGTGCTGTACTGCTCCTGGCCTTCTTTGTTCGTCCATTTGCGGGTTTGCAGTTGGCCCTCGATGTATACTTTGCTGCCTTTGTGCAGGTATTGCTTGGCCACGCGGGTCAGGTTGTCGTTGAAAATGACCACGCGGTGCCATTCGGTTTTCTCTTTGCGCTCGCCAGTGTTCTTGTCTTTCCAGCTTTCGCCGGTGGCGATGGTGAGGTTGCACACTTCGCGCCCATCCTGCATAGCGCGGACTTCCGGGTCTTTACCGAGGTTGCCTACGAGAATGACTTTGTTGATGCTGCCGGCCATGTGGATGCTCCTTAATGTTCAAGGCGGCAAGCATAGGTACTGCCCATCCTAATGCAAGCGCCCGCCATCCGCCATCCACAGCCCTCGTCCGATTCATGCTCAGAAACGAATGCGCATTTCTTCATTAAACCTATGTAATCCTTATGCGGTCGTGATTGACGTAGCCTGCCAACCCCCCATATAGTCCGCGACCCTTCACGAGAACACCGTCCAAGGAAACACAGGAACATATGCAAGATTTCATCTCTATTCGCGGCGCCAAGCAACATAACCTCAAGAACGTCGATCTCGACCTGCCGAAGAACAAACTGGTGGTCATCACGGGCTTGTCCGGCTCGGGCAAATCGTCGCTCGCGTTCGACACGCTTTATGCAGAAGGCCAGCGCCGTTACGTAGAGTCGCTGAGCGCCTACGCGCGCCAGTTCCTGAACATCCATGATAAGCCGGACGTCGAGAGCATCGACGGCCTCTCCCCCGCCATCGCCATCGATCAGAAAACCACGAGCAAGAACCCGCGTTCCACCGTGGGCACCGTCACCGAGATCTACGATTACATGCGCTTGCTCTATGCGCGCGTGGGCATTCCCTACTCGCCCACCACCGGCCTGCCTATCCAATCGCAGAGCGTCAGCCAGATGGTGGACGCCATCGTGGCGCTGCCGGTTGGCACCAAGCTGCATTTGCTTGCGCCCATCGTGCGTGGCGGCAAAGGCGAACATAAAAAAGAGCTGCAAATGCTGGCCAAGCGCGGCTTCACCCGTGCGAAAATTGATGGCGAAGTGTACGAGATGAGCGACATTCCCGCACTCGATAAGAACAAGAAACACGACATTGCCATTGTCATCGACCGTATCAAGGTCAGCACCGATCTTGGCAACCGCCTGGCCGATTCCATCGAGACCGCGCTGAAAATTTCCGACGGCTTGCTGCAAGTAGAGATCGTCGAGATCGAAGCGACCGAGAAAAAAGAAGCCGCGCCGAAGAAGGGCAAAAAGAAAAGCGAGGAAGCGCCTGCTGCTGGCAAAAAGCAACTCGCCAAAGGCGACATCCTCACCTTCTCGTCGAAATTCGCTTGTCCGGAATCGGGCTTCACGCTGGAAGAAATCGAACCGCGCCTGTTCTCGTTCAACAGCCCGTTCGGCGCTTGCCCCACCTGCGATGGCCTCGGCACGCAGATGTATTTCGACGAAGCGATGATCGTGCCCGACCCGAAGCTCTCCCTGCATCAGGGCGCCATTGCGCCGTGGGCCTCGGGCCATGCGAAATTCTACCAGCAGGCGCTGGATGGCGTGTCGCGCCATTACAAGTTCAGCCTCAGCACGCCGTTCAAAGACCTCACCGAACAGCAGCGCAACGTTATCCTCAACGGCACCGGCGAAGAAGCGGTGAAGATTGCCTATTTCGACGGTGTGCGCACCTTCCACAGCAACAAACCGTTCGAAGGCGTCATCGGCAATCTGCAACGCCGTTACAGCGAAACCGAGAGCGATTACACCCGCGAGGAGTTGGAGAAATACCAATCCACCGACAATTGCGAAACCTGCGGCGGGGCGCGCCTGAAGCCGGAAGCGCTGTGCGTGCGCGTGGCCGAAAAGAATATCGCCCAGACCTGCGAAATGACCATCGAGGATTCGGTGGAGTGGTTCAGCAATGTCTCGAAAAGACTCACCAAGCAACAGAACCAGATCGCCGAGAAAATCTTCAAAGAAATTCGCGCGCGCCTTGGGTTCCTTAACAATGTCGGCCTTGATTACCTGACGCTGAAACGCGAATCTGGCACCTTGTCCGGTGGCGAATCGCAACGCATCCGCCTCGCCTCGCAGATCGGCTCAGGCCTTTCCGGCGTGGTGTATGTGCTGGATGAGCCGTCCATCGGCCTGCACCAATGCGACAACGAGCGCCTACTTGCCACGCTCGAACATCTGCGCGAACTGGGCAACACCGTCATCGTCGTCGAGCATGACGAGGACACGATGAAACACGCGGATTACCTCGTGGATATGGGTCCCGGTGCGGGCATTCATGGTGGCCATGTGGTAGCGCAAGGCACGCCCGCCGAAGTGATGGCGAACAAGAAAAGCATCACCGGTCAGTACCTCTCCGGTGTCCGCCAAATTGAAGTGCCAAGCGAACGCCGCACGGCGCTGCGCCACAAAAAAATCGTCATCCACGGCGCGCGGGCGAACAACTTGCAGAACGTCACCGCCGAGATTCCGTTGGGGCTGCTCACCTGCGTCACCGGCGTATCGGGCGGCGGCAAATCGTCGTTGGTCATCCAGACGCTGTACAAATCCGTCACTAAACGCCTGCACGGCACCAAAGTGACCCCCGGCGAGCACGACAAGATCGAGGGTTTGGAGCATATCGATAAAATCATCGAAATCGACCAGTCGCCCATCGGCCGCACGCCGCGTTCGAACCCGGTCACTTATACCGGCGCGTTCCAGCCCATCCGCGATTGGTTCACCGGCCTGCCGGAATCGAAAGCGCGTGGCTACGCGGCGGGCCGCTTCTCGTTCAACGTCAAAGGCGGCCGTTGCGAAACCTGCCAGGGCGACGGCATGATCAAGATCGAGATGCACTTCCTACCCGACGTGTATGTCACCTGCGACCAGTGCAAAGGCGCGCGTTACAACCGCGAAACGCTGGAAGTGAAGTACAAAGACAAATCCATCGCCGACGTGCTGAGCATGACGGTGGAGCAAGCCGTCGAGTATTTCGCCTCGCACATCTCCATCCGCGAGAAACTGGTGGCGTTGCAGGAGGTGGGGCTTGGTTACATCCGCCTCGGGCAATCGGCCACCACCCTGTCGGGCGGCGAGGCGCAGCGCATTAAGCTGGCCAAGGAACTCAGCAAACGCGCGACGGGCAAAACGCTCTACATTCTCGACGAGCCGACCACCGGCCTGCACAGCGAAGATATTCGTCGCCTGCTTGTGGTGCTGCAAAAGCTGGTCGATAGCGGCAACACCATGGTGGTGATCGAGCATAACCTCGACGTCATCAAGCAGTCGGATCATATCATCGATATCGGCCCCGGCGGCGGCAACAAAGGCGGTAAGATCGTCGCGCTCGGCACGCCCGAACAGGTTGCAGCCAACGCTGCTTCGGTCACGGGGCGCTACCTCAAGCCACTGCTTGCCAAGAAAGAAAAGCCTAAAAAACGGGCTTAGTTTTCATAAAACCGTCACATCCTACCGCGCCCGCGCGTGGTAGGATGTGACCATGAATCTCGGTTATCCCTCTTCTTCTGAAAAGACCACACCCGCCCAGTCTTCGGCGGGCCCTATCTCGTTTCAGGAGGCGGCGACCCTTTCCTTCGCACTGGGCGAGCGCGTGCGTTTCGGACGATTGCAGCAGAAAATACCCCCAGAAATGCGCGGCATGTTCCGCGTCACTGTGGCGGACGGCGCGATCACCAGCCTCATCCTGCAGCCAAATAACATAACGGAAATCCTGCATGGCCTGCCGCTTGAGCGCGATTTCATGAACCCCAACCATTCCACGGAACGCGGCCGCCATCATCCCAAACAGATCGCCCAATGGTCGGGCAGCGAACTGAACACCCTCATTGAAGGCATCAGCAACATCAACGGCGACATCCACCGCCATTCGGTGGACAGCTACGTGCGCAGCGAAAAACAGTCCGCCGCCGATGCGGCACGGAAACACGGATTTACCTATGTGCATACCGCGCCGCTCAGCCAGTTGCTGGCCCGGCTGCACCACGAGCCACGCCTGAGCAATGCCGACATGCAGCAGCTTCGCCGCGTTGCCGCCCATATTCCCATCGACATGCAGGGTGCGTTCATGTGCGACGTATCGCGCCGTGGGGCCAAGGAAGGCGTCATCACCGGCATCGGCATCGACCCGATGCAGACCTGCGATGTCATCACCCGCGAGTTGCTGACGCCGTTACTGGCGACCGATAGCAGCAGATTCCAGAAACAGACCTTCCCCGATGGTTCCTACCTGCTGCGGCAATCGCTGCGTGCGGGCATCCATGTCCATAAAAAGGCGTTCATGCTCGACCGCGACGATTACGAAGCGTTGGCGCAAGAGCGTCCGGCAAACGAGCGCCGCCGCTAAAGCAGCGGTGCGGCGCGCCATGCGGTTTCCGCCACCACCAGCATCACCGCTACTTTCCACGGCTTCACCGCAAAGAATCCGGCGGCCATGATGAGGATGCCGCCGATGGGCGTGGGCGACAGAACCAGTAGCCAGGGCAGCCATTCAAGCGCCGCTTCGCGCATGGTTTCGATGCGCTGTTGCTGCGCCTCCGTACTCACTTTTTTCGGCAATCGGCGCAACCAGATGCCGACGCCGTAGAGCAGTACCGACGCCAGCAATGCGCCGACACCCGCGATGGCTGCCGCCTGCGCGTACTCTTCCATGCGCAACGAACGGATGGCGCCCAGCGTCACCTCATCCCACAGCGGCAACAGGCGCGAGAGGAAGGCCTCTACGGCCAGATGTTTCACTTCACTTACTTGCATACAATAAGAACTCCTTGTTGCCTTTGGGGCCGGTGATGGGGCTTTCCGCGATGCCATGCACTGTCCAGCCCTCGCCCGCTATCCATGCGGAAATACCGTCGCACACTTCGCGGTGTAGGCCCGCATCGCGGATCACGCCTTTGCCGCGGCTCACTTCCGCCTTGCCAACTTCGAACTGCGGTTTGATGAGCGTGAGCAGTTTTGCTTGCGGTTTGGCCAGCGCCAATGCGGCAGGCAGCACTTTTCTCAACGAGATAAAACTCGCATCGCAGACGATCATATCCAACGGCTCCGCCATGCCGGCGGTGAGGTGGCGGGCGTTCGTTTGTTCCATCACCACCACGCGCGCATCGTTGCGTATCTTGGGGTCGAGCTGCCCGGTGCCGACATCCACTGCATACACTTTCGCGGCACCTTGCGTCAGCAGCACATCGGTGAACCCGCCAGTAGATGAACCCACATCCATCGCCACCATGCCCGTGACATCGATACTGAATTCCGCGAGGCCCTTCGCCAGTTTCATGCCGCCGCGCGAAACCCAAGGATGCTCCTTGCCGCGCACGGTGATTTCGACTTCGTCAGAAATATCCATCCCGGCCTTATCGAGCTTCACTTCACCGCGATAGACCATGCCCGCCATGATAAGCGCCTGCGCTTTGCTGCGTGTTTCCACGAGGCCGCGTTCGACTAATGCTACATCAAGCCGGGTCTTCGCCACTAGCTACGACGGCTCACCACGAAGTTCGCCAATGCGCGCAAGGAAGCGGCGCGGGCGTCGAACACGCTGATATGTTCGAGGGCTTGCTGGGCCAAGGTGTGGGCCTGTTCGCGGGCGCGGTCCACACCCATCACGGAGATGAGCGTGGCCTTGCCAGCAGCGGCGTCTTTTTTCACGCCTTTGCCGGTTTCGGTGCGGGTGCCTTCGACATCGAGCAAGTCATCCGTAATCTGGAACGCGAGGCCGATATCGTGCGCGTAGCGTTGCAGGCGCGAGCGCATCGCGTCGGGCGCTTTGCCAAGGATAGCCCCGGCTTCAGTGGACACCGCGAACATTTCGCCGGTTTTCAGGCGCTGCAAGCGAATCACTTCGTCAATCGTAAGGGTTTCATGTTCGGCGTCGAGGTCCATCATCTGGCCACCGACCATGCCGCGCACACCGGCGGCGCGGGCCACCGAGCGGATGAGTTCGCAGCGCACGTTGGGATCGGCATGCACGCGCGGGTTGGCCAGCACTTCGAACGCGTAAGTGAGCAACGCATCGCCCGCCAGAATCGCGGCGGCTTCACCGAATTGTTTGTGGCAGGAAGGTTTGCCACGGCGGAAATCATCGTTATCCATCGCGGGCAAATCATCGTGAATGAGCGAGTAAACATGTACGAATTCCATCGCCGCCGCCGTCATCATCGCAGCGTCTGGGTTCACACCGAACAGGCGCGCGGATTCCACGGTGAGGAATGGGCGCAGGCGCTTGCCACCCGCCAGCGCCGAATAGCGCATCGCCTCGATCACTTTGCCTTCGCCCTCGGGCTCGGCACCGCTGTCTTTTTCCGTCTCGCGGCTTTTCAGCGAGATCACTTTGTTGGCCACCTTGAGACGGCTGGGGAGCAGCTCGTCCATCACGCGGTCGAGTTTCTCGGAAATTTCGGCGAGGGAGTTCTGCAGGCTGGCCTGCGAGGCGGGTTCGTGTTTCATGAAAGTTCCCTATTCGGTGGCGAATTGTTTGAGACCAAGCGCGCCGTCGGCGTTTACCTGGATTTGTTCGACCTTCAGCTTCGCTTCGGCGAGCTTGCTGAGGCAATGTTCTTTCAGCGCCGTGCCGCGCTGGTAATCATGGATGGCCTTGTCGAGATCGGCGTTGCCTGCTTCCAGTGCCCGCACGATGGTTTCGAGCTCTTTCATCGCGGCTTCGAAGCTCAGAGCGGAAAGGTCGTAGGTTTCGGAAGTTGCGGTGGATTTTGTCATTTCAGCCCTGTGTTTGGAGGCCGCACCATACGCAAAATGGCGCTGTTCGGCAACCTCCACTAAGGCTTTCCCACATCTTTTCACTTATGAACATAAAATATATAGCAATTACAGTTCTATAACTTTCTACTTGCGAATGATTTTCAATCGCACTACACCTTCGCTCAATTCTGTGTCTCTCACTTTTATGTCGGCAGCGAAAGCTGTCGGCATTTTTTTTATGTGCGCTGAACGGTGACCTTAGGCAGTTGCCGAGGCGAGAGCGGCAAACGAATGGATAAGTTCCCTACTTTAACCACCGTGCCCGGATGCAGGTTGGCGTCTTCCCCCATCGGGTCAGATACGGTCGGCACCTTCTCGTTTAAAATAGGCGTTTGTTTCGGCATGATGAACTTTCCTTGTAGAAACGAACCCACATCGTATATGCCCCTCATGACAAGACCATGACCCTCCGATGACAGTTGTATGACATATGTTCGCTTCCCTCTCTAAACGCCTCACTGGCTCGCTCGATCAACTGTTCCGCAAAGGCACGCTCAGCGAAGCCGATGTGGACACCGCGCTGCGCGAAGTGCGCATGGCGCTGTTGGAGGCCGATGTCGCCCTCCCCGTCGTCAAAGATTTCATCGCGGGCTTGAAAGAGAAAGTCGTTGGCTCCGCCATCACCGCCACCGTGTCGCCCGCCAACATGGTCATCAAACTGGTGCATGACGCGCTGGTGGAGCTGTTGGGCGGCACCACCGCCGAACTGAACCTTGCGAGCGCGCCCCCCGCCGTCATCCTCATGTGCGGTCTGCAAGGCTCCGGCAAAACCACCACCACCGGTAAGCTGGCCAAACGCCTCACCGAAAAAAACAACAAGCGCGTGCTCGTCGCCTCGCTCGATATTTATCGCCCCGCCGCGCAGCAGCAGCTTGCGACAGTTGCGGCCGCCGTGAACGTGAACAGCCTGCCCATCGTCGAAGGTGAGAAACCCGAAACCATCACCAAGCGCGCGCTCGATGCTGCGCGCAAAGGCAATTACGATGTGCTGCTGCTCGATACCGCAGGCCGCCTGCATATCGACGAAGAACTAATGAGCGAATTGCGCGCGGTGAAAGCCCTCGCCAATCCCATCGAGACCTTACTGGTGGTCGATGCCCTGACCGGGCAGGACGCCGTGAACATCGCCAAGAACTTCCACGACACGATTGGCGTTACCGGCATCGTAATGACCCGGCTGGATGGCGACGCGCGCGGCGGCGCTGCACTCTCCATGCGCCACGTCACGGGTCAGCCCATCAAATTCAGCGGCATGGGCGAGAAGCTCGATGAGTTGGAACCGTTCCACCCCGAGCGCATCGCCGGACGCATCTTGGACAAAGGCGATGTCGTGTCGCTGGTCGAGCGCGCGCAGGAAGCCATCAGCGGTGCCGACGCCGACGCCACCGCCAAGCGCATGATGGACGGCAAGTTCGACATGAACGACATGCTGCAGCAAATGCGCCAGATCGGCAAAATGGGCGGCATCGGTTCCGTCATGAGCTTCATGCCGGGCATGGGCAAAATTAAAGAGGCCATGAACGGCCAGACCATCGACGAGTCGGTGGTGAAACGTCAGGAAGCGATCATCCTCGCCATGACGAAAAAGGAGCGCGCCAACCCCGGCATCCTCAACGCGTCACGCCGCCGCCGCATCGCCATCGGCTCGGGCACCAACGTGCAGCAGGTGAACCAACTGGTGAAGCAGTACCAGAACATGGAAACCATGATGAAACAGATCAAGAAAATGGGCATGAAGGGCATGATGAACCCCATGGCCATGAAGCGCATGCTCGGGAATTTGCGCTAGCGCCCGCGCGCTGCGCTGGAGACATGCGAAGCCGCCATTTTGGAAAGCGGCGGCAGCATCTCGCTCGATACTAACGGATTATCCACCGTGCCACAGAAACGCTTCATGTTCTTGGCGACGCCGTCGGCGGCTTGGGCCCATGCGGCGCGGTAGGCCAGGCTTAGCAGTTCGTTCGGCATGGCGAAGGGCGAATCGGGGCTTTCTTTATTCTGGTCGTGGAAGCTGCGGTCGCGGCGGGCGATGGCTTTTTCATCCTCGTGGTAGGCTTGGGCCAGACCATCGAGCGCGAAACGTGCGTGCTTCACCACCAACAATCTCAGGTAGTTGCTCACCTCGTGCAACTCGTCGGCAGAAGCTGCGTCAGGCACATGCGCCACTTGCTCGGACGCCTGCCCACGGCGGTTCACCGCAAGCGGCTCGTAATTCGTCACCAACAGCTCGATGCGCTGGCGGATCGTATCGCGCGACGCGCTCCAGCGTTCCGGTGCGGCGTATTCCTTCGCCAGCTTATCCAATTCGGTCGCCAACGTGTTGAGTGCCAGATAGCGGCGGTTTTCCATAGCGCAGCCTTGCAGCGCGCTTAGCTGCGCCAGTGCCCAACTGCGGCCATTGCTTCCCGCATCGGCATCGGCCGCCCGCACAATAGCGCGCATGTAATCCAATTCCGGGGTTATGCTCATTTTCAGAAGCGCCTTGTCATCTCGCGGGTTCACGGCCACCCGGCGACGCAGGATATGGGCCCGTTCGCCGCCAAGCGTACTCAGCAAATCATTCGCCAATTGTTCGCTGACGGCGCGGGCTTCCGGCGAGGCATCCTCGTGCGTGCGCACACTGTGCTGGTGCTGGTTCAATGCGGTCAGCGCCTTACGCACGGCGCAGGGCTCCTTCGGCGTGTCGATCTGCAGGTCGGCTAGCCGTCCGGCGAGGTCGAATAGATAGCGTTTAATGCGTTGGTCGCGCTCGGCCTGTGGCAGTTTTAGATCGCGCACCCGCTTTACCAGCGTATCAAAATCCACGATCCGCCCATGCATCTCCAGCATCGCGGTATGGCGAATCGGCTCGTCGGAGGGTGTCTTCGCCACCGGCACGGGCGGCGGCGCGAACATATCGGACGTTTTGGGATCATGCGTTTTGGGTAGGGCCATGGCCCATTTACTGCCAGAAACTGGTTGCCAGTTGTGTGACAATATGGTTAAAGCCGCGTCCCACTGTCTTCTTGGGTACATGAAAGCGAGCAATTCCGCGCGTTTTTCAACCGAAAGGAGTTTTTGACATGGCTGCTGTAATCCGTCTCGCCCGTGGTGGCGCGAAAAAGAAACCATTCTATCGCATTGTTGTGGCCGATAGCCGCAAACCCCGCGATGGCAAATTCATCGAACGTCTGGGTACCTTTAACCCGCTGCTGGCCAAGGATCACGCGTCGCGCGTGGTGCTGAACACCGAGCGCGCGCAACACTGGATCTCCGTTGGCGCGACCCCGTCCGACCGCGTGAACGGCCTGCTGGCCGCTGCTGGCCTCGTGAAGGCCCGTTCGGTTGAAGGCAAACCGCAAAAGGCTCGCAAAAAAGCCGACAAAATGACCCGCGTTGAGAAAAAAGCTGCGGCCGAAGCCGAAGCCAAAGTCAACGCCGAAGCCGAAGCAGTTGCTGCGAAAGAAGCAGAAGCTGCCGCCGCTGCTGCCCCGGCTGAAGAAGCCCCGGCCGCTGAAGCCCCCGCTGCGGAAGAAACCCCCGCCGCATAAGGTTTCATCAAACCGTCACACGAAAAACCCTCGGAATGTGTTACATTCCGGGGGTTATTTGTTAATGGAGGAACCCTATGATTAAGTTCGATTCTCAGGTAGACGAACTGAACGACCGCAATGCTCAGCAGCGCTACCGTGTCCGCACCATCGAAGACGCTCAAAACACTGCACGCTTTCATATTCGGCAGGGCGATCCGCAAGGAATTGGCAGCGCCATCCTTAAGAAGCTTAAGCCTGCCCAACGTGTCTCTGATTGGGAACACACACGCTAACCCAGCCTTTAAGCCCGTTCAGAATACCCCGCCGATCGGAAAGATTCATCAAACCGTCACACATCCGCAGCGCAGGCCTTTTATAATGGGCACCATACCTCACAACCAAGGGCTCCCATCATGACCACGAATGCCTTCTCCCCCCAGCCGCTCGTCCTGCAAGAGGGCGCCAGCATCACTCCGCTGGAGGCCAATAAATATGCTTCAATCCTCTCCGCTTCCACATGCGGAACTATCCTGAGCACCGTGCCCGAAGGTGCCGACCTCTTATCGAAGCTGAATCAATACAACGTGAACGATGCCAACAACCGACGTGCCTCGGGTTACGTAGACCGCGTCAGCATTGAATATTTCGACCAGCCCATTTTTAAAATTCAACACGCCCTCTCCAGTGCCGAAACCCTCACCAGCAAAAAAATGTCCTCCATTGCCAGCCCGGCCTTGATGACGCTTCTGCGCGAACTCAGTGCGGTTGGCGACAGTGTTCCCGATTTCCACGACATGGCACAGGCTATCCGTACATTGAATATTTCCGACCTATCCGAAAGCCAGCGGAGCACGCTAAGCAGCGCCGACCTGCATCTGTTGTCTGCGCAAGATCAACGCGAAGGTCTTGCCGCTAATTACGAGAGAATGGGCGTTCTTGCCGATGCACAGGCAGAAATGAAAGATGTGCGTCGCAGTTTTAATCGCCATACAAGCAGCGTCGCGCGCGGCTAACGGTTGCGCTTCGCAGGCAGGATGATAGATTCACCCCACTGAAGGAGAACATGATGGGACTCGCCATTGCAATCGTCGGAGCTGTTTTCGGCGTGATCGGCATCATCATCCAGACCAACTGATGGTCGGGGATGATTGGATCGAGCTGGCCGTCGTGACCCGTGTGCACGGCGTGAAGGGCCAACTGAAGGTAAAATCCTTCAGCGATCCGGCCAACGGCTTCGCCACCTACGCCCTCACCGACCCTGCCGGGGTGCCCGTTAAACTCCGCATCACCGGCGAAGCGCAGGGCTTGTTCATCGTGAGCATCGATGGGCTTTCCGACCGCAACGAAGCCGAAAGCTGGCGCGGACGCAAACTAGGCGTTCCCCGCAGCGCGCTGAAACAACCCGAAACCGACGACCGTTTTTATGTAGCCGAGCTGGTGGGCATGGAAGTGCTGACCGATGGCGCTGTGGTCGGCACCGTCACCAGTGTCGAGAATTTCGGCGCGGGCGACCTGCTGGAAATCACCCGCACGAACGGCCCGAGCGACTACTTCACCTTCACCGAAGCCAATTTCCCCGAGGTCGACCGCACCACCCGCCGCGTCACCTTCACCCCGCCCGACATCCTCGGCAGTCGCGACGAGGAAGGCGACGAGGTGATCGATGCCTAGCCCGTGGAACGCCACGCTCATCACATTGATGCCCGAAATGTATCCCGGTCCGTTGGGGCACTCGCTGATCGGCGATGCGCTGGCGCAGGGCTTGTGGAAGCTCAACCTCATCCATCTGCGCGATTTCGGCATCGGTGCGCACCAGAAGGTCGATGATTCGCCCTTCGGCGGCGGCGCGGGCATGGTCATCAAACCCGACGTGGCTGACGCCGCCATCATGGTGGCGCGCGAGCAATCGCCCGACGCCGAGCTCATCCATTTCAGCCCACGCGGCGAACGCATGACGCAGCCGCTGCTACGCGAACTCAGCCACAAAAACCTCATCCTGTTCTGCGGCCGTTACGAAGCGCTCGACGAACGGGTGCTGGAGAAACACCAGCCCCGCGAAGTCAGTTTGGGCGATTTCGTGCTCACTGGTGGCGACATTCCCGCCATGGCACTCATTGAGGGCTGCGTGCGGCTGCTCCCCGGCGTGGTCGGCAAGCACGAATCGCTCGGCGAAGAAAGCTTCGGCGACGGCGATTACGCGAACCTGCTCGAATACCCCCACTACACCAAACCCGCCCTCTGGGAGGGCCGCGCCGTGCCCGAAGTGCTCACCTCGGGCCACCACGCCAACATCACCAAATGGCGCCGCGAACAGGCGGAGGCCATTACCCGCGCACGCCGCCCGGATTTGCTGGCAAAAAAGGAAGCAAAATAACCCTTGCCAGCCCAGGATTCCCCGTATAAACACCCCCTCCTTACGCGAAACCGAGGAAATTATGAACATTGTACAGCAAATTGAAGCCGAAGAAGCCGCTAAAGTCAGCGCCGGCAAACGCATCGACAAATTCAAAGCAGGCGACATCGTGCGCGTCGGCGTGAAAATCATCGAGGGCAGCAACGAGCGTATCCAGGCGTTCGAAGGCCTCGTGATCGCTATTAAAAACGCGGGCGTCAACTCGTCGTTCACCGTGCGCAAAGTAAGCCACGGCGAAGGCGTTGAGCGTATCTTCCCGCTCAACTCGGCCCGTATCGAATCCGTTGAACGCATCCGCGCTGGTGCCGTGCGCCGCGCCAAGCTCTACTATCTGCGTGGCCTCACCGGCAAATCGGCCCGTATCCGCGAGAAAGTGGATATGAAGGCGATCAGCCAAGCCAAAGAAGCCGCTGCCGAGAAAAAAGCCGCGACGACCGAAGCCAAAGCTTAGTTCATCTGTCATCCCGAACTTGATTCGGGGGTCCATCTTTATCAATAATTTGATGGATGCTGAATCAAGTTCAGCATGACACCATTATTGAAATAGAGAATGACACAGAAACCGCAGACCCTTTTCGATAAAATCTTTGCCGCGCATCTCGTCGATGCGCAGGCCGATGGCACATGCCTGCTCTACATCGACCGCCATCTGGTACATGAAGTGACCAGCCCGCAAGCCTTCGAGGGCCTGCGCACTGCGGGCCGCACCGTGCGCCACCCGGAAGCCACGCTCGCCGTGGCCGACCACAACGTGCCCACCACCATCGACCGCCTGCAAGGCATCAAGGACGAAACCTCGCGCATCCAAGTGCAAACGCTGGAAGATAACTGCGCCGAGTTCGGCATCACCTATTTCAAGATGGACGATAAGCGCCAGGGCATCGTGCATATCGTTGGCCCCGAAGAAGGCTTCACCCTGCCCGGCACCACCATTGTCTGCGGCGATTCGCACACCTCCACCCACGGCGCGTTCGGCGCATTGGCATTCGGCATCGGCACTTCGGAAGTCGAGCATGTGCTGGCCACCCAAACCCTCATCCAGAAACGCGCCAAGAACATGCGCATCACCGTGGATGGCGATCTCGGCCCGGGCGTCACTGCGAAGGACATCACCCTCGCCATCATCGGCAAGATCGGCACTGCTGGTGGCACGGGCTACGTGATCGAGTACGCCGGTTCTACCATCCGCAGCCTGTCCGTCGAAGGCCGCATGACAGTATGCAACATGAGCATCGAAGCCGGTGCCCGCGCGGGCCTCATCGCCCCCGACGAAAAGACGTTCGAATATTTCCGTGGCCGCCCGTTCGCTCCTAAGGGTGCGGATTATGATGCGGCTGTAAGCTACTGGAAAACCTTGCCGACCGACGATGGTGCGCATTTCGATGTGGAGCTTCACATGAACGCTGCCGACATCGAACCGCAAGTCACTTGGGGCACCAGCCCACAAGATGTTCTGCCCATCACTTCGTCGGTTCCGCAGCTCACCGACTTCCCCGAAGAGCAGCGCGAATCCGTCGCCCGTTCGATGGAATATATGGGCCTCATCCCCGGCACCAAACTGGAAGACATCAAGGTCGATAAAGTGTTCATCGGCTCCTGCACCAATGGCCGCATCGAAGATCTGCGCGAAGTAGCGAAACTCGTCGCGGGCCATCACGTGAACCCCACCATCAAACTAGCCATGGTGGTTCCCGGCTCCGGCCTCGTCAAAGAACAGGCCGAAAAAGAAGGCCTCGATAAAATTTTCACCGCAGCGGGCTTTGAATGGCGCGAAGCGGGTTGTTCCATGTGTCTTGCTATGAACAACGACCGGTTAAGCCCCGGCGAGCGTTGCGCCTCGACTTCCAATCGCAACTTTGAAGGCCGTCAGGGACGTGGTGGACGCACCCATCTGATGAGCCCCGCCATGGCAGCAGCCGCTGCCATCAAAGGCACCTTAACCGACGTTAGAAAGTTCTAGACCATGGCTACCAATTCCGCTCCCCTTCGTACGGCAGGCATCGAAGCCGCCCGCGAATACCAAGACCTGCCCGCATGGCAAAAAGCCGTGTCGCTGGCCGAAACGCTCTACAGCGCCGAGTTCCGTTCGCCGGAACTGAAATCGCTGGCGATCGACCGCGCCATCAACGTGGCCACCCGCATCGCCGCTTCCAGCGTGCGTCCGTCCGAAGCTGGCATCGCTGCCGGTTACCAGGAAGCGCAAAGCTCGGTCGCCGAACTGGCCACCTTGCTGGTGCTTGCCGAGCGCCTCGGCCTCGATAACGCGAAAGGCTTCAACGAAGCGCTCGACGAGATCAGCCGCCTGATCACTGGCATGCGCCACGGCCTGAAAGTAAAAGCCCGCGACGAAGAGCACAGCGAGCGCCAGACCACCCGCATGGACCGCGAGCACGAAGAACGCCAAGTGCGCCCTGCGAAACGCGAATTCAAGCCGCGTGGCGATGGCGAAGACCGCCCCCGTCGCGAATACAAACCGCGTGATTCCGGTGGCGAAGACCGCCCGCGTCGTGAATACAAACCCCGCGATTCCGGTGGCGAGGACCGTCCCCGCCGCGAATACAAACCGCGCGATGGTGGCGACGCCCCGCGTCGTGAGTACAAGCCGCGTGGCGATAAGCCTGCCTACGGCGACAAGCCCGCGTACGGCGACAAAAAACCTTACGGTGAGAAGAAAGCCTACGGCGACAGAAAGCCCTACGGCGACAAGAAACCTTATGGTGACAAGAAGCCCTACGGTGATAAAAAACCGTACGGCGACAAAAAGCCCTACGGCGATAAGAAACCATACGCGCCCCGTAAACCGCGCGATTAATGGTCCGCACTAGCGCTGCAAAGCGCCGCGTGATATGCCCCTCCCGATGCCATCATCGGGAGGGGTTTTTCATATGCGCTACGCTGGTTTCTGGAAGCGCGCCAATGCCTATGGCTACGACGTGATCCTCGTACAACTGATGGCCCTCGTGCCCATGTTTCTGTTCTATCATTTCCCCTCGCTGGAACAAATCGTTCGTGCCGACCCCGCTGTGCATGCGTGGTTTTCCGCCTTCAGCATTTCCGCCTTGGTCATTTCCGCCGTCTACAACATCCTCATGGTGGCTGGGCCCCGCCAAGCCACGCTCGGCAAAACCTATTGCCGCATCAAGGTGGTCACGGCGCAAGGCGGGCGCATCAGCCTCGCCCAATCCGCCATCCGCCACGCCACCAGCGGCATTTCCACGATGCTCGGCGGCATCGGATTCTTGACGGTAGCCTTCACTCGTGAAAAGACGGGCATCCACGACCTGCTGGCCCTCACCCGCGTCGTGCATAAGGAAACCGCATGAGCCTGTTCGCCACCATCATCGACATGTTCCGTTCTGCGTTCGCACGCAAGAAACGCGACGATCAATGGGCCGCGCGCTTCGATAACCCGCCCGCCAAACGCACCGGCAAACTGCCGCTCGACCCGGGCAAAAGTGAATTGAGCTAAAGGAGCTTTTATGACCCCCTTCACCACCCTTTCCGGCGTTGCGGCGCCGCTGCCTTTGCAGAACATCGATACGGACATGATCATTCCGAAACAGTTCCTCAAAACCATCAAGCGCACCGGCTTGAAAGAGGGCCTGTTCTACGAGATGCGCTACACCGTCGATGGCACGAAGATCGAAGATTTCGTACTGCATCAGGAGCCATATACCCACGCCGAACTGCTGGTGGCTTACGACAATTTCGGTTGCGGCTCCTCGCGCGAGCATGCGCCCTGGGCGCTGGCCGATTTCGGCATCCGCTGCGTCATCGCGCCCAGCTACGCCGATATTTTCTACAATAATTGCTTCAAGAACGGCATCCTCCCCATCGTGCTGCCGCGTGAGCAAGTGGAAGCGCTGATGCAGCACGCGCAATCCAGCCAAAGCCGCGTCACGGTGGATCTGCCGAGCCAGACCATCAAAGCGGGCAACCACGAATACCGCTTCGACGTCGATCCGTTCCGCAAGAAATGCCTGCTCGAAGGGCTCGACGATATCGGCCTGACGCTCGCCAAAGGCGACGCCATCACCGCGTTCGAGGCCAACAAGGCCACCGACAAAGCATGGCTCGACGCGGCGCTGTAAAAACTGGCGGAAAACCCTTGCGTAGCCTTGCCCGAGTGCTAAACCACCGACATGGAATATGCATCATCGATTTCGGGCCTGAACTTGTTCGCCATAGGCGTGGCCACCCTCGCCATGATGGTGGCGGGCGGGCTGTGGCTTTCACCGTTCCTGTTCGGTAAGGCCTTCACGCGCCTCTCGGGCATTCGCCCCGGCGACATTCGCCCGGCCGATGCGCGGCGCAATTTCATTACCTCGTTGGCCACGTCGCTCATCGCATCGGCGCTGCTCGGGCTGGTAGCGGCGCATGCGGGCGGCAATAAGATCATGCTGTTCTCGGGCGTCGGGTTTATCTGGCTGTTCATCATGCTGGAACAGCTCAACAGCTGCGTCTGGCAACGCCAGCCCATCGCCCTTTACCTGCTTCTCACCTTTCGCAGCCTCGCCTCCCTCATGGCGGGCGCGGCCGTATTCTATTTCTGGAGCTAATCATGTCTGACAAAAACATCCTCCTGCTGCCGGGCGACGGCATCGGCCCTGAAGTGGTCGCGCAAGCGAAACGCGTGCTGGAATTCTTCGGCGGCTTCGCGTTCGACGAAGCACTCATCGGCGGCGCGGCCTACGAGGCCAACGGCACCCCCTTCCCCGCCGAAACGCTGGAAAAAGCCCGCAAGGCCGACGCCATCCTGCTTGGCGCCGTGGGCGGCCCGCAATGGGAAGCACTCGATTATTCCGTGCGCCCCGAACGCGGCCTGCTCGGCATTCGCAAAGAACTCGATTTGTTCGCCAACCTGCGCCCCGCCATGTGCTTCGATGCGCTGGCCGATGCGTCGAGCCTCAAGCGCGACATCATCGCGGGCCTCGACATTCTCATCGTGCGCGAACTCACGGGCGATATTTACTTCGGCGAGCCGCGTGGCGTCACCGTCGAGAACGGCCACCGCGTGGGCCGCAACACCATGATCTACGCCGATTGGGAAGTGACCCGCATTGGCCGCGTGGCGCTTGATCTCGCCCGTGCGCGTGGCAAGAAACTCTGCTCCGTCGACAACGCGAACGTGCTGGAATGCACCGAAATGTGGCGCGAAGAAGTGCAGAAACTGCGCGACGCCGACTACACCGACATCGAACTGTCTCACAGGTATGTCGATAACGCCGCCATGCAGCTGGTGCGCAACCCGAAACAATTCGACGTGATGGTCACCGGCAACATCTTCGGCGATATCCTCTCCGATTGCGCGGCCATGCTCACCGGCTCGCTCGGCATGCTGCCGTCGGCTTCGCTCGGCGCTGAAAAAGACGGCAAGCGCGCGGCGCTTTACGAGCCCGTCCACGGTTCCGCCCCCGACATCGCGGGCAAAGGCGTGGCCAACCCCATCGCCACCATCCTCTCCATCAGCATGATGCTGAAATATTCGTTCGGCATGGCGGCGGAAGCCGCACTGATCGATGAAGCCGTGGCGCAGGTTTTGGCCAACGGTTTACGTACAGGGGACATCATGCAGCCCGACGCCAAAAAAGTTGGGACGCAGGAAATGGGCGACGCGATCCTCGCATCCCTCAAGCAACTCGCCGCAACCAAAAAGGTAGCTTAAATGCGTACGCTCATCCTCACCCTTGCCGCTATCGCCGTCAGCTCCACCGCGATGGCGCAGACCACCACAAAATCGTCCGGCATGCAGTTCGGCGACCAGTTGCAGCAACTGCTGAACAACCCGAAAAACCAGGAGAAGCTGCAGCAAGGCATCGTCATCGCCAGCCTGATGGGCTGCACCAGCAAAGAAGCTGGCAAACCCGCGACCGACGCGTTCTACAACGAGATGCAGGCCACCGGCAAACAGGTGGAAGCCTTGTGCAAAGCCAAACGCGCGCCCGAAGCCCGCGCGCTGGTGCTGCGCACGCTGAACGCCAAGCAGGCCGACCCGGTGATGCTGGCGGCCAATAATTGCTACAGCACCCAGAAAGAAAATTTCGACACGATGGCCGGGCCTAAGCTGACCAACGATGCCGAAATGTATTCGCGCTGGATGACCGACCCGGCCCTCGCCGAATCCGAAATGACCGATCAAGATATCTGCAAATAAGGAACTGAAAATGTCGTACAAAGTAGCCGTTGTCGGCGCCACGGGTAACGTGGGCCGCGAGATTCTCGAAATCCTAAGCCACCGCAAATTCCCGGTGAGCCAAGTGGTGGCCCTCGCCTCGCGCAACTCGCAGGGCAAGCAAGTGAGCTTCGGCGACACGCAAGTGCTCGATGTGCAAGTGCTCGACGATTACGATTTCACCGGCACCGACATCGCGCTGTTCTCGCCGGGCAGCAATGTCTCCAGCCAGTACGCTCCACGCGCAGCGGCCGCCGGTTGCGTGGTCATCGACAACACCTCCTTCTTCCGCATGGACCCCGAGATTCCCTTGGTGGTGCCGGAAGTGAACGGCTACGCGCTGAAGGATTTCCGCAAGCGCAACATCATCGCCAACCCGAACTGCTCCACCATTCAAATGGTCGTGGCCCTCAAGCCGCTGCACGACGTGAACCCCATCAAACGCGTGGTGGTTTCGACCTACCAATCGGTTTCCGGCGCGGGCAAAGACGGCATGGACGAGCTGTACGAGCAGACCAAAGCCCTCTACGTGCACGACTCGAAAGAGCCGAAAAAATTCACCAAGCGCATCGCCTTCAACGTTATTCCGCACATCGACGCGTTCATGGAAAACGGCATGACGAAAGAGGAATGGAAAATGGTGGAGGAGACCAAGAAAATCCTCGACCCCAGCATCAAAGTGTCCGCCACTTGCGTGCGCGTGCCTGTGTTCGTCGGCCATTCCGAATCGGTGAACATTGAATTCACCAACCCCATCACCCCCAACGAAATTTTCGACCTGTACGAAGATTTCATTGGCGTGTCGGTGATCGATCGTCGCGAGAACGGTGGCTACAGCACCCCCATCGAAGTGGTGGGCGAGGACAACGTCTATGTGAGCCGCGTCCGCGCCGACGACACGGTGGAGAACGGTATCAACATGTGGGTGGTGGCCGACAATTTGCGCAAAGGCGCGGCGCTGAATGCAGTGCAGATCGCCGAAATGCTGGTCAACGAATACGGTTTGGAGCCGCAGGGCGAACTGGCCTAACCGCGCGTTGCGCTTAGCCCGCCTTCTTTCTCGATCTTCGTGCTCCAGGCGACGCGGTTTTCGCCGCCCAGTTGCTCGTGCATTTTCAGCAACGGTTCGGTGAGCGAGTAACCGCGCTGGCGATGTGGCGGCGGCGCGCCCCATGTCAGCCACGGTGCCGTGTGGCTTCCGGCGGTGTAATCCACCACCGTTTTGCGGTTCAGGTCGCGGGTGAAGGTTTCCGTCGCCGCCTCGATCGTTTCGGGCTCAATGAATGGCGCGATACCTGCCAACTGCGAATGGATGATGCGTTTTTCGCGCGGTTTACTGAGTTGCAGCGCGCAATCGCCCGCGAAGGCCTTGGCGTAATCGGGGTTGGCGCGCATGCGCTCGAAACAGCTGGCGAGATACTGCTCGGTAGTGATGCAATCGGCGCCTTCCTGATAGAAGAACAGCGGCGTGTCTTTCGTATCGAGCTTCACATCGCCCATGTCGCTTTTGGTGATGCCGAGCTTTTTTACCTCCGCTTTGATCTTCTCGAAATGGCCTTTGATCTGGCGGTAATCGCTGTGCGGAATGTCCTCGCAGAAGCTCTTCCATTGGTCGCGCGTGGTGATGGGCTGGCTGTGGTTGTGCTTCTTTGCCCAGCGTTCCTCCACCTGCTCGAAGAAGGTGGGGCGCTCGATGGGTGAGTCGTCGTTCGGCACCAAGGTAGGGCGGTGCTTCACTTGGCGGTTCCATGCGCGATCGGGCATTGCCTGCTCGCGCATCCATGTCAGGAAATCGTCGAAGCTCGGGTAAATCTCGGGATGGTCGCGCATCCGGTCGTCGATGCTGTATTTCACCGGCACCACATGCTGCCCGCAATTGACGTTCTGCTGGTTCTTCAGCGCGCCGCACAGATGCTCGATGCCCTCGACCCGAACGCCGAACATGGCCACGCGGTCGGGGTTGCTGGCGCGGCCATAATACATATGGTCGGCGAACAGCGGCTCGAATTCCAACACCGTCACGCCCGGGTAACCCGCACTCACCAAATTTTTTACGCTTTCACCCGCGCGTAGTTGCTTCAGGGCCTCAGGCTCGAAATGCTTGTCTTTCGCTAAAGCCGCCACCTCTTCCCTGGTAGCGCAAAGCAAAAGCACCACGTCGATGCCCGTTTCTTCCTTGGTCTCGCGCAGGGCGCCGCCTAGCATATCCTCACCGGGATCGATTGCGCCTTTGGGCAGCACATAGGATTTATCCTGTGTGCTGAAACGGCCTTCTGTATAAGGCGCAATAAGGGAATGTTTGCCCGCATTCGGGCCCGTGCCCATCATCCCATGGATGACAATGCCCGCTTTCTTGAACGGCAGCTTCGCGTGCTCGGTATGTTTCATCGGCCAACCATGCTTCACTATAGCCCATCTATCCCCATGGCTTCACGTGACAATTTCGTGACATACGCTGGGCGGCCCCTCCCAACCACATGCTTGCCGGGCTGCATGTTTGACAAACCAACCTGCCCGCGCCATACCTACCGCAAAACAGCCCTTGAGAGCACCATGAGCACACAGAAATCCGACCGCCCGCTGTCGCCGCATTTGAGCATCTACCGCTGGCAGATCACCAACACGCTTTCCATCCTGCACCGGATCACCGGTTTCGGCCTCGCTTTCGGGCTGGCGCTGCTGGCCGTTTGGCTCATCGCCGCCGCTTGGTGCCCCGATACGTTCATCACCATGCAGGAACTGCTCGGCAGCATCGTCGGCAAACTGTTCCTGTTCGGCTGGACGGTGGCCTTCTACTACCACCTCGCCAACGGCGTGCGCCATTTGAACTGGGATATGGGCCAAGGCTTCGCCCTCGCCAGCGTCACCGCCACCGGCATGTTCGTGCTGGTGTTCACCGCCCTTCTCACGGCCGCTACCTGGGGCTTTGTCTGGAAACAGGGGGTCCTATGAGCCAGTTGAAAGAAACCACCACCTTGAACAACACGCCCAACGTGACCGAGACTCTGCCGAACGATGCGCCGAAACAGCATCGCCGCGGTTGCCCGAGCAGCTCGAAAGGCATCGTCAAAGATTGGTGGTGGCAGCGCCTCAGCGCGGCGGCCCTCGTGCCGTTGTCGGTGTGGTTCCTGTCGTTGCTGGTCACGCGCCTGCTGGGTGCTGAGCCCACCACGGTGGCGGGCTTCTTTAGCAACCCCTTCTTTACCTCCGGCACGGTGCTTCTGCTGACGGCTGGCTTTATCCATACCCGCATCGGCCTGCACGAGATCGTTACCGACTATGTGCACGCTCCGGCCAAAAAACATGCGACCATTCTGCTGGTCGATCTTCTTTCACTCGTTCTCGGTCTGGCGTCCATCGTCGCCGTGATCCAGCTCCATCGGATGGCATAACATGACCAAGACCTACGAATACACCGATCACCATTACGACGTCATTGTTGTTGGCGCGGGCGGCGCTGGGTTGCGCGCCACGTTCGGCATGGCCGAGCAGGGTTTGAAAACCGCGTGCCTTACCAAAGTATTCCCCACCCGTTCGCACACCGTGGCCGCGCAAGGCGGCATCTCTGCTGCACTGGGCAACATGGGCAAGGACGACTGGCGCTGGCACTTCTACGATACGATCAAAGGCTCCGATTGGCTCGGCGACCAAGACGCCATCGAATACATGTGCAAAGAAGCCCCCGCCGCCATCATCGAGCTGGAACATTACGGCGTGCCCTTCTCGCGCACCAAGGAAGGCAAAATCTATCAACGCCCCTTCGGCGGCATGACCACCGAATACGGCGAAGGCCCCGCTGCCCAGCGCACCTGCGCCGCGGCCGACCGCACCGGCCACGCCATTCTGCACACGCTCTACACCCAAGCGCTCCGCCACAAAGCCGAGTTCTTCATCGAGTATTTCGCGCTCGATCTGCTGATGACCGATGACGGCGAATGCGTCGGCGTGCTCGCATGGAACCTTGATGACGGCACGCTGCACCGTTTCTACGGCCAGCAAACCGTGCTCGCCACGGGTGGCTATGGCCGCGCCTATTTCTCCGCCACCTCGGCGCATACCTGCACCGGCGACGGCGGCGGCATGGCGGCCCGCGCGGGCGTTCCGTTGCAAGACATGGA
>JBBKVX010000007.1:0-20238 GCA_037968615.1 Rickettsiales bacterium
GATCCGCGATAAAATCGCTGCTTCAAAAAAGAAGGGCATGTGGATGGGTGGCTATGCGCCACTGGGGTATGATATCGTGGAAAAGAAGCTGATTATCAATGCAGCCGAAGCAGAAACCATCCGCCACATATTTGCACGGTATCTAGAGTTGGGTGGGGTACGGAAGCTATGTGACGATCTGCGCGCGAATGGCGTTGCTTCAAAAGCCCGTGATAGCGATGCACGTCCCGGCGGGATGCTATTCTCCCGCGGGGCGCTATACCATCTGTTATCCAACCCCCTCTATGCGGGCCAAATTCGCTTTAAGGGCACCTGCCATGCGGGACAGCATGAGGGAATTATAGATCAGCAGCTATGGGATCAAGTGCAGCAAAGGCTCGTCAGCAACCGAGCAGGCATCGTCGAGCAATCGCGCAAGACTGAAGCCGGATCACTGAGTGGCAAGTTGTTCGATGCAGCAACTGGCGAGGCACTGGTCATTGTCCATGCCAATAAAAAGGAACGACGCTACCGTTATTACATCTCCCAATCATTAAAGATGGGCACAAAGGATGAGGCTCCAAACGGATGGCGGCTGCCAGGCCAAGCCATCGAAGCCACCATCTTCGGCATTGCCAAAGCCCTGCTGAATGACCGTGATGCTATGGTGGATGCATTGCAGGCAGCGAGTGTCCCATCGCATCGCATCCCGGCCTTACTGGTAAAGGCCCATGAAGCCGCTCAGTATCCAGGTCATGTTTTTGATGCATTCATGCGACGGGTGGAGTTGCGGCATGATGGAATGCAAGTCCAACTATCATTGTCATCGCTTGTGTCAGCACCCACCGATGGTAATGATATCTTTCTAACCCGCGACTTACCGATGCAGATAAAGCGACGGGGCCATGAAATGCGTTTGGTCATCGAAGGGGGAATGGCGGCTGTTGCTACAATCGATTCCACGCTCGTCAACGCCATCTCTCGTGCCCATGCATGGAGCGAAGCGCTGCTATCAGGCGGCATCGCATCCATGGCGGAGATTGCATCGCGCAACAATGTTAGCGATAGCTATGTGAAGAAAATCATGCCCTTGGCATTCCTAGCCCCAGATATTGTGGAAGCCATTATGGCAGGTAAGCAGCCTGCCCATCTCACGACACAGATGCTAATCCGCCAAATCGATATCCCGCTCGATTGGCAAGAGCAGCGTCACGCACTCGGCTTCAGCGCCTAGTTATTTGCCCCCAAACGACACGCCTAAACTAACCCACAGAGAGAACGGGATGAATGTAGCCTAAAAACAACTTGGAATCGGTTTCTCTGGTGTCGTTTGGGATAGCGAGTGGCCCGGACAGCGCCGCACAGGGCGATAATCTCTAAAAATATGAGACTACTACTCGGGAAATGGTGGGTCCGGGAAGAGTTGAACTTCCGACCTCACGCTTATCAGGCGTGCGCTCTAACCACCTGAGCTACGAACCCATTCCAAGTGAGGCGGGTGTTCTAACAGCGAGGGAGGGAATGTCAAGAACCTTGGGAATACCATCTAACTGCATGAAATTGGCCCTTAAGGGAGCCGACCGGCGACCCGCGAAGCGGCGGGGTTTGGGGCGAAGGGCCCCATTACGCGCGAAGCGCTGAAAAACTACTCGCTCAGGTTTTCCTGCGTCACCCGGTTGCGGCCCGCTTTTTTGCTGCGGTAAAGGGCTTCGTCGGCGCGTTTGATGAGGTTTTGCGGCGTATCATGGTGGTGACGATAGGAAGCCACGCCCAGCGAAATAGTGACCTGCCCGTAATGCTCGCCGGTGGATTTGCGCTTCAGTTCCTTGCTGGCGATCACCTTGCGGATGGCCTCGCCCACGATCATGCCGCCGCCGATGGGCGTGCGCGGCAGAATGACGGCGAATTCCTCGCCCCCGAAGCGCGCCACCATATCCATCCCCTTCACCGAATCGGTGAGGGTACGGGCGACAATTTTCAGCACTTCGTCGCCGATGAGATGACCGAAATTGTCGTTGAAGTTTTTGAAATGATCGATGTCGATCATGATCAGCGTCAGTTCGCTTTCCTTCTCCTCCGCCTCCTGCATCTGCTCCAGAAGGCGCTTATCGAACGCCTTGCGGTTGAAGGTGCCGGTAAGGAAATCGCGCTCGGATTCGGTGGTGGCTTTGGCCAGATTTTCGCGCAGATCGGTGATCTCGCGCTGCGCGTTGGCCAGTTTCTCGGTCACCGAGTCGCTGGACAATTTCATCGCCGTCGCGCTTTCGATCACGCTTTTGGCCATCAACCGCAACGAGGCTTCGGAAACGTCCTCGCCATCCATCTGCGATAATTGATGCGCCACTTCCTGACCGATATTCTGGGTGGTGCCGCTGAAAGTGGTGACACTCGCCACCATCTCCGTCAGGATTTTTTTGGCGCTGAGCGCGGTGTCCTGCACCACGCGCGACTGCGTCTCGGCGATGTGGTCGTTGTAGAGATGGTCAAGCAGTTCCTCGCTGAAATACTGCTTGGTCTCGACGAGTTTTTCGATCTCCTTCACCAGCTCGCTGGGCTGGCCTGCGGCGCAGGCAAAAAAGATGCTGTAATTTTTCGGAGTTGGCAGGATATGCAACGTGCGCATCATGCCTGTCGCGCGGTCGCTGTAGATCGTGGCCTGATTGCTCGGCATTTCATTCAGCGGTGGAGCGGTGTTGGGCATGCACCAATTCTCCCGTTTTGCGGCGCACACGTCAAGACCTGTCAGTAGATTCTGATGCTGGCGCAGGATTAGACGTTGCATTTGCGCCGCAACATGGCAAAATATGGCGGAAATCCTAGAGTACAGGTTGTTGTGAGCGTGAACCCAAACCCGATCCATGGGGGAACGACAGGCGAAGCCGCAGGCGAACATGCGCCGCGTCCGAAATTTTCCCGTCGTCCCGCCAGTTTTAGCCGCCCAGCGCCCGGGGCAGGCCCCATTGCGGCGCCCGCCGCCGCACCCATCCCTACATCCACCGACGCCCTTGAGCCACTGGCGGCCACGCAGCCCAACCGCGTGCCCACGCTTGTCACCAACGCCTGGCAGGAGGACGCCCGCTTCGGCGTGGTGATGCTGGTGCTGGTGCTGTTGGTCAATCTGGCGCTGGTCTATGGCCTGCCACTGCTGCCGCATGGCAACGTGGTGCGCGGCAACGACCAGATCACCTTCAAGGCCCCCACCATGTCGGACGCAGTGGGCCGCACCCCGGCCAGCGTCACCCTCTATTCGCAGCCCGAGGAAGAACGCCGCACCATCTACATGCTCGACCTGCACAATACCGCCTCGCAGCAGGGCGTGTTGAGCGTCTCGCCCAACGACACTCCGCCGCCCATCGCCCGCGCGCTCGACATCGAGAACTGATGAGCCAGCCCACCGCATTCGCGTCCGTCACGCGCACGCTCGACGCCATCACCCACCTCACCGGGCTGCCGGAGGGCTGCATTTTACAACAGGAAGGCAGCGCCATCGCGCTGCGCCGGGGCGAGGTGCTGCTGCAGAGCATTCCTGCGCCCGCCCATCCGCTGGCCATTGCGCAACTGCTGGTGCAGGCCAGCGCCCCCGCCGCCACATCATTGCATGGCGGCTGGATGTTCGACGCCACCGCGCGCCAGCTCACCCGCGAAGCGGACGCGCACGCCCTCACGGAAAAAGAAACGCTGCTGCTCGGCCAGTTGGTGGCCGCCTACCCCGCCCCCTGCACACGCGATGCGTTGCTGCGCGATGTATGGAGCATGCAGCCCGACATCGAGACCCACACGCTCGAAACCCATATCTACCGCCTGCGCCACAAGCTGGCGGAGCTTTCCCCCAAACCCTGCGATATCGTGACCGAGGATGGCGCGTATGTGCTGACACTGGAGCCCACCGCATGAACGCCGCCCTGCCCATCATGAAAGAAGCGGACACCGCCGCCGACACCGCCGAGAAAATGGCCGCCAAACCCAACCTCGTGGGCATGACCCGCGACCAGTTGGCCGAGGCACTGAAACCGCTGGGCGTCGAAAGCTTCCGCGCCAAGCAGGTGTGGCAGTGGCTGTACGGCAAAGGCATCACCGATTTCTCGCGCATGAGCAACATCGCCAAACCGGTGCGCGAAAAAATGGCCGAACATTTCACCATCGAGCGCGCGGGCATTTCGCGCAACGCCGTAAGCTTCGACGAAACGCAAAAATGGTTGCTGAAATTCGCAGACAAGAACGAAGTGGAAACGGTGTTCATCCCCGAATCCAATCGCGGGACACTTTGTGTCTCTTCACAAGTAGGATGCACCTTGGCGTGCACTTTCTGCCATACCGGCACGCAGCGCCTCGTGCGCAACCTCACCGCTGGTGAAATCATCACGCAGCTCATGGTCGCGCGCGACGGGCTGAACGAATGGCCCGACCTGGGCGACCTGGACAAATCCGCCGTGGCGGCAGGCACCCCCGGTGGCGTGTTCGTACCGCGTTCGGAAATGACCGCGAACGCCCCCGAGCCGAAGAAGAAAAAGAAAGGCCGCGACGAGCGCGCCGCCTACGCCATCAACCCCGACAACGAAGCGCGCCAGCTTTCCAACATCGTGTTCATGGGCATGGGCGAGCCGCTGTTCAACTACGACAACGTGGTGAAGGCCTGCCAGATCATGATGGACAATGAGGGGCTGAAACTCAGCCGCCGCAAAATCACCGTCAGCACCTCCGGCGTCGTCCCCAAAATCGTGCCGCTGGCCAAAGATGCTGGCGTCAACCTCGCCATTTCCCTGCATGCGGTGAACGACGATTTACGCAACGAGATCGTGCCCATCAACCGCAAATACCCGATCAAGGATTTGATGGAAGCGGTGCGCGAATACCAAAGCATCGTCAGCGACCGCCATGTGATGTTCGAATACGTGATGCTCAACGGCGTGAACGACAGCGAAGCCGACGCGCGCGAAATGATCCGCCTGCTGAAAGGCATCCGCGCCAAAGTGAACCTCATCCCGTTCAACCCGTGGCCCGGCGCGCCCTACACCTGCAGCAGCAACAACCGCATCCACAGCTTCGGCCGCATCATCATGGAAGCCGGCATCGCCAGCCCCATCCGCAAAACCCGCGGCGAAGACATCATGGCCGCCTGCGGCCAGCTAAAAAGCATGAGCGAACTAAAGAAGGGCCAAAAAGTGAAGCTTTAGGTTTTTCCTAGGCGGCATATCCGTTTTTTGTTACTTTTCTGGTATTATAAAGGGCCCTTTATGAAACACTCCGGCTTCTCCCTCGTCGAACTCTCCATCGTCCTAGTCATCCTCGGCCTTCTGGTCGGGGGCATACTGGCTGGGCAATCGCTGATCCGCGCGGCGGAGTTACGGAGCGTGGCCACCGAATACAGCAAATACACCACCGCCACCTACGCATTCCGCGACAAATATTTCGCCATTCCCGGGGATATGGCGAACGCGACCAGTGTCTGGGGTGACAATAACAGCCTGTGCGCCGACCCCGCGATTACCAACGGCTCGCCGGGCACATGCAATGGCAATGGCGACCGCCAACTGGTCGGCGGCCTTGGCGCGAACGTCACGGGAGAGATCTTCCAATACTGGACGCAGCTGATGCTTTCGGGCCTTATTGAAGGAACCTACAGCGGCGCTGCGGGCACGGGCGGCGCGGGCAGTTCCATTATCGGCACTAACGTACCCGCCTCGAAGCTGAACCAAGGCGGATGGATGGCTAACCAATATGTCGGCTCCGGCACTCCCGCAACCGACCTTCCCGCCATTCCGCTTTACGGAAATTTCCTGTCCATCGGCGCACAGAATGGCACTGGCGGCCCAGGCGCAGCGTTAATGAAGCCCGAAGAAGCATGGAACATTGACACCAAGCTCGACGATGGCCGGCCTTCCTATGGCAAAATTATTGGCAAGTTCTGGAACAACCAATGCTCCACCCCCAACACGGGCGTAGCCAGCCAAACCAACTTGGATGCCAGCTACAAACTCAGCGACACCAGCAATCAGTGCATGCTTCTCTTCGTGAATCTTTGGTAAAGATGAAAAAAGCATTCTCTCTCGTCGAACTTTCCATCGTGCTCGTTATCTTGGGCTTGCTGATAGGTGGCATTCTTGCCGGGAAAAGCCTGATCCATGCGGCAGAAGTGCGCGGCATTAGCGCCGATTTCAGCCGTTACACCACTGCGGTTTATGCCTTTCGGGATAAATATTTCTACCTACCGGGCGACATGCCTAATGCTGAATCCTTTTGGGGCACCTTGGATCCCGCTAATAATACTTGCCGCGACACGGCCGCTACCGGCACCTCCACCTGCAACGGCGATGGCGATGGTTTTATTTCAGGAACGGCAATATCGCGCAGCTATGAGAAGTTCCGTTTCTGGCAGCATCTGGTGAACGCTGGATTGGTGGAGGGGCAATATTCCGGGACGCCTGATACCTCGATGCCCAACCAATACTATGTCACTGCCTTAAATGCTCCCGCCTCCAAGCTTCCGGGCGGTCGGTACGGCGTGATGCCCACCTCTTTCCTAAGCGGGAACTTTGCGAATATTTATATGCCACCCACCGCGCATTACATATTCCTCGCGCCCAGCAATCTTACGGCGGTTTGCAGTAGCTGCAGCACACTAACGCCAGAAGACGCCTGGAACATCGACACCAAGCTTGATGACGGCATGCCAGCGTCCGGCAGGGTTACGGCAAATAGCCAAAGCACATGTACTGTTACTAGCGGCAGCAGCATCACCTACCTTCTCACCAGTTCGACGGTCGGCTGCGCGCTTTATCGCGGGTTTTAGTAACCAGGCCCGGTCGGTTAGGTTCTGACCAATCTTTGATGCTACACACTCATCATCGCTTCTTTATCCGTGGCGGGGCAGTATCCGGCTTCTTTCACACTACTAAAGGAGTTTTCCATGTTCCATTTACGCCGCACGATGGTGGCTGTCACCGTGGCCATGCTCGCCATGGGTTCCGCCCAGGCCGCCACTAAAGCCGATCTCAATAAAGATGCCACCACGGCGCTTCAGCGCTTAACCACCACTAATGCTTCGGCCGCGTCGGTGGCCAGCAAAGCCAAAGCCGTGCTGGTGTTCCCCAGCATCGTAAAAGCGGGCCTCATCTTCGGCGGCGCGTACGGTGAAGGCGTCATGATCGAGAACAACCAGACTGCGGGCTACTACAACTCCGTGTCGGCCTCGTGGGGCCTGCAAGCGGGCGCGCAATCCTATGGCTATGCGGTGTACTTGATGACCGACGACGCCGTAAAATACGTGCGTGAAACCCGTGGCTGGGAAATCGGCACCGGCCCGACCGTCGTGCTCGTGAACGAAGGCGTAGCCAAAAACCTGACCAGCACCACGCTGAAGGATTCGGCCTACGCGTTTGTGTTCGATCAGCAAGGCCTGATGGGCTCGCTGAGCATCGAAGGCACGAAGATCTCGCGCATCAAAACCGAGTAATCTTCCGCAGCTAAAACGAAGGGCGAGTCTGGATGTTCCAGCCTCGCCCTTTTTTTATGGCGCGCGCATGCCCCTAACAAAAAAGCCAGCCCCGAAGGGCTGGCTCGTTCGTTCGACTCTCCGTGAGGCTGCTTACGCAGCTTCACCGGCATCGTTGTTCTTGGCGCTGGCGGCTTGCTGCGCTTCGATCTGTTTGGCTTTGGCTGCCTCCAGTTCGAGGTCGCGGCCTTTGGCCACTTTCTTCATGCGGGCGATCGCAGCACCGGTACCAGCCGGGATGAGACGACCCACGATGACGTTCTCTTTCAGGCCGCGCAGCGTATCGGTTTTGCCGTACGTTGCCGCTTCCGTGAGCACGCGGGTGGTTTCCTGGAAGGACGCCGCCGAGATGAAGCTGCGGTTCTGCAGCGACGCCTTAGTGATGCCTTGCAGCACCGGCTGGCCTTCCGCACCGCGGTAGCCCTCCGCCATGGCTTTGTTGTTGGTGATCATGAAATCTTCGCGATCGACGATCTCGCCGAGCAGGAAGGTGGTTTCACCCGGGTTCATGACTTCGATTTTCTGAAGCATCTGGCGCACGATCACTTCGATATGCTTATCGTTGATCGTTACACCTTGCAGGCGGTACACCGCTTGCACTTCGTTCACCATGTACTGGGCCAGAGCCTCAACACCCATAACGCGCAGGATGTCGTGCGGCACCGGATGGCCATCCATCAAAAGGTCGCCCTTCTGAACGTAATCGCCTTCATGCACGGTGATGTGCTTGCCTTTCGGGATCATGTACTCGACGCCTTCCGAATCGGCATCCTTCGGACGCACGATCAGACGACGCTTGTTTTTGTAATCCTTACCGAACTCGATGGAACCTTCGATGTCGGAAATGATTGCGTGATCCTTCGGCTTGCGTGCCTCGAACAGCTCGGCAACACGCGGCAGACCGCCGGTGATGTCGCGCGTTTTCGACGACTCACGCGGAATACGCGCCAGCACGTCACCCGCATGTACTTCTTGCTGATCGTCAACCGACAGAATCGCGTCGACGGGCAGGAAGTAACGGGCTTCAAGGCCGTTCGCCAGAGTAATGATCTCGCCTTTCTTGTCGCGCAGAGCAATGCGCGGCTTCAGATCCGCACCACGGGTCTGCTGACGGAAATCCATGACTTTCTTCGAAGCGATACCGGTCGCTTCGTCGAGCACTTCTTTCAGCGAAACGCTTTCCACGAGATCGCGGTAGTTGGCGATACCCGAACGCTCGGTGATGATCGGGATGGTGTACGGATCCCAATCGACCAGCTTCTGGCCTTTCTTCACCGACGCACCTTCATCGACCAGCAGACGCGAGCCGTACGGTACTTTGTGGCGGGCTTTCTCGCGGCCTTTTTCGTCGCGCAGCAGCACTTCACAGGTGCGGCTCATCACCACGAGGCGGCCTTTGGAATCTTTCACCACGTTCTTGTTGGTCAGTTCGAGTTTCGCGTCGTGCGAAGCCTCGATGCTCGACTGTTCCGCACCACGCTGTGCCGCACCACCAATGTGGAACGTACGCATGGTCAGCTGCGTGCCGGGCTCACCGATGGATTGGGCAGCAATAACGCCGACCGCCTCACCAAGGTTCACCGGGGTACCGCGAGCAAGGTCACGGCCGTAGCATTTGCCGCAGACGCCTTCCTCGGATTCGCAGGTCAGCACCGAACGGATCATCATTTGTTCGATACCGGCTTCGTCGATCAGTTCGACCGTTTTCTCTTCGATCAGGGTATTCGCCTTCACGATGACTTTCTCGGTCACCGGGTGCACGATGTCTTTCGACGACGTACGGCCCAGCACTTTGTCGGACAGCGGGATCAACACTTCACCACCTTCGATGATGGTCTTGGCGATGATGCCGCGCTTGGTGCCGCAATCGTCTTCGGTGATGATGCAATCCTGTGCAACATCAACCAGACGGCGGGTCAGGTAACCGGAGTTCGCGGTTTTCAGCGCGGTATCGGCCAGACCCTTACGGGCACCGTGGGTGGAGTTGAAGTACTCGAGAACCGTCAGGCCCTCTTTGAAGTTCGAAATGATCGGCGTTTCGATGATCTCGCCCGACGGCTTGGCCATCAAGCCACGCATACCGGAGAGCTGCTTCATCTGGGCGGCCGAACCACGCGCGCCGGAGTTCGCCATCATGAAGATGGAGTTCACGCCGCGGCCGTTCTTCTTGCCTTCTTCCATGCCTACGCTGGAAATCTGTTTCATCATGTCGGAAGCGACCCGCTCGGTGCAATGCGACCAGGCATCGATCACTTTGTTGTACTTCTCACCCGAGGTGATCAGACCGTCCGCGTATTGTTGCTCGAACTGCTTCACTTCTTTCAGCGTATCACCAACATGTTTGTCTTTGGTGGTCGGGATAATCATGTCGTCCTTACCGAACGAGATGCCCGCTTTGGCTGCGTGTTTGAAGCCGAGGCCCATGATGCGATCGGCGAACAGCACGGCTTCTTTCTGGCCGCAATGGCGGTAGACGAGGTCGATGATGTTCGAGATCTCTTTCTTCGTGATCACTTTGTTGATGATCTTGTACGACACTTGCGGATGCTTCGGCAGGAACTGCGCGAGGAGCATACGGCCCGGTGTGGTCTCGATCACTTCAAAGCGGATTTTTTTGTCGTCGCCCATGATGCCGAAACGTGCACGGATCTTGGTGTGCAGCGAAACGACCTTGTTCTCGAGCGCCATCTCGATCTCGTTGAGGTCGGAGAACGCCATGCCTTCGCCTTTCTCTCCATCGGATTCGAGCGACACATAGTAGAGGCCCAGCACCATATCCTGCGAGGGAACGATGATCGGCTTGCCGTTGGCGGGTGAGAGGATGTTGTTGGTCGACATCATCAGCACGCGTGCTTCCAGTTGCGACTCGATGCTCAGCGGCACGTGAACGGCCATCTGATCGCCATCGAAATCGGCGTTGAACGCGGCGCAGACCAGCGGGTGAAGCTGGATGGCTTTGCCCTCGATCAGCATGGGTTCGAACGCCTGGATGCCCAGACGGTGCAGCGTGGGTGCGCGGTTCAGCAGCACGGGGTGCTCGCGCACTACGTCGGCCAGGATGTCCCACACTTCAGGACGCTCGGATTCAACCATACGTTTCGCGGCCTTAATGGTGGTCGCAATGCCGTAGATTTCCAGTTTGGCGTAGATGAACGGTTTGAACAGTTCGAGCGCCATTTTCTTCGGCAGGCCGCACTGATGCAGTTTCAGTTCGGGGCCAACCACGATGACGGAACGGCCCGAGTAATCCAAGCGCTTGCCGAGCAAGTTCTGACGGAAGCGGCCTTGCTTGCCTTTCAGCATGTCGGACAGCGATTTCAGCGGGCGCTTGTTGGTGCCGGTGATCACGCGGCCACGGCGGCCGTTATCGAACAGCGCATCGACGGATTCTTGCAGCATGCGCTTCTCGTTACGCACGATGATGTCGGGGGCGCGAAGCTCGAGCAGGCGCTTCAGGCGGTTGTTACGGTTGATAACGCGGCGGTACAGATCGTTCAGATCGGAGGTCGCGAAACGGCCACCATCCAGCGGCACCAGCGGGCGCAGCTCCGGCGGAATGACCGGCACCACATCGAGGATCATCCATTCCGGCTTGTTGCCCGAATCGAGGAAGGCTTCGACGAGCTTCAGGCGCTTCACCAGTTTCTTGCGGCGGGCTTCCGAAGTGGCCTCAGAAAGTTCGCCACGCATCGAATCACGCAGTTCTTTCAGGTCGAGTTTTTTCAGCAGTTCTTTTACGGCTTCCGCACCGATCATCGCGGTGAAGGTACCTTCACCGTACTGGTCGAGTGCTTCGTAGTACTGCTCCTCGTTGAGGAGTTCGTTCTGCGAGAACGGGCTCATGCCCGCATCGGTGATGATGTAGCTCTCGAAGTAGAGAACTTTCTCGATGTCCTTGAGCATGATGTCGAGCATGGTGCCGATGCGCGAGGGCAGCGACTTCATGAACCAGATATGCGCTACGGGAGCCGCGAGCTCGATATGGCCCATGCGCTCACGACGCACTTTGGAAGTCGTAACTTCCACGCCGCATTTCTCGCAGACGATGCCGCGATATTTCATGCGCTTGTATTTGCCGCACAGGCACTCGTAATCCTTGATCGGGCCAAAGATGCGGGCGCAGAACAGGCCATCGCGCTCGGGCTTGAAGGTACGGTAGTTAATGGTCTCAGGCTTCTTCACCTCACCGAACGACCAGCTGCGGATTTTCTCCGGCGATGCGATCGCGATCTTGATTTCGTCGAATTGCTTCGTTTGCGACAATTGCCCGAAGATATTCATCAGTTCGTTAGCCATAAAACCCTCTGAAATTCTGTATTCTTTAAGTAGGTCGGCCCCGCCGGTTTAAAAGGCGGGGCCGTATTACAAACGCTTACGCTTCTTTTTCCACGAGATCGACATCCAGGCCCAGCGAACGGAGCTCTTTCGTCATCACGTGGAACGACTCGGGGATACCCGACTCGAAGCTATGGTCGCCGCGAACGATCGACTCGTACACTTTGCTACGACCGGCGACGTCATCGGATTTAACCGTGAGCATCTCCTGCAAGGTGTAGGCCGCGCCGTAGGCCTGAAGTGCCCAGCACTCCATCTCCCCGAAGCGCTGGCCACCGAACTGGCTCTTACCACCCAGCGGCTGCTGAGTAACGAGCGAGTACGGCCCAATGGAACGTGCGTGGATCTTGTCATCGACCAAGTGGTGAAGCTTGAGCATGTAGATGTAACCAACCGTGGTTTCACGCTCGAACACATCGCCCGTGCGGCCATCGATCAGCTGAACCTGACCGGAGGTTTTATGCCCCGCCACTTTCAGCCAATGCTCGATGTCCTTCTCTTTCGCGCCGTCGAAGACGGGAGTTGCGAAAGGTACGCCTTTGGTCACGTTCTGGCCAAGTTCCATCAACGCGTTCTTGTCCATCTTCTTGATCTCGGCGGTGTGCTCTTTCTCTTCGTAGATAGAGAGAAGTTTGTCGCGCAGCACGTCGATTTTCGCGCCTTGCTGAACTTGCGCCACCATGTCGCCAATCTGGCGACCGATGCCGGCCGAAGCCCAACCCAGGTGCGTCTCAAGAATCTGGCCCACGTTCATACGCGACGGTACGCCCAGCGGGTTCAGAACCACATCGACGGGACGACCATCCTCAAGGTGCGGCATGTCTTCGACCGGCACGATGTTGGAGATCACCCCTTTGTTCCCGTGACGGCCTGCCATTTTGTCGCCCGGCTGAAGCTTACGCTTCACGGCAACGAACACTTTGACCATTTTGAGAACGCCCGGCATCAGGTCATCACCCGACTGGACTTTTTCGACTTTCTCTTCGAAGCGCTTGTTGAGCGAATCCACAGCATCGTCGAGCTGCTTCTTCATCGCTTCGGATTGCTTCTGGGCTTTCTCGTCCTTCAGGGCGATCTGCCACCACAAACCACGGGCGGTTTCGTTCAACTGCTCTTCGGTGATGGCTTTCTCGATCTTGAAGCCTTTCGGGCCTTTCACAGCCGTCTTGCCGATCAGCACTTCCTTCAATGCACCGTAGATGAAGCGTTCGGCAATGCCGCGCTCATCGTCACGATCTTTCGCCAGACGGTCGATCTCAGCACGTTCGATCGCAATCGCACGCTCATCCTTCTCGATGCCACGGCGCGAGAAGATACGCACGCCCACGATGGTCCCTGCGTTGCCCGGGGGCAGGCGCAGCGAACTATCACGAACATCCGAAGCTTTCTCACCGAAGATGGCGCGGAGGAGTTTTTCTTCCGGCGTCATCGGGCTTTCCGATTTCGGCGTTACTTTACCAACAAGGATGTCGCCGGGGCGAACTTCCGCACCGATATGCACCACGCCGATCTCATCGAGCGACCGCAGGGCTTCTTCGCCAACGTTCGGGATATCACGGGTGATCTCCTCCGGTCCAAGCTTCGTATCGCGCGCCATCACTTCGAATTCCTCGATGTGAATGCTGGTGAAGCGATCTTCCGAAACCATGCGCTCCGAAATCAGGATCGAATCCTCGTAGTTGTAACCGTTCCACGGCATGAACGCGACAAGCACGTTCTGGCCGAGCGCGAGTTCGCCGAGCTCGGTCGAAGGACCGTCGGCGATCACGTCGCCTGCCTTCACCTGGTCGCCCACTTTAACGATCGGGCGCTGGTTGATGCAGGTGTTTTGGTTGGAACGCTGGAACTTCTGCAACGTGTAAATGTCCACGCGCGGCGTGCCATCGTCGTTGGCTTCGTTGCAGCGGATCACGATACGGTTGGCGGCCACCTGATCGACCACGCCATCGCGGCGGGCGGTGGGGGCAGCGCCGGAATCGCGGGCCACGGTTTCTTCCATGCCGGTGCCCACGAGCGGAGCGTCGGCACGTACCAGCGGCACGGCTTGGCGTTGCATGTTCGAACCCATCAGCGCACGGTTCGCATCATCGTTCTCAAGGAACGGGATGAGTGCGGCGGCCACCGAAACAAGCTGCTTCGGCGCCACGTCCATGAATTCGATGGTCTCGGGCGTTGCCATCACGAAGTCGCCATCCTTACGGCAGGAGATCAGCTCGTCGCTGAACACGCCGGTCGTCTGGTTAATCGCGGTGTTGGCCTGCGCAATGGTGTAACGGCCTTCTTCGATGGCCGAGAGATACACCACGTCGTTCGACACTTTGCCGTTCGCCACTTTGCGGTACGGGGTCTCGATGAAGCCGTATTTGTTGATACGGGCGTAGGTGGCCATCGAGTTGATCAGGCCGATGTTCGGGCCCTCCGGGGTCTCGATCGGGCAGATACGGCCATAGTGGGTCGGGTGCACGTCGCGCACTTCGAAGCCAGCGCGCTCACGGGTGAGGCCCCCCGGTCCAAGCGCCGACAGACGACGCTTGTGGGTGATCTCGGAGAGCGGGTTGGTCTGATCCATGAACTGCGACAGCTGCGAGGAGCCGAAGAATTCACGAACCGCAGCAACCAGCGGCTTCGCGTTGATGAGGTCATGCGGCATGACGGTGTCGATGTCCACCGAGCTCATACGCTCGGTGATGCCGCGCTCCATGCGCAGCAGGCCGAGGCGGAACTGGTTTTCCATCAACTCGCCCACCGAGCGAACGCGACGGTTGCCAAGGTGATCGATGTCATCGATCTCGCCCACGCCATCTTTCAAGGCCACGAGGGTCTTGATGGTGTTGATGATGTCTTCGTTGGTCAGAACGCCGACTTCATCCGGGTGGTTGAGGTCGAGGCGGGCGTTCATTTTCACGCGGCCCACTTCGCTGAGGTCGTAACGCTCGGTCTCGAAGAACAGCGAACGGAACAGGTTGCCAGCGGCTTCGGCCGTGGTCGGCTCACCCGGGCGCATCACGCGGTAGATGTCGATGAGGGCATCGTCCTGCGTCATGTTCTTGTCGGCAGCGAGCGTGTTGCGGATGTACGCACCGACGTTCACATGGTCGATGTTGAGCACGGGAATGTCGCTCACGCCGTTCTCAGCAAGCGTCGCGATCATGTCGGAGGTCAGCTCGTCGCCAGCCTCGGCATAGATCTCGCCGGTCTTGGTGTTCACGATGTCGGAAGCGATGTAGGAGCCGATGATGAAGTCCTCGGCGACGAGGATCTCTTTCAGGCCGGCTTCTTCAAGCTTCTTGATGGCGCGAGCGGTCAGTTTGGTGCCGGTTTCGGCCACGACTTTGCCGGTCTTGGCATCGATCAGGTCGAAGGTGGCTTTCTGGCCTTTCCAAGCGTTGCCATCGAAGCCAACGGTCCAGCCTTTTTTGCCGTTCTTGAACTGGCGGGTCTGGTAGAAGGTGTTGAGGATGGCCTGGTTGTCCATGCCGATGGCACGCAGGATGGTCGTGGCCGGCAGTTTGCGGCGACGATCGATGCGTACATGCACGATGTCCTTGGCGTCGAATTCGAAATCGAGCCACGAGCCACGGTACGGGATGATACGCGCGCTGTAGAGGAATTTGCCCGAAGAGTGGGTCTTGCCGTGATCGTGATCGAAGAACACGCCCGGCGAACGGTGCATTTGCGAAACGATCACGCGCTCGGTGCCGTTGATGGTGAAGGTGCCGTTCTCGGTCATGAGCGGAATGTCGCCCATGTAGACGTCTTGTTCTTTGATGTCCTTGATCTCGCGGGCGCCGGTATCCACATCCACGACCCAAACGATCAGGCGCAGGGTGACGCGCAGCGGTGCGGCGAAGTTGATGCCACGCTGGCGGCACTCATCCACGTCGTATTTCGGACGGTCGAACTCGTAACGCACATACTCGAGCGTCGAGGTGTCGCTGAAGTCTTTGATCGGGAATACCGATTTGAACACGGCGTGCAGGCCGGTGCCCTTGCGGTCCTTTACCGGAACATACATCTGCAGGAACTGCTCGTACGAGTTCTTTTGAACTTCGATGAGGTTCGGGAGCGATGTTGCCGACAGCATGGTGCCGAAATTTTTACGAATGCGCTTGCGCGAGGTGAAGGAGTGTTGAAAGGCGTTTGCGTTTGCCGACTGAGCCATGATTTTCCCTACCGATTTTTGAATAACTTGCGATGTACTAAGAACATATTCTTGGGCCCGATCCGGTGGTCACCAGAAATCGGAAGGCATAAAATGCGCGAAAAGGAGCCCGGATTTCCCGGGCCCCTCAATGCGGTCGCGTTATGCCGCGCGAGCGAACACTATTTCAGTTCGACTTTCGCGCCAGCTGCTTCGAGTTGCTTCTTGAGCTTCTCGGCATCTGCTTTAGCTACGGCGTCTTTAACAACTTTCGGAGCGCCTTCAACGAGGTCCTTGGCTTCTTTCAGGCCCAGACCGGTGATCGCACGAACTTCTTTGATCACGTTGATTTTGTTCGCGCCTGCGTCGGTGAGAACAACCGAGAACTCGGTTTGTTCTTCAGCGGCAGCAGCAGCCGGACCAGCAGCAGCAGCGGCAGCTACGGGAGCAGCAGCCGAAACGCCCCATTTTTCTTCCAGGAGTTTGCTGAGTTCAGCAGCTTCCATAACGCTGAGAGCCGAGAGCTTCTCTACGATTTCGTTCAAGTTCGACATAATAAAATCCTTCACCAATTAAAAATAAATTAACAAAAACTATGCTGCATCTTTCGAGGCATACGCCCCAAAGACTCGCGCCAACTGGCCAGCAGGCGCTTGCAGCACTCCTGCGATACGGGTTGCCGGCGTTTGGAGAATCGCGATGATTTTGGAACGCAATTCGTCCAGCGACGGAAGAGTCGCCAGCTTTTGAATCGCCGCCTTATCAAGGATCGTTTCACCAAAAGCGCCACCGACCAGCACCAGTTTCTCGTTCTTCTTCGCAAACTCGCTCAGGGCTTTAGCAGCCGATACCGGATCCGTTGCATACGCAACAGCGGTCGGGCCCGTGAACAGGTGCGAAAGTTTCTCATACTGCGTGCCAACGATCGCGCGTTTGGCCAGCAGGTTTTTGGTCACCTTGAAACCCGCGCCCGTTTTGCGAATCGCAATACGAAGGTTGGTCATCTCGGCCACGGTCAAACCTTTGTAATGGGCGATCAACAGAATGCCTGCGTCCTTAACGCTGGAATTCGTCGATTCGATCCATTCTTGTTTCTGCGTACGGTTCATGTGTCGCTCCTTACGCTGCCAACAGATCGGTCAGGTCGATTTTCACGCCCGGGCCCATCGTGGTGGAAATGGAAATTTTCTTGATGTACTCGCCCTTCACGCCAGCGGGCTTGGCTTTCGCCACCGCGTCGATGAAAGCTTTGATGTTGCCCAAGATGGCCTCTTCCGTGAACGATGCTTTCGCAACGCCCGCATGGATGATGGCGGCCTTCTCAACCTTGAACTCGACCTGGCCAGACTTGGCCGCCGTTACTGCAGCAGCAACGTTCGGGGTCACGGTGCCCAGTTTCGGGTTCGGCATCAGGCCTTTCGGGCCGAGGATCTTACCGATCTTACCAACGGTGCCCATCATGTCCGGCGATGCAATGCACACGTCGAAATCGATGATACCTTTTTGGATTTGCTCGGCGAGGTCGTCGCCGCCAACGATGTCGGCGCCCGCTTTGGTCGCGGCTTCAGCAGCCGGGCCTTTAGCGAACACAGCAACGCGAACGGTTTTGCCGAGGCCGTTGGGCATCGGAACCATGCCGCGCACCAGCTGGTCGGATTGTTTCGGGTCGATGCCGAGGTTGATGGCGACATCAACGGTCTCGTCGAACTTCACTTTCGAGCGGCTTTTCAGCTGCTTTACGGCTTCGTTGAGGCTGTGCAGCTTGAGCTTATCGATGCCCTCAGCGGCGGTTTTCATACGTTTCGACATATTACGCTCCCACCACTTCGATGCCCATCGACACGGCCGAACCAGCGATCATGCTGCAGGCAGCCTCTTCGCTGTGGGCGTTCATGTCTTGCATCTTCTGTTTCGCGATCTCGCGGATCTGGTCCATGGTCACCTTACCAATCAGGGTCTTGCCCGTGGTGCCGGTGCCTTTTTCGATTTTCGCAGCCTTCTTCAGGAAATACGAAACCGGGGGCTGCTTCTGAATGAAGGTGAAGCTGCGATCTTTGTATACGGTGATGACCACCGGAATCGGCATGCCGGGCTCGCGCTGCTGGGTAGCGGCGTTGAACTGCTTACAGAATTCCATGATGTTCAGGCCTGCCTGACCGAGCGCGGGGCCGATGGGCGGGGCGGGGTTGGCTTTCCCTGCAGGAATCTGCAGTTTGATATAGCCGGTAATTTCCTTAGCCATTTTATATCCTATCCGTTTTGGTCGCCTACCGGTCGAAAACCCCATGTTTTCTGCGGTGGATTGCGGGGTTGCGCGTGGCAAACCCCTCCCAAGGGAGCCGGGACTATAGACAGGAAACGCTGGATTGCAAGGGGATTTTTGGCCCTGACGCAGCTAATTGATAAGCCGCTGGACGATAATGCTTTATCGGCTCGTAGCGCGGGGCAAAGGGAAGCGTCCGCTGCCCGCCTGATACTGGTTGAGGCGGGGCTCCATGTAGTCGACGGCCTGCTGCAGCACTTGCGGCTCGAACGTCGGCAGCCCTTCGTTGCGCAACAGGCGGTTCAGGCCGCCCAGCTGCACGCCACCCAGACCCAACAGCAATCGGCCGGGAACGCCATGGCCTCGGCGGTATTCCGCATATTCTCCGAGCGCTTTGCTAAGGTCGGCATGCATGCTGGTGGTGTAATCGGCCGCGTCGCGCATCGCCGGATTGGCCGTCGCGAGGCAGACATTATAACCTCCCGGGTTATAGCGCGCATTGCTGCAATGCTGGTTCATGAAGCTGGGCGCGGCAAATTCGCTGAAGCTAATCTGGCCGTCACGGTTGGTGTCCATAGCGCGAAACGCCAACGTGAGGTCCGGGAAATCCCCTTCACGTTTGCTTTGGCGGATGGCCGCACGAATGGAATCGATGATGTCGCTCATCCCCCGAAACTAACAGAGCAATATGACAGCTTGATGACCGAAAACAAAAAAAGGCACCGAAACGGTGCCCTTTTCATTTGTCTCGCGTCGCGCCTTAGTTGGCGGCGCTTACTTTGTGCACTTGGTCGTAGCCAAGCTCCACCGGAGTCGAGCGGCCGAAGATGCTGACCGAGACTTTCAGTTTCTGACGGTCTTCCTCGACATCCTCGACGGTGCCAACGAACGACTCGAACGGGCCATCGATGATCTTCACGGCTTCGCCGATATCAAACACGATGGTGTGACGGACCGACTTGCCGCCCTCTTCCGCCTGTTTAAAGATGTTCGCGGCCTCGGCATCGGTGATCGGCTGCGGGCGAATGCCTTTGCCGCCAAGGAAACCGGTTACTTTCGCGGTGGTTTTCACCAACTGCCAGGTGGCGTCGGTCATGTCCATTTTCGCCAGCACATAGCCGGGGAAGAATTTACGCTCCGACGAAGTTTTTTTGCCGCGCTTCACTTCCACGATCTCTTCGGTCGGCACAACGACCTGTTCGAACGATTCGGTGAGGCCTTTTTGCGCGGCCTGCTCCAGAATGCTGGCGGCGACTTTTTTCTCGAAGCCCGAATAGGCGTGGATGATGTACCAGCGCTTCGGCTTGCCGGTGGCTACCGGAGCGGCGGCCTCGGCTTCAACGGCCGGAACTTCGGCGGTCTCGGTGGTTTCGGTAACTTCGGTGGTTGCTGCTGCTTCGCTCATATCGTCCTCGTTTTTATTGTGTCATGGTGCGCCGGAGCGCGTTATTTCTTTAGTTGGCCATCCCCAGAATCGCGCGGATGCCGTATTGCAGGACACCATCGACCAGCAGGAAGAAAACCGCCGCGATCAGACCGATGATGAACACCATCGTGGTCGAGACCAACGTTTCCTTGCGGGTCGGCCACGACACTTTACGTACTTCCTGCCGCACTTCGCGGATGAATTTGGCGGGATTCAGCTGGGCCATGGACGTGTCCTTAAAATCAAATTAGCCGATACAAAAATGCACAGCGTTTTGGGGGGCTGTGCGGCGGTTCTTCTAGCCCCTGTCGCGGGGAAAGGCAAGCGGGTTTTACGCATCCCCCGCGCGGACGGTTCCACCACAATTTTGCGGCGGGTTTTGCCCTGGGCCCTTGGGATTGCATTTCCCTGTTGCCCTGTATCGGCATCTGCGCTACACCGCGCCCGCACTAATACAACTTTTACTACTAACGCGAGGACATCATGGCTAAGGAAAAATTCAACCGCAGCAAGCCGCACTGCAACATCGGGACCATCGGTCACGTGGATCATGGCAAAACATCGCTGACCGCAGCGATCACGAAAATTTTGGCTGAGACCGG
>JBBKVX010000008.1:0-16423 GCA_037968615.1 Rickettsiales bacterium
GCTTTGGACAAATGCAGCCAGAACTGGAACATTTCCGTGGTGCCGTCACCGATCGTGCCATCGGCATTGCCATTGCTGGTGCCTGTCCAGATAGAGGTGGCATTGGAGATGTCGCCCGGAAGGCCGAAATACTGATCACGAAACGCATAGATTGCGGTGGTATAGCGTTGATACTCGGTCGTAACCGCCCGTAATTCAGAAGCGCGAATCAACGACTGACCCGCAAGTATACCGCCTACTAACAGCCCTAGGATTACGAGTACGATGCTTAATTCTACTAACGAAAATGCAGAGGATTTCATCCCCCCAGTATTAAGCAAACGCTAACCAGTGGCAAGCTGTTTGAAATCGATGGGCGGGGGGATGTCGGGCATCTTACGTTCGATGCGTAGCACATCGGCGGCTATGGGCCCGCGCTCGCATTCGGTCAACATAGATTCGACCTGCGTGGCGTCGCCGCACACTAGTAATTCCACCTGTCCGTCAGGCAAGTTCTTGACCCAGCCGGTGAGTTTTTTTTCATGGGCTTTGCGGTCGGCCCAGGCGCGGTAGCCTACCCCTTGCACTCGCCCATGGATGACCGCATGGACACAGAGTTGTTCGCTCATGTTCGTTCTCCTGTTGTTGCAATGAGGGTTTCATTGCATCCGTTTCATGTCTATGATTAGCAAAGAACAACATCAATAATCCATTGCCGTAGGAACCGTATGTCTGAACTTCCCGCCTCCACCCATAACATTGGCGCTTTAAGCGCCGAACTCGTGAAAAAAGGCCAAGACTATTACGTGCCCAACTATAAGCCGCGTGAGATGATCCTCGACCATGGTAAAGGCGCAAAACTGTGGGATTTGGACGGCAACGAATACATCGATCTCGCCGCGGGCATCGCCGTGAGCTCGCTCGGCCACCAGGACCCCGATCTGCTCGCCGCCATGGAAGGGCAGATGAAAAAACTCTGGCACACCAGCAACGTGTTCTTCACCGAGCCGCCCATCCGTTTGGCCGAAGCGCTGGTGAACTCCGCCGATTGGGCGAAGCGCGTCTATCTGTGCAACTCCGGCACCGAAGCCAACGAAACCGCCATCAAACTGGTGCGCAAATACGCATCCGACCAAGGCAAATCGCCCGCCCAACGCAACATCATCAGCTTCAACGGCTCGTTCCATGGCCGCACGCTGGCGGCCGTTACTCTCACCGCACAGCCGAAATACCAGCAGGGCTACGAGCCGCTGCCGGGTGGCTTCGTTTACTGCGACACATTCAACGACGAAGCGGCCATCGCGGCGCTGGTCGATGAGAATACCTGCGCCATTTTCGTCGAGCCGGGGCAGGGCGAGGGCGGCGTGATGCCTGCCGCACCGGGTTTCTTGAAACATCTGCGCGCGCTGTGCGACAAAGTCGGTGCGCTGCTGGTGGTCGATGAGATCCAATCCGGCATGGGCCGCACCGGCGCGCTTTACGCGCACGAGATCGACGGCGTGGTGCCCGACGTAATGACCTTGGCCAAAGGCCTCGGCGGTGGCATTCCCATCGGCGCCATGCTGGTGGGCGAGAAAGCGGCGGAAACGCTGCAGTTCGGCAGCCATGGCTCCACCTTCGGTGGCAACCCGGTCATGGCCGCGGTCGGCCTCGCCGCCATCACCAAACTGAACGATCCGAAACTGTTGGCCGAAGTGGAGCGCAAGGGCAACCTGCTGCGCCGCGAACTGGCCAGCCTGAACGAGGAGCTCGACCTGTTTACCGAAGTGCGCGGGCGCGGCCTGATGGTCGGTGCCGAGCTAAAACCCGCCTATCACGGCAAAGCCGGGGATTTCACCGAAGCCGGGCGTAAAGCCGGGGTATTAGCCCTCGTGGCCGGCCCCAATGTGCTGCGTTTCCTGCCGCCGCTCACCATCACCGACGAAGAGCTTCTGGAAGGGCTGAAACGCCTCAAACCCGCGTTGATCTCGGTCAAGGGCTGATGGAACCCGCGCTGCAGGAACCGCTCGACTGGCTCGACAGCCAGCAGGAACATATGGTGTTCCTGACCGAGAGCTGGTCGCGCATCAATTCCGGCAGCTACAACATCGATGGTCTGCGCGCCATGCGTTCGGCGCTGGCCGATAATTTCCATTGGCTGGGCGGCGAGCAGGAGATCATTCCCCTCGCGCCGCTCTCCAGCATCGACGCCAAAGGCTTAGAGATCTCCATCCCCATCGCCGAGGCGCTGACCATCCGCAAGCGCCCGGAAGCGCCCATTCAGGTGCTGCTGGTGGGGCATATGGACACGGTGTTCGGCCCCGAGCATCCGTTCCAACACCCCAATTTCATCAGCGACACCATTTTGAATGGCCCCGGCGTCGCCGACCTTAAAGGCGGGCTGGTGGTGATGCTGAAGGCTCTCGAAGCGTTCGAGCGTTCGCCCTGGGCCTCACAGCTCGGCTGGCAGGTGGTGCTGAACCCCGACGAAGAGATCGGCTCCATTTCTTCCGATCCGCTGCTGAAAGCGGCCTGCGAAGGCAAAACGCTGGGCCTCATTTACGAACCCGCTTTGGCCGATGGCTCGCTTGCAGGCGCGCGCAAAGGCAGCGGCAATTTCTCTATCGTGGTGCGTGGCCGCGCTGCCCATGCCGGGCGTAACCCCGAGGACGGGCGCAACGCCGTGGTGGCCGCCTCCGAGCTGGCGGTGGCCCTGTTCCACCTCAACGGTGTGCGCGACGGCGTCACCATTAACCCCGCGAAAATCGAGGGCGGCAGCGCCCTCAACGTGGTGCCCGACACGGCGGTGCTGCGTTTCAACATCCGCACCCGCGAAGTGGCCGACGAGGCATGGATACTGGGCGAGATCGACGAAATGCTCGATCGACTGCGTATGCGCGACGGCTTTGCTGCCGTGCGCCACGGTTTCTTCACCCGCGCGCCGAAGCCCATGGCCCCGGAAATCAAAGCCATCTTCGATATGGTGCTGGAATGCGGGCAAATGCTCGGTTTCACCATCGGCATCAAACCCTCCGGCGGGTGCTGCGACGGCAACAATCTTTGGCGTCACGGCCTGCCCAACGTCGACACGCTCGGCGTGCGCGGCGCCAACATCCACTCCTCCGACGAGATCTGCTACCTCGATTCCCTCTCCGAGCGCGCCAAGCTCTCCGCCCTGTTGCTGATGCGACTCGCTAAGGGAGATATTGCGCTCCCAGCCCCTGCCGTAGGCTAAGTCGTTTGAATTTTTGCCGTTTTTTTGTATGGTGAGGGCATGTTCCTGCGCCCCGCCACCATGAACGATTACGATTCCGTCCACGCGTTGGCCGGCAAGGCCGGGTTTGGCATGACCTCGCTGCCGCCCGACGAGGAAGTGCTTCGCGCCAAGATCGCGGCGTCCGAGGCCAGTTTTGCCGGGCATTACGAAAAACCGGGTCAGGAAAGCTTCTTCTTCGTGCTGGAGGACGCCGAAACGGGCGTTATCGCAGGCACCTGCGGCATCAAAGCGCGCATTGGCCTCACCCAGCCGTTCTATTCCTACAAAGTGAACACCATCACGCAGGTCTCCACGCAGCTGGAAATCTACAGCAAGCACGAGCTGCTGCATGTCAGCAACGATCTAACGGGGGCGACCGAGGTCGGCTCGCTGTTTCTCGACCCCAATTACCGCCGCGACCGCATGGGCAAGCTGATGTCGCTGTCGCGATTCATGTTCATTGCGGCGTTTCCGCAGTTTTTCTCCGAAACCATCATCGCCGAGATGCGTGGGGTGCAGGACAGCGAGGGCCATTCCGAGTTCTACAGCGCCTTGGCCCGCCATTTCTTCGGTATGCCGTTCGCCGAGGCCGATTACGTGAACGCCACCAAGGGGAACCAGTTCATAAACGATTTGGTGTCTAAGTACCCGATTTACGTCGATCTTTTGCCGCAATCCGCCCAGCGCGTGGTCGGCAAGGTGCATGCCGGGTCGGAGCCCGCCAAGGCGATGTTGGAGCGGCAGGGGTTTAAATTCACCGGTTACGTCGATATATTCGATGGGGGCGCCACGCTGGTGTCCGACCGCGACACGATCGGTGTGGTGAAGGACAGCCAGCACGCCGCCATCGCCAGCATTGACGAATTGCCCGAGGGAACACCGCAATTCATGGTCAGCAACGACCAGTTTCCCGCTTTCCGTTGCGCGGCTGGAAGGCTGCTTATGGACGGCGACCGGGTCACCATCACCCCGCGTCTGGCCGAACGGGGCGGGCTGAAATTGGGCGACCGGATCCGCTACTACCCGCTTTAGCCTAGGAGGCAAAAGACATGCACTGTATCAATGGGTTATGGGTGTCCAAAGGCACCCACCAATTCACCTCTATCAACCCCGCCACGGGGGCCGAGCTCTGGTCGGGCTGGGCAGCGGGCGAGGGGGAAATTGCTTCGGCAGTGGCCGCCGCGCGTGCCGCGTTCCCGGCTTGGGCAGCGATGCCTGCGGCGGAGCGCCATGCGGTGGGGCAGAAATTCAAAGAAATCGTTGAAAGTCAAAAGGAAGAGCTTGCAGTGCTGATCGCCAAGGAAACCGGCAAGGCCCTCTGGGACGCCCGTTCCGAAGTGTCCGCTGTAATAGCTAAAATCACTTATGCTTCCGAAGCTTACGCTGAGCGGACGGGCGAGAAATCGCGTCATAGCCCGGTGGGTACGGCGGTGGTACGCCACCGCCCGCATGGGGTAATGGCCGTGTACGGCCCCTATAACTTCCCGGCGCATTTGCCCAATGGCCATATCATGCCGGCGCTGCTGGCTGGAAATACGCTGGTGTTCAAGCCCAGCGAGCAAACGCCCATGGTGGCGGAATGGATGGTAAAGCAATGGGTTGAGGCTGGGCTTCCCCAAGGTGTCTTGAACCTCGTTCAAGGTGAGCGCGACACGGGCATCGCCCTATCGAAGGCGGAGGTCGATGGCGTACTGTTCACCGGCTCCTCGGCCACAGGAAAGGCGCTGCATCAACAGCTTGCCGGGCGTCCCGAGATATTGCTGGCGCTAGAAATGGGGGGGAATAACCCGCTGATCGTTGGCCCTGTGTCGGATATCGCGGCGGCGGTGCATGAAACATTGCTTTCCGCCTATACCGGAACTGGCCAGCGTTGCACCTGCGCCCGTCGCCTGATCGTGATCGAGGACGAAAACACCGCAACCTATCTCGACATGCTGGTGCGTTCGGCCAAGGCCCTCCGGGTTGGCGCTTATGACGAAACGCCTGCTCCCTTCATGGGGCCACTTATAAGCAATACAGAGATGAATCGCCTGCTGAAGGCAGAGTCCGATTTGGTGTCCAAGGGGGGCAAAGTACTGCTGGCTCTGCAACCATTGCGCGATGGGCTGCCTTTCCTGTCTCCGGGGCTTATTGACGTGACCTCCGCAACCAATATTCCCGATGAGGAATATTTCGGTCCGCTGCTCCAATTGTACCGTGTCAAAACACCCGAAGAGGCGGTGCGCGTGGCCAACGCCACCAAGTACGGTTTGAGCGCTGCGGTATTATGCGATGCACAGGCACTGTTTCAACAACTTAGCTCCGGCCTGAGGGCGGGATTAATCAATTGGAACCGCCAGACGACCGGAGCCTCCGGCGCGGGGCCTTTTGGTGGGGTCGGCCTATCGGGAAACCACCGGCCAGCGGGCTATTACTCGGCCGATTACTGTGCCTACCCGGTCGCTTCGGTCGAGGCCGACGCGTTGGCCCTGCCAAGCACCCTTCCCCCGGGCATGGTGATCGTCTAATGCGCACTCAGGACGCACAAGAATGGCAGTTCGATGGACTGGTCGGGCCCACCCATAACTACGCCGGTTTGGCCTCCGGCAACCTGGCTTCGCAAAAACATGCCGGGTCTGTATCCAATCCGAAAGAGGCGGCCCTGCAGGGCATCCATAAGATGCGTATGGTGCAGGAGCTTGGCATCCCCCAAGCCTTCATTCCACCACAGAAAAGGCCGATTGTTTCGGTATTGCAACAATTAGGATTCGGTTCCGGCAGCAGCCATGAAGCGGTGCAAAAGACATTCGACCTTGCCTACCGTGAAGCCCCGGATCTGTTGGCAGCCGCCTTTTCCTCGTCTTTTATGTGGGCAGCAAACGCAGCGACGGTATCGCCCAGTGCGGACACGGCCGACGGCAAATTGCATCTTACCCCGGCCAATCTGATCAGTCATTTCCACCGTGCAATGGAAGCGGGGTGGACCACGCGCAGTTTAAAGATGATTTTCCATAACGAATCGTTATTTGCTGTTCATAATTCTCTCCCGTCCACGACGCGCCTCTCCGATGAAGGGGCCGCAAACCATATGAGAGTATGCAGTCAGCACGGTAAACAAGGTGTCGAGCTGTTTGTGTATGGCGTGGCAGAAGGGCTTGTTAACAAACCATCGAATTTCATCGGTAGGCAGCATAAGGACGCCAGCGCCGCTATTGCGCGCAATCACGGTTTAAAAAATAACCGTATAATGCTTATACAACAACAGCCACAGGCCATCGATGCTGGAGTGTTTCATAACGATGTCATCGCCATGAACACGACACGGCTATTAATCGCTCACGAGCGCGCTTTTGTAGATAAAGAAAAATTCATTCTTGATTTGCAACGAATGGAAATCGACGGATTCCGCTACATTGAAATCCCGGAAATGGATCTGGCGCTACCAGAAGCGGTCACCAGCTATTTATTCAACTCACAGTTGCTAGAATTGCCTGATGGGCAGTTCGTTATTCTAGCGCCAGGCGAATGCGAAGAATCAGATTCCGCGCATATGGTTATGCAGCGTTTGGTTGAAGAGCATAAGGCAATTTCAACCGTTCGCTACCTGAACCTGCGCGAAAGCATGCGCAACGGAGGGGGGCCTGCGTGCCTGAGGCTAAGGGTGGTAATGACTAAAAAAGAGGCAGCGGCCATCCATCCCGGCGTAGTGCTGACAGAAGACAAAGCGCATGTGCTAACCCAATGGGTCGAGCGTCATTACCGCGATCGGTTGGCGCTCGATGATCTGCGCGATCCGGCATTCCATGCTGAGCTCGATCACGCCTACGCGGATCTGGAAGTATTGCTCGGCATGCCGGGGCTATACAGCGGCCTGTGAACGTGACGCCAGAGCAACAGGCGGAATAAACCTGCGTGCGCGAAGGGCAGTGGCAGGGAAAAGCCCGCGCAATTGCCATTGGTTCGAGTAGCTTTGTGGCGACGCGATTGATTCTTGAGGGGAACCCTGCTGCATGCTTGGTATTATTGGCATTATCATTGTTTTTGTGGCGGTTTTCGTCATTTATTCTATTGCCGGCGGCAAAATGGGGGTCATCCTACATGCGGCGCCGCATGAGCTGGGTACTATTTTCGGCGCTGCGGTAGGCGCCTTCCTGATCGGGAACAAAGGCAACGTGGTCAAAGGCGTGCTGAAAGATCTCTCCAAAGTGTTCAAAGGGCCGAAATGGAAAGGCCAAGATTACAAAGACTTGCTCTGCTTGCTGTTCACCTTGCTGAAGCTGGTGCGCACCAAGGGCATGGTGGCGTTGGAACAGCATATAGAAAACCCTCATGAATCGGTTATTTTTCAACAATATCCGCGCATCGCGCACGACCATTTCGCTGTGGATTTCCTCTGTGATACGTTGCGCATGATGACCATGAGCTTCGACGACCCGCACCAAGTGGAAAGTGTGATGGAACAGGTGCTTGAGAAGCATCATGGCGAGCTGCACGCGCGGTCGCACGCCGTACAGAACATGGCCGACGCCATGCCGGCGCTGGGCATCGTGGCCGCCGTTCTGGGCGTTATCAAGACCATGAGCTCCATTACCGAGCCGGTCGAAATTCTCGGCGGCATGATCGGTGGCGCGCTGGTGGGCACGTTCCTCGGCGTGTTCCTCGCCTACGGCTTCATCGGGCCGTTCGCCACTAAAATGGGCCAGACCTATGACGAGGAGCATTTGTTCTACGTCATCATCAAGCTGGTGTTAGTGTCGCACCTGAACGGGAATGCGCCTCAGATATCGGTGGAAATCGGTCGCACTAATATCCCGACGATCTACGAGCCGAGCTTCCTTGATATGGAAACCCTGCTCGCCACTGTCACCCTGCCTGCTTAGGCGATCATCGAGGTGCCGTTGTGAGCGATAACAAAAAAGACGGCAAACGCCCGATCATCGTAAAGAAGATCATCAAAAAGGGCGGCGGCCACCATGGCGGCGCCTGGAAGGTGGCCTACGCCGATTTCGTCACCGCGATGATGGCGTTCTTCCTGCTGTTGTGGCTGCTTTCGACCAGTTCAAAAGCGACGCTGGAAGGCATCTCCGAATATTTCACTCCCACCACGGGCGTGAAAGACAGCCAAGGCATCGGCTTTAAAGGGGGGGCGACGGATTCGCCCTACGGCACCGCCAAGAGCAACATGGCCCAGCCCGGCGTGGTCACTGGCCGCACCCCGGCAGGTACCGTGGCCGATAACCCGGATTACCGCGCGCCCGAGGAGAGCGCCAACGACGACAGCCTGTTCAAGGAAGGCGCCAAGGCCATGACGCAGGCCATCAACCAAAGCAAACAAATGCAGCAATACAGCCAGAATGTGGCGGTCTCGGAGTCGCAGGAGGGTCTGCGCATCGACGTGACCGACAGCGACGACCACCCGATGTTCGAAAAAGGCACCGCCACGCTGACCGACCATGGCCGCATCGTGCTCACCCGCATCGCCGGGGTCATTAAGCGCATGCCGAACTTTATGGCCATCGTTGGTCATACCGACGCTTCGCCCGCCGAAGCCGGGCGTGCCGATTACAGCAACTGGGAACTGTCCACCGATCGCGCGCAGGCCGCGCGTCGTTTCCTTGTAAAAGCGGGTCTGGAAAGCGAACGGGCCAAAAGGGTAGTTGGCATGGCCGACAGGGAGCTGCTGGTGCCCAACGAGCCGCGTAACCCCCATAATCGCCGTATCACCCTCATCATGCTGCGCGGGTCGCATGTGCTGATTCCCAACGGGGCGGTGCCCGACATCGCGCCCGGCGCCGAGCCGGTTATCCCCATCCGGCCCACGCCTGCCGCCGCGGCCCCACCACCGGAAGCTTCTTCCGGAGGGCATTAACCTCCGTCGACTCGTTCACCCTTTCTTCATTTTACTTTGGTAGAGTCAGCCAATGTCCTTGCCCTATAAGCGCACCACCAAGGCCGATGCCCCCAAGGTTAAGCCGGTTATTATCATCAAACGCGCCCGGCCTGCGCCGCGACAGGCCTCTCATGGTGGCGCGTGGAAAGTGGCCTACGCCGATTTCGTGACCGCGATGATGGCGTTCTTCCTGCTGCTGTGGCTGCTTTCGACCAGTTCGAAGGAAACATTGCAGGGGCTGTCGGAATATTTCACGCCGGTAACGGGTGTCAGTGAATTGCGCCCCATTGGCATCAACAGCGCCGCACCTACCGCGATGAACCAGAAGGACGCAGGCATCAACCTGTCGAGCCCCGGGGTGATGCAGCAACAGGCGGGCTCGACGCAGAGCAACCCCGAAAATCCGTCCCCCATCGAGGCCGAGCAAGAGGATAACCTGTTCAAGCAAGGCGCGCAGGCCATCAATCAGGCCATCGCCAACGACACGCAACTGGCGCAATACAAGGATAATGTCGATGTCGGCATGACGCCGGATGGCTTGCGGATCGAGCTGAAGGATTCGGAAACTTACCCCATGTTCTCGGCGGGCTCGACGGAACTGAGCGAGCATGGACAACTGGTGCTGGGCCGTTTGGTGCCGCTGATCCGGCGCATGCCGAATTACATGAGCGTCACCGGGTATACGGACGCTTCGGCGCTGGAGAGCGCCAGCATCGTGCGCTGGAAACTTTCGGCGGGGCGCGCCGAATCGGCGCTCACCTACATGGTGCGGATGGGGCTGGAGGGCGAACGGCCGAAACGCATCATCGGTGCGGCGGATAGCGAGATACTTCAATCCAAAGACCCGCGCAGCGCCAAGAACCGCCGCATCAGCATCCTCATGATGCGCGGCTCGCATATCTTGATTCCCGACGCGGCGGTACCGGAGACGGCAAGGCCGTAATCGCTATAAAAAACAACGGATCGGTACGATAAACCGATTCGCGCGCGCCTCCAGCAGCCGATCCGCGCTGCTTCCGGTGCCGCTGCTGGCTTGGTAGTAGCCGACCATGTTCTGGCGCAGGAAATCTTCCAGTATGGGCAGGGTGATGGCGATGTCGGTCTGGCCGATCAGGGTGGGGTCGGAGCGCTGGCCGGTGGCGCTGGTCATCACGCGGTAGGTCATGGCGTTGCCGGTGATGACCGCGATGACATTGCCGGAGCGGTCGAGCACCGGGCCGCCGGAATTGCCATGTTGCGCCACGCTGTTTAGCTGCAGCCATTGCGGTTCGCCGGTGGGGCCTTTCATGCCGGTCACGGTCGATTTCTTGAACTGGTAACGCCCGGCCACGCCCTCCTGCCCGGGATAGCCCATCACCACCACTGTATCGCCTTCTTTGATGTCGCGGATGTTCCAGCGCAGGCTGGCGATGCCGGGCACGTCGCCCGCTACCCGCAGCACGGCGAGGTCGCGTGCCGTGTCGCTGGCGCGCAGCGTGGCCACGCGCTCGCCGCCGGTGGTTTTTACGGAAATGCGTTTGCAGGCCTTCACCACATGGGCGTTGGTGATGAGGTCGCCGTCACGGTTGATGAAAAATCCCGTGCCCGCTGAGATCTTGACCAGCACCGGCACCGATTGCTGCGCAAGTGCCGGGGCAGCAAGGAAAAGCAGGGCGAGGGGAAGAAGGGTGTGGCGCATGGGGCCATTATACGAGCAAGCCGCCCATGACGCTAGCGCCCTTTCGCTCCATCCGAGCCGCGGGAGGCGGTGCGGGGGTAGCGTTCTGCGTCGCGCTTTGTGTCGTGCTCGTAGTGGTGCTGGGCCGTTACCCCGCGTTGAAGCACATCCTTGATCTGGCTGAGCAGATGTTGCTGGTTGCGCGGCACGCGCAGCAGCATGCCCATGACGGGCGCACCTTGCTTGTCCTCAGGCTTAGAAACATTGATCGTCTGGATATCGACTTCGACATTCGGGAACATATCGGCCACGCCTTGCCGGAACCGATCGCGCAGGAGCCGGGCCATGGTCTTGTCGGCTTTGAGGGGCGCGCCGTGCAGCTTGGGGTCGAGCCAGAAAGAAAGCCCGCGCGTTTTTCGGTAATCCTGATCGTAGGGAAGGGTGGCCTCGTCCGGCGTGAAGGAACGGGTCTCGCGCCGGAAATCAAAATCACCGTTGGGTGGTAGGGGGATATGGACACTCCCTTTGTCATCGGTGCGGGCATAGCTGATCAGCCCCACTTTGTTGGCCATGAAATCACTGATGGCCAATTGAGCCTGCTCAGTGGAAAGGTACTTTTGAGTGTCGATCAAACACGCTTCGCTGCGTAACGTATCGATTTCCGGTGTTGGAAGCGGTTCTGGGAAATAGCCGCTTATGTTGTCGGTGTCGGGAGCGGAGTAGAGACCGTTATTGCGCTCGCGCTTGCAGGCGGCATAGGCGTCTTTGATGGTGCTCAGCACCTCGTCTTCCAGCAATTGGGTGTGTTTGTTATCGGTGGCCAACACAATGGCGAGGACCTTCTTGCCATCCTGCGTGGTTTCCACGTTGTAAGCGGCTTTCAGCGGCATCTGGTAGGCATGGCGCAGTGCACGACAGAAATCCTTGGCGATCTTGAAGGTCTCTTTTTCGGCCAGCGCGCTGTCTTTGGATTTATGCTCGTCGACGCGCATCCAGTAGGTGAGGGCGTGCCCTTGGTGAGGCAGCTCATCCTTCGCATGGCGCGTCAGCTTCGCAGGGATTTGCGAAAGCTTGAGCGAGGTGCGGGTGGTTTCACACAGAGGGAGGGGCACATGATCGCTCTTCAGCGCCACGGCGCTTGGCACGCCATGCATGGCCCGTACGCCTGCATCCAGCGCCAGCGCATCGATGGCGTGGTCGTTGTAGAGCACCGTGTCACGATTGTTTGTCGTATCCATCACGCCATTATGCGCGATGCATGCCGAGAGTCATGTGAAGGTTTCGTGAAGCCTTGTGCTTAATCCACCAGCTCTTCGCTGCGCTTCGACTTGGCCTTGGGCTTGGGCGAACCGTAGGTGAAGCTCAGCTCGTCGCCGTCCACACCGATAGTGACCGAGCCACCTTTGGCGAGTTTGCCGAACAGCACTTCCTCGGCCAAGGGTTTCTTGATCTTGTCGGCGATGAGGCGCGAAAGCGGGCGGGCACCCATGGCTTTGTCGTAGCCTTTCTCGGCCAACCAGCCAGAGGCAGCTTCGGTGAGCGCGATGGTGACGTTGCGCTCGGAAAGCTGCGATTCCAGCTTGAACACGAACTTGCTCACCACATGTTTCACTACGTCCTGCGTCAGATGGTCGAACCCGATCACCGCGTCGAGGCGGTTGCGGAATTCGGGGGTGAACAGCTTGTTCACCGCATCCGTTGCTTCGCCTTCGCCGCGCGTGTCGCGGCCAAAGCCGATGGCTTTCTTCGCGGCATCGGCAGCGCCCGCGTTGCTGGTCATGATGACGATGGTGTTGCGGAAGTTCACTTGCTTGCCGTTCTGATCGGTCAGGCGGCCGTAATCCATCACTTGCAGCAGGATGTTGAACACGTCCGGGTGCGCTTTCTCGATCTCATCCAGCAACACCACGGCGTAGGGGGTCTTGTCCACGGCGTCGGTCAGTTGGCCGCCCTGGTCGAACCCGACATAGCCGGGAGGGGCGCCGATAAGGCCGGAAACGCTGTGTTTCTCCATATATTCCGACATATCGAAGCGGATGAGTTCCATGCCGAGGCTTTTCGCCAACTGCATCGCCACTTCGGTTTTGCCGACGCCGGTGGGGCCGCTGAACAGGTACGAGCCCATCGGCTTGCCCTCGTCGCGCAGGCCCGCGCGGCTCATTTTCACGGCGGAAGCCAGCTCGGTGATGGCCTTGTCCTGGCCGAACACGACCAGTTTCAGGTTCTTCTCGAGGTTCTTCAGCGTTTCAGCATCGTCGAGGCTCACCGATTTGCTGGGCATGCGCGCCATTTTGGCGATCACGTCCTCAACTTCTTTCACGGTAATCGCCTTTTTGCGTTTGCTTTCCGGCAGCAGCATTTGCGCGGCACCGGCTTCGTCGATCACGTCGATGGCCTTGTCCGGCAGTTTGCGGTCGTGGATGTAGCGCGCCGAAAGCTCCACAGCGGCTTCAATAGCGGCCGGGAGGTAGCGCACTTTATGGTGCTCCTCGTAATAAGGTTTCAGGCCGCGCAGAATTTTGATGCTGTCTTCCACGGTTGGTTCATACACATCCACTTTCTGGAAGCGACGGGCCAAAGCACGATCTTTTTCAATCGTTTGGTTGTATTCTTTGAACGTGGTGCTGCCCATGCAACGCAGCGTGCCACGGGCGAGGGCGGGTTTCAGCAGGTTGCACGCATCCAGCGCGCCACCTGAGGTGGAACCCGCACCGATGATGGTGTGAATCTCATCAATGAACAGCACGGCGCCCGGCAGTTTCTCGATGGATTTGATGACGGCTTTCATGCGTTCTTCGAAATCGCCGCGGTAGCGGGTGCCCGCCAGCAGCGCGCCCATATCGAGCGAGAAAATAACCGCATTGCGCAGCACTTGCGGCACTTCACCACGGGTGATGCGCAGTGCCAAGCCCTCGGCAATCGCGGTTTTGCCCACGCCTGCTTCGCCCACGAACAGCGGGTTGTTCTTGGTGCGGCGGCAAAGAATTTGCACCGTACGTTCGATTTCTTTCTCACGGCCCACCAGAATATCGGTTTTGCCGTTCTGGGCTTTTTTGTTCAGGTTCACGGCGTAGAGGGTGAGGGGGTCTTTCGATTCTTTTTCCTCCTCCACTTTGCCCGCGCTGTAACGGATCGAACCGTCATCCTGCGCTTCTTCGGTGTGGTCGCGGTGGCCAGCGCCGATCTGGCGCAGGTTGAGATCGCCGAATTTCACGATGCCGTGGCTGATGTAGTTCACTACATCCAAACGGCTCACATCCTGCTCCTGCAGGAAGAACACGGCATGCGACTCGCGTTCCGAGAACATGGCGACCAGCACATTGGCGCCGTTCACTTCGTTTTTGCCCGCGCTCTGCACATGGATGGCGGCGCGATGCACCACGCGCTGGAAACCCGCCGTGGGGCGTGCTTCGTCCACATTTTCAACCACGAGGCTGGACAGTTCGCCCGCCATGAATTCGATGATGCTGCGTTTCAGCTCGGTCATTTCCACGCCCACGCCGCGCAGCACGGGGGCGGCGTCGGCATCCTCCGTCAATGCCAGCAGCAGATGCTCCAGCGTGGCGTATTCGTGGCGCTGCTTCTTCGCGAGTTCGAGTGCGGTGTGCAGGGTGTTCTCTAAGTTCTTGGACAGCATGTGTCGGCCTTTTGTGCGTGGTTACGAGTCTTGTTCCAGAGAGCACTGAAGCGGGTAGTCGTTGATCCGTGCGTATTCGGTGACCTGGTCCGCCTTGGTTTCCGCGACGTCGCGGGTGTAAATCCCCGCAGCAGCCGCGCCCTTGTTATGGATCAGGAGCATGATCTCCATCGAGTCGGCGTGGGTGCGATGGAAGATTTGCTCCAGAACACTCACCACGAAATCCATTGGCGTGTAGTCATCGTTTAGCAGGACGACCTTGAACATCGGCGGGCGTTTGGCCTTGGTTTGCGGCTCGGCGACCATAAGGTCCCCGTGATGAGCCGGGCCAGTACCATTCCCGTCGGTGCCGTTCGGTGCACCCATACGAAACTGGCTTTCGACCATTTCCGTACAATCCAACTTTCGCATACAAATCCTAATGTTCCGTTAAGGCCGTCAGGAAAATATAGGGCGAATGGGGGGCAATGTCACCCAGTGCCGGGAAATGGATGAAAAAAGATAGGAAAGCGTCACGAAACTGTCACGAACCCGGGCTAGGTTGCCCGCATGGAACATACAAATTGGACCACCCGAAGAGTTTTTAACAACCGCCCCAGCCAGGCGCTGGCGACGGAGGGCGTGCCCGTGATGGGCGCGGATATCACGCGCTTGAACGCCGCAGAGAAGCGTTTCAGCGACATGATCCGCCGACCCAGCAAACAGGAGCCGCTGCACATTAATTTTGCCGAGCGTGATCATGCGCGGCAAGAGCTCAAATCCCATCTCAAGGACATTATTGGGTCCGACGACGCACGCGCAGAAATGCTCGTGGCTTCATGGGAGCAGTCACTGGAAAATAAGGTGAAGGAAAAGGAACTCCACGCCGCCGAGCTGCAACCCGGCGCGCGCGGACGGGGTTAGAAACGCCGCCGCGCAGTTTGCGCGGCGCATTGTGAAGGAGAGCATCCATGCCAATCACCAACCAACACCGTCAGCAATTGATCGACCAGCGCCCCACCATGGCTCTGGGCATTGAAGGCGACGCCTTGCCGCATCTTGCTGGGCGGGAAAATGTGCTGAAACACTTGATTCAGACCCGCGCACAAGGCCAGATCAGTGCGCAGGAAGTGCGCCTGCAATTGCGCACGGGATTGGTGCAGGCTCTGGGCCTCGATCCGGCCGATGCGGAAGCCGTCAAGCCGGTGGACACAGCCATCCAGACATGGTGCGGCACCATCCGCGCGGCACAAAACGCCAGCGACCAAATGGACGATGCGCACCGCCGCACGGCGCAGCTGCGCAGCACGCATACCGTGCCCGGCAGCTTCGGCCGCTAGCGTTATTCCGCAAGATTCTCTTCTAAAACGTCGCAATACCTCGTAGGTAGGCGGCTTACAGGAGACATTATGCCCTTTACCCAAGCCGAAACCGCCCAGATCGCCGCCCTTCGCCCCAGCACGTTGCTGGCGCCTGAGGCCGCCGCCCGCACCCACGCCGCCTCCATCGAGCAGCGTTTGGTGCATCTCATCCGCCGTGGGTCGAAGAACCTGCGCAGCCCCGTCGAGAAGGACACCGCCTTGCTGCTGGAGGCCCTAGGAGGCGCCGCCAAGGCCAAAGCGGCCATCGCCGCATGGCTCGATGCCGTCACCACCGCCCGCGCCGCCGAACAGGCCCGCGAAACGGTGCTGGCCGCCGCCCGCCAAGAAAAGGCCAAACGCGGTATCCCCGGCCGCACCGGCGCCAGTTTTAAACGTCGGAAATAAAGGAGGCCGTAGCTTAGCGGCCCAGCAGCAATCACCATGAATGTAAATTTTAGAGGTTGAAAAGCAAAGCGCAAGCCGCCGAAGTGTAATTCAGTGCATATGCAGCACCCGCAGCAATGGCAACGGTGGTGGATTGGCCTGCGTTATGACAGTTGGTTTGCGATTCGTAGGTGCGGATCTTGCCAACCCCCGCTTTGCCATCATCGATTTTGGTATCGATGTTCCATGCTTCTTCTGGCTTGAATAAAACTCCTTCGGCTGGGCCACTAAATTGCTCGGCACCTATAATCAGCAAGTTGGG
>JBBKVX010000009.1:0-107200 GCA_037968615.1 Rickettsiales bacterium
GCCCCCGCAACCACGAAACCGAACTCTTTTCCCATTGATTTAGCGAAGAACTCTGGTGTTTTGGCATGTAATTCTGCCTCAAGCCCTGTGCTCGTTGGGTGAACTGAAGTTTTAGGCCCCAGGAATAGAGGCCGATGGAGCATCGCAAAGCTGAATATCAAAAGTGGCGTCCGACAATATATCGATAACGTCTGCGTTCTTTCTCACGCACACTAAAGATATGCCCTTTGGTCAACCGCATCATTTTATGGAGCGTATGTGGGGCCTGAATAAAGACACAGCCATAAAAATCTGTTGGCAAATAAACCCATAGGGGGTATAGGTATAGCAAATAAAGGAGTATTGCGTGAGGCAGGAAAACAAACCTAAACTAGTCGGTCGTTTGAAGCGCATCGAGGGACAAGTCCGGGGTATTAACGGGATGATAGAGGAGGGTCGTTACTGCATTGACGTGCTTACTCAAATTCAAGCTGTCCGCGCCGCCTTGGCGCGCGTTGAAACGGAAATGTTGAAAGACCATCTCGGCCACTGCATCGAACACGCCATCATCCATGGTGATGCCGGCGAGCAGCGCAAAAAAGCCAGCGAACTCATCGAGCTTTTGGAAAGGGCTACCCGATGAAAATTGGACTGATTCATACAATGCGCCCGTTTTTTTTGGCGATGCTTATGGTTTTGGCATCCAGTCCTGCTTGGGCAGAAACATACCATCTCGACATAGCGCGTGAAACGGTGAACTTCACCGGTCATCCCGTAAAGAAAATTACGATCAATGGGGGAATACCCGGCCCTACCTTGCGCTTTACTCAGGGAGAGGAAGCCATCATCACCGTGACCAACCACTTGGACGAAGATAGTTCGGTTCATTGGCACGGATTACTGCTGCCGGGCGAGATGGATGGCGTGCCTGGGTTTAACGGATTTCCGGGCATCAGGCCCGGCGAGACATTCACTTATCGCTTTCCCCTGCGGCAGGCAGGTACCTACTGGTACCATGCCCATTCCTTAGCGCAGGAACAGGAAGGTCATTACGGTTCGATTGTCATTAAGCCTAAGGATGCAGATCGAATAAAGGCTGACCGGGATTATGTCGTGCTACTATCCGACTTCACCGATGAGGATGCTTTGGAGATTCTAGATAATCTCAAGCTGGATGCGGGCTACTACAATTACCACAAACGCACAGTGGGCGATTTCTTTGCCGATGTCGGGAAGAAAGGGTTTGGTGCTGCATGGCAGGACTATAAAGCCTGGGGCGAGATGCGCATGTCGCCGACCGATCTTGCGGACGTGAGCGGCTATACATTCCTGACAAATGGAAAAACCGCAGCCCAGAACTGGACAGGTATTTTTAAGGCGGGCGAGAAAGTGCGTCTTCGGTTTATCAACGCATCGGCCATGACCTTCTACGATGTGCGCATCCCGGGTCTGAAGATGAAGGTCGTGGCAGCCGATGGCCAGGATGTCGAGCCGGTTACAGTAGATGAGTTCCGTTTCGGTATCGCCGAAACCTACGATGTCATCGTTCAGCCAGAGGAAAACAAAGCCTATACTATCGCTGCCGAGTCCATCGATCGGACTGGTTTTGCAATGGGTACCCTTGCGCCGCAGGAAGGGATGCGTGGTGAAATTCCGACCAAACGTTCGCGCACATTGTTGACCATGGCGGATATGGGCATGGCACATTCCGGCCATGCACCGGCCAAAATGGATCACGCTTCGATGGAAGGCATGGATCATGGTGCCATGGGGGGGCGAATGGCAGAAATGAAAAGCGGCTGGGCTGATGCAGGAACCCCGCCGGGTAGCAGAGCGCTTACCTATAAGGATCTGCGTTATAACGGCATCCAGCCGAAAACAGAAGCGCCGGAACGTGAAGTGGAATTGCTGCTCGGCGGCAGCATGGAGCGGTTTATCTGGACTATTAACGGCAAGAAATTTGAACATTCCGGCCCCATTCATCTCGATTACGGTGAGCGTGTTCGCTTGAAATTCACTAATGAAACGATGATGCCGCACCCTATGCACCTGCATGGCATGTTCGTACAGTTAGAAAACGGTCAGCCGGCAGAGAAGCTGCCGAACAAGCACACGGTGATCGTTCCCCCGGGGCAGTCGCTATCGGTACTGCTCACTGCGGATGAAGCGGGTGACTGGGCATTCCATTGCCATCTTCTTTACCACATGCTTGGGGGCATGATGACATCCGTGCATGTAGCAAAGCCTGGCGAGCAGGCCCCCAAACCGACGCCTGCGGACGCAAGTGAAGGAGATCAAACTCATGCACATTAAGTGGAAGCATCTGGCTTACCTCGCGGCGCTCCTTCCGATACCCGGCTTCGCCGCAGAGGAACATGGCGCGCATGCCGACCATCCGACCGTATTTCATGCGATGCAGTTGGAAACCGATATGGGGCGGACGAGTAACGGCGATACCAACGGCAGCTGGGATTTAGACGGCTGGGTTGGCACCGACTACGATAAACTTTGGATCAAGAGTGAAGGGGAAATCGTTGGCGGCGATACGGAGCAGGCAGAAATCTGGGCATTGTACAGCCGCAATATAACGGAATTCTGGGATGCGCAGATAGGGTTGCGTCATGATATTCAGCCGGTTTCTACCACCTATCTCGCTGCCGGATTTTCTGGGCTGGCCACGTACTTCGTTGAAACGGAGGCGCATCTATTCCTGAGTGAGAATGGCGATCTGAGCGCACGTCTGCGCCGTGAACACGATTTGCAGCTTACGCAGCGCCTCATTGCTCAACCGTACTTGGAAATCAATCTGCAAGCGCAGGATGTACCGGAGCAAGATCTGGGGTCTGGTTTTTCCTCTGGAGAAATCGGTCTGCAAACACGTTACGAAATCACCCGCAAGTTCGCTCCGTATGTCGATGTGCGATACGAGCGCAAATTTGGTGAAACTTCCTCCATCGCTAAAAGTAACGGCGAAGAGAACGATGGATTCGTCGCCAGCTTGGGCTTGCGGCTCATGTTTTAATCAGGAGTATTTATGAATCGGACACTCAAAATAGCAGCAATTAGCCTTTTTACTTTTGTCGCACCGGTATCCTTCGCGCAGGCCGCAGAGCATACTGTGAACATGGTGGATGACGAAATGACCAATGCCTTCGAGCCGCGCAAGCTGACTATTAAATCGGGCGATACTGTTACCTGGGTTAATACCGGCGATAGAAAGCACGATGTCATGGCCGAAAGCATACCGCTTAACGCGGAAGTGTTTAGCAGCCCTATGCTGAAGAATGCTGGCGATAAATGGTCATACACTTTCACTAAATCTGGCACCTACCGCTACCACTGCCACCCGCACGAGCGCCAAGGCATGATGGGCACCATCATTGTTGATAGGCCGTCGAAAGCGGATGAAGTGAAGGATGTCGGCGACGAACATCATCATGGAGATGAGTAACCGTGGAATCGACCTACAAAGTGACCGGCATGCACTGCACTTCCTGTGCAGCCAATATCGAGCGCAGGCTTAAAAAAATGGAGAGCGTGGAAAGCGCCGAGGTTTCTTACGCGAACGGCACCTTAAAGGTGACAACATCGCTACCGTTAAGTACCCTTGCCGAGGAACTAAAGCCTCTTGGCTATGGGTTGGCTGCGGAAGCAGCGCCTGACCATCATCACCATCACGCCGAGGCAGGCGATGAAGTCGAGGTGAATACTTTGCGTAAGCATGTATGGGCAGCGGTGCCGATAGCAATCATCAGCATTTTCTCGATGGCATGGGATATGATCGCGCCCGAGGCTAGCCACGCAGCGAGTAGCATTACCCATCCGTTTCTTCTGGTTCTCGCCACTTACATGATGTTCATCGTCGGCAAGCCGTATTTGTTGGGAGTTTGGCGTTTCCTTCGCCATGGGCAGGCCACCATGGATACATTGGTAGGCATCGGCACGTTGGCGGCTTACCTGTACAGCACGGCATTGCTGCTTTTCGCGGATTACCTGCGGCACTATCTCGATGTCAGCATGATGTATTTCGATACAACTATCATCGTCATCGCTTTCATCACTCTCGGCAAGTATTTGGAAGCCAAAGCGCGGTTGAAGACCGGCGGCGCGTTGCGGTCGTTGGTGGCGCTGCAAGCCAAAACTGCCCTTATCGAACGTGACGGGCAGGAAATCGAAGTGGCGCTCGAATCCGTGAAGCTAGGTGACCGGTTGATCATCCGGCCAGGCACAAAAATTCCCGTCGATGGCAAAGTTGTCGATGGTGAGTCCTATCTCGATGAGTCGATGTTGACGGGGGAGCCCGTACCCGTTTTGAAAACGGTAGGCGATAGCGTGACCGGCGGTACCATCAATCAAGACGGGCGGCTATTAGTCGAAGCGACCGCCATCGGCCAGAGCAGCGTTCTCGCGCATATCATTGAACTCGTTAAAACGGCGCAGAGCAGCCGTGCGCCCATTCAGAAACTAGCAGACAGAATTTCAGCTATTTTCGTGCCGATAGTACTTGTCGTTGCGTTGCTGTCCTTTGCCGGATGGCTGTGGCTTGGGCCGGATATTATGCCGTTCGATAAGGCTTTGGCTCATGCCATTAACGGGGCCATCGGAGTGCTGGTGATCGCGTGCCCATGCGCCCTAGGTCTGGCAACCCCTACCGCCATCATCGTCGGGGTAGGCAAAGGTGCTCGTCAGGGTATCCTCATCAAGAATGCCGAGGCATTGGAGCGGTTCTCACACGTTACTGACATCGTATTCGATAAGACTGGCACCATCACTGCAGGCAAGCCCAATGTACTGGATTTTGTGCCATCCCAGATCGCTTCGGAAGCAGACATACTGGCGATTGCAGCTTCATTGGAAAAACCATCCGAACATCCCTTGGCACGCGCCATCGTCCAGTTCGCCGCAGATAGAAAAATCACTGCCCAACCCGTCGAAGCCTTCATCATCCATAAAGGACATGGAGCCGAGGGCAAAGTCGGTGGCGTTCCCTACCGTATCGGAAGCGACCGATTCATTGCCGAAATCGTACCGATCGATGCGTCCATTCTTGATGCTCAGAAGCATCAATCACTCACTCCCGTTATTCTGGCGAAGCAAGGGCAAGTGCTTGCTTATTTCTTCGTAGGCGATGAAATCAAGCCCGCCGCAAAGGAAGCATTAGCCAAATTGAGGGCTAACGGGCTGCATACGCACATGGCAACAGGGGATCAGGAAAAAGCAGCGCAGGCTGTGGCCATGCAGGTGGGCATCGAGCAGGTACATTCTCGTCTGCTGCCCGCCGAAAAACAGCAACTAGTAAACAGCTTGAAACTGAAGGGCGCCATTGTGGCTGTCGCGGGCGATGGAGTCAACGACGCCCCTGCTTTGGCCGCAGCCGATGTCGGTATTGCGATGGCCACCGGCACGGATGTGGCTATCGAAACCGCCGATGTCATTCTGCTGCACGGAGACATCGGTAAAATTGCGAAAGCCCATCTATTGGCCCGCCAGACATTGGCAACGATTAAACAGAATTTATTCTGGGCATTCGCGTTCAACGTAGTGGGCATACCCCTGGCAGCAGGAGCGTTCTTCCCGTTTGGCCTGATGCTAAGCCCCGTATTTGCCGGAGCGGCGATGGCGTTTTCCAGCGTGATTGTTGTCAGTAATTCCCTACGTCTTGGATTGAGGAAGCTATGACCGGCCATGTATTTTATGTCACTGGCATCCATTGCCCCGCTTGCAAGATACTGATTGAGGATTTGCTGGGTGGGTGTGAAGAAGTTACCCAGGTATCGGTTGATTTACGCCAACGGAAGGTAACGGTGGCGACCGCCGAAACTCTATCAATCGCCATGGTGAATGCGTGGACAGACATCCTGCGGCCGCATGGGTACGCACTCCATCAGGAGAAACCTGTAGCAACCCATGACCGGGAGCAGCTGATACCATCGATTCTTCTCGGCCTGCTCCTGCTCGGCGGCTTCTTCGTTGCACAAAGAAGCGGGCTGCTATCTTTTAATTTCGACCAGTCCCTCACGCCCCTGGCCGCGTTGATAGTCGGCCTGGTTGCCTCCTTATCCTCATGCCTCGCTGTGGTCGGTGGATTGGTGCTCTCACTCTCAGCGCAGCTATCTCAGGATTCCCCCGCCTTCCGTCCATTGGCCTTATTCCATCTCGGTCGCATCGGAGGGTTTTTCATCCTTGGCGCATTACTTGGCATGCTTGGTGAAGCCATCGCTATCAATTTCACCATCACGGCTATCCTAGGCATTTTGGCTGCAACCGTTATGTTGCTACTGGGCCTGAAACTTCTCGGCCTATTCAAGGCCATGCACTACCTATCCCTGCCGCGCGGTATGTTCGACCGCCTGACGCGCATTGAAACCGGAACGGCTGCACCGTTGTTCGTAGGTGTGGCGACCTTTTTTCTTCCCTGCGGATTCACTCAATCGATGCAGGTAGCGGCTTTGGCCAGCGGCTCAGTAGTAAAGGGCAGTCTCATCATGGGCTTCTTCGCCCTCGGCACCTTGCCTGTGCTGGGCCTACTTTCTTTTGGTTCCTTCCAATTCGCGCATTCCCGTTACGCCCCGCTCTTCTTCCAGACGGTGGGTGTTGTGGTCATCGGTTTCGGTTTACTCTCACTGTTCACCGGGCTCGCTGCGTTAAGTATCATCCCACCCTTATTCAGCTATTGAGACGTTATGAAACCTACGAACAACCTTCTGACGACACTGTTCATCGGTGCCCTGCTATACGCCAACTGGGTGATATTCTCGCCGATGTTCACAAGTTCGGGGACATCCAGTGAAACCCAAGAGATGGCGGGCGATGCTTCCGTCGTTTGGGATGAGAACGGCCAGCAGGTGATTCATATCGTCGCCCAGCATGGTTATAAGCCTCGCCGGATCGCTGCGAAAGCCAACCAACCGACCATTCTCGAATTTGAAACCAAGGGCTATGATTGCTCTGCGGCGGTGCGCATCCCGGCATTGAAGATTCAGCAATATCTAAGCACGAGCGGCCTGACCCGCATCGAGGTGCCACCACAGGCAGCCGGAACGACACTGACTGGCCTATGCAGCATGGGTATGTACACGTTCGACATCAAGTTCGGCTAACCTGCGACATTTGCAGGCTGTTCTTCAAATCCCATGCTGCGTTCTTGGTTCACGGGGTGCGATTGCAGAAAATCACGTGCTGTTTTTTGCTTGAGCGGGAATCATGTGGTGTGTGCGCTTGCATCACAAACGATTCGGCAGCTCATTGTCGCCTTTAAGCCAAGGCCTCTTATGAGGTCTGTCACAAAATATAAGTAGATTTCTGATTTTGAGACATCGCTCGCAAGCGTTTGGTTGCGCGCACGCCGTTTTTGCGACGTTACCGGGATGATCTAATGGCAGCCGAATTTTGGTTAAACATTCCTGCGAGGTCTTCGTTGCGCAGGTTCATGGCACGCGCCAGTTTTGCGCTGTTTTCGGAAGTATGTGGGCCTGGAGCTTGGCTGTAGGGTAAGATGTCGTCCAACTGGAAGGCAATCTGCTTGCCGCCGCGCGCTTCACCTTCCTGCTCAGGCGCTATGGTGCCTGTTAGCATAAAACCTGGTTGCCTGGCGGTGGTGCCAGGGCCTGCTATTTGAGGATGCGCCGCTAGCATGAGTGCGGATTCCAGTGCCGTGCCCGCCGCGTGGAACGCTGCGCCCTTGATGGCAGCTCGATCGCTGAAACTGACTGGTGGGTGGATCTCGAAGAACACATGGCGTCCGTCGCGGCTGCGATGCACATGGCGGACGGCCATGCCATGCAGGCCGATGCGTGGTTTGGGGGTGCCTTCACCGTAGGGGCGGAGTCTCTCCTGCTGCAGAGCGAACGTATGCAGGGCTTCGTCGGGGGTTTGAGTGGAGCCTTTGGCGGCCGCCGCGAAGTCCAATACACCCGCGAGGGGAATGCGTTGTGTTTCACGTGCGTTGATGGCCGCCTGCCCCAATTTTTCTTCCAGACGCCGACGGATTGGTTCGAGCTGGGCCTGCTCGAAACTTGCGCCGGCGGCCATCGGATGCCCGCCGGCTTTCAACATGATATGGTCTTCCTCGCACATGGCGCGCAATGCGGTTCCTAGATCGACGCTGTCGTTTGGCGTTTTCAGGCTACGGGCAGAGGCTTTGTAAACGCCGCTTTTTGCGTTGAGGCTTGCGACCATGACGGGGCGGTTGAACTCCTCTTTTAGCCTGCCTGCGACGATGCCGATGACGCCCTCGTGCCAGTCGTCGCCGGCGATAAGCAAGGTGCCGCAATCGGGGTGTTTCTCGACATAAGCGGATGCCTGCTTCCGCGCTTCGCGAAGCACTTGGTGCTCCACCAATTTGCGGCGCTGATTCGCCTCGCGCGAACCGAGCATCAAACCGTATTGTTTGGCGTCGATCGCGATGCCCTCAGGCACTGGAACTGCTGCTGATTGCGCGGGCTTTTTCAGTTTGGCGCCGACGTTCGGGTCATTCGAAAATGACTGATATCTCGTTTGAAGATGGTCGTAGAGATCCATGTTCTGGCGACGATTTGCTCGCATCAGCGTTTCGGTGTGTGTGGTCGTGGCTTCTGCTGGGCCGAGGAAGTTCCATGCCACCGACTGGTTTAGGCGACCGGGCGCGTTGATGATGGGCGTGAGCTGGAAAGAGATATCTTCTTCCGTGAGTTTCTTGGGATCGGGAATCTGCGCCACTTTAGCCAACGCCGTAATGTTGGGGTCGCGCCCTTCGCGTATCACTCTGAGCCCCTCATTCAGCAATGTGCGGTTCAGCGGGCGGCGGATATTTACCACATCGCCCTGCGTGGCAAGCGCCACCAGCCCAAGCCAGTCGCGCGGATTAGGCGCGGGCAGGGCTTTGGTGTAATGCCCTCTCGCCTTCAACATTTCAGCCGCTCGACGGCAGACCAGCCAAGTGACGCCAACCGCCGCAAGATCGCCCACACCGAGCGGATCGTTCTTGATGTCGTCGGGTTCGTCGCTGCGACGGGGGTTCACCACCAGCGCACCTTTAGGCAGGTCATGGCCGATGGAATTGGGGTGGTGGTCGATCACCGTCACGTCCATGCCCAGTTCCTGCGCCAATCCCAATGGGGCGTTGGCCAGCGTGCCGTTATCCAGCGTCATCAGCAGGGAAACGTTCTTGTCGCGCATGGCTTCCACGGCTTCGCCATTGACGCCATAACCCTCGATCTCGCGGTTGGGAATATGCACGTCGATATGGTCGCGCGGTACGCCGGAAGCTTGCAGGAACCGCACCATCAGGGCGGTGGAGCAGTTGCCGTCGCAATCGTAATCGCCGCTGATGCCGATGCGTTCGCCTTTTTGCACGGCGTCGGCCAGTCGCCCTGCGGCGGCGTCGAGATCCTTCAGTCGGTTGTAGCCGGGCAGAATATCGGTATCGAGGGTTGCATAGGAAACCGGCGCAAAGAAGGTGGCGGCGCTGGCTATGTCCATATGGGGCATGGAGGCGACGGCAGCGACAAGCAACGGATCCGCATCGGGATATGTCCCGCGCAACAGCGTAGCAAGCCGCCGATCGGGGCGTGCGACCGTTACATGATGCTGGCGTACCGTCTGCGTAGGTGCCTTTTCCATGCCGGGCTTATAGCGGTTCCGGCACGATTTGAATGTGACAGAACGGTGAAGTTTTTTTTCTTTGCTGGGATTCCTAATGGCCGCTTGGTAGCGGTGTTGGGAACAGACATGCACACAGCATGCAATTCAGGGGCTAAGCGACCAATGAAGCTACGTTACAAACAGGGAAGAGAAGCATGAGCCCCGAGCGCATTCTCGTGTTCGAGACGTCGGCGTTGCTGGCGACCCTGTCGCAATTCACCGATCCGCATACGCACTCGCCGGTAGCGCTAGAACGGCTGCTGCAAACTGCGCCCGGGCAACGCGCCCCCGTGGATCGGATCGTGATCCCCGACCATGTGTTCTATGAACTGAGCGGCCTGCTTCCCGTGTGTTTCCCCGAGATGCAGCGCAAGCTTGCCGCAGCACAGAACGATCCGAAAGCGCTTGATAGAGTGATCGATCTATACGTGCTGGCGTCGCCCCGTGGCGAGGTGAATGACCCACGCGGTGAGCAGAAAAGCCATATACGCGTGCTCCTAAAATTCATCGCGCAGCATCCCGACAGCCTCGTTCGCACGGATACCAGCGAGGCCTATTGCCGCCGACTGATGGCGGATTACAATGGGCTAAGCAGCAACGGCGATTCCCTGAAACGCTACTGCCCCACTTTTGCCGATGCCTTCGCCCATCTGGACAAACAGTTCCAATCCACGGGCTTGCGCATCCATGCGGGACAGCTGCGCATGATGGGGTTGCTGAGCGAGGACGAATATAACGAACGGCTCGATCGTCCGGAAACACCGCTCAGCAAGCAACAGCGTTTCTTCCTGAAAGGCGAGATGCTCGACAGGCTTGGCCGCAAGATCGAATCGCCTGGCACGAAACCGGAACAAGCGCTGCTCACTCCCGGCTTCATCGAGAAAATGAAAAAGCAGGAAGAGGGCATCAAGGATACGAAATACGCCACCATCGGTTTCTTCCGGCGCCACCCAAAGATTCTCCAGTTGGCGCGGGAGCGTTATGAAAGCCCCTCCATCCGCGAGGAGCGCACGCAATGGAGCGACGAACAATGGCTGCAACAGGCGCTGGGACCATCGCGTCTGCTGATGGAACATTATCTGTATGGTGGCATCATCCCGCCTTACAACCCATCGCTGCTGATCGCCGCGCAGACGCTCGGGTTCGACACAGCAGGCTTGAGTAAGAACAGTGATAGCGACGTGATCCGACGGCATCTCTACAATCAGGGGTTCTTTGAAGTGACGCCGGACCTGGAACAGTTGAACCGCATTGCGGCGGGCCTGAAAGCCGAGGGAATTGCCTCGAAGGAACTCGACGACCTGATCCAAGCTATACCCCAAGCGGGCAAGCAGCAGCAAACGCGCTTCAACGCGGCGTGCAGCACTAAGGGTATCGTGCCGTACGAAAAAGTATTCAGCGACGGGTTGGTGAATGGCGCCATCGAATGGCCGCAGTTCTGGAAATTAGTGACGGCGGTGGATGGGTTGCACCATCAGAATGGCGGCTATATAGGCAGCAAGAGCGGCGACATTCTCGTCAAGCCTGGCGCCACGCCCGATCAAAGCGCCATCCTCATACGGCAGGACGGGTTCACCAGCCGCGCTGGACTTACCGTGCCCGATCGCTTCATCAGCCATGCATCGCGCAGCGTGCATCTGGCCGGCAAGCAGGGAAATTATTATGAATTGCCCGCGATGGAGCTGGTGAAACGTTGCCGCGCAGGGCGGCTGGACCATAAACTCTCAAGCCGCCTGTACCGTGTGTTCGAGGCGATGTTGTATCCACCCATCGCGCGGGATGCGGTGGATGTGCGCAATGAAGCGCGGGGCATTCTGGGCGACGAACGTGTGGTGCAGTTGGAGAAAGATTTCGCCAACCGCCACGCGCGCAAGAGCCGAAAGGTCGAGCCTCCCTACCGTAGTCTGTTCTCGTCGCTGCATGTGAACGGGCGTCTCATGCGCAAGAATCTAGGGGAAGTGGCGACGCTGGAAGTGGCCGCCGCTGAGATGGACCAGTATCCCAATGCCCATGTCTGGTTGATAAACCACGACAGCGATCTGTTCCCCACTAAGCCCAGCAAAGGCGACATCCAGCTCGAGGATGCTATTGTGCGCCAGCATAGCGGGTTATGGTCGGGCGTGCGGCAGTTGAACGAACGTGTGGCGGGTAACGGCCACTTGCATCTCGTGCCGACGGCGCCTCAGTTTTTGAACGATATGCAGGTATTGATGGGCGGACAACCGCGCAGCGAGTACGAAGGCGTTAAAGCGAAGCAGATCATCACCCAGCATCGCAGCACCAGCTGGAGCGACACGGTGGCGCAGGACATGGCCGCGCAGCGTCACCGCTGATTTAATGCCTTTGCTGCTGGCCTGCAGCGCGCAATGTTTTCAGTATTTCCTGCGGATCGATACCGTGCGCCTCGGCGCGCTGGAGCGATGCATCCAGTGATGGTCGTTTGCCTGTGCGTTTTGCAAACGATGCGCCTTTGGTTTCCGCAAATGCACTGAGTGCCGTACGCACATCATGCGCGCTGGCAAAACGATCGAACGCCATCTGACCACGCACCGCGGTGCGCACGAACGGCACCTGCAGGGTTTGCTCGCCACCTTCGTCGGGCGTGGCGGGCAGGTTCAAGCCCATCCCGACAGAGGCAAGGCGCAGCGCCGCCCATGCTTTAACACGCCCCACTTTGTCTTGCGGCAGGTCAATGGTGCAGGTGATGCCGGTGACATGCTTGTCGAGCGTGACGGTCTTGACCATCGGCACGGCGAACAGGCGGCCAGCGGCGCGGTCCACCCACGCGTAGAGATGCGGTGGGATTTCCTTCGAGCGGTTCTTATGCTGGCACCACTGGTCGAACATTTTGCTCAACGCATCTGTGGGAATCTCGATTGCACCGTTCTGCATCAGCACGGGCTCGGCGCCGCCTTCCGCCAGTTGTTGCAGCACATGGCTGCGCAGCTGATCCTGCTGCGTGTCAATCAGTCGGCGGATGTTTGGCACCGTCTGTTCGTGCAAACCGACCATCTCGGGGTGGGTTCGGATCTTCTGGCCGATCTCGCCGATCTGGGTGGCGCTCTCATCGCTCAACCGGCCGGCCATTGCCGAGTCTTGTTGCAGCATCACCAGCAAGCCCTGCAGGTCGCGCACATGGTGGTACTTTACCATCAGCAGATCGTGCGTTTCCTTCAGCACTTTTTCGACGGAGCTCAGCAATGCCTTGCGCTGTTTGAACACGTAATACGGGTCCATCACATTGTCGGTGAGCCGCTCGGATTCGCGCTGTTCGGTGCTGTAACGCTTGGCCATCAACAGCTCAAACACCCGTTCCTCATGGCCGGGTTCGTCGATGACCTGGAGATGCTCTTTAATGTTCTTACTGTCGAGGTCCACCTCCATGCCGATCCGCTCGCGCGTATGGGCTTTGCGGTTGCTGTCGAACGTGCGCTTACTGCTGTTGCTCAGCGCCCGTACAATTTTTTCTTCCTCCCATCCAGCGCGCGCGAAACAGTGGCTGGCCTGTTGTAGATAAGAGCGACGGTTCGCTTCGTCCTGCGGCGGTGTGATCTCTGACATGTTGAGATAATGGTTGCCACGCGTGGCGTAGGCACCGGTGATCTCGCTCTCGATGCTGGCGGCGATAGCGGGGTTCTGTGCGAGCCATGCTTCGGGTTCCTGCGGGCGCGACGAGGGCTGGGTTAGCAGGTCATATTGTTTCAGCAATTTTGTACCGGTCACATCCGATTTTTTTGCTTCCGAAAAACAGCTGCGCACATAATCGCGGGCCTCGGCGCTCCCATGCTCGCGGTAGAGGCGAATGATGGCGCCCTGTTGTTCGGGGCTGATCGCCTCGTAGGCTTCGGAGAGTAGGTAACGCAGTGCCGTGTCGGGCATGTCGCTCTGCTCGAGGGCAATGCCGCGCAACCTCCGGAATGCCGCGCGCCATGCATGGTTTTGAAATTCTGCTTCGCTCTTTTCCCCAAGCAAGGAAAGTGTTTTGTCTCGGTATGGTTGCATGAGAGTAGCAAGGTCGCTGCGTGGATCGTAGGCGGAGAGTTGCATCGCATATTCGTCCATCATGGTCGCCATGGCGCCGCCGACTTCCTGCAACAGCCCTCGGCTGTGGTCGCCGCCCAGAAGCGCCTTGCGCGCCACCGCGATGTCCTCTTTCAGTTGCTTGCTGCCGAACGCTACGTTGCTGAGGCGCTCCTGCGCCGTGTGCACATCGCGGCGCGCATCCGCGCCCGCTACTTTCTTAAGAGTGTTCCCGGTGCCCGCCAGTTCGTGCAGCAGCAAGCCCAGGGTGGTCAGCTCCTGCTCAAGTTCCTGCGTCAGATCGATGCTGGTGGGGTCGGTGTTGAATTCGGCACCGCCCAGAAGCTGAAGATACTGGGTGAGCGCGCTGCTTAGGCGCAGCATTTTGTCCTGTTCGTGATGCACGGTCTCGCTGAGATGCACAAGATCCGCACGCCGCTCATCGACCTGTGTTGGATCCGGCAGATGCGTCTGCAAGCGGCGAATCGATCCATCTGCCGTCGTATCGGCCAGTTCGCGATGCACCATCAGCATGTCGTTCATTAGGCGTGGCCGGTCGAGGAAGCTAAGCTGCGGCAGGTTCAGATGCACATGGGTGCCATCGGGCGTGAAGTCGATGCTTTCGGCCGCGACGCGTTGCGACCCGGTCGATTTGCTGAGTTCGTATAAGAACAGCGACGCTTTCTCTAGCATCGGCCGCATGGTGCGTTCGCTGTGCTTGCCCACCTGGAGGCGGTCTGCACCGCGCAGGGCAACATCCGCTTTCCGGCCAGCCAGCCGCGCCGCAAGCTGCAGAAGCACGGGATTGGCCGTCACCGTAAAACCACCATCCATTGTCGGTTCAATGTGAAAACGATGCGGGCCGACGATGTCGCTCTTCTCGACCACAAGCTCCTTCTTGCGGAAGGCGAGCTGCATGTCGGGCGCAGTCTGGTCGAGCTGATGCGCGGATTTCAACTGCCCTTCGGCCTGAGTGTGCGGCACCAGCCAGCATTCGCGTTTCTCGTTCATTTCCAGCGCGTCGCCATGGCCGCGCAGCAATTTTCCCTGCACTACCTTGAGGAATTCAGGTGGGGTTTTAGACGCGTCGTTATCCTTTACGCTTTCTTCCTGTGCCCGTTGCAGGGCGACCGACCAATGAAACGCGTTCTTCATCAGTTGGTGGATGTCGACCTTGATGCTGGTGTTGTAGGCTTTGAACGGAATGCCCAGTTGGTAAAGCAGCCCAAGCGTTTCCAGCGACACACCGTCGCGTTGGTCGATGGTGCCCATGTCGCCTTGTATGGAGATGCCGTACGTACCGGGCAGGCGCCCCAGTCGATAGAGCAGCCAACTTGCGTCGCGCACGAGGTTGGAGGATTTTTCTCCCCGCGGGCCATCCTTTTCCATTGGATTCAGATCAGGGTAGTCGTGGAACGCTTCCATGGTTCCTGTCAGCACATATCGCGGCGATTGTTGTTGTGCGTGCGGGTCGGGCGTCGCCAGCCGCACGGCGATCGGGCCGTGCCGTGTGGTGATGCCTTGCGCCACCAGTTCCGCCAACGAGCGTTCGAGGCGGAATGCCATGGAGGCCAGCACCGTATCCGATACAACAAGCTGCATTTGGCCTTCAGGCGCAGGGCGTATCTGAACCATGGCGGGCGCGGCTGCTCTCTTGCTTGAGGCATCGTCGAGTTCTTCGGTGGCGTCGCTCTGCGTTTCTTCTTCTTGCTCGCTCGGCCCGAAACCGTTCACGTAGGGAATGGCGCCCAGCTTCAATTGCGACAGCAGATCCTGCTGAAGCGCAGGAATGGCCGCAAGAATCGAGGCGCCCACTGGCAGATGCAGCAGGCATTCCCCGAATGCCCGCTGGTGGCCCTTAATTCGGATATTGAGCGAGCCGTCGTCGCGTTCGCTTAACAGCACCATACCCACCCGGCGGTCTTTTTTACGCAGGGCCGCAATCAGCTGTAATAATTCCTCGGCTTGTGCCGGATGCGCGTTGATAAAGGCGAAATTGGCGCGCAGCGATGCGTAGGGCACGCCTTCAATGGTGATACGTTCGCCGGATGCGTCGCGCGCATGGAGCACCACGTCCATTTTCGTGCCGGTCGAATCGAAGGGGGCAAGGGTATGGATGGTCGGGCTATCCATGACTTGCTGGAAGAAAATACATTTCTTGAGGAAGTTGATGGAAAGCGGGTTCTTACGCTCGGCGTTGATGATCACGCGATGATGCGTCCGGTCGATATCGACCAGATGATGCGGTGCGCGGCTGTTAACGCGCGTCACCTCATCGAAGCCTTCGAGGAAATGCCAGAAGCGCTGCGCTTTGTCGTCGAGCTTTTTCGGGTCCGCTGAAAAATTCAGTTGGACATCGCCCGCCACCCTATCCGGCTGGTGACGATGTTGGCGTTCGTCCAATGGCTCGGCCGTGGCTCCGTCATCGAACTTGCGCACCAGCTTATGGTACAGATCGGTCATGGTAGGGATGCTTCCGGTCGCATGGTCCTGCAGGCGCAGCGCCAGCCGCGCCGTCATGGTTACATCCTCCACGGCCATATGCTCGTGCCGACCGCTGAATGCAGGATCGATCAGCGAGCGATACGCGTCGTCGAGCGTGTTGCTGGCGCCGAAACCTTTTTCGGCGAGGTAGCCGTGGTAAAGGCAGCGGTAGCTGGCGGAGTTACGGTAGGGTTCGGCCACCTGTGTCACGGCATGCATCAACCCAACGAGCCGCGCTTGCTGGGTGGGGTTTGCCTCGGCGTAGGAAACGGTTTCCAATTCGCGCAATGCTTTTTTAACGTCGTTCGGTAATCCACGCAGATTATGCTGTAGCGTCTGGTGCCGATCGGCGCGCGCCAGGTCGTGCGCCTGCACATCTTCCTGAAGTTTTCCGAGGAATGGCAGGTCGAAAGGCGCGTTGTAATACACGTCGCGCGTCCCGCTACGGGTGAACGCCATGAATTCCGGCAGCACCTCGTAGAAAGGCGCTGCGGACACTTTCTTGCCTTTGACCTTAAGCCCGGTGATGGGGCCATCCAAAGGCTTGCGGATGATCTCGGTACCGGTAACTTCCAGTGCTTTGGGGTCGATCTCGTATTCGTAACGGCGACGGTCGTAAGGCGGTGCCGGCTTCTTTTCTGCGGCGGCTTTGTGGCACAATGCGAGGTAATCGCGGAATTCCGGTTTCAGCGGCAGCACATAGCTTTGGAACAATTTAAGTTTCGGTTCGCCGTTCTCAACCACCGCGCGGGTGGAGGCGATTTCCGTCACCCCGTGGCGCTCTCGCGATAAGCCGGTCGTTTCGGTATCGGAAACAGAGATATCCAGCGCGGCAAGTTCAGCGATTTCCTGTGCGGGCACACGCGGTGAGCCATCCGGTGTGCGGGCGTGGGTGATGTCCGTAATGTAGGTGCCTGTGTGCATACGCCCCTCAAAGGAGCCGACACCCTACCCATAAATCCGCGCTACAGTGTGACAGGTTTATGAATATTATACGGTTAGTTATGTGTTTGGCTCATGCTCCGTGCCCAAGCCATGCGTAAAGTGGGTAACGCTCCACTCAGCAAGCATCAGGAAGGGTGTTTTTATTCTTCGATCGCGTCCCCTTCTTCGGGCTCGGCGGGGAGGGCGAGGGTGATTTTTTGGTAATCGTTGGCGCTGGTGCCTTTTTCCATGTGGGGGGTGCTGGCGATACCGTGCGCGTCGAGGCGGGTGGCGATCAGGCTGCTGCGGCGCGCGGGCAGGGAGCGTGCGTTGTCGAGCGGCTGGCTGGCACCCACGCGGTCGTAGGCGATCAGCTCCACTTGGGCGATGCCCCAGCGGTCGAGCGCCCAGATAGCGTTTTCCAAATTCTCAAGCCCGGTTTTGCCCAGCGCGTCGGAGCCATAAGGGAACTCGATGTCAGCGAGGCGCGAGGTGGGGGGAATGATTTTGATATGCAGCGTGTCGAAGCGGCCGGAGAGGTCTTCTTCCATTTTGCGATACAGGCCGAGATTGCCGCCAGTGACGGGTTTGGGGCGGATGACGAACGCCGAAGGCGAGTCGCTCACCGGCGCCACATCGGCCGGGATGGGCAGCGCGTCGCGCAGCATGGTGAGGGAGTCGATCGACTTGCCTTTGATGGCGCTATCGACGGGCGAGACGGGGGCGGCGAGCGCGTTCTGCGGCACTTGCATGGCCAGTGATTTCGCGCGTTCGGGGTTTTTGCTGATCACCAGCTGGTCGATGGCCAGCGTCACTTTCCGCTCTAGCGCGGGCTCCAGTTTGGCAAGGATCGTATCCTGCGCATCGGTGTCGTATTGCTTGGTCAGCACCACGGTTTCGATGGTCACTTCGTCGTCCTGCCCGAAGGCGATGTGGAAAAGTTCCACGCGTGCGGGCGGGGTAGCCTTGGCGAAATAATCGCTGATGATGCCGCGTGCGGTGCGGGTGGTCACGGTTTCCGACGCGATGTTTTTCAGCGAGCTGCCGAGGGGGAAGGAAAGGATGGCGAACACCAGTAACACCGCGATGATCTGCCATTTGCTGTAGTGCCGCGTTTGGCGCGTGGCGAAACCATACCACAGGGCAAGCAGCGTCACCGTCAGCGCGATGGCGAGCAAGTTGGTCATGAACAGGAAGAAGCTGCCAGTGGCCACAGCGGCTTTGCCGGTGGCCAGCCCATAGCCCACCACGGCCAAAGGCGGCATCAGCGCGGTGGCGATGGCCACGCCCACCAGCGTTTCACCTTTGCGTTTGATCACGGCATAGCCCCCGGCAATGGCCGAGAACACCGCGATCACCAGATCCAGCAGGTTGGGGCTGGTGCGTGCTAAAATTTCTGGCGTCGGATCGTTCAGCGGCGACAGCGACACCAAAATGAACGACACCGCAATCGACATCACCGTGCCGATAAGCAGCGCCTCAAGGCTTTTGCGCACCAGTCGCAGGTCCATCACGCACAGGCCGAAACCCAGCGCCATAATGGGCGACATGAGCGGCGACATAAGCATCGCGCCGATGACGACGGCGGGCGAGGATTGCAGCAGCCCCATGGTGGCCACGCCGCAGGAAAGCACGGCCATGAGCGAGTAGCGCGAGGTCATACGGCCTTCGCCGGAAACATATTCGATGATCTGTGTGCGTTCTTCGAAGGGCAGGCGCTGCATGCGCAATTTGCGGCGGATGAAGATAAGTGCGGCAATGGTTGCCACGTTCACCTGTTCGCGCGTCGGCATGGCTTGCTTAATGTGTGCAAGGATCTTTTCCCGAATGGGGTGCATGGTCTCGACTTTCGAAAGGGGTGGGCCTCGGCCCCTAAAGGGGAAGACAAACGCAGTTCTTATCTCTATTCGTAGCCATAGCAAATTTTTAGCCCATAGGAAATGATATGAGCGTCACTGTCTCGCGCAAATTGTCCAACTCGTTCGAAGGCGCTTTGGCCGGGGGTGGCGATCCCGCCACCTCGCCGCTTTATGTGTTCGGCCCGTTCCTCCGCCTCATCGTGGTGGCGGGCGTGGCGCAGGTCACGTTCGGAGCCACGGTGTGGCTCGCGGTGTTCACGGTCATCATGGTCTCGGCCATGTACCGTCAGGTGATGCGTTGGGTGACCGACGGCAGCGGCGGCAGCGGGCTGAGCGAGGAAGAGTTCGGCGGCTGGGCAGTCAAAATCAACGCAGGCATCACCGTCATTGAGTACCTGCTCACCTTTATGGTGAGCATGGCCGCGCTGGTGACCTTCATCGCCGACCGATTCCCCATGCTCAACGAAACCATCTTCGGCCTGCAGTACCGCGTGTTCCTTGCTGTGGTGTTAAGCCTCTTCACCTGCTGGCTGGTCAATCTGGGCCCCAAAATTTCGGCGCGGGCATTCGGCCCAGCCACTGCCGCCATTCTGATACTGCTGTGGGGCATGGTGTTCGCCACTATCTACACGGCGGGTTTCCACTTGCCCGGTATCGACCTGAAAGCCTTCTCGCTCGACACGGTTACCTTCGCCAACGTGGCCGGGGAAACCGAGACCAGCTCCTACCTGAACCTCACCCTTGGCGGCTACGCGCGCATTCTCGCGCTGATGACCGGGGTGGAAATTTTTGCCAACCTTGTCGCGGCCTACGAAGGCAAACGCGCCGACCGCAGCCGCAAGGCCTTCGGTAGCCTCGTCATCATCATGGGCACCACGGCCATCACCATGCTCATCGTCGGGCCGATGATCCTGCAGGTCTCCGACCCGCTCAACACCCATGTCTCCGTCTTCACCCAGACGATGGATCATTTGTTCCCTGCATGGCTCTCCTACGCCGGTACGCTCATTGGCGTGGCGGTGCTGCTCTCCGCTTGTGCGGCGGCGGCGCAGGGCGTGCAGAACCTGTCGCTCGGTTTGCGGTATCGCCATTATGTGAGCGCCAAGCTCGGTCAGCGCAACAAGCACGATGTGGCGGGCCGCCCGGTGTGGCTGATGGCGGTGGTGTGCATCGCCTGCTTCGTGCTGTTCGGCACGCATGAGGAAACCTACCTCGCGCTGTATGCGGCGGGTGTGTTCATCCTGCTCAGCATGACGGGCTGGGCGGCCTCCAAACGTCTGGGCCGCGAACTGCGCGCGGCATTCACCGTGCCCAAAGCGCTCATGCTGCTGGGCACCGTCCTCGCCGCAATGCTGACGAGCTTTGCCACCGCCATCATTTTCGAAGAACGCTTCTATGAGGGCGCGTGGTCGTATCTCATCCTCGTGCCCGTCTTCTACGGCATCTTCAGCTATTACCGCACCCGCCTTGGTGCCCCGCCTTCGGTCGAGGACCGGCTTGGGCTGGTGGTTTCCGGGCAGGGCTACCTGCCGCAGGTCATGGAAGGCGCGTCTGGACAGAGCGCGTCGTTCTCGCGCATCGTGGTGCCGTTGAATGGTAGCGTCTATGCCGAGCAGTTACTGCCCCTCATCCATTCCTTCGCGCGCAGTTACCAAGCGAATATTTCATTGCTGATGGTCGATGACCGCGAGGAGCGCAAGTCCGATGGGCAAAGCGAGTATCTGGAAGTGATCGGCGAAATGCTGAGTGGCGAGGGCGTCACCGCCAGCCACGCGGTGCGCAGTGGCGAAGCCTCCAAAGCCATCGATGCCTACGCGCAGGAGATCCACGCCCACCTCATCGTGATGGCCACCAACGAAATTAGCGTTGCCAACAAGATTCTGCCGGAAAAACTGGTCGCCAACGTCATCCGCAAAACGCTCACGCCCACCTTGGTAGTGCGCCCGTCCGAGCATTGGCGCAGCCGTCATTCGCGTTTCCAACGCATCCTCGTGGCGCTTGATGGGTCGGAGGCGGCGGAGGCCGTGCTGCCCTACATCCGCACGCTGGCCAAGAAGTTCAACAGCACTGTGCTGCTGCTTTCGGTGCCGGAAGGTTCGGAATCGGAGGAGTACGCCACCACCATCCAGCGCTATCTGGAAGACATCGCCGCGCGGCTAACGCGTGAAGGCGTCAGCGTCACCACCTCCTTCTCCGGCTCCGGCCCCGCGCGCACCATCCTTGCCACCGCCGAGCACGAGAATTCTGACCTCATCATGATGGCGTCGCATGGTCGCGGCGGCATTGCGCGTGCCAGTATTCACTTGGGCAGCGTGAGCGAGAAGGTGATCCAATCCACCCTATGCCCGGTCTTCATCGTGCCGCTCACGCGCAGCCACAGCTAGCGTTGGGCGGTTACGGTTTCGCAGCGCCGGTTGGCGGATAGGGTAGGCTGTCCTGCATGTTCTTCTGTGCCTCGGGCGGCACATGCGGGAAGAAGTAACCCGCATCTTTGCGTAGTTGGCCCATTTTGGCGCCGGTCTTTTCTTTCTGCGCCGATGAAATACCGTGACTGCGTTCCAGATAGACGGTGGTGGACGGGAACGCGAAATCGGAGCCCGCTTCAGAAACGATGTCCATGATGCGCAGGAAAATATCTTCGCGGATGGCAAGGAACTCTACCCAATCGGCACTGCGAATGTAGGCGAATATCTCGATGTTCAGCGCCGAATCACCAAAGCCCGAGAACCTTGCGCGGCCTTCGTTCTCGGCCTTGGGATGCGCCACGAACAGCTCGTTTATTTTCATGACGATGTAGCGGATCTGGTCGGGCGTGGTGTCGTAGCGCACGCCGATGGTGGTGTGAATCAGCAGCTTGTCGCGCGCCGCCATGTTCTCCAGCGCCATCTCCGAGAAGGCGGCGTTCGGAATCGTCACGCGTGTCCGCTGTAAGGTGCGAATGGTCACGGAGCGCAAGCCGATATCCTCGACCGTGCCAACATTGTCGCCGAAATTGATGAAGTCGCCCACGCGCACGGGTTGGTCGAGCGTCACCGACACACCACCGAACAGATTCTCGACGGTTTTCTGGCTGGCCAGTGCGATCGCCACGCCGCCAATGCCCAAGCCCGCCAGCAAGGTCGCCACGTCGTAGCCCCAGTTCTGCAGCAGGAACAGCAGCATCATCACGGCCAGCACGGCCTTCGCCAGTTTGCGCAGCAGCGGCAAAATGGCCGAAGCGGATAGCTTGTCATGCGCGATCAAATGTTCGCGGCAGCTCTCGATGGAGGTGGTGAGCAGATGGAAAAGCCCCCAAGTGATGGCCAGCGTTACCAGCGTACTCACGAAGGTTTGCAGGTTGCCTTGGAAATCTTCACTAAGCGGCAACAGATGCACCAGCGAGGCAAAACACAACGCCGTAACCAGCAGCCGTAACGGCGCGAACAGCGGGGTGATGTGCCGTTGGTAGAACGGTTTGCGCGTGCCGCGGAACGACCAACTCAACACAATGCGCATGCCGATTACCACTGTCACCGACACGAAATACGCGAGAGTGAAAAACGCGGGCAGGCACAGCCACACCCAGAGGGCCAACGCGCCGTAATCCTTAAGTAGCCATGGCGCAAAATCGGCGAAATAAGGTTTAATTAATTCATTCATTCAAATACTTAAGCTCCTTGCCCTAGGGGTAACATGGCAAGGCTCAAAAGCCTATAAAGAATCCCACTTTTTCCCCCCAACGCCCGTTGGTCGCACTCAGCGGAGCTGACAGCGCGCTACCATTTCAACTGCGATTCGCGGCCAAGGAAACCCACCACTTCATTACCTGCCTCGTTGAAGGCAAGCTTGTCGAAACGGGTGGCCGCCTGTGCGATGCCACGCCCATGGGCACGCCCCGCATGGGCCGGATCGAACGTCAGGTAATCACGCCACGCGAAACCTTCGCCGGGGTCGCGTACGCTGACATAACAGCCCTCGCTGCGACGCGTAAAAATCAGCTCGCATTGTTTATGGATATGCTCCGCCGACTGTTGGCGACTGTCGATTTCCGAACGCCAAATGCCCATCTCCAGTAGCTCGCCTTTCTGCTCGTCGCTTTCTCATCGCTGAGGGCTGAATGCTGTGGCGTTTGCGCCAGCACGGAATTGCCGGAAAGCTCCCGGTCGTCTGCCTGATAAATGTCGGCGCGCAGGGCCGAGGGGGCAGCATGGAGAGCGGAAACAGGGGCTTGGCGATAGGCTTCGGACTGACTCATAAATACCTCCTAGGGTTGCATATCCAAAATCTATGCCTCTAAGATTAATAAAAGATTAAAACGATGCGGCGAAATGCATTAATCCACATAAATCTATTTTTTATATTAATAAACAAAGTGATAAAGATCGGCTGTGTTCGTGGAACATGCTTTTAGGCTTCTTTGGAACTTAGTCGACCCTATTTTGCAAAAACACCCATAGGTTGTAAAGCGAATACGCACTCCAGGGTTGCGCGCGGGGTGAAATCACGTCAGGCTGTGGCATGGTTTGGACGGTCTATATCTTGCGTTGTGCCGATGGCAGCTTCTACACGGGCGTCACCAACGACATGGCGAAACGACTGGTGGCGCATGCGAACGGTAGCGGTGCGAAATACACGCGCGGACGCGGCCCGCTTGCTGTGGTGTTCACCGAGACGCACGCCACGCGCAGCGAAGCGCAAAAGCGCGAAACCGCCATTAAAAAACTCAGCCGCCTGAAAAAACAACAGCTCATAGATTTGGTTTAAAGCTGGCTTCCCATGCGCAGGGAACTTGTGTAGAGAACAGCGTCCTTAACCGCTGAACAGGTCTGTCATGCTCGAACTCGTCATCGCTCCCGATCCCATTTACAAAACCGTCTGCACACCCGTGCCCGTCGTCGACGACGCCGTGCGCGCCACGCTCGACGCCATGACGGAAACCCTGAAAGCCCATCACGCCATGGGCCTCGGCGCGCCGATGGTGGGGCTGACGCAGCGGCTGGTGGTGGTGGAGATGGAAGACGAAGCCGGGGCCACGCACCGCTACCAAATGGTCAATCCCGAGATCACCGAACGCTCCGCCGAAATGAGCACGATGGAAGAAGCTTCCATCACCTTCCCCGGCGTGTCGGCGCCCGTTACCCGCCCGGCGGAAGTCACCGTTTCCTATCTCGATGCGCAGGGTACGCCGCAGACTGTGCGCGCCACTGGTATTGTCAGCGTGTGCCTACAGCATGAAATTGACTATCTCGATGGCAAAACATTCGTCGATTACCAGCCGCCGATGAAGCGCGACATCATGAAGCGTAAAATGGAAAAGCAGAAACGCCTCGGGCTCATTCCGCACATTCATGGCGCGCATTGCAACCACGGTTAATGGCGTTGGCGCGTGGCTCCTGAGCTTCCCGCCACGGTTTCTTCCCAGCGTGTTTCGCTTGCACTCGCGCGCAGTTTTTCAACATCGAGCGCCACGGACGGGCTACGTTTCGGGAGGGCGAGCGCGAAGCTGGCGCGGCCTGCGTAACGCGCCGTTAGTTCGTTTCCCTGCGCATCGCCGAGCTTATCAATCAGTGGCGGCTCATGTTCAGCCGCCCATTCCAAAAATACTTCGGCAGGAATCGAGGTTGGTTGGTCGATCAGTGTGCGCGGTTCGCCGCTACGGTTGGGGAATTCACGCAGCACGCCCACCACGAACGGGGTGAGGGAGCTGCGTTGCGCGCCTTGCAGCACCGAGGTTTCGCTGATGCCGTAACCATGGAAGCGCGCGCCGTCCTGCCGGGTGCGTCGCCCCACATCGCGCAGCAGGTCGCGGTAGGTGGGGGCACCTTCGCCCGCCGCTTCCAGTTGGAACAGGCGGTTGACATGGCCGTTCAGCAGCACCCGCTTCAGCGCCGGGTAGCGCGTCGTGTCGATGGGGCCTTTGTCCACCGCGATGGATTTCTTGTCGGGGTGGCGATCACGAATTTCGTTCACCAGCGCCATCGTGTCGGTGAAATCGCTGTAGCTGACATTGAGCGGCGCGCAGAGTTCCTTGAGCTTCGCGCGCGCGGGCTCCAGCACCGCGATGCGGTCGGTGTCGCCCGTCGCTAATATATTCGGTGCATCGGCCAAAATGCGCGCCACTGGGCTCGCTTCCAATTGGCGGTACGCCTTCAGCCCATCAAGAACATCCGAGCCACCATGAATGTCGGATTTGCCCTCGAACCCATGGCCGCGCTGATAATTTTCGCGCAAATTCCCGTGCTCCACCAGCGCCGCCATCATAATGGCCTCGCCCAGCAGTTTCGGGCTTTTGCGCGCGGTGGCGTCGTTGGAGCGGGCGTTGGCCACATCCATGCGCCGCGCCTCGCACAGCATCGCTCCGGTCTCCGGCGACAGGGGAAGCCGCGCCACATACGCGCCGTCGTCGGTCAACGTCCAATCCTCATGAATCAATCCAAGGCGCAACAGATCGGCCTTCGCTTCTTGCCAACGTTCGGCGGTTATTTTGACGTCGAAGTTCAGCGCGTCGGGCGCATGGCCGAGCGCGGCGGCGCGGAAACCGATGTTGGTGAGCGCGCGGCGTTCGAGTTCGGGCGTCGCCTGCTGCGGCCGATGCTCCATTTCCTTATTGGAATGCAAAATGAAAATACCGGAATCAAACCCCGTCTCTGCCGGGTCGCGGTTGATGCGCCCGCGTTGCTGCACCACCCGCCATTGGGGCAAATGCTCCTGCACCAGCGCCGCCGCTCCGGTATCGTGTCGATCGTAGGGAATTTTTCCCAGCCCGTCGGAAATCCCCGCATCCAGCCAGCGCAAATTCACGCCCGACTCGATGACGTTGGTACCGACCAATATTTTCGCACCGCCAGGCTTCGGGTTGGCGCGTGCTTTGTTGCGTTCGTCGGCCGGGGTGCCGCCATAAATTTGTGCCACTTCCACATGCGTCAGTCCTGCAGCTTTCACTTTTTGCTGCAGCTCATCAACGTTCTTTTCCACGTCCTTGATGCCCGAACAGAACACCGCGATGCCTTTGCGTTGTTCGTTCTTGATGAGATCCACGGCGGTCTGCGCGATGCTCGACCCATCTTTGCCTGGCGTCTGGCGGCGCTCTTCGCAGGCCAGCGTTTGCCCCGCTACCGTATGCACTTGCGTGTCGGCGATGGGTTTCCAGTAACCCGCTTGCCGCGAGGCATCCACCGTCGCGCTCATCTCCAGAAGGCGCAGCGCGGGGTCGTTCTTTTTGCGGCCATAGAGAATCGCGCGGGCGAGGGAAATATCCTCCGCCGCCTCATGCACCTCGTCGAGGACAATGTTCTGCGCGCGGTTGATGAGACCCGAACTGATGGCGTAGCCATAGGTGACGAACAGCAGTTTTGTGTTCGGCGAAAAGCGCGATTTCTCGCCCGACATTTCGCCCACCGCATAGCCCACATCCGTGCCCAGCGGCGACCCGGCCATGTTCGCCACGTTGCTGGCGGCGTCGATGGCAAGGAAGCGGCGCGGCACCAGAACCACTACTTGCTCATTCGCCGCATCGGCCAGTTGCGCGGGCACCATCATCGATTTGCCGCTGCCGGTGGGCGCGGCCAACACGGTGGCCTTACCCGCCATCACCGAAGCAACCACATCGCCCGCCACCTTGGCGACCGGCAGGTCTTTCAATGTTTCGCTCACCTTGGAAAAATGCGCCATGAGTTAGGCATACGCTATTTTCAGGTTCGATGTCGCGCAAATTATTGCTCTTCCATCCTGCTATTAGCAGCCGGTCTGCGTTAATTCTGGATCTGGAATTCCCGCACGCGATTGCTGCCGTAGCGCACGAATTCGTACTCGAACGGCGTGCCGGATTCGTAGTAGCGGAAGCTGTTCACGTAGCGCGCATCCAGTGGCTGCACGCCATAGACGGCCACTTTATACGAGGTTTCGTCCTCGATATGGTTGGGCACCGCCAACGAGAAGGCGGCGAAATCCACCGCAAGCCCGACCGTGTCCCGTACATTGCTCGGGCCGAAGAACGGCAGCACGATGTAGGCGCCCGAGCCTACGCCCCACACGCCAAGTGTCTGCCCGAAATCTTCCGACTGGCGTTGCAGGCCCATTTCCGTGGCGACGTCGAACGTGCCGAGCAGCCCGACGGTGGTGTTCACCACGAAGCGGCCCAGCGTGGTGCCGGATTTGCCTGCATCGGCTTGCAGCACCGAGTTGGTGAAGTTCTTGAACTCGCCCACGTTCTCGAAGAAGCGCGACACGCGGCTGCGCAAGAATTGCGGCGTGACGTAGGTGTACGCATCCACCACGGGCAGCAGGAAGTAGCGGTCGAGCTGCGCGTTGAACGTGTACAGGCTGCGGTTCATACCCTCCAGCGGGTCGCTCACGGCGAATTGCTGCTCGGCTTTTTCTTTCTGTTGCAGATCGATGTAGCCACGCACAGGCGTGGTGGTGCCTACATAGGGGTCTTCCGCACAGGCGGTGAGCAGCAGCGCGACGGCGAGCATGGGAAGCAGGCGGATCATGGGCGGCCTCCCTCTTTCATAAAGTGCACGATGGCGTAGGCCACGGCCGGGTGCGTCATGTTACCCAGATGCCCGCCATTGCTGAAAATATGCGCCTGTTCGCCGAACAACGACGCCAGTTTCTCGATGTCGCCGGGGGCGAGGATCACGTCGTCCTGATTGGTGATGAGGCCGAATTTCGGATTGTTGCGAATGTATTCGTCGAGGTAGCCGAGCGTATCCTCGTGCGCCAATTGCTCTTTGGTGGAGCCTTGGCGGACGGTCAGCAATTGCTCGTTATAGAACGCGTCGGCGTAATCTACGAAGCTGGTGCGCAGGGCAATGCCCATCACCGTATCAAGGTGTGTCTGGCTGGTGAATTCCGCATCTTTCGGGAAAATGTAACCGCGGCGGCTCATCACGTCGCTGGCAAACACCATGTTGGCCGAGGAGAGGCGGAAGCTGAGCCCAATGGTGGTGGCAAAATTATCGGCACTCAGTTTATCTTGCTCGTAGGCGTCCAGAAGCAGGCGTTCGTTCTCGAAATCCAGTGCTTCGCCGGATTGGTTTTCCGCACCCAGCCGCGCCATCAGCCGCTCGATAAAGCGATTCGCGTCGTCGATGCCGTTCGGTAAGTCCACATACAGCATGCGGTCGATCAGGCGGGTGGAGCTGTTCAAATCGTAGGGCGGGTTGATGAGCAGCACGCGCTCGAAATTCATCGCATGTTCCTGGTCGTCGAGCTTGGCGGTGAAGGCGGCGTCCATCGCGCCGAGGCTGTATCCGGTCAGCATGCGGCTGGTGATCTCGGCTTCTTTCGACACTTCTTTATCAATTTTCTGCATCACGCGGTAGAGGTCTTTCGCCGATTCGCGCGGGCGCTCACCAAGGAAATCGCTGCTGGCGTTGATGATGAAATTCTGGTGCGTGGGCGAGGGAAGCAGCACCACATGGAACCCGGCACTGTAGAACATGCGCGCCAGTGCGTGCATTTTAGCACCCTTATGGTCGCCGCCCGTGCCTGAGATTACATAGATAAGCGGCGCCGGATCGCTTTGCAGCAATTGGCCATAGCGCAGACCGTGCTCGTACCAATAGCCATCGGGAATATCGCGGTCGGGGAAAATAGTGATTTTCTCTTCGTCCGGTTCCGCGATGCTCGACAGATCCACCTTCTGCTCCGGCGGCATGGTGATGACGGTGGCGGCGTAGGGGTTCTGGATCGGGTAGTCATAATCCGGCGCATGGTCGGCGAGGATGGTGGCTTCGGGGCTGCGCGGGTCGGGGCTGCAGGCGGCCACGCCGCACAACAGCAAAAAGAAACCTGCTTTGCAAATGGCGTTCGCGCGATGGTACATAGTTCCCCAGACAAAAAGACGGCCCCGGTGTGGGGCCTCGGTAAAAAAGCATCTTACGCTATAAGCGCATAAATAGATCGTATGTTCGTTCGCATTTGCGAAAGAAAAATTAACGACGCGGGCGCGGCGTTGGTTTGCCGAACGGCACGACTGCAGGTTTTTCCTCGGCTTTCGGGGCTTCGATGCTCTCCGGTGCTTTGGAAATTTCCGGTGCGGGGGCAGGCACTTCAGCCTCCGCCGGGGCAGTAGTCGGCGCGTCTTCCGGCACATTCCAGCCGCCGCCGATGGCTTTTTGCAGCGTCACCACGGCGCTCAGGCGCTCCTGCATGGCGCTGATCTGGTTAAGCTGTGCCTGGAACAATTGGCGTTGCGCGTCCAATTGGTCGAGCTGGGTGGCGTAGCCCGCATCGTAGCGCAGACCCGCCACGCGGAAGGTTTCTTCGTTAGCCTTCACCTTGCGCGTTTGCGCATCGAGTTGCGCTTGTGTGGTTTCCAAGCGGTTCAGCGCGTTGCTGACATCGGCAAAGGCAAGACGCACCACTTGCTGGTAATTCACCAGCGCCTGTTCGGTGCGTGCTTTGGCGGCGTCGACATTGCCGCCGGTGCGGCCAAAATCGAGCACGGGCAGCACGCTCGTCGCGCCCGCATCCCACGCGCGGGCGGAGCCTTTCATGAGATTGTCGATGTCGGCGCTGGCCAGCCCGAGCAACGCCGAGAGCGACAGGTTCGGGTAATAATCCGCAATCGCTACGCCGATCTGCGCGTTGGCGGCAACCAACTGCTGCTCGGCGGCGGCAATGTCTGGGCGGCGCTGCAACAACGTCGAGGGCGCATTGGCAGGCAGCGTCGGCGGAACTGGCAGGTTGGCGATATGTTCCTGTTTCGCCAGCGGCGCTTCCACGATGGCTTTCGGCGAGCGGCCAAGTAGCACCGACAGTGCGTTCTGTTGCTCCACGCGCGCCTGTTCCAGCATCGGCAATGTGGCCTCGGCGGCGGCCAGTTCGGCCTCGGCGCGGCGGAAGCTCAGCACATCGATGGCCCCGGCGTCGTATTGTTTCTTCTGGTAGTCGAACCCGTTCTGCCGCGAGGTGATGGTGTCGCGCGTGATGGCGAGTTGGCTGTCGAGCGCGCGCAGGTTGAAGTAGTTGGTGGCGATGTCGCTGGCCACGGCGAGGCGTACCGCGTCGCGGTTGGCCTTCTCGGACAGCAGTTGCGCCTGCGCCGATTCCGAACCGCGGCGCAGTTTGCCCCACAGATCGATCTCGTAATCCAGCACCGCGGCGACACTGAAATCATTGTAGGGTTTGCTGCCCCCGAACGCACCTTGGCGCGATTGGTCGCTCGGCCCCGTGCGGCGGGCACCGGCTTGCGCCGACAGGGTCGGGTAGAGGTCGGCGTCCGTAAGCCGCAGGATGGCGCGGGCTTCCGCCACACGCGCAGCGGCCAGCGCAATATCGGCGTTGGCGGTGAGGCCTTCTTCTTCCAGCGCGTTCAGCGCCGGATCGTTGAAATCTTCCCACCATTTAGTGGTTGCCATTTCGCCCTCACTGGGCGCTTTGTCCGTCCAGCTGCTGGGCAGTTCGAAACTGGGCATCGCATAATCGGGGCCGACCATGCAGGCGCTGAGCAGCAATGAGGCGAGGAGGGAAAGCTTACGCATGCGGCGGCTCCCGATGGATGGGTTTTTTGCCACGGTTCTTGGCGCGCTCCGCCAGATCGGTGATGAGCAGGTAGAAGGCAGGAATGAAGAACGTTGCCAGCACCGTCGCGGCCAACATGCCGCCGATGACGCCAGTACCAATGGCGTGGCGGCTCGCCGCCCCAGCACCGGAGCTAATGGCCAGCGGCACGCAACCCAGAATGAACGCCAGCGAGGTCATCACGATCGGGCGGAAACGCAGCTGCGCTGCTTCAATCGCCGCCTCCTTGATGGATTTGCCTTTCTGCCGCTGCAGCACCGCGAACTCCACGATGAGAATCGCGTTCTTGGCCGACAGCGCCACCAGCGTCAGCAGCCCCACCTGGAAATACACATCGTTGTTAAGTCCGCGCGCCCAAGTGAACAGCAGCGCCCCAAAAATACCGAACGGCACAGCCGTCAGCACGGCCAGCGGCAAGCTCCAACGTTCGTATTGCGCGGCCAGAATGAGGAACACCATGATCAACCCAAACAGCATCGCGCTGGTGCCTGCACCGCCCGCGGCTTTCTCCTGATAGGCCTGCCCGGCCCACGCCAAGCTGTAGCTTGCGCCGAGTTCGCTTGCGGCCAATTCTTCCATCGCCTGAAGCGCCTGTCCCGACGAATATCCCGGTGCCGGGCCACCCAGAATTTTGGCGGCTGGGTAGATGTTGAAGCGGTCGACCAGATCGGGCCCAAGAATGCGCGTGGCCGTGACCAGTGACGAAAGCGGAATCATGCTGCCGTCATTGGCGCGCACATAGACTTGTTTCAAATCTTCCGGCTTCTCGCGGAACTCCGCTTCCGACGAAAGACTGACGCGGAAGATGCGGCCCGAATAGGTGAAGTCGTTCACGTAATAACTGCCGAACGTGCTCTGCATCGCGGCGAACACCGAGGTGATCGGCACGCCCAACGCCTTGGCCTTGGCGCGGTCGAGGTCGATGTAATATTGCGGTACGTTGGCGGCGATGGTGGTTTGCACGCCCGCCAGTTCCGGGCGTTTGGCGGCGGCGGCCACCAGTTTCGCGGCGGTCTCAGCGATCTTCTTCACCGACGCGCCTTCGCGGTTCTGCAGATAGCCCTCGAACCCACCGGTAAGGCTGATGCCGGTGATGGGCGGCGGGCTGAACGACAGCACCATGGCGTCCTTCATGTTGGCGCCTGCGGCCATCACCTTGCCGGTGAAACTATCGGCGCTGTGTTCCTTGCCTTTGCGTTTGCTCCAATCCTTGAGCACCACGAACGATGCCCCGGCATTGGTGCGTTGCGCCCCGGCCAGCAGATCGAAGCCCGCGAACATGGTCACGTGTTCGGCGTCTTCCTCTTTTACCAACCGTTTCGACAGCTCGGCCGTGACCGCTTTCGTGCGGTCGAGCGACGCGCCCGGCAGCAGAATCGGCACTGCCAGCACATAGCCTTGGTCTTCCTGCGGCACCAGCGAGCTGGGCACGCGGTTATAAAGCAGCACGGTAATCACCAGCAGCCCGGCGAACAGGAACAGCGCCACGCCCATGCGGCGGATAAAGAACTTCACCCCGCGCATGTAGCCGTTGGTGATGCGGTCGAACCGTTCGTTGAACCAGGCAAAGAAGCGGTTCTCTTTGCTGTGGTCGTGGTCTTTGAGGAACAGAGCGCACAGGGCAGGCGACAGCGTCAGCGCCACGATGCCCGAGATGATGACGGAGATGGCGATGGTGATGGCGAACTGGCGGTACATCTCGCCGGTCATGCCACCCATGAAGCCCACCGGCACGAACACCGCGCACAGCACCAGCACGATGGCGACGATGGGGCCGGTCACCTCATTCATTGCCTTGATGGCGGCTTCCTTGGCCTTTAGCCCTTCGGTGCGCATGATGCGCTCCACGTTCTCGATCACCACGATGGCGTCATCCACCACGATGCCGATGGCCAGCACCATGCCGAACAGCGTCAGCAGGTTAATGGAGAATCCGAGCATGTACATGCCCGCGAACGTGCCCACCAGCGACACCGGAACCGCCAGCAGCGGAATGATGGTGGCGCGCACATTCTGCAGGAACAGGAACACCACCAGCACCACCAGCACCAATGCTTCGGCGAAGGTTTTGATCACTTCATGAATGGAGACCTGAACGAATTTCGTCGTGTCGAACGGCACGTTGTAGGCGATGCCATCAGGGAAGCGTTTCGACAAACGCTCCATGGTCGCGTTCACTTGTTTGGTCACGTCGAGCGCGTTGGCGCCCGGCTGCTGGCTCACCCGAATAATGGCGGCGGGTTTCTCGTTGTACAGGCCGACGAAGCCGTAATCTTGCGCGCCCAGTTCCACGCGCGCTACGTCTTTCAGGCGTAGTGTTGCGCCGCTTTTGTCGGCCAGAAGAATGATCTCTTCGAATTCTTTCGGGTCGACCATCCGTCCGCGCGTGGTGGCGGTAAAAGTGAAGGCCTGAGGGTTGGCCATCGGCTCCTGCCCAAACTGTCCGGCAGCGAATTGCGAGTTCTGTTCGCGTACGGCATCGGCCACATCGGCGGGCGTCAGTTTATATTGCGCCAGTTTGTCGGGGCGCAACCAGATGCGCATCGAATAATCCATGGTGCCGATCAGCGACGCATCGCCCACGCCCGGCACGCGGCGCACTTCGTCCAGCACGTTCAGCAGCGCGTAGTTGCTCACGAACACTGGGTCGTAGCGCCCGTTCGGTGAATACATCACGATGGCTTCCAGAATCGCGCCGGAGCGTTTGCTCACGTTCACGCCCTGGCGGCGCACTTCTTCCGGCATGCGCGCGAGGGCGGCCTGCACGCGGTTGTTCACGTCGATGGTGGCCTGATCGGGGTCGGTGCCGATATCAAAGGTCACGGTCAGGTTCATGCTGCCCGAGTTGGCGCTGGACGAGCGCATATAGATCATGTTCGGCACGCCGTTGATCTGTTGCTCCAGCGGTGCGGCCACGGTGTTGGCGATCACCTCGGCCGAAGCGCCCGGATAGCTGGTGGACACCGAAACATCCGGCGGAATAATTTCAGGATACTGCGCCACCGGCAGCGTACGCAGCGCCAGCAGGCCGCCGATCACAATGATGATGGAGATGACCGCAGAGAAGACCGGACGTTCGATGAAGAACTTTGAGAACATGCGCTATTCCTTCGCCTTGGCGGCGGGGGCAGGGGCTGCGGGGGCTTCGTCCTTGGGTTGCTTCTTAGCGGCGTTGGCTGGATTGCAGGGCGAATCTTCCGTGCCGGTATCGATGCAAACGGGCGCATCCGGGCGCGCTTTGATCATGCCTTCGGTGATGACCTTATCACCTTCTTTCAGACCTTTGGTGATGAGTTGGTTGCCGTTGTTCAGCAGCCCCAGTTCCACCACGGTGATCGCTGCCTTGTTCTCCGGCGTTACAGTATACACGAAGGTGCCCATCGGCCCCTGCATGATGGCGCGTTCGGGGATGCCGATGGCGTCGACTTTCGTCATGCCTTTCACTTTCACGCGCACGAACTGACCGGGCATGATGCTCTGGTTTTTGTTCGGTACGATCGCGCGGGCGCTCACGGTGCCGGTATCCGGGCTAATGATGCTGTCGGTGAATTTGATGGTGCCTTGTTGCGCGTAGCTTTCGCCATTGTTCGAAATGATTTCAACATGCAGCGTTTTGTCAGCGGGCAGGGTAATCGAGCCATTGGCCACGCCTTGGCGCTGCATCATTGCTTCGCTGTCGGGGTAGGCGAATTCCACATACATCGGGTCAAGCTGCGTCACGCGTGTCAGCACGGTCATGTCGGCGGTCACCAGCGAACCTTCGGAGTTGTTCTCGCGGCTGGTGTAGCCGCTGATGGGCGCGCGCACGGTGGTGTAGGCGAGATTGATTTTGGCGGTATCGAGCTGCGCTTTGGCCGCGCCATAGAAGGCTTCCGATTGTTCGAACTCACGCGCGCTCAATGCTTTCTGGCGTTTCAGCGTCACGGCGCGGCGGTAGTCACGGTCGGTTTGGCTGAAGCTGGCTTTGGCTTCGGCGAGGGCGGCTTCGTAGGGGGCGGGGTCGATCTGGAACAACAAATCGCCGCGTTTCACGAACTTGCCTTCGGTGTAGGCGCGCCTCAGCAAAATGCCGCCGACGCGGGCGCGAATTTCCACTTCGCGCGAACCGGCAAGGCGTGCGGGATAATCAAATACCAGTGGAATGTCCTTCACTTCGATTTCTTGCACCGTCACGGCTGGGGGCGGCGGTGTATATGCTTGAGGTTCTTCACCACCGAAGATCAATCGGTACGCGACGTAAAGAATCGCCAGCAATACGGCCAGAACGATCATGTTGCGCAGCACCGGCGAGCGGCGGGAACGGGTAGGATACACCATACAAATTGCTCTTTTTTGGCTATTTTTGTTAATGACTTTATACATACATTCATGTATGTTGGCAATAGAAGTTTCGGCAACGCAACATTAAATAAAAGCAATAATTCATGGTCAGACGTACCAAAGAGGACGCAGAAAAAACACGCACATCGTTGCTGGATGCAGCAGAGATCGTGTTCTTGCGCCGGGGCGTGGCCAATTCGTCGTTGCAGGAAATCGCCAAAGAAGCGGGCCTTACCCGTGGGGCGGTTTATTGGCATTTCGAAAATAAATTAGCCATATTCCAAGCCATGCACCGCCGGGTGAAAGAACCCATGGACATGCTGTTCGCCGAGCTTACCGGCGGCGACGACCCGCTCACCGGCCTAAAAACCATGTGCATCCACGTCTTCAAAACCCTCGGCACTGACGCGCATACGCGCAACGTGTTCACCATCATGCGCCTGCGCAGTGGCGAGTACCATTGCGACGACAGCGAATACGGCCACGAGATATGCAACAAGCGGCAGGAAGTGCACGCTAAGTTTCTGCACGTCTTCACCCAAATTGCTCAGCAGCATGCATTCGCCGAGGGCGTGACGCCTGATTTCGCCGCCACCGCCATGCATGGTTTCATCTCCGGCGTGTTCTGGGATTATTTGAGTGACCCCGAGAACTATCCCATCGAGACGTTAGCCACGCCGCTGGTGGAAACGTTCTTCCGCGGCCTTATTCGCTAGCGACCGGCCCGCCCAGCGCGCGCATCAGGTCGATGGCGGCGGCCAACTGGTCCTGCCGCGCACTTAGATACCCATCCTCCGCTTGCAGTAATGCGGCCTGCGTATTCAGTAGCGTCGTGAAATCAATGGAGCCTGCATCGAATTGTGCGCGGCCGATATCGTCGGCCTTGCGCGCTTCCTCCGAAGCATTGGCAAGACTGTCACGCCGCGCCGTCGCTGCCTCGTAATTGCTCAGCGCATCCTCCACTTCGCGGAACGCCACCAGCAGCACACCTTCGTAGGCCGCCACCTGTTCGTCACGCGCCGCTTCGCTGCGATCGATCTCGCCTTGCAACGTCCCACCTTGGAAAATCGGCGCGAAGAACGACGCCGCCAAACCCACCAGCGTGCCCGACGGATTGCCCACCACCCCCGCGTTCAACCCCAGCGAAAGGCTGGGCAATGCGTTGGCCCGCGCCACGCCGATATCGATGTTCGCCGCGCGCAGCCGCGCTTCCGCCGCTGCAATGTCGGGGCGGCGTTCCAGCAGCGCCCACGGGCTGGTCACCGCCACCTTCGGTACAGCGAGCTGCTCCAAGGTGCTGCCCGTCGCCAGTTGCAATTGCGCGGGCGTGGTGCCTACCACCAGCGCCAGCTGGTTAAAGAACAGCGCGCGTTGGTTCTTGATGCTGGCAATCGCCGCTTCCGTATTCGCCACCGAGGTGCGTTGCTGCGCCCGCTCCAGCCCCGAGATCGCGCCTTCTTGATGCCGCAGTTCCGTAATGCGCAGCACGTCGCGCGCGTTGGCGAGGTTCTTCTCCGCCACGATCACGCGCGCATCGCCCGCCATCACCCCACTATAAAGCCGCGCCACTTCCGACGACACCAGCAACGCCAGCGCGTCGCGGTCGGTGCGCGTGGCGCGCAATTGCCACAACGCGCTGTCGAGCTGGTTGCGGTTGCGCTGCCACAGGTCGAGTTCGTAGGCCACCGAAAGCGTGGCGCTGCTGCTGTTGTCGGTGCGGCGAATGCCACCGCTGTCGCTGCGCTGCCGCCCCGCCGAGCCGGAAGCATCCACCTGCGGATACAACCCCGAACCCGCAATGTCGGCGCTGGCCCGCGCCTGCTCGATGCGCGCGAGCGCCACCGAGAGATCGGTGTTGTTAGCAAGCGCCGTGGCGATGAGCTGCTCCAGCTCCGCACTGCCGAAATCGCTCCATTGCGCGGTGGCATCCATTTCTGTCGTCGCGCTGCCGCGCCAGTTCTCCGGCACGCGCTCGGTCGGCACCACCGCGTCGGGCGCCAACGAGCACGCGGCAAGGAAAAGAACGGGAAGGATGAGGGTTGTTTTCATGAAGCTACTCCGAAGCCAGCGCGACGACCGGATCGAGCCGCGCGGCTTTGCTGGCGGGCCAGATACCGAAGATCAATCCGGTGGTGACCGCGCAGGTGAAGGAAATAATCGCCGGCATAGGCGTAATTAAAATCGGTACGCTAAACAGCTTCAAACCAAGCGCCAGAGCCAGACCCGCCGCCACGCCCAGGATGCCGCCGATGGTGCAGACCACCGCCGCCTCCGTGTTGAACTGCAGCATAATGTCTCGCCGCCGCGCGCCCGTCGCCATACGAATGCCGATCTCGCGCGTGCGCTCCGTCACGCTCACCAGCATGATATTCATCACCCCGATGCCGCCCACCAAAAGCGAAATGGCCGCCACCGCACCCAGCAGCAGCGTGAAGGTATTATAGGTGTCGCTCGCCATATCGATGAACGAGGCCATGTTGCGCGTTTGGAAATCCTGTTGCCGATGCCGCGCCAGCAGCAGCGCGTTGATGGAAGCTTCCGTGCCGGGAATTGCCTCGATGCTGTCCACCCGCACCGTCACCGCGCTCAGGAAATTCATGCCGAACAGGCGAATGAGCCCGGTGGTAATGGGCACCACCACCGTGTCGTCCTGGTCGCCGCCCCAGCCCGACGCGCCCTTAGGTTCCAGCACCCCGATCACCTCGAACGGCACATTCTTCACCAGCACGTATTTGCCCACTGGGTCTTCGCCGTTGGGGAATAAATTATTCACCGTCGTTTGCCCCAGCACGGCCACCGGCGCGTAGGAGCGCACGTCGCGGTCGGTAAAGAAACTGCCGCGCACAGTGGGCCAGTCGCGCACGAACGGCATCGCCGCGCCCACGCCTTGCACGGGGGTCTGCACATCCACATTGCCGTACTGCACCTTGTACGAACCGCTGCGCTCCGGCACCACCGCATCCACATGCGCCAGCTCAGAAATTGCTTCCGTGTCGGCGATGGTCAGGGTGGTTACATTCCCATCCCCACGCACGCCGGGCGCGCCGGGGCGCACCGAAAGCAGGTTGGTGCCCATGGCGGTAATTTGGTCGAGCACTTGCTGTTTGCTGCCGCTGCCCACTGCCAACATGGTGACGACCGACGCCACGCCGATGATGATGCCGAGCAGTGTCAGCGCCGTGCGGAATTTGTTGGCGCGCAGCGAGCGCATGGCGGTTTTTGCTGCTTCGTCGATCTCCGGCAACAGGCCCGCATGGCCGCGATGCGGCGGCGGGGGCAGGGCGATGGAGGAGGGGCACACCTCGCCCGTTTCCTCCACGATGCGTCCGTCGAACAGATGCAGGACGCGGCTGGCATGCTGCGCTACCGCCGCGTCGTGGGTAATGAGAATGATGGTGCGGCCCTCGGCGTTCAACTGCTTCAAAAGCGCCATCACCTCTTCCGAACTTTTGCTATCGAGCGCCCCGGTCGGCTCATCCGCTAGAATAATGGGCGGGTCGTTCATCAGCGCCCGGGCTATCGCCACGCGCTGTTGCTGCCCGCCCGAAAGCTCCGACGGTTTATGCGCGCCGCGCTCGCCCAGTCCCAATTGCGCCAGCAACGAACGCGCCCGCGCATTACGTGCTGATTTAGGCATGGCGGCGTAGATGCCGGGGATCTCGACATTCTCCTCCGCCGTGGCGGTGGCCAATAAATTATAACGCTGGAACACGAACCCGAACGTGTCGCGGCGCAGGGCCGCCAGCTCGTCGGCGTTCAGCTCGCCCACCTCGCGGCCACGAATGCGGTAACTGCCGCTCGACGCGCGGTCGAGGCAACCGAGAATATTCATCAGCGTCGATTTGCCCGAGCCCGATTGCCCCATAATGGCCACGAATTCGCCCGGCCAAATGCTCAGCGACGCATCGTCCAACGCGCGCAGTTCGTTGTCACCTGTGTGGTAAACGCGGCTGGCGTGATCGACAATAAGCAGCGGTTCCATGGCTAGATCCGCGGCACGCGGCGCGCTTTCGCGGCACCAGTCGCATCCGTGGTGGGTATGGCCACTTCCTCACCTTCCGTCAGTCCGCTTTGCACCTCTGCCTGCGTGCGGTTCATCAGCCCGATGGCGACTTCGCGCGTCTCTATGCCCTTCTTGGTTTTCACCGTCACTTCGTACCGTTCGCCATCGGGCAGTTTTTTGCCCAACGCGCGGGCAGGAATCACCAGCGCGTTCTCGGCGGTGCCGAGTTGGAAAAACATCTGTGTGCTCATGCCGGTCATCAGCGCTTTGTCGGTGTTCACCACATCGACCAGTGCATTATAAAGCACCACGTCGGTCACCGTTCCATCGGGCGAGGGCAACAGTTGGCGCAACGTGCTGGTCCAGCGGCGCTCGGAACCCAGCGTGTTGAAATACACCGTCATGCCCGGTTTCAGCCGCGAAACATCGGCCTCCGCCACCTGCGCGCGCACCGTCATCGTGTCGAGGTTCGCCACCTGCACGATGACTGGCGCGGTCTGGTTGGCGTTCAGCGTCTGGCCCTCTTTCGAGGTTTGCGACACTACCGTTCCATCGATCGGCGCGTAAATTTTTGTGTAGCCGAGGTTCGCTTTGTTGGCGTCGAGTTGCGATTGCGCTTCTTCCAACTGTGCCTTGAACGAGTTGGTGCGCGCCTGCGCGGCCTTGAATTCCTTGAGGCTGCTTTCCAGCGTCTCCTTGCTCACCGCGTCGGCTTTCACCAGCTTCTGGTTGCGCGCGTAGACGCTTTGGCTGAACTCTACCTGCGCCTGCTGCTCGGCCAGTTGCGCGCGCAGCGTTTTCAATCGCGCCTCATCGGCCGCCACCTGCGCCACATAAATCTGCGGATCGATTTCCGCGATCAGCGCACCTTTTTTTACATCGTCGCCGATTTCGACATGCAGCTTCTCCAACTGTCCCGAAACCTGCGCGCCCACATCCACGAATTCTTTCGGTTCTAATTTGCCCTGCGCGGTTACTGTCTCTTCAATGGTGGCGCGCGTTACCTTCACCAGCTCCAGAGCTCGGTTTTCATCCGCCCCGCCCGGCCAAGGCGACCACCAGAAAAGCCCCACAAGCAATAACGCCGCCATGGCAGCGTAGCGTTTGATATGTTTGATTCTTTTTGGATTTTGTTGCATGGCCATAAGAATGATACGTGACGACGCAGGCAAATCCTGCGTTCTGCGTCCATCATACCCAAAAATTATAAATTCCGTAGTGGGCAAGCGCCCACAACACCAAATTTGGGATGCATTGGGACAGGTTGTGACCATTTGGGAATAGTTGGGATTGCGCTGCGCGCGCGCACTCCTATAGTAGCGGTATGAAAGCCCTGTTCCTCGACCGCGATGGCGTCATCAACATCGATTATGGATTCGTGCATAAGCGCGAAAATTTCCAGTTCGTCGATGGCATCCACGAACTGGTGCAGTCCGCGAAAGCCAAAGGCTACGCCATCGTCATCGTCACCAACCAGTCCGGCATCGGCCGCGGCCTCTACACCGAAGCAGACTTTCACACGCTGATGGATTGGCTGAAAACCGAGCTTCCGTTCGACGCGCTCTATTATTCTCCTGAGCATCCCGACGCCGATTCCTACGACCGCAAACCCAATCCCGGCATGATGCTACGCGCGGCCAAGGATTTGGGCATCGACCTGAAAAACTCGCTGCTGATCGGCGACCGCGAAACTGATATTCAGGCCGCAAAGAACGCCGCCATCGGCACCAGCATCCTGCTGAATCCCGAAGGAAACCCTACCGCTGCCGATGTGTCCATCGGGCGGCTGGCGGAAGTGCAGGGGCTTTTGTAGGCCCCAAAAAACACCCTTGACGAACGAAGCCAAATAGCGCAACTTGATTTCTGTCCCATTAATAGGAGGCCGTTTTGGCGCATGGTGGTGTAAGAAAAGGTGCAGGTCGCCCCAAAGGCAAAGGCACGTACGGCGAACCAACGGAACGCATTCGCGTGCCCGCGAGCATGGTCGACCAGATCAAGCAATTCGCCATCACTGGCGGCTTGAAGCTACCCGTCTATGCCAGCCGCGTGCAGGCAGGCTACGCCATGCCCGGCGACGACTCGATGGAAGACCGGATGGATCTGGTATCCTATTTGGTCGAGGAACCTGAGGACACCTTCATGGTCTACGCCGCCGGCGACTCGATGAAGGATGCGGGCATCCGTGACGGTGACCTGATGCTGGTGAACCGCCGCATGAAACCCGCCAACGGCAAAATCGTCGTCGCCGCCGTCGAAGGCGCGATGACAGTGAAATACCTCATCATGAAAAACGGCAAAGCCTTCCTCATGCCCGCGAACCCGGCCTATAAGGAAATCCCGGTCGATCAGGAGCATGGCGTGGTGATCTGGGGCGTGGTGACCCGTTCCATTCAGGCACATTAAAGAGCGTCCGCTTCAACCGACATTGCTCGAAACAGCGGCTGACAGAGCGGTTTCAATGCGATAAACCTCATGGCCTAACCCGCCGAAATGGCGCATGAGGGATCTATGTGGCTCACCATCATTGAATTTCTTTCCTCCCCGCACGCACCGTACGTGTTCTGCGGCGTCATCGGCTTTGTGTTCCTCTACGGGCTTTTGGAAGGCTGGGCGCGGCTAAGCAGCGTGCGCGCGGCGGTGCGTCGCGCCACCAAACTGGTCGCCGACATCAACAGCACGCAAGGCTTCTACACTCAATTCGAAACACTGAACGACCAGTTCGCGGGGCAAAAACTGTTCGCGCGGCCATGGGCGGAGTTCGCCAAAACCGTGATCATCGACAGCAGCCGCGATTTGGTACGTATCAGCCGTCGCCCACAGGAATTCTTCCATCAGGCCAGCCTGCTTGCGCCGCGCCTCAACCTGCGCCAGTTCAACGCCATGCCGGGCTACCTCATTAGCCTCGGCCTGTTCTTCACCTTCATCGGGCTGGTGGCGGCTATTTCCGTGGCAGCGCGCGGCCTCGCGCATTCCGCCGATGTGGCGCAAACGCAGGCAGCACTCGTGCAACTGCTCGACATTGCCAGCGTGAAATTCATCAGTTCCGTGGCGGGCATTTCGCTCAGCATTCTGTTGTCGTTCGCGCAGAAAGCATGGCTCAACCGCGCGATGAACGACATCCACCGCTTCTGCGAAACGGTGGAAACACGCACCCAGCTCGTCACCACCGAGCAGTTGCTCTATCAATGGCTGGTGGCGCAGGAGCAGACCACGCGCAGCTTCACCCACCTTGCCGACGACATCGCCACCGAAGTGACCTTGCAGCTCAACCAGGCCAAATAACATGCCGCACCACGAAGAATCGTCCGAACATTTCTTCACCGCGTTCACCGACCTGCTGGTCGGTGTCATCTTTTTGTTTATGCTGCTGCTGATGGTGTTCGGCCTCAACCTGAAACAGGACGAGGTGGTGGAAGAACCCACCTTCACCAGCGACGAGATTCGTGCGCATGTGCTGACGGAAATCGGCAAGCGCATGGCGGAGGGCGGCACCGCGTTAAAGCTTGATCCCGCCAACGGCATCGTGCGCTTGCCGGAAGAGCAGTTGTTCGAATCCGGCCAGTGGAAACTGTCGGAACAGGGGACGCAAATGGTGGTAACGCTGGCCAAGGTGCTGGCTGAGTTGCTGCCCTGTGCGGCGACGTCAACGGCGCCTTGCGACTGGTACACACAGCCTATCACCCTCGATTCCGTACTCATCGAAGGCCATACCGACAAGCGTCCCTTCAGCAGCCCGCAAGGCTACGGCAACTGGGAGCTTTCGGCTTTCCGCGCGATTAGTGTGTACGAGACCATGGTGGCGGCGCAGCCGCAGTTGGAGCAGGGCATTACTAATCTGGGCCGCGAGCCGCTGTTGGGTGTCAGTGCCTATGCCGACCGCCGCCCGGTCGACCGCGTGAACCTCGATCCCAACCGCCGCATCGACATTCGCTTCAACATGCACGCCACGGATTATCAGCCGAGATTGACCAAAAAAGCCGCGCCCAAACCCACCCCCATGCCCATACCTGCACCATGAAAATCGCCGTCACATGGCAGCAGGATTGGAACGAAAGTGGCGTGCGCCTTACCCGCGCCGACGACGCGCAGGCCGTGCGCCTTACCCACGCTGACATCGCCGCGCTGAACGAATACGACGCGCGGCTTTACGGCCTGCCGCACAGCATGGAAGCCATCCTGACCGTGCGCATCGAAGGGCGGATCGACCATCCCGAGTTCAGCGTGGACTGCACGTTGGAATCGGTACGCAGCTTGCAGATATGGCCGGTCTATCGCCGCGAGGGCGCACGCATGTTTATTGGCGCGCGCGCATTACGGCTTAACCGTCATCAACTCGCGCTGTTCGTGGCGTTGGAGAACATGCAGGAGGCCGGGGCCGACATTGCTGCGCGTCTGCGCGCTTGGCCAGCGCTCGATGCGGCGCTCAACGCACCCAGCCATAGCCGCATTCTGGTGCAGGGGCGGGTGCCGCGCATTCTGATATCCACGCCCGCCGCCATGCCCGAGCAAGCGATGGTGCGTTCGCACGGAAAGTTACAGAAAGCGGCAGGGTTCGCCTGGGGCATGCTGCCGCGTCGGCGCTACGTGCTGGTCTCGGAATAAAGCGCGAAGAACGAGCGGTAGATGGCCTGATCGACCACGTTCAGGTTGAACTGGAACACATCAATGAACTCATGCAGTCCGTTGCCCAGCACTGTTTCAATGCTGGTGGAAGCGAGGGTGTTTTGTAGCGTGGCCATTTCTGCCTGCGCCGGCACTTTCACGTTCAGCTCCTTGGTGATGGCGGCGAGCGAACGCGCGGCGGTGTTGACGCAGCGGGCCATGGAGCGCGGGAAGCCGGTATCGAAAATAAGGAACTCCGCCACTTCCTTGTAATGGATGCTGTGGCAATGTTTGCGGTACATTTCGAACGCGTTGGCCGATTTCAGCACCGCGCCCCATTCCACGATGTCGTGCGGGGAATCGACGTATTCGGCACCGGGCAGCAACAGGAAATATTTCACATCGAGGATGCGAGCGGTCTTGTCGGCGCGTTCCAGCATGCGGCCCATGCGCGCGAAATGCCAGCCTTCGCCATGCGACATGGTGTTCTCGGTCAGCCCCGCAAACAGGTGGCTGGCGCGGCGCACCTCGACATAGAATTGCTGCAGGTTGCCAATGCTTTTGCGGCGGCTATGCTCGATTACCATATGGTACAGCGCGTTGATCTGCTCCCACATTTCGGGCGAGATCACGTCGCGCACGGTGCGCGCATTTTCACGCGCGCTGCACACGCAGCTGTAAATAGAGTTGGGGTTTTCCTTATCGAAGGTCAGGAAATACAGCACGTTTTTTTCGCTGGCTTCGGCGTAGCGTTTCGAGAAATCGGCGTCGTCGCCCGAGGTGGTGACCAGCGGTTTCCATTGCGCCGTGCCGGGGGTGAGGCCCATGTCGAGCATCAGATGCACGTTCACCGCCACGAAGCGCGCAACATTCTCCGCCCGCTCCAGATAGCGGCTCATCCAATAGACGGCACTGGCGGTACGGCTAAGCATCGGCGAGCACCCATGTGTCTTTGCTGCCGCCGCCCTGCGACGAGTTCACCACAAGCGAGCCCTTGGTGAGCGCCACGCGCGTCAGCCCACCGGGCAGCACGAAAATGGATTTTCCGTAGAGGATGTAGGGGCGGAAATCGACATGGCGCCCTTCGATGCCGTCGTCGGTGAGCGTCGGGCTGCGTGACAACGACAAGGTAGGCTGCGCAATGTAATCGCGCGGGTTTTTCTTGATGCGCGCGGCGAAATCCTTGCGCTCGGCGGCGGTGGAGCGTGGACCGATCAGCATGCCGTAACCGCCGGAAAGATTCACCGCTTTCACCACCAGCGAATCGAGGTTGGCGAGCACGTGCTCGCGCTGTTCCTTATCCCAGCAGGCGTAGGTCGGCACGTTGGGAATGATGGCTTCTTCGCCGAGGTAATACTGGATGATGGCGGGCACGTAAGCATACACCGCTTTGTCGTCGGCGATGCCGGTGCCGGGGGCATTAGCGAGGGTGACATTGCCTTTGCGGTAGGCTTCCATGATGCCGGGCACGCCGAGCATCGAGTCCTCGCGGAAGGCTTTGGGGTCGAGATATTCGTCGTCGATGCGGCGGTAGATCACATCTACTTTTTCGTAGCCGCTGGTAGTGCGCAGCATCACTTTATCGTCGATCACCGCGAGGTCGGAGCCCTCGGCCAGCGGCACGCCCATCTGCTGCGCAAGGTAGGCATGCTCGAAATAAGCGGAGTTATAAATGCCCGGCGTCAGCACCACGATGCGCGGCGACCTCGAGCTGTTGGCCGGTGCCGCATGGTGCAGCGCCTGATAGAGATGCTCGGTATAATTCGAGACCGGGCGCACCTTCATGGCGGCGAACGCGTTAGGGAAAGTACGTTTCTGGATGGCGCGGTTCTGCAGCACATAGGAGATGCCCGAGGGGCAGCGCAGATTATCCTCCAGCACGTAATAGGTGCCGCTCGCATCGCGCACAAGGTCGGTGCCGGTGATGTGAATCCAGATGCCACCCGGCGGTTTTAGGCCCTTGCATTGCGTGAGGTAGCAGGCGCTGGAGAGGATAAGGTCGGCGGGAATGATGCCGTCCTTGAGGATTTTCTGGTCGTTGTAAATATCGTCGATGAACATGTTGAGCGCTTTGATGCGCTGCTTCAGGCCCAGCTCCAGCTTCGTCCATTCCGCACCGGGAACCACGCGTGGAATGATGTCGAACGGGATAATCTTCTCGGTGCCGTCTTTGTCGCCATAGACGCTGAAAGTGATGCCTTGCTGGTAGAGCGCCAGTTCCGCCGTGGTCTGCAATTGGCGGAGCTCCTCGGCTTTGAGGGCGTTGACGTGTTTGATGAGCGGTTTTGTCACCGCCCGGGGCTTGCCGTTCGCACCGATCAACTCGTCGAAGAACCCTTCGGTCTGGTACGACTCAAAACCCATCAGGAGGTCACCTCCACCATTTTCACATCCACGGTCAGCGTTTCGGTTCCGCCGCCTTTGAAGATGGTGCCGCTGGTGGGAGTGGCGTCGATGTAGTTCCGGCCTGCGGCTACGCGCACATGGTCCTGTTCCACCATGCAGCCGTTGGTGGGATCGAACCCTCGCCAGCCGACATAAGGAATGTAGATTTCTACCCAAGCATGCGAAGCGTCGGACTGGATTTTATTCGCGTAATTCACGCCAGTATAAATGTAACCCATGCGGTAGCGCGCGGGAATGCTAAGCAACCGCGCAAGGCAGATGAACAGATTGGCGAAATCCTGGCACACGCCCGCGCGCGAGGTGTAGACCTCGAACGGCGTGGTACTGAGGGCGGTGACACCGGGCACGTATTTGTAATCACGGTAGATGGTGATGTTCATGTCCTTCAGCGTGGCGACGAGGTTGTAGTCGTTACGCTCGACGAAGCTGGTGGCGTATTCCGTCAGCTCGCGCAGCTGCGTTTCCGGCAGCTCGGGCGGCAGCAAATAGGGCGTCATCATCTGGCGCTGCCACGGCATCCATACTAGCGGAATGGTGGAGCGACGGCGCGACTGGCTGAAATCGTCCGGCGGCATGGCGTAGATTTTCACGCGGCTGGTACTGGTGACGGTGAGTTCCGTGTAGGGCCGGTTGATGCTGTAATGGATCGACTGGTTGCCGAACACGTCCTCGTAGCGAATCTCTTCGCCCTCGGAGGAAATGATGAAACTGGCATTGACGGTTTCTTGTATCGGGTCTTCCACCGGTTGCAGGCGGAACGTGTGCGTGCTGTGCTCCACCGGCTCGGAATAGCTGTAGGAGGTGGTGTGCGTGAGGTCGAACGTGCGGTAGGCCAGCAGCTCGCCCTCGGGCGTCTGGGTGATGGAGCGCACATTCACCGTCGATTGATGTAGCTGCGATTGCTCGGCGCGCACGGCGGCGAATTTCTTACTTTCGTCGAGCGGTGGCTGGGTGGCGGGGTTCGGGAACAACGCCACCTGCTGGTTGTTTGGATGGCTGTTCCAGAAGATCGTGCCACGGCGCACGATGAGCATTTGCCCCGGCTGCATTTGCAGCCAGCTGCCCGCATCGAACGGGGCGGAGCTGATCATGAACGCGGTGCGGTAGGTGTCGCGCGGGTCGTGCAGGTCGAGCAGCATGGTCTCGGAATTGAAAGCCAACGTCTGGTCGGGCGGGGAGTGGCGCGTGTAATACAGCTCGCGGGCCGATTGCGTGCCATGGTAACTGACGACGGTGAGCCCGTCGGAGAGGCACATGTCGGCGCTGCCCAGCGCGTCGAGTTGTTCGAACCATTGCAGCACTGTTTCGGCCGGAACATCGGCGAGTTTGCGCGCTTCTGTTTCGATGATCTTGCCGAGCAGGTAGCAGAAGGCCAGCTCCGAATCGGTGTTGCCCACCGGCTCAAGGAAGCGCGATTTGTCGGTATGCATTTCGGCCAACTGCTCGCGGTCGAGATCGCCATTATGCATGAACAACCAGTCGTGCCCGGCGAAGCTGCGGCTGAACGGCTGGGTCTCGTGGTGGGTGTAGCCGCTGGCCGCGCCCTTGGCTTTGCAGAAGAACACGGTGGAGCGGAACACTTCCCAATCGGCCAGTTTTTCGAGCTGGATGTCGGTGCCGCGCGCCACCGGATCCTTTTTCACGATGGCGGCTTGATTATCGTTGGGGTACCACGCCACTCCCCATCCCAGCGGGTGCGTGCCGTCGGCTTGTGCCGGCAGCTTCACCTGAATGGAGGGGGAACTTAGGCTATCAAAGCTTAGCGCAAGAATGTCACTGGTAATATTGCCCAAGGGAGCTCCATAGAATGTGGTGCAATGCAAAAGATAATCCTTTACGCTCTGTTGTCAAAGAGCGATGTGGAAACCTCGAATTCTGTAAGGAACATTGATGGGCATGCGCGCGGCATTGTGTCATGTGACACACTACACCTACGATCGGCCGGTGGAGCTTGGCATCCAGACCATTCGTTTGCGTCCTGCGCCGCATACCCGCTCCCACATTCAATCTTACTCGCTGAAAATTACGCCCGCCGAGCATTTCATCAACTGGCAACAAGACCCCTTCGGCAACCATTTGGCGCGGGTGATCTTCCCCGAAAAAATCACCGAGTTCCGCGTCGAGGTTGATCTGATCACCGAGATCCGCGTGTTCAACCCGTTTGATTTCTTCCTCGAGGAATACGCCAAGGACTTCCCCTTCGCCTATGAGCCGCTTTTGAGAGAAGAGCTGGCGCCCTATCTGGAAGTGAAGGAAAATGGCACGTTGCAGACGGCGTTCCTCGCCGAGCATGCCGCGCAGAACATGGGCGTCATCGATTTTCTCGTCGGCATTAATCAGAAGCTAAACCAATCGTTGCAGTACCTCGTGCGGTTGGAACCGGGCATTCAAACCTGCGAACAGACGCTGGAAATGAAAAGTGGCTCCTGCCGCGACATGGCGTGGCTGCTGTGCCAGATGTTGCGCCAGCTGGGCTTCGCCACGCGCTTTGCGTCGGGCTACCTCATTCAACTGAAGCCCGATGTGAAACCGCTCACCGGCCCCGCAGGCACCGATGTGGACTTCACCGACCTGCATGCATGGACGGAGGTGTACCTCCCCGGCGCAGGCTGGGTGGGGCTTGACCCCACCTCGGGCCTGTTCGTGGGCGAGGGGCATATTCCACTTTGCTGCACGCCCAGCCCGCTCAGCGCCGCGCCCATCAGCGGTACCATCGAGCCGTGCGAAGCCACGCTGCATCATGAGATGACGGTGACGCGCATCGACGAAGAAAGCCGCGTCACCAAACCCTACACCGACCAGCAATGGGCGGCGATCGATGCGCTGGGTGCGCGCGTTGATGGCGATTTGAAAAAACGCGATGTGCGGCTGACAATGGGAGGCGAACCGACCTTCGTTTCCGCCAGCAACCAGACCGGCGACGAATGGAACTTCACCGCTTTAAGCGACGAAAAGAAAACGATGGGCAACGCGTTGTTGCTGCGTTTGCGCGAGAAATTCGCCCCCGGCAGCTTGTTGCATTACGCGCAGGGAAAATGGTATCCCGGCGAGCTGTTGCCGCGTTGGGCCATGAACTGTTTCTGGCGCACAGACGCCGAACCCATATGGGAAAACGATGCGTTGCTGGCTGACCCCGAACAGAAACTCGAACATAATTTAGCGACGGCAAAAACATTCCTCACCGCCCTCGCGGAAACATTAGGCATACCGCAAAGTTACGTGCTCGGTGCGCGCGAGGACACGCCGTATTATTTGTGGAAAGAACGCCGCCTGCCCATCGAAGGCGAAATACTGGCGGCCGATTTGCACGAGCAAGCCGAACGCGCCCGGGTGCAGAAGCTGATGGATCAGCAACTGAAAGACCCCGTCGCCTACGTGCTGCCGCTGCATTTCTCGCCGACGCGCAAAGGCTGGATCAGCAACGGCTGGACGTTCCGTGGCGAACATATGGTGCTGTTGCCTGGCGATTCGCCCGCGGGCCTGCGCCTGCCGCTTGGTAGCTTGCCGCATGTGAAAGCATCGGAGAAAGAACTCTACCCCGAACGCGCGCCGAAGGAGCAAACGGGCAGCCTGCCCAAACGCGCCGCGCTGTTCAAGGCGTTGGCCTCGCACGCCAAAAAATCGTTGGGTGCGCCAGCATTTTTGGATGATGCGAACGGCCTCATCAAAAGCGCACTCTGCGCCGAAGTGCGCGGCGGGGTGCTGCATCTGTTTCTGCCGCCCGTGGCGCATATCGAGCATTTCCTCGAACTGGTTTCGGCCATCGAAATGGTGGCCGCTTCACAGAGCATTCCGCTGGTGCTGGAAGGCTACGCCCCGCCCAGCGACCAGCGCGTCACCAGCTTCAGCGTCACGCCCGACCCCGGAGTCATCGAAGTGAACGTGCAGCCCGCCGCCGATTGGCAGGCGATGAAAACCATCACCACCATCGTTTATGAAGAAGCACGCCAGACCGGCCTTTCCACCGAGAAGTTCCTGCTCGATGGGCGCGGCGTCGGCACTGGCGGCGGCAACCATTTGGTGATGGGCGCAGCCAAAACCGAGGACAGCCCCTTCCTGCGCCGCCCCGATCTGCTGCAAAGCCTCATTACGTTCTGGCAGCATCACCCGGCGCTGTCGTACCTGTTCTCGGGCATGTATATCGGCCCCACCAGCCAATCGCCGCGCATCGACGAAGCGCGCCACGATTCGCTCTATGAACTTGAGATCGCCTTCGCACAAATTACGGATGGCATGAAGCCGGAAGCCGTCGATCGCGCGCTGCGTAATCTGTTGATCGATTTAACCGGCAACACCCACCGCGCCGAATTCTGCATCGACAAATTGTTCAGCCCCGACGGCGCGCGCGGCAAGCTCGGCCTGTTGGAAATGCGCGGGTTTGAAATGACGCCACACCCGCAAATGAACCTGCTGCAAGGCCTACTCCTGCGCGCCTGCGTGGCGCATTTCTGGCAGCAGCCCTACCGCTATCCGCTGCAGCGCCACGGCACATCGTTGCACGACGCCTACATGCTGCCGCATTACGTGGAGCAGGATTTCCGCGCGGTGCTTGAGGTGTTGAAAGCCGGGGGCTACGATTTCCCATTCGATTGGTTCGCGCCGTTCTTCAGCTTCCGCTTCCCCAGCTACGGCGCGGTGCAATTAGGCGATGTCAGCATCGAGCTGCGCATGGCGCTCGAAGCATGGCCGGTGATGGGCGAAGAGATTGGCATGGGCGGCATGAGCCGCTCGGTGGATTCGTCGGTCGAGCGGCTGCAAGTGCTGGTGCGCGGGTTGGCCGATGCGCGCCACGCCGTGACCTGCAATGGCCGCCGCCTGCCGCTGCACCCCACGAGCGAACCGGGTTCGTATGTGGCTGGCGTGCGTTACAAAGCATGGGCGCCCAGCTCGTCGCTGCACCCGAACATTCCGGCGCATACGCCGCTGGTGTTCGACCTGCTCGATACGCATCACCAGCGTTCGCTGGGCGGCTGCATGTACCATGTCGCGCATCCCGGTGGCCGCAATTACGAAACCATTCCGGTGAACGCCAACGAGGCCGAAGGCCGCCGCCTGTCGCGCTTCGAGGCGATGGGCCACACGCCGGGCCACATGGCCGTGCCCCCGCGCGAGGTCAACGCCGATTTCCCACACACGCTCGATCTGCGTCGCAGCCAGAACTAAAAAAACCGCCGCGACCTTCGGAAGAACCGAGTGTCGCGGCGGCGTTTTGGTGCCTACAGAAATGTAGGTTTAGGCGCGGCGGAAGGAAACGTACCGTTTCACATCCGGGTTGCGGTCGCGATGGTCGCCGCCGAGAACGGCGGATGCCCATGCTGCCACCGCCGCGATCAGCGACGAAGTAGCAACGCCGAAACCAGTGATGATACCGGCTTTCTGCGCCATATCTTCCGACATGGCCGGTTCGGGTGCAACGCCTTGCTGCACAGCCAAAGCTGCCAGCGCAGCAGCAGCGCCCACTAACAGCAACGTGACTACACTGCACAGCGCCCAGACCAGAAGCCCGTGCGCACCGTCGCGCAGTTCGCTTTCGGTCTCGCCGCCAACGCGGGTCGTCATGCGTCCGGCAAGATAGCCGCCGGATACAGAAGCAATCAGCTGTACCCAAATGACCCAAAGGCCGATGGAGATGATGTTGCCGAGGGTGACCGCTTGGTCAGTGCTCAGGTCGCTGTACGACAAACCAATGCCGTTACCGAACTGAATGAGAACAAGCGAAATTGCGCCCGCCACGAGGGAGCCTGCAATTACAGGGCTCCACTCGACCGAACGCGTGGTGAGGATCGGGGTGGTTACCATGATGCGATGCTCCTAATGGATGCCGAGGAAGGAAAGGATGGCCAATACGATGACCACGAGGCCGACAAGATAAATAATCGAATTCATAAAAACTCCTTAAGTGCTGTTGATGGGCACAGTTTCCGCGCAGGGGGATAAATTTTCCATGGTGCAGAAGCGGAGGATTATAAATTCGATGCTTATGTCGACGCGTTATGCGGCGACGGCCTCGGTGAGCGGCATGGCCAGCCGCGTCAGCATTTCTTTGGGGCATACCTGCCAGAAATGCGTGCTCTCATAGTCCCACGCGGCCAACAATTGGTCGGCGATGCGGGAGTTGGTGTCGGCGTAGTGGCGCTCGACGAGGGCTTTTAGTACGCCCGACCAATGGACGGAAGCAAGGCGTTGTGCCACCACGGTCTCGTCGTTCAGGTGGGTGGGCAGCGCGCCATCGGGGTCGTACACGAAGGCCATGCCCCCGGTCATCCCAGCGGCGAAGTTGTAACCGATTGCGCCCAGCACCACCACGGTACCGCCGGTCATGTATTCGCAGCCATTGCTGCCGCAGCCTTCCACCACCGCATCGGCGCCAGAATTGCGCACGGCGAACCGCTCGCCCGCTTGGCCGGAAGCCAGCAGCAGGCCCGAGGTGGCGCCATAAAGCACGGTATTGCCGATGATGGTTTGTTCGTGCGGCACCAGCGTGCTGGAGGGGCGGGGGCGGATGACGATGACGCCGCCCGACATGCCTTTGCCGACGTAATCGTTGGCGTCGCCCAGCAGCTCGATGCGGATGCCGCGCGCGAGGAACGCGCCCAGCGATTGCCCCGCCGTGCCGCGCAGGCGCAGGGTGATGTGGTCTTCCTTCAGCACATTCGGCGCAAAGCGTGCGACGACGGCGGAGGAAAGCCGCGTGCCGATGGCGCGCATGGTGCTGCGCACATTGTAGGCGAGCTGGATTTTCTCGGCGCGTTCAAGGGCGGCGGTGGCGTCCTCAAGCATTTGTTTGTCGAGCGTGTCGGGCACTTCGTTGCGGAAGCCTCGCAAGGAATGGCGCGGGTGCGGGCCGGGGTCGGCTTGGCTGAGCAGGGTGTTGAGGTCGAGATCGACCATGTCCTCCGCCCCGCGATTCACCTGCCGCAACAGGTCGCTGCGGCCGATGATTTCGTCGATGCTGCGGGCGCCGAGGCGGGCGAGAATCTCGCGCACCTCTTCCGCCACGAAGCTCATCAGGTTGATAACTTTTTCCACCGTGCCTTCGAATTTTTTGCGCAGTTCGTCGTCCTGCGTTGTGAGGCCCACGGGGCAGGTGTTGCTGTGGCACTGCCGCACCATCAGGCAGCCCATGGCCACCAGCGCGGCGGTGCCCAGCGCGTATTCCTCAGCCCCCAGAAGCGCGGCGATCACGATGTCGCGGCCGGTCTTCAGCCCGCCATCGGTCTGCAGCGTCACGCGGTGGCGCAGGCGGTTCAGCGTCAGCACTTGGTTGGCTTCGGCAAGCCCCATTTCCCACGGCGCACCCGCAAATTTCAGGCTGCTCCACGCGCTCGCGCCCGTCCCGCCCGAATGGCCCGCGATGATGATTTTATCGGCCAGTGCTTTGGCCACGCCCGCCGCAATGGTGCCGATGCCCGCTTGCGCCACCAGCTTCACCGAAACCAGTGCGGTGGGGTTGATTTGCTTCAGGTCATAAATCAGCTGCGCCAGATCCTCGATGGAATAAATATCGTGGTGCGGCGGCGGGGAAATGAGCGTCACGCCCGGTGTGGAATGGCGCAGCCGCGCGATTTCTACCGTGACTTTGAACGCTGGAAGCTGGCCGCCTTCGCCGGGTTTTGCGCCTTGCGCCACTTTGATTTGCAGCTCTTTCGCGCTCATCAGGTAACGCGCAGTGACGCCGAAACGACCCGAGGCAATTTGCTTGATGCCGGAGTTGGCGTTGTCGCCATTCTCGCGTGGAGTGTAGCGTTCGGCCCCTTCGCCGCCTTCGCCGGAGTTCGATTGCGCGCCGATGCGGTTCATGGCGATGGCCAGCGTTTCGTGCGCCTCCGGGCTTAACGCGCCAAGCGACATGGCAGGCGCCACGAAGCGTTTGCGAATTTCGGTGATGGGCTCCACATCCTCGATGGGAATCGGCGTGGCCGCGAATTTGAAATCGAGCAGGTCGCGCAGTTGAATGGGCGGCAAAGCGGCAATGGTTTCGCTGAATTTGCGGTAGGTCTGGTAGCTGCCTTTGGTAACGGCGGTTTGCAGAATATGGATCGCTTGGCCATCCCAACCATGCTGCTCGCCACGCGCAGCGCGGGCGCGGTAGAAGCCGCCCACGGGCAGTGCGTCGCTGGCAGTGGGGTCGAACGCCGCTTCGTGCAGCGCGCGCAGGCGTGAGGCGATGCCGCCAAGGCCAATGCCGGAAATGCGCGAGGGCAGGCCGGGGAAGAATTCCGCCACCAACGCGCGGCTCAAACCGATCACCTCGAAATTCAGACCACCGCGATAGGAACTCACCACCGAGATGCCCATTTTCGCCATGATCTTGAGCAGGCCGAGATTCATCGCTTCGCGGTAATTCTCCAGCGCTTGTGCCAGTGTCAGGTCTTTCATATGTCCGGCAGCATGCGCGGCGCGCAGGCTTTCTTCGGCCAGCGCGGGATGCACTACCGTCGCGCCCGCACCAATCAACACGGCCAGCGCATGCACGTCGTAGCATTCCGACGTGCGCACGATGATGGATGCTTTTTTGCGCAGCTTTTGGCGCACCAGATGGCTCTGCACGGCAGACACCGCCAGTATCATGGGGATGGTGGCGTGCTGCGGGCTGATGCCTTTGTCGGTGAGTACGAGGAAGGATTTGCCCTCGCGGGTAGCGCGCTCGGCTTCCGCCACCAGTTTTTCCAGCGCCATGCGCAAGCCAGCTTCGCCGGAATCGATTTCGAACAGAGTGGAAATATAGGTGATGCGCGTTTCGAAATGGCGGGTGAGGGCTTGCAACTCGTAGCCCAAAAGCACTGGCGATTCGGCCAGCAGAATTTTGCTGTGCGATTTGTCGAGCGCGAGGAAATTGCCGTCATTGCCGAAGCGCGTATAGAGGCTCATCACCCGCCGCTCGCGCAGCGAATCGATGGGTGGGTTGGTGACTTGGCTGAAATTTTGGCGGAAGAAATGATGGAACGGGCGATGCTGGCTCGACAGCGCGGCCAGCGGCGTATCGTCGCCCATCGAGCCGACGGCTTCTTTCGCCGTCATCGCCATCGGCATCAAAATCGCGTCCATTTCCTCAAGCGTATAGCCCGCGGCTTTCTGGCGCTGGCGTAGCACCAGCGCGTCGGGCGCGGGCGTGTCGGCCACGGTGGCGTCGCCGATGATGTCTTTTAGCTGCACTAATTTCTGCACCCAGTCGCCGTAGGGCTGCTCGGCGGCGAGGTAATCTTTCAGTTCGTGGTCGTGGTAAAGTTTGCCTTGGCCCAAATGCACGCCGATCATTTCTCCCGGCCCGAGGCGTCCGCGCTCCGCGATGTCGGCTTCTTCCACCGGAACCATGCCGCTTTCCGAGGCGCAAATGAGCAGGCCACTATGGGTGATGGTGGTGCGCATCGGGCGGAGGCCGCCGCGATCCATGCCCGCGATCACCCATTCGCCATCGGTGGCGGCGAGGGCGGCGGGGCCGTCCCACGGTTCGGAAATGCTGTTGCAGCAGGAGTAGAGGTCTTTATGCGCTTGCGGCAATTCGGGCATCATGCTCCATGCGGGCGGGATGAGAATCAATTTCGCCAACGGCAGCGCACGGCCCGCGCGGGTGAGGATTTCCATCACCGCATCGAGCGCGCCGGTGTCGGATGTATGTTCGGGAATCACCGGCACGAATTCGTCTTCCAGCCCTTCGAACACGGGCGAACGGAAGGTTGCCTCGTGGCTGCGCATGAAGTTCACGTTGCCCTTGAGCGTGTTAATTTCACCGTTATGCGCCAGCACGCGGAACGGCTGGGCGAGGTGCCATGCGGGCGCGGTGTTGGTGGAGAAACGCTGGTGGAACACCGCGAAATTCGAGATGAAGCGCGCATCGAGCAGGTCGGGATAGAACTCGGTGAGCTGCTCGGCCTTGAACAGGCCTTTGTAAATGATGCTGCGCGAGGAGAGCGAACAGATGTAGAAGCCGTTGATGGCGCTGGCACGCACCGCGCGTTCGATGCGGCGGCGAATGAGGTAAAGTTCGGCCTCGAAATCCTTAGTGCCGGGTTTGGCGGCGACGATGATTTGTTCGATCTCCGGGCGTGATTCGTTGGCGATGTCGCCGATCACTTCCGACATCACCGGCACTTGCCGCCAGCCATGAATGCGATGGCCCATGCGCAGAATTTCGCTTTCCACGATGGCGCGGCAGCTTTCCTGCGCGCTGAAGTTTTTCTTCGGCAGGAATAACATGCCCACGGCCAGTTGTTCGTCCTTCAGGCGCTTGCCGATGGCTTCGATATGTTCGCGGAAAAACGCGTGCGGCAGTTGGATATGGATGCCCGCGCCGTCGCCGGTTTTGCCGTCCGCATCCACTGCACCGCGATGCCAAACATTGCGCAAGCCCTCGATGGCTTTCTCGACGATTTCGCGGCGCGGCACGCCGTCGATGGCGGCGACGAGGCCGACGCCACAGGCATCGTGCTCGTCGGCGGGGGAGTAGAGCCCCTCGGCGGCCAGAGTGGCGGCGCGACTGTAGAAATCGTTGCTCATGCCGCCGCCTTTTTCTGTGCCGTGATGTGGCGATGCATGGCGGCAGCGGCGTCGCGCCCGTCTTTGATGGCCCAAACCACCAGCGACGCGCCACGCACAATATCGCCCGCAGCAAACACGCCCGGCAGCGCCGTTTCGCCCTGCGCGGTGACGGCGATGGTGCCGTTCGGTGTGCAGGTGAGTTCGGGCTCGTTGAACAACGCGGGCAAATCTTCCGCCTCGAAACCAAGTGCGGTGATGACCATGTCGGCCTCAAGCGTCGCGATGTCGCCGGGAATGGCAACGGCATTTTGGCGGCCGCCCGCTTCGGCGGAGGTGAGACGCATGTTTTGCACTTCGATGCGGCCATCCTGAATGGCGTGCGGGGCGGAGAGCCAGCGGAACACTACGCCTTCTTCCTCGGCGTTCTGCACTTCGTGGGCGCTGCCGGGCATGTTGGCGCGGTCGCGGCGGTAAAGGCAGCTCACCGACGCGGCGTTCTGACGCACGGCGGTGCGCACGCAATCCATCGCGGTGTCGCCACCGCCGATGACCACTACATGTTTGCCTTCGGCGCTGATGAGCGGCGCGGCATCGCCCAGCCCATGGCGGTTGCTGCTGATGAGGAAATCGAGCGCAGGAATGGTGCTGCCCGCCAGATCCAGCGCACGCGGTTTGTACACGCCGGTGGCGATAAGCACCGCGCCATGTTTCTCGCGCAGCGACTGCATGGATACCGTGTCGCCCACCGCGGCGTTGAGATGGAAATGCACGCCCGCATCGCGCAGCAATTTCTCGCGGCGTGCCACCACCATTTTATCGAGCTTGAAATTGGGAATGCCGTAGATAAGCAACCCGCCCACGCGGTCGTAGCGGTCGTAGACATGCACCTCGTGGCCGTAGCGACGCAGCATGTCGGCGGCGGCAAGGCCCGCAGGGCCCGCGCCGATGATGCCAACGCTGCTGCCGGTTGCCTGACGCGGCAGGCCGGGGGTGACCCAGCCTTCGGCGAAGGCTTTCTCGGTGATGTATTTCTCCACCGCGCCGATGGTGACGGCGCCGAACCCGCGCTCGATCACGCAATTGCCTTCGCACAGCCGATCCTGCGGGCAGATGCGGCCACAGATTTCGGGGAAATTATTGGTGGCGCTGGACACTTCGTACGCCTCGCGCAAGCGGCCCTCGGCGGCAAGGCGCAACCAATCGGGAATGTTGTTCTGAAGCGGGCAATGGATCTGGCAGAAGGGAACACCGCATTGCGAGCAGCGCGCGGCCTGTTCGGCATCGCCTTCCGGCCCGAAAAGCGCGGTGATTTCGTTGAAATCATGGATGCGCTGTTCCGCCGCTCGCTGGGCGGGGTAGTCCTGTTCTGTGTCGACAAAGCGCAGCATGTTTCTTCCGCCTTCGCAGTGTGTTGACGGCGAGTATGACGTGGCGGGGCCAGCGGTTCAATTAAAATCGCTGCAATGCAACAGGACGGCTTGGGTACGGCGTTTTAAAGCGCAACGCTGTGGAAGCTGGCGATTTTCTCTCTCAGCTCCTCGGGCACGAAGGGTTTGGTGATGTAATCGTCCATGCCCGCCGAGATGCAGCGCTCGCGGTCGCCCAGCAATGCATGCGCCGTCATACCGATGATGGGCTGGCGCGGGAGGTCTTTTTCCGCTTCCAGTTCGCGCAGACGGGCGGTGGCTTCGTAGCCGTTCATGCCATGCATCTGCACGTCCATCAGCACCACCACGTAGGGTTTCTGCTGCGCCATCTCCACGGCCTCGATGCCGTTGGTAGCCACATCGACGCTGTACCCAAAATCCTCAAGGAACGTGCGCGCCACCAGCACGTTGGGCACATGGTCTTCGACCAGCAGTACCAGCGCGTTCTCATGCGAGGGCGAAGCAACGCTGTTCGCCATGGCCGTTGCTTTGCCCACCGGCACGCTGCCTTCATCGGCGATTTCGAGTGGCACGATGACAGTGAACATCGAGCCTTCGCCCTGAACGCTTTCCACTTCGATGGTGCCGCCCATGATGCCCGCCAGCGTTTTGGTAATGGCCAGCCCAAGGCCTGTGCCGCCGTATTTGCGGTTGATGGAGGAATCCGCCTGCACGAATTTCTGGAAAATGGTCTCGAGTTTTTCGGGCGCGATGCCAATGCCGGTATCGCGCACGGCGATGCGCACTTCCTCGCGCCCATCGGCCAGCGTTTCGCAATCGAGGGTGATATGCACGCCGCCGGTTTCGGTGAATTTGAGCGCGTTGCTGCATAGGTTCAGCAGAATCTGGCGCAGCCGCATCGGGTCGCCGAGGAACACGCGGTTTTCAAGGTTGGGGCAGGCATGGTCGATGCTGAGTTCCAGCCCTTTTTCCTGCGCGCGCACGTTCATGATGCTTGCGGTCTCCTGCACCATTTGCAGCACCGAGAACGGCACATGTTCCAGCTCCACTGTGCTGGCCTCGATTTTTGAAATATCCAGCAAATCGTTGATGAGGCTGAGCAGGGATTCGGCGCTCATCTGCAACGTCTGGATGAATTCGACCTGCTGTTTGGTCAGCGGTTCGCTCATGGCGAGAATACTGGCGAGCCCGATCACCGCGTTCATCGGCGTGCGAATCTCGTGGCTCATGTTAGCGAGGAACTCATCCTTGCGGCGGTCGGCCTCCTTCAGGGCGGTGGCGTATTGGCGGCTTTCTTCCAGCAGGCGGGCGTTCTCTTCAGCTGAAATTTGCAATTCATCGCGTTGGCGAATCAGCACACGTTGCTGACGGGCGAGGGCAAAGAACACACTGGCCTTGCTGCGCAGGATATCCGGCTCGATCGGTTTCTGTAGGAAATCCACTGCGCCGGCTTCGTAGCCGCGGAAACGCCGCTGGTGATCGCTGTTGCCAGCGGTGAGGAATATAATGGGCACGCGTTGAGTGCGCTCGGTGCCGCGCATCAGCTCGGCCAGCTCAAACCCGTCCATGCCCGGCATCTGCACATCCAGCAGCGCCAGCGCGATGTCGTGCGTCAGCAATAGTTCCAACGCCTCGTGGCCGGAGCGCGCTTTCAGCAGCGTCACATGTTCCTGCCGCAGTAATGCGTCGAGTGATAGCAGGTTTTCTTCCAGGTCATCGACAAGGAGGCAATAGACTTGCTCGGTCAGTAAGTTTTTCATACCGCCTCCGGATTTTTAAGGAAATCGCTGATGGCTGAAATGGAGAGTGCGGTGGCGGTGGGGCAGAGGTCGAGTGCGGCCTGCGGCATCGCCGAGGCATAGGCGGTGGAGGGCAATTGAACCAGCCCCGTGCCACCCTCCGCGAGGATGGTTTGCAGGCCTTTGGCGCCATCGCTGTTGGCGCCAGTAAGCACCACGCCGATGAGTTGCGCGCCATAGGCATCGGCGGCGGTCTCGAACAGTACGTCGATGGAGGGGCGTGAATATTGCACCTCTTCTTCGCTCGAAAGCGACAGGCGTTTGTCGGGCTCCACCAGCACATGGTAGTTCGGCGGGGCGAGGTACACGGTGCCGGGCTGGATGGTTTCTTTATCCTCCACCTCGCGCACGGGCAGGGCGCATTTGGCCTGCAGCAATTCGGCGAGCAGGCTGTTCTTATCGGGCGGAATATGCACCACGATGATGACGGCCAGCGGCAAATCTTTTGGAAGCGCGGGCAACAGCGCCGAAAGCGCTTCCAGTGCTCCCGCCGACGCGCCGACCACGACTGCTTCAAAACGTGAGGCGCTCATGCGATCCCCCGTTTCTGGTAGATACGCTCTTCGCGTACGAAGTCGTCGAACGAATCTGCATCGCGCGTGAAACGGATGTTTTCTTTCGAGCCGAGGCCGAGAAACCCTTTATGGCCCAGCGCGTCTTTGAACAGGCCGATGGCGCGGTCTTGCAGCTCGCGGTCGAAATAGATCAGCACATTGCGGCAGGATATCAGCTGCATTTCCGCGAACACGGCGTCTGTCACCAAACTGTGATCGGAGAAAACCACGTTGCGGCGTAGGCTGGCATCCAGCGAGGCTGCGCCATAGGCGGCGGTGTAGTAATCCGAGAGCGACGATTTGCCGCCGGATTTCTGGTGATTCTCGGTGAACAGTTGAATGCGGTCGAGCGCGTAGACCCCGGCCTCGGCGCGTTTGAGGGCGTCGGGGTTGATGTCGGTGGCGTAGAACAGGGTGCGGTCTTCCAGCCCTTCTTCGCGGAACAGGATGACCAGCGAGTAGAGTTCCTCGCCGCTGCTGCAGCCCGCGATCCACACTTTGAGCGACGGGTAGGTGCGCAGATGCGGCAGCACCTTTTCGCGCAATGCGCGGAAGTAGCTGGGGTCGCGGAACATCTCGCTCACCTGCACCGTCAGGAACCCGAGCAGCTCGGGAATCAGGTGCGAGTTATGCAGGATGAGGTCTTGAAGTTGCGAGTAGCTTTTGCAGTTGAAATGGTCTTTCGCCTGCCGCAAACGGCGCTTCACCGACGCCATGGAGTAGCCGCGGAAATCGTAGTGGTACTTGAGGAAAAGCGCTTCCAGCAACAACCGCAGTTCAATGTCATCGGTTTTTGGCATCAGCGGGGCATCCAGACACGCACCAGCGACAGAAGTTTTTCGACATCCAGCGGTTTGGCCATGTAATCGTTGGCGCCTGCTTCAAGGCAGCGTTCCTGGTCGTCGCGCATCGCTTTGGCGGTGAGCATGATGATGGGAAGTTTCTTCCATTCGCGCTCCTTACGAAGCGCGCGCGTGGCCGTCAGCCCGTCCATTTCCGGCATCATCACATCCATCAGCACCAGGTCGATGGCGGTGGCGGCGCTGCTTTTGGTTTTCTCCATCAGTTCCAGCGCCTCACGGCCATTTCGGGCGATCTGCACCTGCACGCCATGCGGCTCCAGAATGCTGGTGAGGGCATAGACGTTGCGGATGTCGTCCTCCACGATCAGGATGCGGCGGCCTTCCAGTACCGCGTCGCGGTTGCGGGCCTTCTCGATCATCTTCTGTTTATCGGGCGCCATTTCCGACACCACTTGGTGCAGGAACAGGCTCACTTCATCCAGCAAACGCTCCGGCGATTTCGCGCCCTTGATGATGATGGATTTGGAATAGCGACGCAGTTTCTGTTCGTCGGCGGCTTTCAAATCGCGTCCGGTATACACGATCACCGGCGGGAAGGAGTAGCTGTCTTCTTTACTGAGGGTCTCGAGCAGGTCGTAGCCCGACGTATCGGGCAGCGTAAGATCGAGCACCATGCAATCGAAGGTCGATTCCTTGAGCATGGCGAGGCATTCGGCGGCGGTGCCGACGGCGACGGTCTCTACGTCGCGCGTGGCCAGCAGCTTGCGCACGCTTTCGCGCTGCACCTCGTCGTCCTCGACGATCAGTACGCGGCGCAGGCGCTGCGAAAGTTTTGTCTCCAGTTTCTTCAGCGCGTCGGACAGCTCCTCGCGCTTCACGGGCTTCACCATATAACCCACGGCGCCGAGCGACATGGCGGTTTGCGCGTAATCGCCCGCCGACACCACATGCACCGGAATATGGCGTGTGCGCGGGTCGCGCTTCAGGCGGTCGAGCACCGAGAGGCCGGAATTATCGGGCAGCCCCACATCCAGCACCACGGCGCTGGGCATGTATTGCCGCGCCACCACCAGCGCTTCTTCCGCCGTGCTGGCGATGAGGCATTGGAACTCCAGCTCATGCGCGAGGTCGTAGAGAATGCGCGCGAAGGATTCGTCGTCCTCCACCACCAGCAGCACGCGGCGGTTGCCGGCCAGAAGCTCTCGGTCGTCCTCGATGCGACGGATGGCGACATGCGGTGTCGTGGCCTGCGGTTCTGGCGTTTTCTCAGGCGCGCGCAGGATGGTCGCGTCGCGCTGCTGCACGTTCTGCGCACTGTAGATGGCGGGGATGAGGACGGTGAATACGCTGCCTTTACCCGGTTCACTGGTCAACTCGATATGGCCGCCCAGCAGGCGGGCCAGCTCGCGCGAGATGGATAGCCCAAGCCCCGTGCCGCCGTATTTGCGGTTGATGGTGCCGTCGGCTTGGCGGAACGCATCGAACACCGATTGCTGCTGCTGCGGGTTGATGCCGATGCCGGTGTCGCGCACGGCGAAGGAAATCTTGCCCTCCTGCGGCGCGCTGACCTGCATGGTGATGCTGCCTTTTTCCGTGAACTTGAACGCGTTCGACAGCAGGTTCTTGAGGATCTGCTCCAACCGCTGGCGATCGGTCTCGATGAGGTCCGGACAGGTGGGGTCGAGCATGATCTTGAATTCCAGATTCTTCTGCTCGGCGAACGGCTCGAACACGCGCGTCAGATCGGCCACCAGCCGCTTCATCGGCAGCGATTCGGAGCGCACTTCCATATGCCCTGCCTCGATCTTCGATAGGTCGAGAATATCGTTGATGAGCGCCAATAAATCGTTGCCCGACGACTGGATGGTCTGCGCGTATTTCACCTGTTCCTCGCTGAGGTTGCCTTGGCTGTTATCGGCCAGCAGCTTGGCGAGGATGAGCGACGAGTTGAGCGGCGTGCGCAGTTCGTGCGACATGTTGGCGAGGAAGTCGGATTTGTATTGGCTGGCCTGTTCCAGCTCTTCCGCCTTCAACTGCACGCTGTTCTTGGCGCGCGTCACTTCGTCGCGCTGCACTTCCAAAAGTTGCGTTTGTTCTTCCAACTGCGCGTTGGTCTGCTCCATTTCCGCCTGTTGTTGCTCCAGCCGCACCTGCGATTCTTTCAGCGCGTTGCTTTGCTCTTCCAACTCCTCGTTCGACACTTTCAGCTCTTCGCTTTGCGCCTGAAGCTCTTCGGTCTGGCGTTGGGTCTCTTCCAGCAGGTTTTGCAATTCGGCACGATAGGTGGCCGAGCGCATGGCCACGCCAATCGATTCGGCGGCCATTTTCAGAAGTTCCAGCGACAGTGGATCGACGGGATGCACAAAGCCCAGCTCGATGACGGTGTTCACCGCATTATCCGCCGTGCCCGGGGTGATAAGCAGGTGGCGCGGGTTGCCTTTGCCCAGCGCCGAACCCACGGTGAGGTAGTTGTCGGGCACTTCGTTGATCATCACCGTGCGCGCGTCCTTCACCACTTGGCCGAGCAACCCATCGCCCGCCTTGAACTGTGTCGGAATGTTATTGTCTGCGGGCACGCCGTAGGTGGCGATGCGTGAAAACACGCCGCTTTGCTGTGCAAAAATGGCACCGGCATGGGCATCGAAATATTCCGCGAGGAAGCTGAGGATATTTTCGCCAAGCTTCTCGATGCGTTGCTCGCCGACCAGCGCGTTGCTGAGCCCAACTTGTCCGGTCTGCAGCCATTCCTGCCGCTGCCGTGCCAGCATCGAGCGGCGAAGCAGATGCGCCACCGCCAGCGACAGAAGCACGCCACACAGGCCCGTCAAAATGCCGCTGATGACCGCGACGCGGTAGGCCTTGTTCGTTTCCGAAAGCCGTTGCGTGCGAATGTCCTGCTGTTCCTGCTGCATCACGATCACGATGCTGCGGACTGCGTCCATTTCCTTTTTGCCGCGATCGGTCTCCACAACTTTAAGCGCCGCTTGAAGCCCTTGGGTGCGACGCAAATCAATGGTCTCGCGCAGTTCGTCCATTTTGGCGTCGACACGCGGACGTAAGGTTTTCAACCGCTCATGCTGGTCTGCATTCGCGGAGGTTAGTTTTTCAAGGGTCTCGAATTCCGTTTCAATGCGCGGGATGGCGACTGTGTAAGGGCGCAGATATTTATCGTCGCCGGTCAGCATGTAGCCGCGTTGGCCGGTCTCGGCGTCTTTCATGGCGCCCATCACATTGCTTAGCCCCGTGATGACCTCGTGCGTGAGGGCCACTTGCTGCGCGTTGCGGCTCAATGTGCGTGTGTTGAGGTACGAGATGAACCCGCTGGCGATAAAGAACAGCAATACGGCACCAAGGCCCGCCAGAACGCTGATGTCATACGTGGCGCGGCGGCTCGGGGCGCGGACGCGGGAAACAGTGTCGCTCATGCTCAATCCATATTCTTTGGGCCGATGGCCGGAGAATCCGTCATCGTAGGTGTACCATAGCTGTAATGAGGATAGCCGCCCTCAACAAGCTTTCCTTCCCCGAGTGGCATAAATTTTCCATAAGGATTCGCGCCAGAGGCTTTATTTTGCTGGATAATTTTTGGCTGCGGGCAGGGCTAAAGGCTGGAGATAAACTCTTCCAGTGCCTTCTCGGCGGCCTCATGGTCCTTCTGTATGCGCGCGTAGGTCTGGTTCAGGCGCTTCAATTGCCCGGCATCGCCCTCGGCACTCACCGTGGCCAGCTCGTTCTCAATGTCGTCTTTTTGCGTGGTGAGTTGGGCCAACGCGTCTTCCAGTTTTGCAGCTTTTTTCTCGCTGTCGCTGGCATTCTTGTTCTTGTTTTTGCCTTTGCCTGCGCGGGCTTCCTTGCGGCTGCCCTCGCGCTCGCGGCGGCGCTGCTTGACGATAAGATCGCGGTACGCTTCCAGATCGTCGTCGTAGGGCACGCAGGTGCCATCGGCCACCAGCCACAAGCGATCGGCCACGGTTTCCACGAGGTGCGGATCGTGGCTCACGATGATGACGGCGCCGGTATAGTTGTTCAGCGCCTGCATCAGCGCTTCGCGGGCGTCCATGTCCAAGTGGTTGGTCGGCTCATCGAGCAGCATGATATGCGGCGCGTCGTAGCCCATCAGGCAGAACAGCAGGCGCGCTTTTTCGCCGCCGGAAAGCTCGCCCACTTTGGTATCGGCCTTATCTTTGTCGAACCCGAACTGGCCCAGCGCGGCGCGCACTTTCGGCTCCGGCGCGGCGATCATCACGGCGGCCATGGTCTGGAACGGGGTGAGTTTCACGTCCAGCTCGTCGGTCTGGAACTGGGCGAAGTAGCCCACCTTCAACTTGCTCGATTTGTGGATGTCGCCCGCCAGTTGCGGCAGACGGCCCGAGAGCAGTTTCACCAGCGTCGATTTACCATTGCCGTTCGCGCCCAGCAGCGCGATGCGGTCGTCCATATCGATGCGCAGATTCAGGCGCTTCAGAATAGGCGTATCCTTTTCGTAACCCGCATCCACGTCTTCCAGCGTGATCAGTGGCGATTTCAGCTCGGGCGGGTCGGGAAATTTGAACGCGGTCACGCGGTCGGCCATCACGGCATCCACGATGTCCATTTTCTGGATCATCTTGAGGCGGCTTTGCGCTTGGCGGGCTTTGCTGGCCGTGGCGCCGAAGCGATCCACGAACTTCTGCATATGCTCTTTCTGTTTCAACTGCTTCTCGCGCAGGGCGCTTTGGTTCAGCAGCTTCTCGGCACGACGGCGCTCGAACTCGTCGTAGGTGCCGGTATAGGCGTTTAGTTTCTGGTCTTCCATATGCAGGATATGGGTGACAGTCTTGTTCAGAATATCGCGGTCATGGCTGATGATGAGCAGCGTTTCGGTGAACTTCATCAGATAGCTCTCCAGCCACACCATTGCCTCGAAATCAAGGTGGTTGGTCGGCTCATCGAGCATCAGCAGGTTGGGGCGGCGGAACAAGGTGGCGGCGAGGGCCACGCGCATTTTCCAGCCCCCCGAGAAATCCGAGATGGGGCGCTGCTGCGCGTCTTCGTTGAAGCCAAGGCCGGAAAGAATGGTCGCGGCGCGCGCGGGTGCGTCGTAGGCATCGATCTCGCTGAGGCGCGTGTAGATGTACCCGATGCGCTCGGCGTCCTGCGTGGTTTCCGCCTCAAGCATCAGCGCGGCGCGTTCGGTGTCGGCGGCCAGCACGATGTCGATCAGGGTGGTGTCATCGTCCGGCAGATCTTGCTTCACCCAGCCGATATTTGCGTTCTTCACGATGCCGATATCGCCGCCATCGGCCACCAGCTCGCCCGTGATGAGTTTGAATAAGGTCGATTTGCCCACGCCGTTTGGCCCGACCAGCCCCACGCGCTGCCCAGCGCCGATAGCCAGCGAGGCTTTGTCGAGCAACGTACGGCCGCCGACGCGGTAGGTGAGGTCTTGAATCGTGAGCATGTTGCAACGCAATAAAGGGTGGAAAAGGCGCGCAACCTAGTGGGGAGCGGCCCCAAGGTCAACCCTCCGATACCACTTTCAGTGGCACCACCACGGTAAAGCAGGTTCCATCACCCGGTACGCTGGTCAGGTCGATGCGTCCGCCCATCAGCTCCACCAACCGGCGAACGATGCTGAGCCCCAATCCCGTGCCACCATATTTGCGGCTTATGGAAGTGTCGGCCTGCATGAATTTCTCGAACACCTGCGCGTGTTTTTCGGGCGGGATGCCAATGCCGGTGTCCTGGACGGTAAGGGTGATGCGATCGATGCCGAGTCCCTCCGTCGTCTCGCAGGCGATGCCGAGCGTGACGCCGCCATATTCCGTGAATTTCACCGCGTTGCTTCCCAAATTCAGGAGCACCTGCCGCAAGCGGCTTGGGTCGCCATAATGCTCGCGGCCGCGAAGTTCGGGACAATTGTCGGTGAAGTTGAAACTCAAATTCTTTTCCCGCGCCCGCAACTGCATTACCTGCACCGTTTCTTCGATGACGGTCAGGATACTGAACGGGATCTCTTCCAGCTCCACATTGTGTGTTTCGATCTTTTCGATATCCAGCAGGTCGTTGATGAGCGCTAGCAGCGATTCCGCGCTCATTTGCAGGGTCGAAATGAACTCATGCTGTTTGCTGGTCAGCGGCTCGCTTCGTTGCAGCAGGTCGGCGATGCCCACCACCGCGTTCATCGGTGTGCGAATCTCATGGCTCATATTGGCAAGGAATTCGGATTTGGCTTTGCTGGCTTCCTCCGCCTTCTCACGTGCTTCACGCAGCTCGGCATTGGTCTTTTCCAGCTGGGCAGTGCGTTCGCGCACTTGCCGTTCGATGTCGGCCTGGCTTTCCTCCAACCGGCGATTGATTGCCTGCAAGCTGGAAGGGCTGGGCAGGGTGAGGGCCGTGGGCAGGATGCGCCACACAAAAATCGCCACCATGCCCGACACGATGCCAGTGGTCAGCATCAGCAGCCCTTCGATGCCGTAGGCGGGCCACCACAGCACTAATATACCGAACACATGCGTGAGGCCGCACAAGGTAATAAACATTGCGAACAGAATGAACATGCTGTGGAACGGCATATCCGGCCGTTTGTAGGCAAAGCGCCACAGGGCGAGGGGGATGCTGAAATACGCCGCCGCGATCAAGGCGTTCGCGGCCACATGCAGCCACACGATCTCGGGCAGCCACATAAAACAATAACCGTGCGGCGCCATGAAATTGGTGCTGAAGAATTGCTCAAGCCGCGACATCAGCCCGGTCTCCGGTTCATAAGCGCCGAGGTGGTGATTTCCATCACCTGCTCGTCGTGCTGGTTAAACGTTTCGACCTTGTATTGCATCACCGCTTTGCCCGGTTTCGATTGCGAGGAGCGCAGCGCCAAAATGGTGGTGACGATGCGCAACGTATCGCCCGGCTTCACCGGCTTCGTCCAGCGCACATTATCCAGCCCCAGCCCCTGCAGCCCGCCCACCACATCACCCAACGGCCCATCAAGCTTGATGCGCATGCTGATGGCGGCGGTGTGCATGCCGCTGGCCACCAAAGTGCCGAACTGAGTGTGTTTGGCGGCTTCCTCGTCGATATGCTGCGGTTGGGGGTCGTAGCGCCGCGCGAAATCGATCACGTCGGCCTTGTCCATGATATAGGTGCTGCCGCCTGCGATGGCCTGCCCGACGTGAAAATCTTCGAAATAGAGCGTGCCCATGGAAGTCTCCTGACTCCTCTTTATACCCGTGTCGGGGGGGTGATTCAAGTTGTCTTGGCGGGGCAATTCCGCTACGCCAAAACCATCATCAGAGGATTCCCATGAGCGCCAACCACACTGTCGGTTCCTTCCTGTTCGATTACCTGCACCAGCTCGGCGTCACACATGTGTTCGGCATTCCCGGCGACTTCGCGTTGCCCACCTTCCGCTGGATGCATCAGTCGAAGCTTAAAATCATCACCATGACGCACGAACCCAGCGTCGGTTTCGCCGCCGATGGCTATGCGCGTGTGAATGGCCTCGGCGTCGCCTGCGTCACCTACTGCGTGGGCGGGCTGAACATGCTGAACTCGGTGGCCTGCGCCTACGCCGAAAAATCTCCCATGCTGGTCATTTCCGGCGGCCCATCGCCCGCCGATCGCAAAAAGGACGCGCTAATTCACCATAAAGTGCGCACGTTCGATACGCAGCGCCGCATCTACGAAGAAGTCACCTGCGCTACGGCAGTGCTGATGGACCCCGAAACGGCTGCCGCCGAAATCATGCGTGTGGTCGGCGCCATACTCGAACAGTCGCGCCCCGGTTATATCGAGATACCCTACGATGTGGTGGATATGGCTATTCCCACCCCGCCGCCCATTCTGCCCCCGGTGGTGGCCGAGAGCGACCCGGATCATCTAAGCGCCATGCTGGAGGATGCGGTGAAAACCATCAACGCGGCGAAGCAACCCGTCATCATCGCCGATGTGGAACTGCACCGTTTTGGGTTGGAGGAGTTGGCGCTGGAACTGGCGGCAAAATTCAACATCCCCATCGCTGCCACACTGATGTCGAAATCGATCGTCTCCGACACGCATCCGCTGTTCATTGGCGTGTATTCCGGTCCGCTTTCAGAACCCGCCGTGCAAAGCTACATCGAGGAATCCGACTGCCTCATCATGCTTGGCGCGATGGTGAACGATGTCTGGTTCGGCTTCAACAGCACCAGCGACAAACTGAGCCCCAAACACCGGCTGCTTGCCACCAGCGAGAAAATGCGCATCGGCGCGCGCACCTACGAATATGTGCAAATGAAGGATTTCCTCGAAGGCCTGCTCGACGCCCCCATCACCCCGCGCAAACCCGGCGAATTGCCGGAGCCCGAGCCGGAGCCCCAGCCGCTCACCACAGCAGAACGCGATGAAGCCGTAAGCATCGAGAATTTTTACCGCATCATCGGTCTGCATGCGCGCGACGACAGCATCATTACTTGCGACACCGGCGACGCATTGTTCGGTGCCGTGAAGCTGCGCACCAAGAACGCCACCAACTTTTTGTCTGATGCTTATTACCTCTCCATGGGCTTCGCCATTCCCGCCGCCATCGGCGTGATGGCCGCCAAGCCAAACAACCGCTCCATTTCCGTGGTCGGCGACGGCGCCTTCCAAATGACCGGCATCGAACTCTCCACCGCCGTGAAGTTCGGCATGAAGCCCATCGTGTTCATCCTGAACAACGACGGCTACGGCACACAGCGCTTCATCATCGATGGGCCGTTCAACGAAATTCTGCCGTGGAACTACACCAAGCTCACCGAACTGTTCGGCAGTGGCGTCGCCAAAAAAGTCAGCACGCTCGGCGAGGTGGAAGATGCATTCAAGGAGGCGCTGGCCGCCAACGAATTCACGCTCATCGAAGTGATCGTGCCGCGCGAGGCCTGCAGCCCCGGCCTGCGTCGCGCGGGCGAAGAACTCGGCAAACTGCGCGACAAAGATAAGCGAGGCAACTGATGCCGCTGATCGACCTCACCATTGCCCCGCGCGAGAAAGACCTCGGCGGCTTCAGCGTGCGCCGCCTGCTGCCCTACGCCAAACGTCGCATGGTCGGTCCGTTCATTTTTCTCGACCATATGGGCCCTGCCCAATTCGAGGCCGGGCAGGGCATCGACGTGCGCCCGCACCCGCATATCGGCCTCTCGACGGTGACGTATTTATTCGACGGCGAGATCCATCACCGCGACACGTTGGGCTACAACGAAGTCATCACCCCTGGCGCCGTGAACTGGATGACGGCGGGGCGCGGCATCGCCCATTCCGAACGCACCACCGCCGACGACCAAGGCCGCCCGCACAAGCTCGACGGTATCCAAAGCTGGATCGCGCTGCCGAAATCGCACGAGAACATCGCGCCGAGCTTTCACCACCACGCCGCCGACGCGCTGCCCGAATTCACCTTGCCCGGCGCGAAACTGAAGCTCATTGCGGGCAGCGCCTACGGCTATGAAGCGCCCGTCTCCATCCATAGCCCGCTCTTCTATCTCGAAGTGTTTTTGGAAGCGGGCGGCAGTTTTACCCTGCCCATCGAGTACAATGAACGCGCGCTTTATCTCGTCAGCGGCCAATTGCGTATCGGCAATGCCACCATCGAACCGCTGACCATGCCCATTTTCACCGACGGCGAAATCGTCACTATCGAAGCCGATAAGCCGTCGCATTTCATGCTGCTGGGCGGCGAGCCGTTCACCGAGCAGCGCTACATCTGGTGGAACTTCGTGGCCAGTTCCGAGGACGCGATCGAGCAAGCTAAGCTGGATTGGGCCGCCGGCAAATTCGGCACCATCCCCGGCGATGATAAAGAATTCATTCCACTGCCCACCAGTTAGCGCGCCATGAAAAAACAGCGTCTCTTTCTCATTCTGGCCGCGTTAGCCGTTCTCGGGGCGGGCGTTTGGGCCACGCGCAGCGCGTCGGAATTCTATCCCGTGTACCGCGACCTTGCCTACGGCAGCCATGCGCGCCAGAAGCTCGACATCTATCTCCCGCCGCACGCCAACAACGCACCGGTGGTGCTGTTCTTCTACGGAGGCGCATGGCAGGTGGGCAGCAAGGAGCAGTATAGATTCATCGGCGAAGCCTTCGCGCGCAAAGGCCTTGTCGCCGTGCTGGCCGATTACCGGCTCTACCCGGAAGTGAAATTCCCCGCTTTCGTCGAGGACGGCGCGAACGCGTTTCAATATGTGCGCGAGCACATCGCCGCCTATCACGGCGACCCGGAGCGCATCTTCGTCGCGGGCCATTCGGCAGGGGCCTACATCGCTATGATGCTGGGCGCCGACCCCAAACGCAGCGGCCTGCGCGGCACCATCGGGCTTGCGGGGCCTTACGATTTTCTACCCAGCGAGCATGAAAGCATCAATGCGATTTTTAGCACTGCCTCCAAGGCAGAAATGCAGCCGATCGACCGCATCCGCACCAAAATCGCGCCGGTGTTCCTCGCCACGGGTGAGACCGACAACATCGTGCCCGCCTCCAACAGTCACCATGTAAAAGCGAAGCTGAAAACATTCGACAGCCCGGTGGAGGAACATATCTATCCCGAGGTCGGCCATATGGGCCTCGTCCTGTCCATCAACGAGGTGTACGAAGGCCATACCTCCCTGCTCGACGACATCGTGGCCTTCGTGAAAGCGCATTAAACACATGCATGGTAAAAAACTTTTCCTTTTGCTGATTCTCTTTGCCGCGCCGGCCACGGCAAACGAGCCGCTTTGGCCTGACCTCAGCCTGCATAGCGCCGATGACGCTTACACCATCGATGTGCATGGCCGTTTCCTTGTGGATGCGGGCACGGGCGCAGGCGAGGGCGATGTGAATTTCCGTCGTGCGCGGCTGGGCGTCAGCGGTAAATTGGCCAAGGATTTCTTCTATAAATTCGAGAATGATTTCGCCGCCGACAACGTTCCGGAAGGGATCACCGATGCGTATATCGGCTACGATTTCAACGAGCATCTCTATGTGCAGGCCGGGCAGCTGAAAGAACCGTTCAACCTCGAGAACATGACCACCAGCCGCTTCGCTACCTTCATGGAACGCGGGCTCACCTCGGCCTTTACGCCGGGCCGCCGCGTGGGCGCGCTGGTGGGTGCGCGCGATCAGGTCGGTGATTATGCCTGGACGTTTATGGTGGGTGGGTTCGATGGCGGCATCGGCGTTTCCGCCACCGCCGACGACACGCACGACATCACCGCGCGCGGCACCATCGCACATATGGCCGATGCATCGCACACACTGCATGCGGGCCTCGCCACCAGCTACCGCACGCCCGACAACATCACCGACCAGATATCGTTCAGCTCGGTGCCGGAAAGCCGCTTCAGCGGCGGCAACGCCGTGAGCACCGGCGCGATCACCAACACCGACCACGCCCAGCAATGGGGGCTGGAGGCGGCGGGTGTCTGGGGCCCGTTCTCGCTGCAGGGCGAGGCCATGCGCATGGACCTCGCGCGCGATGCCGGGTTGCCCGACGCCACGTTCGATGGCTACTACCTGCAAGCCAGCTATTTCCTCACCGGCGAGTTCCGCCCCTATCTGCCCGAGCGCGGCATCTTTGGGCGCGTCATGCCCAACGAACCGTTGCTCGATGGCGGCTGGGGCGCATGGCAAGTGGCAGCCCGCTACAGCGCCATCGACCTAACCAGCGGCGGCATCAATGGCGGCGAGGCGCAGGACGTCACGCTCGGCCTGAACTGGATCCCGCACCATCAGGTGGTGGTGATGGGCAATGTGGTGTTCGTGAACACCGACGCTACGGCGGTTGAGCCCAACGACGACCCCACCCTGTTCATGATGCGCCTGCAATACGATTTCTGATGTTGAAATGGCGCGGTGGCGGGTGTAAGCCGCGCTCAACAGGAGTATCTTATGACCGTCCCCATGTTTGAACTCACCGCTGGCGTTGCCATGCGTTCCTCGCCCACCATGAGCGCCGCGAATTTGGCAAAGGAAGCCGAAAAGCTTGGCCGCAAAGTGGATGTGGTGACGCTGGGCGACCTGTTCCCCAAACCCACCGCGCAGGAAACCCAAGTTTGGCTCGACCGCTTGAAGCAAGACGCCGCCAACCCCGCCAACAAAGGCGACGAAGCTTACGCGCTCCGCGCGGAAGCACGCACTTACGCCTATTCCGAAACCACTGGGTTGCCGAGCCTACGCGCCGCCATCGCCAAAACCGTGACGCGCGATACGGGCCTCGAATGCGTGGCCGCCGATACCTGTGTGGGCACGGGTGGCAAAGGCGCGCTGAACGGCGCGTTCTATAACACCGTGAAAGCAGGCGACGTGGTGTTGATGGCGGCCCCCGGCTGGCCCACCAACTACGACATGTTCCCCCCCGGCGCGACGCTGGTGGAACTGGCGACGGGCGACGGCATCATCCGCGCCGAGGTGCTGAAAGAGGCGCTAAAAAAATATCCCAATCCGGCGATGATCCTCATCAACGCCCCGTCGAACCCCACGGGCGCGAACTACACGGCAACCGAGCGCGAAGCGTTCTTCGCCGTGGTGAACGCCGAAACGCAGACCACGCTGGTGGCCAGCGACGACCCCTACGGCAAGCTGGTGTTCGACCGCACGCCGTACGACATCCGCGCCGTGCTGCAACGTGGGGCGGAGGAGAAAAAACTGTTCGCAGCCGCGCGCCTCGCGCTGTTCCGCACTGCCTCGAAAGAGTACGGGCTCGCGGGCGAGCGCGTCGGGTTCGTCATCACCAAACACAAAGACATGCTGCTCAGCCTCCAGCGCTGGAACGAGAACAAGGGCGGTGGCATGGGCGTGCGCAACCAGGAGCTGGCCGAGGCCGCTTTGCTGTACGGCGACGAGTTCATCATCCGCACCGTGGCTGAGCTGATCGAAAAACGCCAGTTGCTGATGGACGGCGTGGCGGCGATGAACTTCGCCAGCATGAATGCCCCGATGGGCACCATTTACGGCTGGGTCGATTTCGCAGGCCTGCAAGGAAAAGTGGTTCCGGCATCGGTGTCGGAAACCGGCGAGGCGTATACCATCGCCACCCCCGCCGATATGAACCGCTATCTCGTGTTCATCGCGGGCGTCTGCGGTGTGTCGGGCACGCCGTTCTACGGCGTCGGTTCACCCGCCGCGAACGCCGATTGGCATGTGCGTATCAGCTTCTGTTGCGAGCTGGAACAGCTTAAACGCGTCATCGCTAACCTCGCACGCGCCGAAGCTCAGCTGGAAGCGAAGCAAGCCGCTTAAGGCTTAGTGAAGGGTAGGGGCCGCCGGGCGCGCCATAGGCGTGCAGCGGGCAATGAAACCTGCATCCACCGCTTGGTGCTCTGCCATCGGCACGCCGTATGCCAGTGCTTCGTTCAGTTCCGCCTGCGCCGCGTCACGCTCGATGCGGAACTGGCTGTCTTCCAACATGCGGTGGTAAATGACGGTGGCGAGCTTCTTGCCCGCCTCCACATCATGCGGGAAATGCGCGCCGCCTAGCACACGGTTATGGCCGGTGGCGAGCGCCTGTTTGAACAACGCGCCTTCTTGGCAGGGCATCAGGTCGGCGAGGACATGCGCCCAGACATGGTTGGTGACGGTGTGGCCGCTCGGGTAGCCGGGGCGGGTGATGGGCTCCACATAACGCTTGATGCGTTGGTCGGCGAGGTAGGGGCGGGTTTCGTTCCAATGGTCTTGCAGCATGTCGTTGATGCGCCACGCGTCGGAGCCTGCATGTTTCAGCAGCGTGTAGAGGGCAGGGTAAGCTTCGGAGGTGAACTCATCGCCCAGCACTGGCTCGATGAGCATTTCCGGCATGATATGCACTTCACGTTTGATGTCGGCGATCTGCGCTGGCGTTAGTTTTTTCTGCGCGTCGATGATCCAGTTCACGGATTTTTTGTATTCGGCACTGCCCGGCTGCGGCGGGGCATCGAGCGTGTAGACGCTGACCTCGTTCGTTTGTACGAACTGAGGCGGGTAGGGGAACTTATCGGGCTGAGGCGTGCTGCAGGCGGTGAAAGCAATGGCAAGGGCCAATGGGGCCAGTTTCAAGAATCGCATGGGTTGCCTCCTAGGGGGTTTCGCGGCCTTCGTTACGCAGGTCGAGGTAGTAAAGCACATGAGCCGATACGTAGATCGAGGAATAGGTGCCGATGACGACACCGAAGATCATCGCGGCGGAGAAGCCAAACAGCACATCGCCGCCCAGCAGCACTAGGCCCAGCAGTGCCATAAGCACGGTGCCGCCAGTGAGGAAGGTGCGCGCCAAGGTTTCGTTCACCGATAGGTTGATGATTTCGCCCACCGGCTTCACTTTGTATTTGCGCAGGTTCTCGCGGATGCGGTCGTAGATGACCACGGAATCGTTGATGGAGTAGCCGATGACGGTAAGCACTGCGGCGACGGAGGTGAGGTTGAACTCCAAACGCGTCAGCGCGAAGAAACCGACCGTAAGCACCGCATCATGCAGCAGCGCGATGATGCCACCCACGCCGTATTGCCATTCGAAACGGAACCACAGATAGAGCATCATGGCCAGCATGGCCAAGCCGCCCGCCAGCATGGAGCCGTTGATGAGTTCGCGGCCCACTTGCGGCCCCACATAATCCACGCGCAGGTAATCGATGGGTGCGCCATAGCCAGCGTCCAGTTCCTTGCGCACCGCTTCCGATACGTCCTTCTGGCTCTCGCTGCCTTGCGGCTTGAGGCGGATCATCACTTGGTGGTCGCCGCCCACGGCTTGCAGGCTGGCGTCCTTGGTGCGATCGGTTTCCAGCAATTTGCGCATTTTCGAGATATCGGCAGGCGCTTCGGTGCGCACTTCCATTACCACGCCGCCGGTAAAGTCGATGCCGAACTCAAGACCTTTGGTGCTTACCAGCGCGATGGTGCCAAGCAGCCCCAACAGCGTGATGGCGAAGCCGATCTGGCGCGTGCCGATGAAATTGAAATTCGGAACGTTGCGGAAAATCTGAATGGGGAAACGCATTAGCTGTAATACACTTCTTTGTTCAGGGTTTTCTCCGACGCATCGACCATCAGCGTGATGGCGCAGTCGCCGGTAATGTTGATGGCGGTGCGCACCATGTCGAGCACGCGGTCAACGCCGAGAAGCAGGCCGATGCCCTCGATGGGCAGACCCACCGAATGCAGCACCATTCCCATGAAGATGATGGAGCCCGACGGAATGCCCGCCGCGCCGATGGAGCCCAGCGTACAGGTGAGCAGCAACACGGCGTAATCGGCCAGTTGAAGCTCGACGCCGAAGAACTGTGCGAAGAACAAGGCGCAGATGCCGAGATAGATGGCCGTGCCGTCCATGTTGATGCACGCGCCGAGCGGCAGGAGGAACTGCGTCGATTGCTCGGAAACGCCCAGCTTAGTTTCCAGCTCGCGCATCGCGGTGGTGAGGGTAGCTTTTGAGCTGGAGGTCGAGAAGGCCATCAGCTGCGTGGTGGTAAGCTTGCGGTAGAACACCAGCGGGTTGAGACCCGTCGTGAAGAAGATCAGCACACCGAACAGAGCGTATTGGAACAGGCAGGCAGCCATCACCGCCGAGCAGAGCCAGAACAGGATCACCACGATCTCGGAACCTTGCGTGCCGATGGACCAGGCCATGAAGCCGAACACGGCCAACGGCGCGAGGCGCACGATGTATTCGATCATCTTGAAGATGATCTGCGAGAAATCATGGATAGTCTGGCGCGCACGGGCGGCCTTTTCGCCCATCATGTTCATGGTCATGCCGAACATGACGGCGAACACGATCACTTGCAGCAGTTGCGCATCGGCGAACGAATGGAAGATGTTCGGGGAGATGAGGTTCAGGATGAAATCCATCACATTCATCGGGGGTGTTTCGGTGGAGGCACCGCCCGCGCTGGTGAATTCTTCGATGTTCACCTGCAGCCCGGCGCCCGGTTGGAACACCGTGCCCGCGACGAGGCCGATGACGACCGCGAACAGCGCGGTGCCGAAATAGGCGCTGAGGCCTTTCAGCCCGACGCGTTTGAAATTCGTCGAATCGCCCATGCTGGTGATGCCGGAAACCAGCGCCAGGAAGATGAGCGGAACCACGACCATTTTGATCAGATTGATGAAGATGGTGCCGACGATTTTGAGGTTCTCAGCGAGGGGGATATTCCCTTGAATGAGGAAACCAACAATAATGCCAGAAACCAGACAGATCAGTACTTGTTGCCACATCTTTAGGCCCAGTACCGTAAATTCTTTAACCTCGACTCCGGCCATGAATAAAAATCCTTATAAATTAAAGGGGCGGGGGTGAAAATGGCGGCCACCATAGCAGCCGTTTGCGCATTTTCCACAAGTTTGTTCGCCACTTATGCGGCACCGCAGCATCATGGGGATAAAGGCGCGCCGCCAATCGTCATTGAACTGTCATGCGTTCGTCATCGAAGCGTCGCGACGAGCGGTTAAGATGCAGGGTGAAAGGGAGTGCCATGGGAAATCTGTACGACAGTGCGCCAGAACATATTCAACGGGATATCGTGAAGGATGCGATTGCCCGCGTTCCTAACCCGCAAACCCACCAAGAACGACTTGGTTATGTAGGGCATGTGCAAAGCGCGGTGCGGCGTATCAGCGAAGAGCGGATCTTCGGCCCCAACGAACCGCCCTACGGATGCAAAGGCCGATAGCCCCATCACTTCGAATCATAAAAAAGCCCGGTATTGCTACCGGGCTTTTCTATTTTATGTCTCGCGCGGTTACGCGAACATTTTACCGAAGGCGCGTTTGGCGCGGTCCTTCCAGTGGCCGCGATGGTAGGCGTCGCTCATCATCAGCGGCAACACGGAGCCGGCTTCGGCGAACACCATTTGCTCAAGCGCGGTATCCACTTTGCCCCAGCTGCAGGCTTCTTTCAGGGTGCTGGACGAGCAGGCGCCATCGCGCACATCGGCGATGGTGATCTGCACGGCGTAGGCATGCATTTCCACGTCTTCGTGGCCGAGGATCTCGGCGCAAACCACGGTGTCCTGCGTGAAGTTCTTCGGCACGCCGCCACCGATCATCATCAGGCCGGTTTTGCCAGCCTTGATCTTGATGTCGGTGAGTTCGCGGAAGTCGGCGATGGCGTCGAGCACCATGTGTTTTTTGGGGTTATCGACCTGGTGTTTCACCAGACCGAAACCAGCCGAGGAATCCACGAAGGCCGGGCAGAAGATCGGCACGTTGTGCTCGTAGGCGAGCTGCACCAGCGAATCTTGTTTTTTGGCGTTGCCGTTGGCCAGCCATTTGCCCATCTCGTAGATGAACTCGCGGCTGGAATAGGCGCGCGGCTCCAGCGAGTTGGCGATCTCGAGGATCGTGCCGTCGCAGGCTTGCAGCTCTTCTTCATCGATGTAGGTGTCGTAGATACGGTCGATGTACAGTTCGCGCAGGAACTTGTCGTCCTGGCCCGAGGCCGAACCTTGGTAGTGCTTGAAGCCAAGCGCTTCGAAGAAGTCCATGTCCACGATGCTGGCGCCGGTAGCAACGATGGCGTCCACCATGTTGTAGCGGATGAGGTCGGCGTAAAGTTTCATGCAGCCGCCCGCCGAGGTGGAACCTGCGATGGTGAGGATGATCGAGCAATCCTTATCGGCCAGCATCTGGTTGTAGATGCGGGTAGCGCGCGACAGGTCGCGGCTGGTGAAGCTCATGTTCTCCATGCCGTCGATGATCGGGCGGGCATCGAAGCTGGTGATGTCGATATGCTCGACGGTCTTGCTCAGCAGTTCGGCTTTCGCATTGCTGCGGGGTTTTTTAACGGCGTTGGTCATACAATCCTCCAAATAAACAAAAAGCCCGGCCAGCCTTGGCTGGCCGGGCGTAAATTCACTATGCGTTACGCAGTGGCGGCCTGATAGACCGTTTCAGCGTTCTCTGCAACCGAAACCCGGCCATAGAGGCTCATCAGCGGCTCGTCCTTCACCATGATGGTCTGCGACGCCAGCGCGAACCCGTTGAAGCGGGTGGCCATGGTGCGCCCGTAAGCGCCCAATTGGCCGATCTCGATGTAGTCGCCTTCCTGAATGTCGGCGGGCAGCATGAAGGGGCCCTTCATGAAGTCCATCGTATCGCAGGTCGGGCCGTAGAAGCTGAAGCCCTGTTGTTCATCGGTATCGGCTTTGCGGCCGAGCAGACGGCAGGGATAGTTCCATTTCGGCACGCCCGCATCGAACAGCGAACCGTAGGTGCCGTCGTTGATGTACAGGAAATCGCCTTTGCGCAGTTCCACGCGCACCAGCACGGAGCCCGATTCAGCGACCAGCGCACGGCCCGGCTCGCACAGCAAGGTGCAGCCGAACTGTTTCACCAGATCGTGGGTCGATTCGTGGATGGCGTCGAAGTAGCTGCCCATGTCCGGCGGCGTCATGCCCGGGTAGGTGGAGGGGAACCCGCCGCCCACGTCGAACGTGTCGATCTTAACGCCTGCAGCCTTCACGACTTGCTTGGCCAGCTTGATGGCCATGCGGTAGGCATCGGGGTGCATGCATTGCGAACCCACATGGAAGCAGACGCCGGTCGAAGCAGCGACCACGCGCACGTCTTTCAACAGGGCTACGGCTTCCGTTTGGCCCGCGCCGAACTTGTCGGTCAGCGCCAGTTCGGCGTAGGTGTTGGGAATGGCCAAGCGCACATGCAGGCCAAGGTCGGTCGCGTAGCCGGTTTCGGCGAGAATTTTGCCGAGTTCGTCCTGGCAGTCGAGCGAGAAGTGGCGCACGCCGTAGGTGAAGTAGGCTTCCTTGATCGCCTTGCGCGATTTCACGGTGTGCATGAAGAAAATTTCCGCATCCGGGAACAGGCCCCGCACCATCGCCACTTCATGCAGCGATGCCGCGTCGAAACGGCGGATGCCTTGGGCCCAGAGGTCCTTCAGCACATGTTCGTCGGGGTTCGTTTTCACCGCGTACATGACATCGCCCTTGAAACCATCAAGGAAGGTGTCCACCGCACGCTTCAATGCGTGGGGGCGGTAGAGAACGACAGGATGTTCGGGCTGTAAGTGTTTTACAGCGGAATCGGGCGATGTGTAGCTTCGCATGTCATAAATCCTCATTGATACGTTAAAACAAAACGCACCAACCGAACCTTGCGACGGATTTATGACAGCAGTGCCAAGGTCACCTTGCTGGATCGGTTTTATTAAACCTACCCCTCTAGGGATCTCTACACGCCATGGGATTCAGCGGTCGGTTCCAATTATATACGGACTGCAGGGATGTAAAGTAAAAATTTCATGACGGAATATTCCATGCGCTTTTTCTAAACAACCTGTGTGGCTTGTGACGCGCTACTATGCTCAAAAACGGTCTTCGGCCCCTTGATATTGCAGGGCAATACCTTACAAAAATTTTATCTTTTGAGGTGCGGCGGGCTGTTGGAAAAGGCAAAAAGAAAGGGAGCCAAAGCTCCCTTTCCGTAATGCTATTCCTGCTTGCTTGGCGGCAGGTGGCTTACGCCCATTTGGAACTCGCCGTTATCTTCGAAGTAATCGGCGCTGGTCTTCACGTCGGCCACTTTCACCGAGTTGTTGTTGGTGATGAACGCATGGTACACCAGCTTGCGTGTGTGGGCGAACAGGAAGGCTGCCGACACGAAGAAGGTGAGGGCCGAGCTGAGGAAGAAGCCGTAGCCATAGAACTCGTAACCCGCCTGCATGAAGATGAGCGTGAGGATGGTGTTGGCGGCGAAGTAGAACACGAAGATCCACATATTGGCGCGGCGGCAGTCGAAGTAGCTCAGCACGATGGTGGAGAACAGCACCAGCACCTGGAAGAACGAACCCAGCACGCCAAGGCGGAAGATGGACAGCTGCACGAAGAACATGCCAATCTTCTCGAAGATCTGCGGCGCCAGCAGAATGACGAGGAACGCAACGATGCCTTGCAGCAGCACGAGGTTACGGCCGCCTTCGAGAATGGCGTCCATAATCTTCTGATGGAACTGGCGAATACGGCGCATCGACGCGTGGGCGAGGATGTTGCCGTAGAAGCGGCGGTAATGGTGGAAGAAGTTGGTTTCGATCGAGAACACGAACATGGCGATGGAGGGCAGGATGGTCATCGCGGCCAAGAACATCGCGGAGTCGTAATCCGGGTAGAAACGCATTTTGGTGGATAGTTCCACCGCTTCTGGCGCGAACCACATGATCCATTTATCGACCCACAACGCAGCGTTGTAGAAGAAGCCGCCCACAGCGATTTCCCAATATTTGCTCCAGAACGGCTTGAGCGCGAAATTGGTGGTGAGGTGGTAAGGGTATTCCGAAAAGATGCGGCCCGCCAGCATGAACACGATGACTGCAAGGCCGCAATTGTAGCCCGCCACCATGCCCGCCGCGTTGCCGTCGCCGAGGTAGTAGGCGGCAAGCACCGAAATGGCCATACCGATGATGAATGTCCAAGTGATGGCGGTGAAGTCCTTCAGCGCCGTCAGGTACACGCCGAGGCACCAGACGCCCGCGATGAGGAACATGTTGCTGAAGCCCGCGAGGCGCAGGTCGAGCGGCATGTCGAAATAGATACCGTAGAAGAACACCGCCAGCGGGAAGTTGCACAGGAATACCAGCATCATGCTTTCCAGCATCACGGTGGGGGTCGTCGTCACGTTCTTCACGTGGATCTGATCCGCGAGGTAGCGTGTCATGATCATGTAGACGGGCGCGGAGAGAGCGAGCGAGAAGGAGAAGTTGTAAACGATGACACCGCGGAAATTCATCATCTCGGCCGAATCGGAGCCGCCCCACAGGAAGGTGGTGAAGGCCAGCGCCACAACGGTGAACAGCCACGGACCCGCGATGGCGAACATCGAGTGCAGGTACGCGCCTGCGAGGCCGACCAGATCGTCGCGCTTCGCAAGTTTATTCAGTTCGAAACCAATGCCGGCCATTGTCTAGTCTCCTAAGCGCGCCGCAGATATTGCGCGTATAAATTACGATAGGCCTGCTGCTGGATGGCCTCGTTGTAGTAGTTGTTGATGCGCTCGCGGATGGCTTTGCTGGCGGCGTCGTACAGGTCGTTGTCGGACAGCAGCGTGTAGATCGCGTCGGCAGTGGAAGCGGGCGAGGCCAGCGGCGTGATGATGCCGCCGAGGCCAATGTTCACGTCCTCGGCCGGGGTGCCTTCGATGATCTCGCGGCAGGCGCCCACGTCGGTGGCGACGATGGGGATGCCGGCAGCGCCAGCCTCCAGCATCACCAGCGGCTGTGCTTCGGAAATGGAGGTCAGCACCAGCAGGTCGATGTTGGGGAGGTATTCCTCCACCTTGGCGAGGCCGGTGAAAATAACGTTGTGGTCGAGCCCGAGCATTTGCACGAGGTTGACGCATTCCGAGTAATATTCCGGGTTCTCGTCGGTCGGGCCGATGATGTAGGCTTTCAGCTCCGGCGCGGTCTGGCGCAGCAGGCCACAGGCGCGGATGAAGGTTTTGATGTCCTTAATGGGCACGACGCGGCCAATGAGCGCGATGGTGGGTGCAGATTGGCGGCGATGGTTCAGCGAACCGTATTTTTTTACATCCACCCCGTTCGGAATGACCTGCATTTTTGCGGCGTCGGCGCCATCTTCCAACTGCGGTTTCTGGTTGCCCGCGAACAGAGTGATGATGCTGTCGCACGCCTGGTAGCAGACATGTGAGAAGTTGTTGATGGAATCGATCCACATGTCGCGCAGGTCGCGGCGTGGTTTGTCGATGGTCAGCGCTTTGCTGGAGGTGGCCTCCAGCCAATCGGCGGAGGTGACCTCGATGCGGCGTTCGTTGGTGTAGATGCCGTGCTCGGTCACGAAGACTGGTTTGCCGGTTTCCACCTTGGCGCGTGCGGCCATAAGGCCCGCATAGCCGGTGGACATGGCGTGGTAGATGCCCGCCTGCGGTAGTTGCGCCAGCAGTACGGAATAGAGGCCACCTGCGATGGCGCGGTACGACCAGAAATAATCGAGGAACGAATGGTCGCCGAAACCACCTTCGTACAGATCGAGCAGCTGCGCCCATGCTTCTTCGCGGTCGAGCAACAGCTCGCTGCCCAGCGGCGCGTTGATGCTGCCGAGGATTTCCATGATCTGTTTCAGATCGTTCAGTTCCATGGGCTTTTCGCTGGTCAGCGTGGTCAGCGGCTCGCGCAGCGCGCGGTGCACGCGGGTGGCCAGCACCGAGTTCACGTTGGCCCCAGCGGGCAGGTCGTTCAAACGAATGGTGGTGAGGCCGATCACGTTGCTCGGCAGGTCGTATTTCAGCTCAAGCTCGGCGTCCTTCGGCACGATGGCGCAGAGATGGAACGACAAGTGGCTCTGCTCTTTGATGAGGCCATGCGCCCAGCCGGATACGCCACCCGTAACATAGGGGTAGGTTCCTTCCAGAATCAGGCACACATCCGCTTTTTGACCGAGACCACGCATCACATACTTCCTTTACGCTACCTGAATCCAAAGGCTGACGGCATCGCGCACATCCTTGGGCAGTTCTTCTTGTCCGACGATACCACGGCCATATTCCAGCAGGGCGCGGCGCAATTCCTTGAATTGGCCGAGGCGGAACAGGCACTCGAAGTACCAGAGAATCATCGTGTTGACGCGCCAGCCGCGATCCATCGCGTGGCGGAACCAGTCGGCGGCTTCTTCCCACTGTTTGTTGCGGTAGAGCAGACGGCCAATGGCGATCCATGCTTCCGCGGAGTTGGGGTCTTGCTGCAGGTACGATTTGTAGGATTGGATCGCGCGCTCGCGGTTGCTCTTCTCCAGCTCGGAATCGAGCACGCCGGTAAAGGCGTAATCGTCGTAGAACTTGGCGAGGGCCATGGTGAGCACCGGATTGTTCGGCTCCTGCGCACGGGCCATTTCGATGCGATCGAGCTTGGTCATGAAGTCGCGCTCCACCTTAGCGATGGCGGTAGCGGCTTGCACGCGGATCGTGTTGCTGTTGTCGGCCAGCGCCACGCGGAAGGCGGGCGAAAAGCGCGGGTTGAAACGCGAGGTCATTTTCGCCAACGCGCGGCGTTTCTGGTTTTCCGAACCAAGACGCATCACATCCACGAACGGCATCACGCCGTAGGCGCGGGGGTTCTCGTCGAAGCCCTCCATGATGCGATCGTAAATCACTTGCGGCTCCGAGATGGAGTCGGTCGGGAAGATGCTCTCGTACCAATCCTTGAAGTGCTGGGCGCGGGCCGAGAACACCAGCGAACCGATGAAGCCCACCAAAGCGCCCGCCGCACCGAAAATACCGGCGACGGAGGAGACGATGGCGAGAATGGCGAGGTACTGCACGTCCATGCCGCGCTTGTATTGGGCGTAGGCGATGAACGAGACCACGGCCGAGACCACGATATGAATGAGCAACGGAATCACCGGCCAGATCTGCGTGCCGAGGAACAGGTAAAGAATGAACGCATGCACCAGCGTCAGGATGATGGCGAGCACCACGAACAGCCCGTTGGTGGCGGTGGCCGGTGTCACGACGTTCAGGTCATGGATGTCGTCGGGCGCGAGAACGTCGTCGACATACTTGTAGTAGTCGATGGCGACGGGCGCGGCGGCGGTTGAGCCGTATGCGGGGGCGTTAGCGGGCCTCATGCAAAGCACTCACAATGTAGTTGAAGGAAACGTCGCGCTTGCCGCGCAGGCCTTTTTCCATGTCCTTGGCGATCTTGTCGCGCACGATGCTGGCACCGGCCTGCGACGTAGCGGGAAGGAGGATGGAATATTCTTCGCCGTCGGTCTGGTAATCGAACGCCAGATCCACCGAACGCAGCACCGCTTTCACCGACTCGCCGATCTGGCGGGCGACGGTGACGCGGTCGGTATCCGACATTGATTTGGCATCGTTGATCTTGATGACCAGCATGCTGAGATCGAAGCCGATACGTTTGGCGAGTTTCGCCATGTAATCGCTCTGGCGCTTGAAGTAGTTGAAGGTGAGCAGGTTGCGCTCGGGGTTGACGATCGCTTCCGATTTCACCGTCTGGTAGTTGCGCGCGTTGATCAGCGCGGTGCCGATCCATTCGCACATGGCGCGGAAGGTTTCCACCGTGTTGAGGCTGAGCGAGATGAAGTCCATCTGCTCGATCTTCAGCATGCCCACGACGCGGTTTGTGTCGGGGTCGACGATGGGGCCGGCCATGATGCCTTGGCCGTCCAGCGCGGTTTCGTGCTGCTCGTTCGCAATCACCAGCGTATCCTGTTGGCCGACCACCGACTGGTAGAGCGGGCTGTAGCTGTCGATTTCCTGCGTGTAGGTATCGGCCGGGGCCCAGCCATGAAGGATGGTGGCGGTGAGTTTGTTGTCGTGGAAAATATACAGCGAGAATTTCTGCGGCCCAAGCACCGAGGTCACGAGGCGTTCCACGCCCTGCATCACCGATTTGGGATCGAGCGTCTCGACGGCTTTGGCCGCGCGGTAGGCTTCGATGGAGGAGGCGAGCTGGCCCGACACCTGAACTTCGAGCGCTTCCTTGCGGTTCTTCACGAACTTGTAGGAATCGGCGATCAGGTCTTCGCGCTGTTGCGAATCCTCGACCTCGGTGACCAGGCGGTTGCGCTCGCGGATGTGGCGGATGCGCAGCTCACCCAGACCGAACGCGGCAAGGAACCACAGGATCGGGTTGATGACGATGGTGTAGAGATGGTCGAAGTGATCGACACCCTCAGCGGCGCCCGGAATGTTGCCGACGAGGTAGAACAGGGTGGCCAGCAGCGCGGCGAGCAACGCTTCGTTGGTGCCGTATTGCACGGCGATCAGCAGCACGGGGATCCAGAACGGATGCGGGTTCACATCCCAGAAGCGGTTGCCATCGAACACCAGCAGATCGAGCAGGGTGAGGATGATGAGCATGCCCAGCGCCTCGGCGATGGCAATCGGGCGGATGCCGAAAATGCGGCGCTGCTCTTTATCGGTTTGTTGTTGTTGGTTCATAACCTACCTGCACATTACACTTAGAATTTATACATCAGATGCGCGCCAACATTGACCGCATCGTTTTCAGCTTCCTGAGCCTGGAAGCCGTAATGGCCCCGCACACCCAATTCCCATTGATCGGAGAGATCTTGCGTCACGCGCGCTTCGGCCGAGGGCCCGCCTTCGCCGAGACGATCGATGGCGTAGCCAGCAACCAGCAAGGCGTGCGTGGTGGGCGTCCAGTCGTCCTGATACATGCCCGACAGGAAGTGCACTTCGCGGTCGGTCCAGTCGAAGGGCTTGTAGCTGCCGAACACACCGTTGCGGCGTTTATGCTCGCTGCCAAGTTTGTATTCGCCATCGAAGCCGTAGCCCACGCCAAGGTAGGGCTGGTCTTCAGTTTTCGGCTGGATTTGGTGCGACAGCGACACGCGGAACAGGCCGGTCTGCACTTGGTCGTCGCCGAACTCGATGTTGTAGTTGTTGGCCGACATTTCAACGCCAAGAGAGTTGTTCTCGCTGAGGCTTGCGAAGTGGCGGAATCCTACACGATCGCGGTTGGCGTAAGCGTTCACGGCGCTGGCATAGTCCCAGTACGGTTTGTGGTATTCGCCCAGCAGCTCGGTACGGCCGAGGCGGTTGGCGAAGGCGTAGTAAACGCCCGCGCCGATTTGCGAGCTGGCATCAGCGAACAGCGAGCCTTGCAGGCGGTTGCCGTTCTCGAAGTAATGCGCCATCAGCAATTCCACCTGTTGGTGGTTCACGCTGTCGTTGGCGATGCCGCCGGTGGCGGGGTCAAGGAAACCGTTGTTCGGGGTGATGCTGTCGTTCTGCACCATGAACCCGATCTCGTTATCGTCGCCCACGCCCATCATGCCCGAAAGGGTGGTGATGTATTCATCGCTGGCGCCGTAGCTACGGTATTCGCCGTCCAGTTTCACGAACTGGGCCGATTTGCCGGTGGTGGCGCGCTGCACGTAGCTGATGTCGCGCTCCATGCGGGCAAGATCTTCGTTGTCGGGGTTGTACAGCTGTGCCTGTTGCACCAGCGCAATGGCTTCCGAACGGTTGCCGGCAGCGCTTTCCACGCTGGCGCGGGTGGCGAGAAGCTGGCTGTCCTGCGGGTAGTATTGTTGCAGGGCGAGCAGACGTTGCTGGGCGCGTTCCGGCTGGCCGGTCTCACGCTCGATCTGCGCATACAGCAGTTGCAGGCGCAGATCCTGTTGGCGCTGGGCGCTTACTTGCGGCGACACTTGCTCCACCGGCATCGACACTACGGCGAACTGGTCGTTGGCGGTCGGCACGTAGCGCACCACGTAGCCCGGCTTGGCCGAAACGGTCAGCGTGTCGTAACCGATTTCGCTGCGCTCGAGCCAGGCAAGCTTCTGCACTTCCGCTTGGTCGATGGGCATAGCGTCTTCGGTGGGCTTGTTGAAGCTGATGCGCATTTCGCGGCCTTCGCTCAGACGCTCGATGCTGCTGACATTGCGCGATTCGCCGGTCAACGTCGCACCACGGCCATAATGCGGCGAGTTCTTGTCGTACTGGTTGGCGACGCGGGTGGCTTCGTCGTAATATTTGAACTCGATAAGCGCCGACATGTAATCGGCGAGGATGCCTTTGTCGTCGGGGTAAGCGGCGAGGAGGTTATTGTAACCCGACATGGCTTGGCTGTGCTGGCCGGTGTTGAACATGGCGATGTACATGCGCGACAGTTTCGACGGTTCCTGCGTGGGCACTTGTTGCGTGTACTGGATCACTGCGCTGTATTCCTGCTGCGCGGCGGATACGTTGCCCGCGCGTTTCAGCATTTCGGCTTTCAGGTAACGCGCCTGTGCCGGGTCGATGTCGGCGCTGGGGCTGTTTTGCGCGCTCACGATGGCACGGTCGATGTACGGGGCGGCTTCCGTGAATTTGCCTTTGCCGTAGGTCAGCAGCGCCAAGGTATCGAGGGCTTTGGCGTTGTTGGGGTCAAGCTGCTCCACGCGACGGTAACCGTTCAGCGCCGCATTCTGGAAGCTGAAGGCCATTCCGGTGTTGGCGTAGTCGAGCAGGGCAGGCACGTCGGTGGTTTGGGCCACCCAGTTGCGCATGCCTTCGTCGTAATATTGCTTGCCGCTTTGGGCCAGCACGCGGAAGTATTTTTTGCGCAATGCCGGAGAATAGAGCGCGTCCGGCGTGTCGCTTACGTACTGCACGACAGCTTGATCGTCGCCGTAGGTGTTGATCAGCTCGGCCCATTTTTCTTTGTCGTAGGGCGAGGCGTTGGCGGAGCGTTGCTTAATCCAGGCCAGTTGCTCGGCGTTCACTTTGCCGCCCCAGATATAGAGCAGGTCTTTCACTTCTTTGGAATCGGGCGCTTTATTGGCGGCGATGTTCTTGAAGATGGTCAGCGCGTCGGCTTTGTGGCCGTCGTTGAGCAGCGAGAAGGCGATGGCGCGCTTGTTGTCGTCGGACATTTTCGGGTTGGCGGCCATGGCCACGCGCTGTTCACGGCTGAGGGCCTTAACTGCTGCGCCGGGAGCTCCGGGCTTCAGCGTCAATTGCTGCTGCATACGTTTCCACTCGCCGCCACGGTCTTTGGCGTAGGCGTTCACATACGGCATGACGGTTTCTTTGCGGCCGTTATTCAGCAGCACGTAGGCGTAGTTCAGCTGTTGCTTGTCGTCGCCTTTGCCTGCTTTGAGCTGGGCTTCGGCATAATCGGCCAGTTCTTTGCGTGCGTCGGCGTCCTTGCGGGCAGCCTGCGTCAGCGTGGCGATGTACATGCTGTCGTCCGCACCGCCTTGCGCCATTTGCTCGCGTACGAGGGGCAGGGCTTTGCTGTAATTGTTGCCCGCCACCAGCGCGGCCACCAGCAGGTCGCGGTTCATCGGCGAGGGATCGCGGGCGTAGAGACGTTCCGCCACGTCGGTCGACACATCGTTATGCTTGCGATCGCTGGCGAGGAAGAACAGATCTTGCAGGCGCTGGATCGGCACGAGGTTGGTGTTGGCTTCGAGCCATGGGGTGGTGATGTCTTTGCGGCCAGCGGCGGCGCCGAGGCGTACATGCGCCAGCACCACATCCGGGTGCGCGTCCGGCTTAGCGGCTTGCAGGCCTACCGCATCGATCACATCCGCCGGGCGGTTGGCGATGATGTAGAGCTGCGCGTATTCCACCGTTTGCGGGGTGGTCTGTTGGTCGACTGAGGGGTATTGCGCGAGGATAGCGTCGAAGCAGGCGGTTTTTTGGGCGCGTGCGCAGGACTCGGCAAGGCGCAGGCGTTGCAGACTGCTCAGTTCGGCGTTCAGCGCGGTCTCGATGCGGGTGTCCTGATCCTTGGCGTTGGTCAGGATGGCCAGCACGGCGGCCAGCACCGGCTTATCTTTCAGCACCACTTCGGTACCGAAGCGCTCTTCCAGCACGGCAAGCACCGTGTCGGCGTTGGCGAGGCGGGTGACTTCAACGATGTTCAGCGCTTGCTCTTCGTTGAACTCTTCCACGCGAATGCTGCGCGCGATGTTCTCAGCGGCAGGCACATCACCTTTTTTCAGCGCCAGTTGCATGTAGGGAATGTACAGGGCAGGCACCATGTTGCCTTTGGCCTCAATGCCGGCAAGCAGGTTGTAAGCGTACTCGGTCTGGCCCGCAGTGATGTTGGCGTTCACGTAGGAAACAGCCAGCTCGCTGGAGGTGTCGATCCACGCTTCGTGCGGCTGGATCAGCTCGATCGCTTTGTCGGCATGGCCGCTGTAATGTAGGATGTCGCCAAGGTCGGCCAGTTCGAGGGCCGATTTGTTCGATTGGGTCGGCGGTGCGCTCACCACGGCATCCGGCGTCACGCCCAAGGGTACCACGGTCGGGGTGGTCGGCACGGGGGAGCTATCGATCCAGTTTTTTGCTTCGGCGAACGCTTCGTCCGTCTTGCCCTGTTCCGACAGGATGGTCACCTTAATGCGGGTGATGGCGTAGCTGTTGAAGGTCGGGTGCTTGTCTTTCAGCGTGGCGAGTGTGGCCAGCGCGCCTTCTTTGTCGCCCGTGGCGGTCTGCATGGTGGCGAGGTCGGCGAAGTAGTTGGGATTCTCGCCCTTGGTAACTTCGACCAGTTTTTTCAGCACTTCCACTTGTTTCGGGTAGTTCTTGTCGGCGTTGTAGACCGAGGCCAACACGCTGAGGTTGGCTTCCGTGGGGTCGGTGTTGGCGATGGCTTCGAGCTGGGCGTTGTAATCCGCTTGGCGGCCAACGGACTGGTAGTATTCGGCCAGCTTTTTGCGGCCCGGCGCGTCCACCGGATTGGCGGCGACGTATTCTTCCCACAGCTTCACGGCTTCGTCTTTTTTGCCTTCGGCCACGCGCTTCTCAGCCAGTGCGTTGATGATCTGGTACGAGCGGCGGCCTTGGTTGTACTCGGCCTCAACGTCGATGTTGCCCATGTCGATGGTCTGTTGGTCGCGCGCCTGTGCGATGCGCACATCGTCGGCGTTGGGCAGCAGGAAGAAACTGACGCCGATGCCGGCGGCGACAAGCAATAAAGCGACGATGATGTACTTACGCATCGTGATCCTCTCGAACTAGTGCTACGGGCGCTTTGCTTGGTGCCCGGGTGTTATTTTGCGTGCTGTGCGGTTCGGGAGAAAGCGTTCGGAGGTCTGAAGTCGTGACGTAGGGAATATAGCCATGCTCGCGCTGTATCGCGTACAATTGCTCCATTCCATCAACATCATCCGGGTTCCAGTAGTCCAAAGCGTATATTTTTAATTGAGGCGACTTTTGGCGCACGGCTTCGAGCGCCTTGGTCATCTGGCGGTAGGTAATAGGGGAAAACAGTCGGGATTGTCCAGTAGAAACATTGGTTTCGGCCAGAATGCTCTCAGCTAGCTCGAAATCGAGTTGCCCAGAAACCTCAGGTAAAATGGCAAATCCCCGGTTCAGCATGATCTTAATGTGCGGGTGGGCCTCGCGTATATCTTTAATTAATTGTATCGCGGCCTGCCGGTTGGCTTTGCCGAACGCTTCCGACCGCTCCTGCGATGCGGTCAGCGGCGTGTCGATCGTGTCGAGCATCACGCCATGGAACCCCTGGTCGAGGGATTCCTGCACTTCGGCCATCACGATGTCGTGCCAGGTGGCCGAGGTCAGATCCACCACATGGCTGCCCCAGTCGTGGTTGGGCCGCATCAGGGCGTTGCCCTTTCTCAGCGTTTCCAGCTCCTCGGTGCGGAAATCATGCACCTCCCCGGCGCTGACATAGGCCAGCAGCACGCGGTCAGGGTTCTCCAGCAATTTCTCGATGGGCGGGTGGAACAGCCGGTCGAACAGCACGAGGTCGTACTTCATGAAGGCTTCGGCTGGCTCTTTGTCGCCGTAATAGGCGACCCAGCGCTCTTGCTTGCTGCGCGTTTCGCGCTCGGGGCGCGGCTGGTTGGTGGCGGCGGGCGGCGTGGGTGCGCAGCTGACGCAGCACAGCGCCACCATGGCCAGTTGCTTCAGCCGCTTAAACATGCGCGCCACCGATCAGTGCCTTTAGCCCATCGACCAGTTCGGTGCGGGCCTCGAAACCCAGCGCCGACGCTGCGCGCTGTGGGTTGCCCAGCGAATGGCGAATGTCGCCCGTCCGCGCTTCCGCGTGCTGGGTGGCGATGGGTGTGCCGAGCGCCGCACCGATGGCGGCGGCCAGTTCCTTGAGGCTGGTGGCGCGGCCAGTGCAGCCGTTGAAGGCCTGCGCGCCTGCGGCCTTGGCCCAGGCCGCCAGCAGCAGCGCCACAATGTCGCCCACATAGATAAAGTCGCGCGTTTGCCCGCCATCGCCGAAGAAGGTGAGGGGCAGGCCCGCCTGCGCGTTGGCCACGAATTTGCTGATGACGCCGGAATAAGGTGAGCGCGGATCCTGCCGCGGGCCGTACACATTAAAGAAGCGCAGGCCGACGCTGGCCAGCCCGTGCGACGCGGCGTAGCGCGCGGCGATATGCTCGTTCTCCAGTTTGTGGCGGCCATAGGCACCCAGCGGTGCGGGCGTCGCGCCTTCGCCCAGCGGCAAGACCGGGTTGTCGCCATATATGGCGGCGGATGAGGCATAGACGACCGGAATTTTTTTCTCCGCCGCCGCTTTGAACAGAAGCTCTGTGGCCTGCACGTTGGTGCGGTGCGCCAGTTCGGGCTGCTCCTCGCACACCTGCACCGAGGCCACGGCGGCCAGATGGAACAATGCGTCGGCCCCGGCCACGAGCGTGGCCACCAGCGCCGCATCGGCAATATCGCCTTCTACTATCGTGGCGGCTTTAGGCGCATTGCTGCGCGCGCCGGTCGAAAGATCGTCGAGTATGGTGACGCCATGCCCATCCGCGACCAGCCGGTCTGCCAGATGGGAGCCGATAAAACCGCATCCGCCCGTCACAAGAATGTTCATGGGCAAACGGTAGGAAGCGGTGATGCGTGTGTAAAGGGAATGCGGCGATACGCGCCGCGAGTTGCCGACTATATTACTGGCCGAGTTTCTTGAGCAACGCTTCGTTGGCTGCGTCGAGCAGTTCGTAGACCTGCTCGAAATCCGCCGTTTCGCCGTAATAGGGGTCGGGCACGTCGCCGTCGCTGTGCCCGGTATGCGGCAAATGCAGGGCGATTTCCGCCGTGGCATCCTCGGGCTCGATTTTTTTCAGCGCGTTGAAATGCGACTGGTCCATCGCCAGTATCAGGTCGAAATCGTAAAAGTCGCTGGGTCGCACATCGCGCGCGCGCAAATCGCTCATGTCGATGCCGTGGTCTTTTGTGGCTTTCTGCGAGCGCACGTCCGGCGCATGGCCGATATGGTGCGAGGCCACGCCCGCCGAATCATGGGTGAACGACGCCTCCAGCCCGCGCGAACGCACGGCATGGCGGAACAGAGCTTCGGCGGTGGGGGAACGGCAGATATTGCCCGTGCAGACGAAGAGGATGGAGACTGGTTTCTTGTTCATATTACTCTACATATAGCACGAATCCCGATGCGCTACAATAAGGAGCCGACGATGAAAGCCATGAAACTGTTGCTCACCCGCCGCTCCAGCGATGCGAAGAAACTCACTGGGCCTGCACCCGAGGGCGACGCGCTCGAACAGATCCTCACCGCCGCCACCCGCGTGCCCGACCACGGCAAGCTGGCCCCATGGAAACTGGTGCTGCTGCACGAGGCGGGGCAGAAGAAGCTCGGCAGCTTCTGCGCGGAAATGTTCCTGAAACAATATCCCGACGCGGCGGAGGACAAAAAACTCGTTGCCTTTGAATCCGACCGCTTCGCCCGCGCACCGCTGGTCATCGCCGTGCTCAGCACGCCGAAGGAAAGCGTGAAAGTGCCGGTATGGGAACAGGAAATGTCGGCCGGGGCGGTGTGCATGAACCTTCTGCACGCCTGCTACGCCTTAGGCTACGGCGCCAAATGGCTCAGCGAATGGCCCGCCTTCCGCGACGAAGTGGTGCAGGAGCTGGGCGGCAGGCAAGGCGATAAAATCGCCGGGTTCATTTATATCGGCACCAAGTCCGAAGAACTGGATGACCGCGAGCGTCCGAAGTTGAAGGATGTGGTGGTGGAATACGCTTAGGGGTTCGGTGCCAGCGTCAGCTTCAATCCCTCAAGCTCCTCGCCCAGAATGATCTGACAACTGAGGCGCGAGTTATCTTCCACGGCCATGGCGTCGTCCAGCGACAGTTCCTCATCCGCCGTTGGCGGCACGAGTTTTCCGACCCACTCCTCGGCCACATAGACATGGCAGGTGGCGCAGGCGCAGGCGCCGCCGCATTCGGCTTTGATGGGCAGGCCGGAATCGCGGATCACTTCCATCGCGCGCCAGCCTTCCAGCCCGTCGAGCTTATGCTCCACGCCATCGTAATCGGTCACGAAAAGGGTGACGTTTTTCATTATTTTACGCCTAGTTTTTTCTGCAGATCCGTCGAGCTGGTGGTGTATTGGAACCGCAGTTTCTGGTCGGGGTAGCAGATGCGGAAGGCTTGCTGGCTCATCAGCGCGGCTTCGTGGAAACCGCTGAGGATGAGCTTCAGTTTGCCGGGGTAGTGGTTGATGTCGCCGACGGCGAAAATGCCGGGGGTGCTGGTCTCAAATTTCTCGGTATCCACGGCGATGACGTTCTCGTGCAGGTTCAGCCCGAAATTGGCTACCGGCCCCAGCTTCATCGTCAGCCCGAAGAACGGCAGCAGGGCATCGCACTCGATGGCGATTTTGTTTTTTTCGTTGTCCGTAAGTTCGATGGAAGTAAGTTGCCCGTCTGCGCCTTGCAGGCCGCTCACTTGGCCGAACTTCAAATCAATTTTGCCGGTGGCGGCGAGGTGGTACATTTGCTCCACCGAATGGGCGGCCGCCCGGAATTCGTCGCGGCGATGGATGAGCGTGACATGCTCGGCGATGGGCGCGAGGTTCAGCACCCAGTCGAGCGCTGAATCGCCGCCGCCGACGATGACAAGTTTCTTGCCCCGGAACTGCTCCATTTTGCGCACGGCGTAGAACACGCTGGTGCCCTCAAACGCATCGATGCCCGCGATGGGCGGTTTCTTCGGCACGAAGCTGCCGCCGCCCGCGGCGATCACCACCACTTTTGCTTCGATGGTGGTTTCATTGTCGGTTTTCACGCGCCAGCCGGTTTCGGTTTTTTCCAGCGATTCGACCATCTGCGAGAAATGGAACTCCGGCTTGAACGGTTTGATTTGCTCCAACAGCGCGTCCGTCAGCCCTTGGCCGGTGACGATGGGCAGGGCAGGGATGTCGTAAATGGGTTTCTCGGGATACAGCTCCGCACATTGCCCGCCGGGGCGGTTCAATATGTCGATGAGGTGGCATTTGATGTTCAGCAGCCCCAGCTCGAACACAGCGAACAGGCCGCAGGGGCCAGCGCCGATGATGGCAACGTCCGTCGTATGTGTGCCGCCGGGGGCGTGTGTGGTGAATGCGCTCATGCGCGGGTGATAAGGAAAACCGCCCCCCAATGGCAAGTAAATTCGATTTTCAGTAGACCCATTGGTTTTTTATATGAATGGACTACATTAGAGAAAATGCGACCAACAGGAGAACCCTATGACCAACAAGCCCGTTACCGACGCACTCAAAAAAATCCTTGCTGATACCTACACGCTGCAGCTGAAAACGCAGAACTACCACTGGAACGTGGAAGGTTCGCATTTTCGTAGCCTGCATCTGATGTTTGAGGAGCAATATAACGAGCTGTTCGCTGCGGTGGACGTGATTGCTGAGCGCATCCGCGCGCTGGGCGAAAAAGCGCCAGGCACCTACGCCGAATTCGCCAAACTGAGCAAGATCAAGGACGGGGATCATTCCATCACCGGTCTGGCCATGGCGAAAGACCTGCACACCACCAACGTGCAGGTGACCAAGAATCTGAAAGCCGCACTGGAAATCGCCGAGAAGGCTGACGACGCCTCCACCGCCGATCTGCTCACCCAGCGCATCACCGTGCACGACAAAGCCGCATGGATGCTGAAAAGCATCGCTGCCTAAAGCGCTGTCATCCCGAACGTGCTTCGGGAGCCATCTTTTGAGTAAAACCCCGGTCTGGAACTTCCTGACCGGGGTTTTTGTTTTTTAGATGGATGCTGAATCGAGTTCAGCATGACGACAAAGGGGCATCATTAAAACCCCCCTTGACCCGTCCCGCAGCGCGCTCTATGTCATGCGTCCACCCCACCACGGGTCAAGGCCGAGTAGCAAAGTGGTAATGCATCGGTTTGCAAAACCGATATGCGGCAGTTCGATTCTGCCCTCGGCCTCCACCCGCCCAACCTGTTGCATGGTTGCGCCCGCTTCAAAAAAATGAAACCTTTGGTTGTGCTAACGAAAAATTAAGTATCGTAGCGCTAAGGTCGGGGCATATAAGTTTCGTTATAAAAAGAGTCTTCATGAAATCGCACACACGTACCGTACTTGCCACCCTTGCCGTGCTGCTTTCCAGCACCACGCTGGCGCATGCCTCCAGCTTCACCGAGGCGCTGGAAGCCACTTACAGCAACAACCCCGAGATCAAGGCCGAGCGCGCCCGCCAAATGGCGACCGACGAAGGCGTGGCCCGTGCCATGTCGAACTACCGTCCTACCATCGGCCTTGGTTACGAGAAGGGCCAGCAGAGCAGCACCATCAACGGTGTCGATGGCGACGGCAATTATGAAGAAAAAAGCGCCAACCTGAACCAACCGCTTTTCCGCGGCGGTTCCACCATCGCCGATTACCAATCCGCCAAACAGCGCGTTAAATCAGGCCAGTACCAGCTATCTAGCCTTGAGCAGCAGGTGCTGCTGGAAGCCGTTTCCGCTTATATGGATGTGGTGGCGAGCAGCGCCATCCTGCAATTGGCGCGCAACAATGAAGGTGTGTTGAGCAACCAGCTAAAGGCCGCGAACGAGCGGTTTGATGTGGGCGAGGTGACGCGCACCGACGTGGCGCAATCCCAGTCGCGCCTGTCGAACGCACGCACGGAAGTAATCGGTGCGGAGGGCCAGCTTATTTCTGCCATCGCCACCTTCGAGCGGGTGATTGGCTACAAGCCTGAAGGCGCGCTCACCGTGCCCGATTCTTATCCCGTGCTGCCCGCCAGCCTCGAGGAAGCACTGTTGAAAGCCCGCACCGCCAACCCACAATTGCTGTCGGCCATCCATGCAGCGAAATCCGCGAAATACGACGTGCGCACCGACATCGGCACCATCCTGCCGCAAGTGGCGCTGGTCGGCAGCATCAGTCGCCAGAAAGGTACCAGCACTTTTGGCGGCGGCGATTACGATCAGGATCGTATCGGCGTGCGTGTCAGCGTGCCGCTCTACCAATCGGGCGCCGAATATGCGCGCGTGCGTGAATCAAAAGCGATTGCCCGCCAACGTAAATTCCAGACCATGGACACGCGAAAGGAAATCGATCGCCGCGTCACCTCGGCGTGGGAAGATGTCGAGACCGCCATCGCTACCATCAGAACGCGCGACGACCAGATCAAGGCCGCCGATACCGCGCTTGAAGGCGTGCGCCAGGAACAGCAATATGGCGCGCGCACCGTGCTCGACGTGCTTGACGCCGAACAAGAGCTGTTCGTGTCGCGCACCAACCTCATACGCGCGCAGCGCGACCGCGTGGTCGCTGCCTACAGCCTTGCTCTCACGCTGGGCGAGCTCACGCCGCAGCAACTGGCACTGAATGTGAAACCCTACGATCCGAACGAGAATTACGAGGACGTAAAATACAAATTTATAGGGTTTTAGTTTATTAGCGCTTCGTGCGGGAAGTGGCCCTTCGCCCCCTAACCACGCCGCTTCGCGGGTCGTCTTCCAAGGTTAGTGGGCCTGCTCGTAGCAGCAAAAGTGAAGCAACGATGCATCATGTGTTATCCCCAGACCCTCGCCACGGGCAAACTGCATTCATTTCTCCTTGCGCATCAATGGGCGGCTGACGTAACTTAGCAAAAAAGGGCGCCCGCACATGAGTCAAGCCAAGGATCAAGATCAGTCGATGGAGGAGATCCTCCAATCGATCAAACGCATCATCGCCGAGGAAGGCACGCCTGCTGCGACTGGCTCCGACGTGCTGGAACTCACCGACATGCTGGGCGACGACGAGACGGACGTGCCGTCCGACGGCACGCCGCCCATGCCCACCATGTCGATCGAGGAGATCATGGCTGCGCCACTTTCCAGCGGCCCGGTCACTACCCCACAGGACGATGCGGACGCGTTCTTCAAATCCGAACTTGAGACCGCGCCTGCGCCCGAGCCTGCTCCGGCCCCTCAACCGACGCCCGTGCCCGTGCCCGTGCCCGCACCTGTGCCTGCGCCGGAGCCGGTGAAAGCCGTTGCCCCCAAACCCGCCGCCGAAGAAGGGCTCGTTTCCGACAGCACGCTCAGCTCGGCCACCGCTGCTCTCAGCGCTTTGAAGAACATTCCAGAAGCCACCCTCCCGCCGCTGGCCCCTACCGGCCTCGGCTTCCGTTCCGGCACCACGATCGAAGACCTCGTGCTTGAATCGCTGAAACCGATGTTGAAAGAATGGCTCGACACCAATCTCACCGGCATTGTCGAACGTCTGGTTGAAAAAGAAGTCCGCAAACTCAGCGCACGCTAAGAGTTTGGTTTGTTGACGGCTTCGCCGCGTAAGGGGGCTTGCCCCCTTAAACCCTGCCGCTGCGCGGGTCGGCGTTCGCCCCCCCCTAGTGGTCTCGTTTTTACTTTTATGTCATTCTTGCTAAGGCTGGAATCGCCTTATAGGCTTGTGGTAACGTCGATGTGGTTTGCTGCCTTCGTGGGAATAAGGGGCGGTGATAAACCTGTGCCGCTTTCGCCACATCGTAAAAAATCCACTGCGTTTTTAGCGTCCTGACGTCAAATCCTCATGCAAAGGGCGAGGGGGTTGTGCATATTCACCCTTGCCATGAGAAAACGCTCTCAAGCTATTGAAATTATCAGGTTAGTGACGCTCCTTATGGGCGGCCTGGGCCCGGTTTCGGCCGTCGCCCAGGCCCCCACTTTTTCAGCGCCCGGCCTGCCGCCCATACCGGGCCTTCCCTCTTTGCCTGGGGCATCTGCACCGGCCATCCCTGCATCGCCGGGCATCGTCTCGCCCCCCGCACTCGACACCGACCGTTTGCCGAATCCGACCAATCCCGAGCTCTCGGATCTGACCGCCGCACCCGTGCCGCTCGCCTCCCTTAACGGGAAAGCCCCCTCGAACGCAGGCGGCGCGCTGGCCGATCTTCCCGCCCCCGCCGCGCCTGAATCGAGCGACGTGGTGGGTGCTGCCAAGCCAACGCCCGTTGCCCCTGAATCCGGCGACACGACGGCCGTTATTGTCCCTGTCACCCCCGGCGCGCCGGAACCGGACACGGATGCGTCCGAAGCGCCGCCATTCCCCATGGCGGGTGGGCTGCCCATGCCGCCCCAAGGCATCACGACCATTGAAACTGTTTTGCCCGCCACGGCGCTGCCTGATATCGACGTGGCCAGCGCCGCCCCCGCACACAAAAGCTGGCAGACCCGGCTTTCGCCTACCTCTAAAGCCTACAGCACCAAATTCAATTACCGCCGCGTGCAGCTGCCCGGTAGTATTTTCCAAGCCCAATACGACCGCGAAAACCGCCATCTGCCTACCCGCATCACGCGCGAGGATTACGTCAACCTGCTGTTCGAGAACGCGGCCCGCAATAACATTGATGGCACCCGGGCCCTCATCAATGCTGGGGCCGATATGAATGCCCTCAATGCCCGCGGTGAGACGCCGCTTAGCGTCGCTCGTCGGTTCGGCGCGCTCGACACTGCCGCCTTGCTGCAAGCCCGCGGCGCACGTTAGGGGCATTAAAGGTTGGCATCCGCGCCCATGTGGCGTACCCTAAACAAATGAAAGCCTTCAGTTTAGTTGAGTTAAGTATCGTATTGGTGATTTTGGGGCTTCTGGTGGGAGGCATTCTTGCCGGACAAAGCCTCATCAGGGCCTCGGAACTGCGTAAACACACCGCGCAGATCGATCAGTTCCAGACCGTATATAATGTATTCAAAGATAAATATTTCGAGATGCCGGGTGATTTCAGTAAGGCACGAAGCTTCTGGCCTGACGGCAGCTGCGGTACGGCCGGAGGCGTGTGCAACGGGAGCGGGGATGGCAACATCACCAACGCCAGTGAGAACCGTTATACATGGGTGCATGTCAGCAAAGCAGGGCTGTGGCCAGGCAGCTATTACGGTTGGTACCGCACAAGCGGCCTGGTGAATGGCTACGATTTCCCGAGCTCGGCCATCGGCAGCAATGTCGGCATGGAATTCGTGCGCAAGGTACAGGGCATCGGCAGTTCCACCGAGAATTTTGTACCTACCGGTCATTACCTGCATATTGGTTCAACGCCGGATGATTCCTATGGCAGTGGGTACTTGACGGATACGGACGTGATCCTGCCTCAAGAATTATGGAACATCGACACCAAGATGGATGACGGGCTGCCCCGCAGCGGCATACTGCAAGCCTCCGCTTACTGCCAGACGAGCGCGGAATTGTATAAACTCACCACCACCAGCAAGCGCTGCGAATTCTGGCACCGTATCGGGAATTAGGTGCACGGCAAAGCCATTGCCATCCTTTCCCTCCGCTTCATGTAACTTGACCTGAACCCATGTAATTCCTACTGTGCGCTCCCAAAAGAGAGCCACAGCATGTCCGACAAAACCTACGGTAAATCCAAACTCGTTTCCCGCCATGTCACCACTGGCCCCGAGCGCGCGCCGCATCGGTCGTACCTTTACGCCATGGGCTTGGGCAAGGAACAGATCGCCCAGCCGCTGATCGGCGTTGCCACCACATGGAACGAAGCCGCACCCTGTAACATTGCGCTGATGCGCCAATCGCAGATCGCCAAAAAAGGCGTCGCCGCTGCCGGTGGCACCCCGCGCGAATTCTGCACCATCACCGTCACCGACGGCATCGCCATGGGCCACCAAGGCATGAAATCCAGCCTCGTGTCGCGGGAAGTCATCGCCGATTCTGTCGAGCTCACCATGCGCGGCCATTGCTACGACGCGCTGGTCGGCCTCGCGGGCTGCGACAAATCGCTGCCGGGGCTGATGATGGCAATGGTGCGCCTCAACGTACCGAGCGTGTTCATGTATGGCGGCAGCATCCTGCCCGGCCAGTTCAAAGGCAAAACCGTTACCGTGGTTGATGTGTTCGAAGCCGTGGGCAGCCACGCTGCCGGTAAATTCTCGGAAGAGGATCTGGAAGAACTCGAACAAGCCGCATGCCCCAGCGCAGGCAGCTGCGGCGGCCAGTTCACCGCCAACACCATGGCCTGTGTGTCGGAGGCCATCGGCCTCGCACTGCCCGGTTCCGCTGGCGCACCCGCGCCTTACGACTCGCGCGATGCATATGCTTTTGCCAGCGGCCAAGCCGTGCTGAACCTATTGAAACTGAAAATTCGCCCGCGCGACATCGTGACGCGCAAATCGCTGGAGAACGCCGCAATGGTGGTGGCCGCCACGGGCGGTTCCACCAACGGCGCGCTGCATTTGCCTGCCATCGCCCATGAATGCGGCATCGATTTCGACATGCACGCCGTCGGCGAAATTTTTGCCAAAACGCCCTACATCGCCGACCTCAAACCCGGCGGCAAATACGTGGCGTTCGACCTGTACGGCATCGGCGGCGTGCCCGTCGTGCTGAAAGCATTGCTCGATGGCGGCTACCTGCATGGCGACTGCCTGACGGTGACCGGCAAAACCATGGCCGAGAACCTGAAAGACATCAAAATCCCCACCGGGCAGGACGTGGTCGTGCCCATCGATGCACCACTTAGCCCCACGGGCGGCGTGGTAACGCTGAAAGGCAATCTCGCCCCCGAAGGCGCCATCGTGAAAGTGGCGGGCATGAAAACCATCACCTTCAGCGGCCCCGCCCGCGTGTTCGATTGCGAGGAAGATGCCTTCGCCGCCGTCGAAGCAAAACAATACCAAGAGGGCGAAGTGCTCGTCATTCGCTACGAAGGCCCCAAAGGCGGCCCCGGCATGCGCGAAATGCTCTCCACCACGGCGGCGCTCTACGGCCAAGGCGTGGGCGAGAAAGTGGCGCTCATCACCGATGGCCGTTTCAGCGGCGGCACGCGCGGTTTCTGCATCGGCCATGTCGGCCCGGAAGCAGCGGTGGGCGGCCCGATCGGCCTCATCGAAAACGGCGACATCATCAGCATCGATGCGCGCGACGGCATCCGCACGATCACGCTTGAAGTGACCGACAACCAACTGGAAAAGCGCCGCGCCAACTGGAAACCGCGCGGGCATGATTACAATTCCGGCGCGTTGTGGAAATACGCCCAGACGGTCGGCACGGCGGAAAAGGGCGCGGTCACGCATCCCGGTGCCGCTGCCGAAACCCATATCTTCGCGGATTTGTAGATGAGCAATCAGAACACATTGTTGCCCGCCCTACTGGCCGATGGTTACGCTAAGTTCCGCCAGTTCAAATACGCGCGGCATGCGCAACGCTACATGGAGCTGGCGGTGAAAAGCCAGAAACCACAAACCATGGTCATCGCCTGCTGCGATTCGCGCGCCGCGCCGGAAACCATTTTCGATGCTTCAGCGGGCGAGCTGTTCGTGGTGCGCAATGTGGCCAACCTTGTGCCGCCTTACGCACCCGATGGCGAGCGCCACTCCACCAGCGCCGCGCTGGAATTCGCCATCCACGGATTGGGTGTGCAGCATATTGTGGTGATGGGCCATGGCCGTTGTGGCGGCGTGGCGGCGGCGGCCAGCAAAGCCAATCCCCTTAGCAAAGGGGACTTTATTGGTAAGTGGATGTCGGAAGTGCGCGAAGTGGCTGAGACTATTCCTTGTCCGGAAGGTTGCTCGGAACTGGATCATCACAAACTTATTGAACGTGTCTCAACGGTCCATTCCATCGAAAACCTACGCACGTTCCCTTGGGTGAATGCGCTGGAGACCAAAGGCGAACTCAGCCTCCATGCCGTGTGGTTCGACGTGGCGCTCGGCGAGTTGCATGTGTACAGCGAAGCCACCAGCGAGTGGTTGCCCGCGGCTTAACCCCAATTTTTGCGCATAAAAAAGGCCGGGATTTCTCCCGGCCTTTTTCGTTTAGTGGGTCGGCTATGCGACCTGCTTGTCCTCATTCCCGATACCGAGCATTTTCAGTTTGCGGTGAAGCGCACTGCGCTCCATGCCCACGAAGTTGCTGGTTTTCGAGATGTTGCCGCCGAAGCGGTTGATCTGTGCAGCAAGGTATTGCTTCTCGAATGTCTCGCGGGCTTCGCGCAGCGGCATGCTCATAATGTCGCTGGAAAGCTCGGGGCGAAGCACGGTGATGTTGCTGTCGATCAGTTCCGGCGGCAGTGCGTCGGCGGAGATTTCGCCGTTGCTGCCCGGTGCGGCCATGATGATCAGCCACTCCATGACGTTGCGCAACTGGCGCACGTTGCCCGGCCAGTTATAGGTCTGCAGCACGGCCAAGGCTTCGTCGCCAAGCTGGCGAGTGGCAAGGCCCATCGCGTCCGCCGCGCGCTTCAGGAAATGCGCGGACAAAGGTGCGATGTCGTCGCGGCGCTCGCGCAGGTTCGGCATGCGCAGCGGCACCACGTTGAGGCGGTAATAGAGATCCTCGCGGAAACGACCCGCAGTGATTTCCTCTTGAAGGTCTTTGTTGGTAGCGGCGATCACACGCACATCAACACTGACGCGTTTGTTGCCACGTACCCGCTCGAAGCTGGCTTCCTGCAAGGCGCGCAGCAGGCGGCCCTGGGTTTCCAGATGCATGTCGGCAACTTCGTCGATGAACAATGTGCCGCCATGGGCGCGTTCCAGCAGGCCGAGTTTCTCGGCGCCGCCGTTGGGGTTGGTGTCCTCGGTGCCGAACAGTTCGGCCTCGATGCGCGACGGCGTGAGGGCCGCAGCGTTAAGCACCACGAATTGCGCATGGCCACGCATCGAGCGCGCATGGATGGTGCGGGCGATGAGTTCTTTGCCGGTTCCGGGGGCGCCGGTGATAAGCACGCGCGAATTGGTTGGCGCGACTTTCTCGACCGTTTGACGCACGGTGTTGATGGCGGCGGAGGTGCCAATCAATTCGCTTTCGTTGCTGCCGCGTTTGCGCAGTTCAAAATTCTCGCTGCGCAGTTTGGCCGCTTCGAGTGCACGTTTCACGATGAGCACAAGGCGCTCGGCGCTGAACGGTTTCTCGATGTAATCGTAGGCGCCCATTTTGATGGCGCTGACGGCGGTTTCCACATTGCCGTGGCCCGAGATCATGACGACCGGAACATGGGAATATTTCTTCTGCACGATTTCAAGGATGCCAAGTCCGTCGAGCTCCGAGCCTTGCAGCCAGATGTCGAGGATGATGGCGGAGGGAACGCGTTCGGCCAGCGCTTTCAGCGCGCGGTCGGAATTGTTCGCGGTCCGGACGTTGAATTTTTCATCGCCTAGAATATCAGAGATCAATGATGTGATGTCGGACTCGTCGTCAATGACAAGGATGTCAGCAGCCATGTTTGCAACCTTCTGCGTTGTTTTTTAATCAGGTTTTGCTTGCGAAGCGGTGCGGTATTGCTGTTGCCCAAAAGTTACATGGCGCGCGTAATTTGTCCAGCGCTAAATTTTAGGGAACGTTAGTGTCACGCATGCACCACCTTCGGCGCGGTTGGAAAGTTCGATGCGGCCACGATGTTCTTCCATCGCGCGTTTCACGATGGCAAGCCCAAGCCCGGTGCCCTTGGTGCGCGTGGTGACGTAGGGTTCCATCAGTTGCGCCATCTGCGCGGGCGGGAAGCCGGGGCCGGTGTCGCTCACCGTCACCGTCACTTCGGAATCGGTGTGCGTAAGCGCAATCGATATTGCTTTTTCGCCTGTGTTTTGTTCCAGAGCTTCCGCTGCGTTCTTCATCAGGTTGGTGAACATCTGGCGCAATTGCGCTTCGTCACAACGCACGTTCACGATCTCTTTCGGCAGGTCTTGCAGGTATTTGATTTCCGGGTGCACCGTTTGTTCTGAGAAGATGGCCTTGCGCAGCAGCATCACCAGATTCTCCTCGCGCATGGTCGGCGTCGGCATGCGTGCGTAGGAAACGAACTCCTCCACCATATGGCCGATGTCTTTTACATGGCGGCCGATCGTGTCAAGGTAGCGGTCGTAGCTTTCGCGGTCGGAGGTGATCTCGTCGCCAAATTTCTTGCGCAGCCGCTCGGCAGAAAGCGTGATCGGCGTCAGCGGATTTTTTATCTCATGCGCAATGCGGCGCGCTACGTCGGCCCAAGCGGCGCTGCGCTGCGCTACGACCAGTTCCGATATATCATCGAACGTGACGATGAACCCTTCGATGGCGTCGTTGAACCGCTCGGCGGTGACCTGCACATGCAGGGTGGCGCGGCCGTTCTGGCGTTCGATCACCACGTTGGCGGAGGCCAGTTTCTCGGGCTTCGCTTCCACCTGCTTCAACAGCGGCTCCACCTGTGGCAGCAGCTCGGTGATGGCGTGGTTGATGTAGGAGGCATCGCCTTCATGCCCCAGCAGTTCGAACGCCATGCGGTTGCACAGCGTGATGCGGTAGCTCTCATCGATGGCGATGACGCCCGCCGACAGGCCCGACAGCACCGCCTCGGTGAAGCGGCGGCGTTCGTCGATCACGCGGTTCGCTTCCATGATGTCGCGGCGCTGCGATTCGAGTTGCCCGGTCATGCGGTTAAAGGTGCGGCCAAGGTTTGCGATTTCGTCATCGGGACGACCTTCCGGCACTTTGATGGAGTAGTCGCCGGCCCGCACGCGTTCGGTGGCGGCCATCAACGCGATGAGGGGGTCGATCAGCCGCACTGCCAGCATCATGCCCGCCCACACCGAGGCCATCAGCACCAGCAGCGCCACCAGCAGGAAGATGTAGAGGAACTGCTGCTGCAGCATCGCGATCTCTTTGCTGAGACGCTGGTACTGCGTCATGGTGGTGCGTGCCGATTCCATATGCTGAAGCACGGTGGGATCGACCACACGGCTGATCAACAGATAAAGTTTGGGAACATCCGCCAGTTTGATGACGGCCTGGATCTTGTCCTCATCCTCACCGAAAATCACTACGTTGCCACCATCGGCGCGGCTCAGCACTTCCTCAGGCATGCGCTCGAAGGTGAGCGAGAAGCTCAACGTGGTGCGGGCGATGACATGGTTCGCGTCGAACAGCACAGCTTCCGACAAATTATGCACGGCGATCTGCTGGTTCAGCATTTGGCGGAAGCGCTGGGGATTGGTGAGGATCATTTGCAGATCCGGTGCGATGGAACTGCCCAGCGACAGCGCGTCGGTGCGGATGGCGCCTTTATGCTCCTCCAGATAGGCGGCGGCGACGCGTACCGAATCCTCCAACGCGCTGGCGACGCGGGTATCGAACCAGCTCTTCACGCCGTAATTGAAGAAGAACGCCGAGAAGGCCGAAACCGCCATGGTCGGTAAAATCGCCACCACGCAGAACATGATGACAATGCGCGATTGCAGGCGCGTGCCGATCATGCCGGTGCGGGCGCGGCGCCAGAGCTGCGTGGCGCGCGTCATCACCACATAGGCCATGAGGATGAGCAGCCCGGCGAGGTCGAGCAGGATCAGCGCCAGCGTGTGCGGCGGTGTCAGGTTGCCGATGATGCGCATGTCGATCTGCACCAGCAGGCTGATGAACAGGATGAGCAACAAACCGCCCAGCATCATGACCCAGCGGGAATGGATGGGGTTCTGAGGAGCGGGCGCTGTGGCGACAATGCTCATGCGGCGTCGGACATCAGGAGTTGTTTTGTGTCGATGTTCAGCTCGCGCATTTTCTTGCGCAAGGTATTGCGGTTGATGCCGAGAATTTCGGCGGCTTTGATCTGGTTGCCGCCGGTGGCACGTAGCGTTTGCACGATGAGCGGTTTCTCGACGCGCGCCAGCAGGCGGTCGTAGAGGCCGGGGGCGGGCAGGCCACCTTCATGCGCGGCAAAATATTTCTTGAGCTGCATCTGCAGGTAGGCCTCGATGCTTTGTGGGATGGCTTCGTTGCCGGGAGCAACGGGGGCGGGCGCGATGGCGTCTTCGATGGCTACCGGCATGGAAAGCAGCAAGGAAATATCGGCGGCGCGCACGTCATGCGGAATGCTTAGGGCACAGAGGCGGTAGATGGTGTGTTCCAGTTCGCGCACATTGCCCGGCCAGCGGTGGCGCGCGAGGGCGGCCATGGCGCTCTCATCCAACTGTTTCGTGTTCAAGCCGCGCTTGCCTGCGCAACGCATGAAATAAGCCACGAGCGGCGCGATGTCTTCGGTGCGTTCGCGCAAAGCGGGCAGCGGGAGTGGCACCACATGCAGGCGGAAATACAGATCTTCGCGGAACTGGCCGCTTGTTACGAGTTTGCGCAAATCGCGGTGCGTGGCGGCTACGATGCGCACGTCGGTAGCGATGGCGCGCGTGGCACCGATGGGCATAACCTGCTGCTCCTGAAGCACGCGCAGAAGGCGCGTTTGCGCTTCCATCGGCATATCGCCGATTTCGTCGAGGAACAGCGTGCCGCCATTGGCTTGCTCGAACGCGCCAGTCTGTTTTTGGTGCGCGCCGGTGAAGGCACCTTTCTCGTGGCCGAACAACGCGCTCTCGATGAGTTCGCGCGGAATGGCCGCCATGTTCAGCGCCACGAACGGACGCTCCTTACGGCGGCTGAGCTGGTGAAGCGCGCGTGCCACCATCTCTTTCCCGGTGCCGGATTCGCCAGTGATGAGCACGCTGAGATCGTTGCCGATGAGTTTCGCCAGCGTGCCGAACACTGTTTGCATGGCGGGGGATTTGCCGACAAGAATCAGGTCGTCGCTGATGCGCACTTCGCCATCATCAGCATCGTTGCCATTATTTTTCTGCTTGATGCCGGTTGCCTGTTTCAGCGCGTCCATCAGCACTTGCAGATCGAATGGTTTGGGCAGGAATGTGACCGCGCCGAGGTCTTGCGCACGCGCCGCGTTCAGCAGCGTGTTGTGCGCGCTCATCACGATGACGGGAAGGTCGGGGCGCAGCTTTTGCCAGCGCGCCAACCCATCGAGCCCGTTGCCGCGCGGCATGGTCACGTCGGTCACCACCACATCGCCGATGCCTTGCGAAATCCA
>JBBKVX010000010.1:0-19208 GCA_037968615.1 Rickettsiales bacterium
CCATGTATTCTTTGGGTTTTAGACGTTTACCTCCGGTGTAATGCAAATCAATGGCTTTCAGCACGGCGAGGTCTTTCACCGGGAACACGTTGGGGCGTGTGAGATGAAAAATAAGGAACATCTCCGCCGTCCATGTGCCGATGCCTTTGATGCTGGAAAGTTCGGCGATGATTTCTTCGTCGCTGCGCTCGTGCCAATAAGCGGCGTCGATGTTCCGGTCGGCGAAGAATCGCGCCACGTTGCGCACATACTCCACCTTTGAGGTGCTTAGGCCGCATTTTTTCAACGTGGCCGCGCGCACGCGCAACAGCTTCTCCGGCGTCATCGGATCCACCGCTTTCACCACGCGCGCCCAAATGGCGTCCGCGGCCTTCACCGATATCTGTTGCCCGGCCACGGCCCGCACCAGAGTATAGAACCCCTCGGCGCGCGCCGTCAGGAATTCGCCCTTATATTGGCGGATCAATCCACCCATGGTGGGGCATTGCTTTGCCAGCTGTTTCGTGGCCTTGGCCCAATATTCCGGTTGCATATTTCTTGCCTAATCGTGATTCCCTATTATGTAGGGAGCCATCCCATCCATGTCACCCAGCAGAACAGAGATTCCTATGGCCCTCGCAAAAAAAACCAAATCCGCCACCCGCACCGAGACCGATTCGTTCGGCCCCATCGCCGTGCCAAGCGATAAATACTGGGGTGCGCAGACGGCGCGTTCGCTGGAGAATTTCAAAATCGGCATCGAGACCATGCCCGTGCCGCTGATACGCGCGCTGGGCATTCTGAAGCGTGCGGCTGCTGCCGTGAACATGCAAATCGCTGGGCTCGATAAAAAAATCGGCACCGCCATGGTGAACGCCGCCACGGAAGTGATGGACGGCAAACATAACGGCGAGTTCCCGCTGGTAGTATGGCAGACCGGCTCCGGCACCCAGACCAACATGAACATCAACGAAGTGGTGAGCAACCGCGCCATCGAAATGCTCAAAGGCACCATGGGCAGCAAAAAACCCGTGCATCCGAACGACCATGTGAACATGGGCCAGAGCAGCAACGACAGCTTCCCCACCGCCATGCACATCGCAGCGGCGGAGCAAGTGAACCACGCGCTTATTCCCGCATTGGAGAAACTGCAAAAGGCCCTGGCGAAGAAGTCGAAAGAGTTCGATAAAATCGTAAAAATCGGCCGCACCCATTTGCAGGACGCCACCCCCCTCACCCTCGGTCAGGAATTCTCGGGCTACGCCACACAAATTGAGTACGGCATTGCGCGTGTGAAGAACACGCTGCCGCGCCTTTACCAACTGGCGCAGGGCGGCACCGCCGTGGGCTCCGGGCTGAACGCCAAGGTCGGTTTCGACAAGAAATTCGCGGCGGAAGTGGCCAAAATCACCAAGCTGCCGTTCGTCACCGCTCCCAACAAATTCGAGGCGCTGGCGGCGCATGACGCGCTGGTGGAGCTGTCCGGCGCGCTGAACGTGCTGGCGGTATCGTTGATGAAAATCGCGAACGACATTCGCCTGCTGGGCAGCGGCCCGCGTTGCGGCATCGGCGAAATTTCGCTGCCCGAGAACGAGCCGGGCTCCAGCATCATGCCGGGCAAAGTGAACCCCACGCAAAGCGAAGCGATGACCATGGTCGCCGCGCAGATCATGGGCAACCACGTGACCGTGACGGTGGCGGGCTCCAACGGCCATTTCGAGCTGAACGTGTTTAAGCCGGTGATGATCTACAACGTGCTGCAATCCATCCGCCTGATCGCGGATGCCTGCGTCAGTTTCACCGACAATTGTGTGGTCGGCATCGAGGCCAACCGCGAGCGCATCAGCCAATTGATGAACGAATCATTGATGCTGGTGACCGCGCTGAACCCGCATATTGGTTACGACAACGCCGCCAAGGTCGCCAAAAAAGCGCATAAGGAAGGCACCACGCTTAAGCAAGCGGCGATGGCGCTGAAGCTGCTTACCTCGAAAGAATTCGATGCCTGGGTGCGCCCGGAATCGATGATCGCGCCGAAGAAATAATTACTCGGCGAATTCGACAGTCACACCGCGTTTTTTGAAATAGCTCTGCATCATGCGGCGGCCCTGACGGTCGTTCTGCGCAAGGCGCGTTTTATCGACCAGCGCCACTTTTTCGCCCTTCTCGGCCAGCGCAGCTTTCAGCGTTTCGATGGCTTTGTCGATGCCTTCGTTGTTGTTAGCCAGCGAGGCATAAATGGCTTCCAGCGCCTGTTTCACGGATTCAGTCATAGGGGTTCCTTTAATAGCTGCGATAAGCGGAGGCAAAGGGAAGCACCAGCGTGGTGGTAGCACTAAGCCCCGCCGCACCGGCTTCGTTCACCGGCATGCTTACCTTGCGTTTGTTGTCGGCGGAAAGGCGCGCATAGAGCGCGTCCTTATCGTTGCGCCCATCATCGGCGAAATAGAGCACGGTGGAGAGAGGTTTCTGGTCGCGCATACTGATGCGTACATTGAAATGCGGCGCGCGCTTGCCCGCCGCCGCCGGAAACAGCGTGATGAAATGGAATCGGCCATCGTTGTCGGTGCTGGTGCGACCTGCGCCCGCGAATACCGGGTTCGGCGTGGCGAGGTCGGCACGGGTGGCCAGCATCCATTTACCGAACGGATCGACCTGCCACAGCTCCAGTTGCGCGTCGGAGACCGGCACACAATTGCGGTCGAGCAACTGACCATAAATAACCACGCGCTGGCCTTCTGCTTCCACGGATTTGCCGGTAGGCATCACCAGATTATTGCCGTTCTGGATGCGCGCGTACCCGGGATAATTCTGCACCTGCATGCTGGGCGTAGCCGTGCAGCTCGCCGCATGCGCCGCGGGCGCACACAGCAGCAACGACGCTAAGAACAAACTACGCCGCATGCTGCGTCTCCTTCAATTCGGCGTGCAGCATGGCCGCATCCTCGGCCATAGCGGCCACCATTTGCAATGTGGCATGCGCATCGTCGGCCGCGCCACTATCGGGCCGCACTCCTTGCGAGGCATCGGCCATATGACGCGTTTGCGTCGCCGCTTGCGTGATAGAGCGGCTGATCTCGAGCGAGGCCGCGCTCTGCTGCTCCACCGCCGCCGCAATCGCCGTCGAAATTTCGTCGATGCGGCCGATGATTCCGGTGATGCTGTTAATGTTCTTCACCGCTTCTTGCGTCGAATTTTGGATACCCGCCACTTGCTGCGCGATCTCTTCGGTGGCTTTGGTAGTCTGGTCGGCGAGGCTCTTCACTTCGTTGGCCACCACGGCAAAGCCGCGGCCCGCTTCCCCGGCGCGCGCCGCCTCGATGGTTGCATTCAGCGCCAACAGGTTGGTCTGCTCCGCGATGTCATGAATCAACTTCACCACATGCCCGATCCTGCCGGAAGCAAGGCTCAGTGCACCCATGGTCGTGTCGGACAGCTTGGTATAATGCACCGCCTGCCCCGCGATCTGACTGGCGTCGGCCACGCGCGCGGAAATTTCCTTGATGGCCATCGCAAGCTGTTCCGCCGTGGCGCCCACCGATTCCATGCTGCGCAAAGCGTCGGCCGAGGCCTCGGCCATCCCCGGGCCGCCTTGCCCCGCCGCCAGTTTTTCGCCGCTGCTGCGCACATGTATTTGCAGCTTCTCGGCTTTCTGCTGGATCAGCGCAAGCCCCTCGATCACTGGCAACAAGGCCAGCGGAGTGGCCGGAACCGCCATCGATTCAGCCGCAATGTCGGTGGACGGCGCCGCGTTTTTAATGGGCTGAAGCTGGCGGTAGAGGCTCGATTGGCGAATCTTGACGATGTAATCGGCGTCCTCGCCCGTATCCATGGCCGCCTCATTACACCGCGCCGAAAGATCCATGATGTCGAACAGATTATTGATGCGGTGTTGCAAGCGCCCAAGCTCGTCAAGCGGCCCGATATTCTGGATGCGCGCTTCCATGTCGCCGCGAATGAAGTGGCCGGCCTGCGCGCTGCTGGCATCGATGACCCGGCGCAGATAACGCACCTCGCGCAGGATAAGATACGCGATGAACGCCACCACCGCCGCCCCAGCCATGTAATAGCTGTTTGGCATGCGGTAAGTCATGGTGGCGAGCAGCAGGATGCTTGCGAACCCGATGGCGGCGGAGAGAAAACGCAAACGTTCGATGATCGAGTGTTTCATGGTACCCCTATGCAGTGGACGGCAGCCGCTTATGCGGCATTCTTTTTCTTACTCTTGGCCATGCTTACCACGGCATCGATGCATTGTTCAATGCCTTCGGCGATGGGGGCGATGGCGTCTTCGCGCATGTAGGCACTGCAACTCGCCACGCGGTGCGGTTCATCCACCACGGCGAGGTTGCTGGGGCTTTTCTGGTGAATGTTTCCACTGCCCACAATCGCTGCGGCGCAGTCAGCGTCCTCGCCGATGGTCAAGGTGATGCCCGCGTTCTTTAAAGTCACCGCCACCACGGCGGGGGCGATGCATATTGCTGCGATGGGTTTTTTAGCGTCGTAGAAGCCACGCACCACTCGGGCGAAGTCGGGCTCGATGGTGGCGTCCGCACCTTTGCTGGCGAAATCCGATAAATTCTTTGCCACACCGAAACCGCCGGGAATCACCAGCAGGTCGAACATTTCTGGCTGGCATGTGCCAAGTGGCTGAATGTCGCCCCGAGCGATGCGCGCGGCCTCGCGCAACACGTTGCGCGATTCGGGCAACAGCTCGCCGCTCAAGCAATCGCGCACTTCGCTCTGCGCGATGTCGGGGGCGAACAACGATACTTTCACGCCACGTTTGTCGAGCGCCAGAAGCGCCAACACCGATTCGCGTATCTCTGCACCATCGGCGAACCCGCATCCGGATAGAATCACTGCGGCATGGGTCATGGCGTTCTCCTTCGTTGACGCACGAAAGATTAGCCTCACGCCCTCAGAAAGCAACGATTAATGGATGGTGTGTTTGCCCGCCTGCGCGGCGGCGTCGAGCCGTTGGCCGGCCACGGTGTGCGCCCAATCGTGCTGGTCGTTGTCGGCGCGCTCGTTGTCGTTGGCGCGATTGAGCTTGGCCACATGCGAAACGCTCCCGCCCGATACTTTCGTCGTGGGCACTGTTTTCAGTCCAGTGCTGTCCGGCATGTCCGTTGCCACCGGCCTATGGTCCACCGCACCCTCGCGGCTTTTGCTTCCGCGCTCGAAGTTGGTGCCCAATTTCACCATGTCGCCGATCGATTGCTTGATGCCCGAGAAATTCAATTTCACGGTGTTGGTGATCAACCCGTCGATGGCTTTGTCCATGCGGCCGTATTCATCGTCCACCAGCAGCGCGGTCTCGGCTTTGGCCCACATATAAGGTGTGTAGGACATCGAGGCATCGGCAAAATCATGCACCATTTTTTCACGATCGAGCTTCCAGTTGCCCTTCGTATTGAACAGCGCCTTGCTGACAAACCCGGGTTGAGCCGAGTTCGGCAACATATCAACGCCCTTCGCCAGCGTGTGCCCTACGGCATACGAAGCGTACCCGAACGGATTCAGTATATGGTCGAACCAGTTTCGCTTCACCCCGTTATAACGGAACGGATGGCGACGCATCCCTTCCGGGTTCCGGCCAAGGAAGTTGCCCTTTGTCACCAGCTCGTTGCCGAGATACGCTTGGGTAGGGAACGCACCGCCATGGATGTATTCTGTGCGTGGCATCGCATGATTGAATGGATTAGAGGCAAACTCAAGATCGCCGAGCGAGTTCCGTTTGCCATCTAAAATCTTCTTCTCCGTCGTGTAAATGGCGCTGGCGTTTTTATTGACCGCGACGCCCGGCTTGTGAATCGCCAAGTCCTCCGAAATAAGCACCCCGCGGCGCTTCGACTGCGGCACGCGGAACAACCAGAAGGGAATAACGGCGGGCTGCATGTACAGGTTGGTTTTGATAAAGCTACGCGCCAGATAACGCGCACTGTCCGCCACGCCTTTACCTAGCGCACCCACCGGATCTTTGACTTCCGGCAGTTTCAGGCTGAAGCCATGGTCTTTCCAGTTGGTGAAGCCCTTACCTACTGCATCGTAGGCATTGCGGTACATCAGCGTATACCAGTTATAGCCCACGAAGCGCGCATGCAGATCAAGCGCGCCTTGCCATTGGTAACCACCACTGATGTCGTGCGCCCCGGTTTCCTTGTTACGTTTTACCAGTGCCCCGCCCCCGGCCATGTTGGAATCGAGGGTGATGGTCGCCCCCGCGCCCTTCATGCCAAGCATGGCCCCAAAGCCACTTTGGTTCTGGCCAATATGCGAGATGAAATGCCGTTGCAGTTTCATCTGATACACGTAGATCGGCGCAGCGGCCCAATCCTCGAGGGCGTTGCGGCTGAACACGCGCCAGCTGGCGCGCGCGGTGGCCTTGCCCCATTCACCGAGATCGAACTTGCCAAGATCGCGCGTGGTCTTGTTGCCGTTTGCATCACGGAACCACGGCTGCGCCACGTTCTTGTCGAGGGCCTGGAAGAAATTCCGTGTCATTGCATCGCCGATGGACGCCGAGAAGAAGTCGAACGTGACGCCGACGATCTCCGCGCCGTAGGAACGGCCGGGCTGCAGATGGCCGTCTACCTTGATATCAGTGTAGAACGTCTTGCGGCGGAAACGTGAATTGCCGGTAATACCCTTCCATGGGCCATGATCGATACCGTACGCGATGGCTTGCAGGGGGTTTTTGATATCTAAATGAAATTTATTGGGGTCCGGGTTGTAATTTTTCATTGCGCGCGTGGCGTAATGCCCGCCCAGCGTGAAGAATGCTGCGCCCACAATCCCGCGCGACACAAGGCGGATCATCGCGCGGCCTTGCGCCGAGTCGCTCAGCGCCGGGCGCTCCAGCGTGCCGCTGCTACCGAACAGGTAGGTCGAATACGAGCTGCGCGAACGGTTGGCGTCGGCGCGTGCCTGATCGCTGGCCGCATCGCCTGTCCGTTCGAGTGCTGGGTTCTGTAGTTTGATTTCTTTCATCAAATATATACTTTTCCTCACGTTACAGATTACCAGATTCGGCCATTCATTCATGTGAACCTTTTGTGACAGGAAAGGCCCTTTTTCATGCTGCGATGCCGTAATTTTTCCCTTTTGTTACAGCTGCGTGAAGATTTATCCGGCCCGCTGTTTTTCGCTCTCAGCCCTCACGTACGCGTGATAAACTATCCGGAGAATGAAACCGCCCATCACATCCATCCCCACCAAACGCTGGCTTCCCGCCGTCGAATGGCTTGGCGAAAACGCCTACATCCCGCCCGGCATGCACCGCTTGCTGGCCGCAGGCGGGCTTGGCCTTGGCCTGTGGGGTGGCCGTGGCTTCATGGATATCCTCACGGCGAAGCGCAACGACGATGGCAGCGCCATCCACCGCGCACAAGTGCCGCAAATGTTCCGGCCATTCCACGGCATGCTGGAATACAACCCCTATTCCGACAATCCATCCGACCGCTGGAAGTCGGTGGTCGATAGTTTCGTGCCCGCCGTACTCGGTGGCGTCACGGCCTATTACGGCAGCAAGCTATTCTTCCACGGCCATGCGCCGAAGATACTCGACAAACAACAGCGTGCCCTGCATCCGCTCAGCGCTAACGTGCGCAAAATGCTGGCCGAGGGCAAAGTCTCCGCCCACGCCATCGATCACGCCATCAACGGCGCGCAGGCCGAAGCCATCGCCAAGGGCGCGGGCGTCACCTACATCGGCGGCGCCACCATCGGCACCGACAAAAGCGGCGGCTTCTTCTTCGGCACCCACAACATGTGGGCCAGCCGTTTTGCCGCGGGCGCCAGCATCAAACCGCGCATTCCTGAAGTTCCCGTCCCCGTGCTACGCGAGGGCATTCGCTGGATAAACCAGAAAATGCTCGGCAACCACAGCAGCGGTTCGGTGGCCAGCGGGCGCGCCATGAACCAAGCCGTCAAATGGATCGAGGGCAACCTGCTCACCCAAGGCAACCCCGCCACATGGCTGCACCACGAAGGCATGCTCGCACGCTGGGCCAAGGACGGACTCCAACTTTACCCCCACGCCACCGAGCAGCAGGTGGGAGCCGTCGTCGCTTCCATGGAAAAAATTGCACATAACGCCTACGATGCCATGTCGCACCTGCGCAGCAACGGCGCGTCCGAAGCGGAGATCACTCTCGCCGTGAATAAATGCCTGAGCGGCGACCTCAAAACCCCCGGCTTCATACATCAGGGCTTCGACCGCATGGTGCACGAAGCGGGCGTCGATCTGGGCACCGCACAGCACGGCAATAACGGCCTGTTCACCATGTTCGGCCGCTGGTGCGGCTCCACGAAACATGAGGCGGAGTTCAGCAAAACTTACGACGGTTACCTGCGCGAGCATTTCGACACCCATGTCAAAGACCATGTGAAACCCCAACTGCGCCAGCGCGACATCATGGTCGTAGGGGGCGGATTGGCAGCAAGCACCGTCGGGTTACTGGGCCTTGGTGGCATGGCCGGGGACGCGATGAACAAACGCATGCGCCTTGCCGGTGGAGACGAAACCGCCAAGAAACAACACAAAAATCTGCTCGACTGGGTGAACGACAAGCCGCTCGACGTGATGCAATGGGCCAGCCGTATTGTCATCACCCCGCCTTCCATGCACCGGTTGATGAGCGCCGCCTATCTCTCGGCCCTGCTGTTCGGCGGCATGAAGGTTGCCAACGTGTTGACCGGCCATCACCTGCCGCAAGTGCGCGGCCTGCGCCAAGTAGTGAGCGGCACCCTAAAAACCTCCGAGCTTGCACGCGCCGATGTGAAAGGCCTGCTCACCCCGTTGCGCCCGCTACACGGCATTCTGAAATACACTCCCGGCAGCTCGCTGCCCGGCGACCGCCTGCGGCAGGCCTTACATTATATTATCCCGGTCGGTTTCGGCGCAGTGGGCACTTGGTCGGGCAGTCACTTCTATTTCAACGATCGGATCAAGCGCCTTAAAACCGCCACCTCGCTTGAAGACGTGAGCGATCGCATCGCCATGGAACAATCCGGTGCGTTCGGTGGCCTGACCGCCATTACTTCGGTGTTCAATACCGGCTCGGGCATTCACCTTCTGCCGTTCTTCAACTATTCCAGTAATCTGCAATCGCGCTATGTGCTGGGCGATGGCCGCCAAGTGGCCACCCCTGGCATCGGCAAATGGTGGAGCGGCAATGCGGGCCTCACCCCTTGGGGCGTCAAACGCACGCTCGGCTACATGACAAGTTACTTAGCCCACAATACCGATGCGCGGCCGACGGAGCTTCCCTCTCTCGTGCATTCACTGGTCGGAAAACTTTACCCCAACCTCTCGGAAACCGAGATGCTCACCAGCAAGCAAGCCATGATGAACCATATCCATGAAGTGCGCGACGCGTACCTCGTCAATGGCCACGTACCGTCCGAGCGCGCCGCCGACCTTAAATCCGCCATGAACACCCTGCTGCACACGGACGGGCTGGAAGTGCTGCTGCAACAGTCGGGCCTCAACCCCGGCAGCGCCAACCTCGCCAATAACGGCGCCTCGGGAAAAATTGCCAACGCGCTGGGCACCAAAGGCAACGTCGAAAAACTGCAAACCACCTACCGCGAGAAATTCGCTCAGCGCGCCGAACATCTCAAAGGCAAAACCACCGCCGAGATCGTGGCCGAACACAGTAAGCCCATCGCTAAAACCACCGCCAACGACAACAGCACGCAAACCCACGCCGAACGGCTGAAAGCGCAAGCCGCCATCGCGCCTTCCCTCGGCGCATAGGGCTTGCTAGTTTTTAAGGCATGTGTTTACATAAATCACATGCGCAACAAAGGCTTTAGCCTCGTCGAACTTTCCATCGTCCTCGTCATCCTCGGCCTTTTGGTCGGCGGTGTTTTGGCGGGACAATCGCTGATTCGTGCCAGCGAGTTGCGCGCCGTCTCCTCTGAATATAACCGCTGGATCACCGCTACCCATGCATTCCGCGATAAATATTTTGAACTTCCGGGAGATTTCACGAAAGCGACCAGCTTCTGGGGAGACAATAATAGCTTGTGTCCCGACGCTGCCATAACCAACGGCTCTCCCGGTGTCTGCAATGGCAATGGCAATGGTTTGTTGGATAGCGGCGCGGGCGCAAGCGTCCAAGGCGAAATTTTTGGCTATTGGCAGCAATTGGCGCTCGCTGGCATGATTGAAGGTACATACAGCGGCGTCGCTGGAAGTGTAGGCTCCCTGGATGCGATTATTTCTGGATCGAATACGAATAGCCCCACAAGTAAACTCGGCGGTGGCGCCACTTGGCAGATACGTGACCTTGGTGTTCGCACAGGTACAGCAAGCCTTTTCAATAGCAACTACGGCAATACTTTACTCTTTGGCGGCATTACCACCACCGGCATGCCCACCACTGCTGTGTTGAGGGGTGAAGAGGCGTGGAATATCGACACGAAGATCGACGATGGCAAGGCCGCCACTGGCAAAATGATCGCTTATGTATCGCACATTTGTGCCACGGCAGCGAACGGCACCGCCCTCGCCAGCGATGCCAGCAGTACGGGCACAATGGACGCCATCTACAACCTGACGAGCAGCAGCAAGCTGTGCTTACCCTTATTCCGGCAGGCTTTTTAGGCTTGCAATCCCCCCATCCCCGCGCTATGTAGCCGCCTCCCCATCGTGGGGAAAACCACACTTAAGCTTGGGCGTCGGGGTGTTCCCGATACCTGCCGGTCCCTCCGAGGAGGGTCACTGCTTAAGGAGGATCAACCGGACAAAGGAGTTTTTTATGTCGGCACTTCCGACCTTTTCGATGCGCGAGCTGATTGATGCTGGCGTTCATTTCGGCCACAAAACCAAACGCTGGAACCCCCGCATGGCGCCGTTCATCTACGGCACCCGCAACGACATCCACATCATCGATTTGCAACAGACCGTGCCGATGCTGCACAAAGCGCTGACCGCCGTTCGCAGCACCGTTGCTAAAAACGGTCGCATCCTGTTCGTGGGCACCAAGCGTCAGGCTTCCGAAGAAATTCAAGCCGCTGCCAAACGCTGTGGCCAATACTACGTAGACAACCGTTGGCTCGGCGGCATGCTGACCAACTGGTCGACCATCCAGAACTCGATCCGTCAGCTGCGCAAGTACGAAGAGCTGCTCGCTGAAGGCGACAACTCGGGCCTGACCAAAAAAGAGCTGCTGACCGCGCAACGCAACCGCGACAAACTCGACCGTTCGCTCGGCGGGATCCGCGATATGGGCGGCAAGCCGGACCTGCTGTTCATCATCGACACCAACCGTGAAGATTTGGCCGTGAAAGAAGCTCAGAAACTGGGCATCCCGATTGTTGCCATCGTCGATACGAACTGCACCGTTGAAGGCATCGACTTCCCGATTCCCGGCAACGACGACGCCACCCGCGCCATCAAGCTGTACCTGAAACTCATTTCGGACGCAGCTCTCTCGGGCCTCAAGCAAACCGTTGCTGTCGATCGTGAATTCGCCGACGCAGTGGACGCCAACGAAGGCCGTGAAGAGAACGAAGGCGAGTCGCCGCGTCAGGCACGTGAACGCGCTGGTCGCGAGCACAACGCCAAAGGCGGCAAAGGCAAACTCTCGGCAGCTCCCGCTGCTAAGGCCGCGCCCGCTACTTCGACCAAGAAAGAAGCCTTCGCTGCGGAAGCTAAGAAAGCCGCCAGCAAGAAGTCGGCTGAAGTTCCGTTCGAAGCTGCTGCTGCCAAAGACGATGCTACTCCGGCTGCTGCTGAAGCAGCCACCGGTGGCGACGACAAAGCCGCTAAGAAGCCCCGCGCCAAAAAAAGCGCGTAACGACATAGCGCCGTTCCGGTTCGCCGGAACGGCCGCTAACCTTAAGGAGATTTAATATGTCTGCACAATTGGTAAAAGAACTCCGCGAGCGCTCAGGCGCTGGCATGATGGATTGCAAAAAAGCCCTCGACGCCAACAACGGTGACGTAGAAGCCGCCATCGATTGGCTGCGCACCAAAGGCCTTGCCTCGGCTGCTAAAAAAGCGGGCCGCGTTGCTTCCGAAGGCCTCGTGGCTGTTGCCAGCAACGGCAAAGATGCCGTGGTTGTCGAGCTCAACTCGGAAACCGATTTCGTTGCTCGCAACGACCAGTTCCAGGCCCTCGTAGAAGATACCGCTAAAGCCGCCCTTTCCGGCAACGGCGATTTCGAAGCGCTGAAAACCGCGCGTCAGGCTGCGGTGACCGAAGCCGTCGCCACCATTGGCGAGAACATGAACCTGCGTCGCGCCACCAAGCTTTCGGTGACCGATGGCGTGGTCGCCACCTACATCCACAGCGCCGTGAAACCCGGCCTCGGCAAAATCGGCGTACTCGTTGCGCTGGAATCGACCGGCGACAAAGCGAAACTGGAAGCCCTCGGCAAACAGATCGCCATGCACGTGGCCGCCGCCAAGCCGGAAGCGCTGAACCGCGAAGGCGTATCGGCCGATGCGCTCGAGCGTGAGAAGTCGGTTCTGATCGATCAAGCCATCGCTTCGGGCAAGCCGAAGGAAGTGGCCGAGAAAATGGTCGAGGGCCGCATTCGCAAATACTACGAAGAAATCGTGCTCCTCGAGCAAGCCTTCGTGATGGACGGCAAAACCAAAATCTCTGACGTGGTGAAAGCCGCCGAAGCCGATGCTGGCGCGCCGATCACGCTGGTCGCGTTCGAACGTTTCGGTCTCGGTGAAGGCATCGAAAAAGCCGAAGACGATTTCGCCGCCGAAGTCGCCAAAATGTCCGGCTCGGCTGCGTAAGCAGTACGACTTTGGATAAAAGAAAGGCCGGGAATCACTTCCCGGCCTTTTTTAATATGGGCTCCCTAATAACTGTAGATTACAGGGAAGTGTTTAAGATTCCGTTAACGCTACGCCGCTTTTTTCTGCAACGCAGGAAGGCCTTCTAACTCCAGAGTTTTTTGGACTGCGGGGCGAGCTTCTACGCGGGCAGAGAACTCAGCCAGAACGGGCCATTCGCTCAGATCCAACTTCACGCTCGGCGCCCAGCGCAGCACCGTGTAGAGATACGCATCCGCTGCGCTGAACTTGTTGTTGAACTGGTACTCTTTGCCTTTCAACTGCTCGGCCACAAAGGCGAAGCGGGCGCTCAGCTTCTTTTTAAGCATGTCTTTGGAGCTGTCATCGATCGGCGCAAACAACGGGCCGAAGCCTTTATGCAGCTCGGTGGTGATGAACAGCATTTGTTCGAAATACGCAAGAAATTCAGGGCTGTCCAAGCGCGGCATCAGCCCTTGCTCGGGCTTCTGCTGGCTGAGATACAGATCGATGGCCACGCCCTCAGTGATGACCGTGCCGTCATCCAGCTCCAACGTGGGCACATAGCCTTTAGGGTTGATGTCGAAGAAATCGCCGCCGCGCTCGGTGCGTTTTTCTTTCATATCGACCTTCACCAGTTCGAGCGGAATGCCCGCTTCCATGGCGAGAATGTGGGGGCTGAGCGAGCAGGTGCCGGGGGCATAATAGAGTTTCATAAATCCAACCTTTTCCAATTCTTACCAGTGTGTCCCATGCCTTCCCAATTTTTACCAAACGAGGTGGATGAGATGAGGAACTTATCGCTTTACTTACTTTTCACAAGTAGGTACCTAAAAGTAACCATTATAGTTTAGGAAATCACTATGCCTCGCCAAGCATTAAAAACCGATGTGAACCTCAAAGACATACGCGATTACTCCGCCATGCGATGCCCGCTGCATGGGTTCCTGAGTTTGATCTCGGGGCCATGGACGATCTATATCCTCTGGCTCATCCACTCCAACGGGCCGATGCGTTTTGGCCAGATGAAAAAACAGATCACCCATATCTCCGCAAAAATGCTGACCGAGCGGTTGCGCATGCTGGAAGAAGCCGGCGTGTTGCATCGCCATCAGGAAGCCACCATCCCGCCGAAAGTGACTTACAGCTTCACCGCACGCGGCGCGGAGTTGAACGCCCTGCTCGACGAAGTGAACAGCCGCGCCAGCGCGTGGGTGGTGGAAAAACCAGTGCCAACCAAAAAGAGAGCCTAACCCATGAAACAGCTTGCCCCCCCTCGCCCTTTTGCTCGCGCTCGGTGCCTGCGCCACCGTGACCAAGGACACCACACAGATTATTTCCGTGAGCACCACACCGCCGGGCGCTTCGTGCTTGCTGCATAACGCGGCGGGAAGCTGGGACATCGCCAGCACCCCAGGCGAAGCCAAAGTGAAACGCAATTTCAGCCCGTTGGAAATCAGCTGCAACAAAGAGGGCCGCGAAGCTCGCACCGTGCTGGAGCCGCGCACACGCGGCCGGGCCTACGGAAACATATTGCTGGGCGGCGCCCCCGCCATCGTCGATGCGAATACGGGTGCGGGCTATACCTACGATGAATTGCCGGTGGAGCTGACGCTAGGTGACTGAGCGCCCGGAGCCTAGCATACGGTCGCTGAGCTCGGTGAGATCGCGTTTGAGCGTATTCTCTTTTTCCGGCGACCCTTGGCGCTCCGCAATACCGTTAAGCGCCGTGGCCAGCATGCGCGGCGATGCGAACACCATTGCCCCGTCCTTCGTTTTTGCGGAAGGAAGGTATTTTTCAAGGAACGCCGTCGCTTTTTCTGCCTGCTGCTTCATGCGTATGTTCGCGGCTGGATCTCGGCTGCCCTCCCAACCGATGCGCAACTCGGTGCTTCCGGGAACATCCGTACTCACGTCGATAATCAAGCCTTCGGTCGTCACGTAATTGCGTTCAAGGATAATCTTGAGCCCCTCGACACACAGACTGGCGCGCGCGCGATCCACATTTAAGCCACGATGCTTCGGGATGTCGTTTGAGTGTTTCGTCATACCTTTGGTATCCATTTGGTTTTGAGGCTTTAACTATAGCCAAAAAATGCTTTGCTGTTTGTGACAATCCCATGAAACCCAGATTCCTGAGTTTACGCTTGATATTTCAGCGTTTGGGGCTAGTTTCGGGCGGCAAATTGGAGCCCTACACATGACCGCATCCCTCATCACCACCCCGGCCACGAAAACGAAGTACCAGCGCGTACTCATCAAGGTATCGGGCGAAGCGCTGATGGGCGACAAGGGCTACGGCCAAGACCTCACCACCATCCAGCGCATCGCCGCCGACATCAAACAAGTGTCGGAAATGGGCGTGGAAGTGTGCGTCGTGGTGGGCGGCGGAAACATCTTCCGCGGCATTTCGGGCGCCGCGGCGGGCATGGAACGCTCCAGCGCCGATTACATGGGCATGCTGGCCACCATTCTGAACGCCCTCGCCATCCAGAACATACTTGAGCAAATGGACGTGGAAGTGCGCGTGCTTTCCGCCATCGAAATGCAGCAAGTGTGCGAACCGTACATCCGCCGTCGCGCCATTCGCCACATGGAGCGCGGGCGCGTGGTGATCTTCGCAGGCGGCATCGGCAACCCCTACTTCACCACCGACACCACGGCGGCGCTGCGCGCTTCGGAAATGAACTGCGACGCGATGATGAAAGCCACGCAGGTGGACGGCGTGTACGACAGCGACCCGAAAAAGAACCCCAAGGCCGTGCGCTACGAAACGCTCACCTACCACGACGTTCTCGCCAAAGATTTGAAGGTGATGGACGCCGCCGCCATTTCGCTGGCGCGCGAGAACCAAATTCCGATCCTTGTTTTCTCCATTCAGGAGCCCGGCAACTTCGCCGCCTGCGTGATGGGAACGGGTGTTTGCACGACCATTATTGATAAAAAATAACCCCGTCATTCCTGCGAAAGCAGGAATCCCGACGCGGGCACGACGCCAGAACCAAGATTCCTGCTTTCGCAGGAATGACGAACAAAGGAGATTAAGATTATGTCGCACCCCGAATTGCAAAAACGTATGGATGGCGCGCTTGCCACTTTGGCCAAAGAGTTCGGCAGCCTGCGCTCCAGCCGCGCCAGCGCCAACCTGCTCGACACAGTGATGGTCGATGCCTATGGCAGCATGCTGCCGATGAACCAAGTGGGCAACGTGACCGCCCCCGAGCCGCGCCTGCTCAGCGTTTCGGTGTGGGACAAATCGATGGTGAAAGCCGTTGAGAAAGCCATCCGTGAATCCGACCTCGGCCTCAACCCCGCCGTGGACGGCCAGACCATCCGCGTGCCGATTCCGGCGCCGTCGGAAGAACGCCGCAAAGAAATGGTGAAGATCGCTGGTAAATACGCCGAGTCGGCCAAAGTGGCCGTGCGCAACGTGCGTCGCGATGGCATGGAAGACGCCAAGAAGCAGGAGAAAGCCAAGGCAATCTCCGAGGACGATCTGGCCAAAGAGGAAAAAGCCATCCAGAAACTCACCGACGATTTCGTGAAAAAAATCGATGAGCAACTGGTGGTGAAAGAGAAAGAAATCCTCTCGGTCTAGATGCAAAACGCGGCACAGACAACGCTCGACCCCGCGCTTTCCAAGCCGCAGCACATCGCCATCATTATGGACGGCAATGGCCGTTGGGCCAAAGGCCGGGGCATCACGCGCATGCGTGGCCACCACCAAGGCGCCGACGCGTTACGCGGCCTGCTGGAAGCCTGCCGCACCCGCCCCTACATCCGCTACCTCACGCTCTACGCCTTCTCGACCGAGAACTGGAAACGCGCGCCGGATGAGGTGAACGACCTCATGAATCTGCTGCGACACTATGTGAAGCGCGAGGCAAAAACGCTGCACGAACAAGGCGTGCGCATGCTGTTCATCGGCGAACGCCACGCATTGGCGCAGGACATTCAAGACGATCTCGCCGAAGTGGAACGCCTCACCGCCGATAACAGCAAACTCACCGTGACCATGGCGCTTTCCTACGGCGCGCGGCAGGAACTGGTGACGGCCATGCAGCGCATCGCCCGCAAAATTGAAACCGGCGAACTGCGCACCAACGATATCAACGAAGCCACCGTCGCGGCGCATCTGCACACCACGCACTTGCCCGACCCCGACCTATTAATCCGCACCGGCGGTGACGAACGGCTGAGCAATTTTTTGCTTTGGCAATCGGCCTACACGGAACTGTATTTCACCGACACTCTCTGGCCCGATTTCAACGCCAGCGAATTGGACAAAGCCGTGCAAAGCTTCGGCACACGCGAACGCCGCTTCGGCGCGCGCAAGGAGGGCTAATGGCCAGTTGGAACGACTTGCGTAGCCGCGTTATCAGCGCCGCCCTATTGCTGGCGGCCGTGTTGGCGCTCACCCTTATCCATCCCCTCACCTTCGACCTGATGGTGCTGGTGATGGCGGTGATCCTCTGGCGCGAATGGCGGGGGTTGACGCGCACCCGCAACAGCAACTTCATCGCGCTGGGCATTCTGTATATTGGGCTGGCGCTGGTGGCGCTGGTCTATCTGCGGCACACCAACCTGAACATCCTGCTGGCGCTGTTCGTGATTGTTTGGACGGGCGACATCGCCGCCTATTTCGCTGGAAAAATGTTCGGGAAACATAAGATCGCTCCCAGCATCAGCCCCGGCAAATCCTGGGAAGGGCTGGCAGGAAGCATCGTCGCAAGCGCTCTGGTAGCGGCGTGGATGGGCTCCGTAGCCCCCATTCCCCACGCCATTCTCGGCGCGGTACTGGCGGTGGTGGGCCTAGGCGGCGATATGTTCGAATCCGCGCTGAAACGCCGCATCGGCGTGAAGGACAGCGGCACATTGCTACCCGGGCATGGCGGCCTGTTCGACCGGGTGGACGCCCTGCTGCCCTGCGCCATACTGGCGGGGCTGGCGCTATACATCCGCCTCGGCATGCAGTAGATTCGCGCCCATGCCCAACCTCGCCGCGCACCTCGCCCCCCTGCCCAATACCCAGCCGCGCCGCGTGTCGGTGCTGGGCGCGACGGGCTCCATCGGCGATTCGACGCTCCGGGTGCTGGCCGAACATCCCGGCATGTATGAGGTCACGGCCCTCACTGCACAGAACAATGCTGAAAAACTCATCGCCCTCGCCCAGCAATTTCGCCCGCAACTGGTGGCCATTGGCAACCCGGCGCATTACGCGCAAGTGAAGGAGGCTTTGGCCCCGCTCGGCATCCACGTCACCACCAATATTGAGGAAGCCGCCAGCCTGGAATGCGACATCAGTGTCTGCGCCATTGTGGGGGCAGCGGGGCTGCAACCCACGCTGCGCGCCATCGAGCAAGGCCGACACGTGGCGCTGGCCAATAAGGAAGCACTGGTCTGTGCCGGGGCGCTGATGCTGCAGGCCTGCGCCCGCCACGGCACACAACTGCTGCCGGTGGATTCCGAACATAACGCCATTTTCCAAGTGCTGCAGGGCGGCGAAGGCGTCGAAAAAATTACCCTCACCGCTTCCGGCGGGCCGATGCTGACCCGCCCGCTCGACACGTTCGGCAGCATCACGGTGGAGGAAGCCGTCAACCATCCGCGCTGGAAAATGGGCGCGAAAATCTCCATCGATTCAGCCACCATGGCCAATAAGGGGCTGGAGCTGATCGAGGCGCATTACCTATTCGGGCTGCCTGCGGAGCACATCGACGTGCTGATCCACCCGGAATCCATCGTGCATTCACTGGTGCATTTCACCGATGGCTCGGTGCTGGCGCAACTGGGCATGCCCGACATGCGCATTCCGATTGCCTACGCGCTGAGCTGGCCGGAGCGCATCGATGTGGCCACGCCACGGCTGGACTTGGCCGCCATCAAGAGTTTGAATTTTTCCGAGCTGGAGCCCGCGCGGTTCCCCGCCCTCGCCCTCGCCCGGGCGGCGCTTGAGGCAGGTGCAAGTCATTGCATCGCGTTCAACGCGGCCAACGAGGTGGCGGTGCAACAGTTCCTCGATAAGAAAATCAACTTCTCCTCCATCACCCAGCATATTGCGCGGGTGCTGGAAAAAACTGAAACCTGCACTATCTCCACCATCGAGGACGTGCTTGCCTGCGACACCGCAGCCCGCCAGCTCGCCATGAAAGGCTAATATGGATTTCCTGCTCTCCGGCGCCCACTACATTCTGTCGTTCGCGGCGGTCATCAGCATCATCGTGTTTATCCACGAGTTCGGGCATTTCATCGTCGCACGCTGGTGCGGGGTAAAAGTGGAAGTGTTCTCCATCGGCTTCGGCCGCGAGCTGTGGAGCCGCAACGACAAACACGGCACACGCTGGCGCATCGCGCTGTGGCCAGTGGGGGGCTTCGTGAAAATGTACGGCGATTCCGGCGCGGCCAGCACCCCCGACGGCAAAAAAATCGACAGCATGACGCCCGA
>JBBKVX010000011.1:0-24843 GCA_037968615.1 Rickettsiales bacterium
GTTTAAGCCGGGCGATTTCTTAAATAGATGTCATCCCGGGACAAGCCCGGGATGACATTCTTGTATTATTGTGCGCCACTCCTAGCATTTGGCCCATTCTGCCACCGCCCGCTATCGCGGAACAGGGGAGGCTCGGCTTCGCCATTGTGGGTGAACAATAAGCTATTTTTTTGACAGCGGGTGGTGGTCGTTCACGACTTCCGTCAGGTGTTTGTCCGTCACATGCGTGTAGATTTGGGTGGTGGCGATGTCGGCGTGGCCGAGCAGTTCCTGGATGACGCGGAGGTCGGCGCCGCCTTCGAGCAGGTGGGTGGCGAAGCTGTGGCGAAGGGTGTGGGGCGAGCATTTCGCGGGGTCGATGTTGGAGTCGATGCACAGCTGCTTCAGCGCTTGGCCGAAACGTTGGCGGGTGAGGTGGCCGATTTTTCCGTGGCTGGGGAACAGCCATTTGCTGTCCATTTGCGTGGGCAGGAACTGCTCGCGAACTTCTAAATAATTTGAGAGCGCATCGAGGGCGGTTTGGTGCAGCGGCACCAAGCGGTCTTTCGCGCCTTTGCCTTTGACGATAAAATAGGGCGCGATTTTGGTGCGGCGTTTGGGGTCGCGCTGAATATGCGCGAGGGTGAGGGTGACCAGCTCGCTGACGCGCATGCCGGAGGCGTAGATCATTTCCATGAGCGCGTTGAGGCGCACACCTTCGAGCGAGGTATCGGCGCGGGCGGTGGCGACGAGGCGCGCGACTTCTTCGCGGCTGAGCACTTTGGGCAAGGCGCGCGTGCGGCGCGGGGCGCTGACCATGAGCACGGGGTTATCCTCGCGCACACGTTCGCTGATCAGGAATTTGAACCATTGGGTGAGGGCGCTGCGGCGGCGCGCCAGCGTGGCGGTGCCCATGCCGCGGCCGGTGAGGCTGGCGAGGTAGGCGGCGATGTCCTGATGGGTGAGGGATTCCATGCCCATGCTGCTTGCCGTGGCGAAAGCGAAGAAGTCGGACAGGTCGGTGTGGTAGGAGGACACGGTGGCCAATGAGGTGCCGCGCGTGGAGAGAAGCATCTCCCGAAACGCATCACGCCACCCGAGCCATGAAGCAGGGGTGGCGTGAGTTTCGTTCACAACTAATGAGAAATTAGTTGGTTTCAGCCGGATTCGCCGGAGTGGCGGAATCGCTATCGGTGGTGTCGGTCGGCGCTTCGTTGGCCGGAGCGCTGCCTACTTCGTTCGATACGTCGGCGGCGGTGTTGTCGATGGCGTTGCCAGCGTCTTCCAGGCCTTCTTCAACGGCATCAACGGTGTTGGCGACCGGGGTCGACTCGTCGATGGTGGTTTCGTCGGTGGTGGTCGTGGTGGTGTCCACGCCGTTATCCATGGTCTCGGTGGTCACTTCTTCGGTCACGAGCTGGTTCGAGGTATCGCCACCGGCGGTCATAGCCAGTACGACGACAGCCACGATGGCAACGGCGGCCAGGATGATCACCAGGTTTTTATTTTTTTCGGTAGCCATGTGGGGCTCTCCTATTTCGAGTTAAAGTTGAACTTGTGCGGCAAAGCCGGTATCTATCTGCTACTGAAAATCAAAAGAGTCAATCGATTACCATGTCTGATTTCGACATTGCGCATAAAAAATCCATAAAGGAATGGGCGTCGCGCCCGTTGGTGCTCGTTGGGCTGATGGGGGCCGGGAAATCGACCGTCGGCCGTCGCCTCGCCAAACGCATCGGTTGGGAATTCATCGATTCCGACGAGGAAATCGAGGCCGCGGCGGGCTGCCCCATCTCGGATATTTTTGCCATCCATGGCGAGCCGATTTTTCGTGATTTGGAGCGCCGGGTGATCCAGCGGCTGGTGCAGGGGCCGCCCATCGTGCTGGCCACAGGCGGCGGCGCGTGGATGCAGCCGGCGGTGCGGCAGGCCATCGAACAACACGCCACCTCACTGTGGCTGCGCGCCGATATCGGGGTGCTGCTGGAGCGGGTGAGCAAGCGCGGGCACCGGCCATTGCTGGAGCAGGGCGACAAACGTAGCATTCTGACGCGGCTGATGGATGAGCGCTATCCTGTCTACGCGGAAGCGGATATTACCGTGGATTCGGGCAGCGGCTCGCACGATAAAGTAGTGGAAGCGGCGCTGGCCGTGTTGGAGGGGAATGCGTGACGCAGGTTTTGAACATGACGCTGGGCAACCGCAGCTACGAAATCATCGTAGGTGCGGGGCTGCTGGCCCGGGCGGGGGAATGGATCCGCCCGCAACTGCAAGGCACGCGCGCGATTTTGATCACCGATGAAACGGTGGGCGAGTTATACGCCGCGACGCTGATGCAAGCGCTGCCGGGCATCACCATCGATACGGTGACGGTGCCGCCGGGCGAAGGCAGCAAAAGCTTCGCCACGTTCGAGGGGTTGATGGAGCAAGTGCTGGCGCTGGTGCCCGACCGCAAAACAACCATTCTGGCGCTGGGCGGCGGTGTGGTGGGCGACCTTGCCGGGTTCGCGGCGAGTGTGCTGTTGCGCGGGATTCCGTTCATTCAAATTCCCACCACGCTGCTGGCGCAGGTGGACAGCTCGGTGGGTGGCAAAACGGCCATCAACACGCAGGCGGGCAAGAACCTCATTGGTAGTTTTTACCAGCCCAAACTGGTGCTGGCCGACACCGACACGCTGACAACGCTGAATGTGCGCGAGCGGCGCTGCGGCTATGCGGAGATCATCAAATACGGACTGATCATGAACGCACCGTTCTACGAGTGGTGCTTGGCGCATGGCGGCGAAGTGGTGGCGGGCGTGCCGGAGGCGGTAACGCATGCGGTGACGCAATCCTGCCTGATGAAAGCGGAAGTGGTGGGCGAGGACGAGCTGGAAGCCGCAGGCCGCGCGCTGCTGAATTTCGGCCATACGTTCGGCCACGCCTTGGAGGCGGAAACCGGCTACGGAGAGAAGCTGTTACATGGCGAGGCGGTGGCCATTGGCATGGTGATGGCCTGCCGCCTGAGCGCGCGCATGGGGCTGGTGCCCGAGGAGCTGGAAGGCCAGTTGGCGGCGCATGTGCGCAGCGTGGGGCTGCCCGCAGAGCCGAAGGACGTGAAACATCACTGGAGCCTGGACGGCATCGTGCGCCATTTCGCTTCGGACAAGAAAGCCGAGCATGGAACCTTGACGTTCGTAGTGCTCGATCGGCTGGGTGCGGCGCGCGTGGCCAAACAAGTGGAACCAGCGCTCGCCCGTGACATCGTCGCGTCGTTTTTAAAGTAGGGAATCATGGACTCGTTGACCTTCGACCTTTTGATCATTTTTATCTGCCTGTGTTTCTCGGCGTTCTTCTCGTGCTCGGAAACAGCGCTGACGGCGATGTCGCGCGCACGCATGCACGCGCTGATGCAAAGCGGCGTGAAACGCGCGGGATTGGTGCTGCGCCTGCGCGACAAAAAGGACGAACTGATCGGCAGCATCCTGCTGGGCAACAACATCGTGAACATCGGTGCGGCGGCGAGGCAACGGTGGTGGCCGTGCGCATGTTCGGCCCGGAATGGGGCCCGGTGGTGGCCACCGGGGTGCTAACGGTGGTGGTGCTTATTTTCGGCGAGGTGCTGCCAAAAACAGTGGCGATTTACCATGCCGACCGGGTGTCGCTGCTGCTGGCGCCGGTGCTGGCGCTGCTGGTGAAGCTGCTGATGCCGTTTACTTGGGTGGTGCAGCAACTGGTGCGCGGCATTCTTAGCGTGTTCGGCGTCGACCTGAGCAAGGTGAAGGTGGGCACAGCGGAAGAGGCCATTCGCGGGCAGATCGAAATGCACCATTCCGAAGGCGAGGTGCATAAGGACGACCGCGACATGCTGGGCAGCATTCTCGACCTGAACCGCCGCGAGGTGAGCGAAGTGATGACCCACCGCAAGAAGGTGGAGAGCATCGATATCGGCGAGGAGCCGGAAGACATCATCACGGCGGCCATCGCCAGCGCGCATAGCCGCATTCCGCTGTACAAAGACGAATCGGAGAACATCGTCGGCGTGCTGCATTTGAAGGATCTGTTCCGCCTCATCCGCCAACAGAAAATCGGCATCACGCGCGAGATGATCCGTCGCATCGCGCAGAAACCGTGGTTCGTGCCGGAAACGACGATTCTGGCCGACCAGCTGACGGCGTTCCGCAGCAAGCGCAAGCATTTCGCCTGCGTGGTGGATGAGTATGGCGCGTGGCAGGGCATCGTGACGCTGGAAGATATTATTGAGGAGATCGTGGGCGAGATCGACGACGAGCACGACCCGCTGGCCATCGCCGATGTGATGCCGTTCGGCGAAAGCGCCTACCGCGTGGCGGGCTCGGTGACCATCCGCGACATCAACCGCCAGCTGGGTTGGGATTTGTCCGACGACGACGCGACGACCGTGGCCGGGCTGGTGCTGCACGAAGCACGGGTGATTCCCGATGTGGGGGCGATGTTCGAGTTCTTCGGCTACCGCTTCACGGTGGAAGAGCGCCGCAACAACCAGATCACCATGCTGACCATCGAAAAACTCGCCGACTCCTACGATGACGACCAGGAGTAGCGAAAACAGAGCGGCCCATCTGCGTTGTCCTGTCGTTCTTGGAAAATCCTCATGTAGCGATGCTACACTCCGGTATTTCCAAAAACGCCACTCCTAGCATCTGGCCCACTCTGTTTTCGCCCGCTGCGCGGATAAGAAAGTAAGAAAATGCAAAAAGGACAGTACATCGTCGAGTTCGTGCAGCAGGGGCGCTATGTGAAGGTGACGGCGGTGGACCCGGTTTCGGGGCGGGAAGCGACCATTGTGGGAGATGCGCGCGAGAGCCGCGCCGTGCTGGAGAGAAACGCGGTTAAGAAGCTGGAATTCTTGATGAATAAGCCGAAATAACGGCTGCATTCCTGCGTTCGCAAAAAGACCTGTTTTGAGGCAGCTTCTCTCATGTTAATATAGAGATAGCGGCGTATCGTCATAAAAATGACATATTTGGGTGTTATTATCAGGCATGGGCATATTAGACCCTGAACGGAGCAGTATATGTACGGCATGACAGAAACACAGCAACGCGCGCACCAAGAGATCTTCGAGGCGTACTATCGTGGTCGTGGAGATTTTGGCGGCGACCCGACTGACCTGACGCGTTATTTCCGTGCCATCGAAGGCAAACCGCTGCGCGAACAGAATGAGATATTGTCGGCGATGGCCGATCGTGAGTCCCGGCCTACCACAGGTTGGAATGGTGTGGGCGGCGCCAGCATGGCGTTGGCGGTGGTGAACCGCGCGAACGCCATTGAGCGTAACGGCCATGGCCAAGAATTGCCCACTCCCCGGGCAACAGCGGATTACATCGCGGGCATTCGTACGCATTTCCATGAGGCGCGCAAGCGCGGTGATGCGCCTGCGGCTGCCCCGGCGGCTGCGACGCGCAGTATTGTTCTGACGCCGGAAACGGATGTGACGGCCATGGCGGTTCAGGAGGTACTGGGCAGCGGCCACGAACAACGTAGTGCGCAAGTCATCGCTCTCTATAACGGGGCGCTTGAGGCGGTGGGGGCGAACGCAACGCCCAAAGACATCGCGACCCATTTGCACCGCGCCTTCGAAGCCATTCCCGCTTCGAATGCTACCGAACGTGGACACCATGTATTTGCCATGGCCATCGCGCGGCGTATCGAGTGGCTGCAAGAGCGGCAATCCAAAGGCGAGAATGCGGAACCGCTGGTGCATACTACCCGCACGCTGCGAAAATATTTTGATGAGTCCATTGTTTGGGCCGCATCGGCTGGCAGCCCGGCTACGGCACCAGCGCGCGAAGCGCCGGCCAATAGCGAGGCACCTGCAGCAGCAGTAAGCGGCGGTGGAAGCGAAACTAACGCACCTACCACGCGCGCGACGCAGATCGACAAACAAGTGCAGTACGATCTGGAAATGCTTTACCCGAACATCGGCACGGGCCGCCGCAACCACGCGAATGTAGCGCAGGGCGTGGAGGCGATGGATGGGCTGAACGGCGCATTCACCAGCCGCTCGATCCAGCAATTCTGCACCGATAACGGTATTACGGATGTGGACCCAAGAAACCCGAGCGCCGAGGTGATACGCGGTATTCGTGAAGCTGCGGCCGCACGCGGTGCGGCACCCGAACAGCCCGCGCAAGAAACGGCTGCCCCGGCCACACCGGCGGCGACCACCGACCTGCGCACGCAATTGGCGGCCGAACTGGCACCGTTCGCTGGTGTTTCCGACGTGGTGAAGAATTACAGCAATCCGTTCCTGGACGATGCGGGCATTCGCCGCATGGCCCTATCGCAACTGAGCGGGGCGAACCTGTCGCAAGTGCAGCAGGACAGCATTACCGTTCAAGGCGGGGTGATTTCGAGCCCGGAACTGCGGCGTGTTGAAGCAGCGCTTGGGTTCCAAGTGGATGGCAAAATGGACCAGCAGCTTGAGAATGCGTTGAAGAACTCGACCATCCGCAATGCGATTGGCACCATGCTGGCCACCGCGGAACCTGCGGCTCCTGCCGCGACACCGCCCACGGCTGGCGGCACGGGACGCACCGGCGACGAAACGGCGATGTTCTACTAGTTCGTAATGCTTGCCTCGGAGAATGACGGCTGCTAAGCCTTTGGCATTCGCGCCCTTTCGCGCGCGGTTTTGTGTCCACTCCCGAACCCATCGAGGCTGCATGTTTTTCCGCCGTATGTTCATGAAGAAGACCATTATTCAAATTCAGCAGGAGGCCGCGAACACCGTGCTCAAGCGCACGTTGGGGAAATGGAACCTGCTCAGCCTCGGCATTGGCTGCATCATCGGCGCGGGCATCTTCGTGATGACCGGCACGGCGGCCGCCAACCATGCGGGCCCGGCCATTATCATGAGCTTCGTGTTCACCGGCATCGCCTGCGCCTTCGTGGGGCTTTGCTACGCGGAACTGGCGTCGCTGCTGCCCATCTCGGGCTCGGCTTACACTTATGCTTACGCGACCCTCGGCGAAGTGTTCGCCTGGGTGATGGGCTGGCTGCTACTGCTGGAATACGGCGTGGCGGCGGCGACCGTGGCCGTGGGCTGGTCGGGCTACATCAATAGTTTCCTGCTCGGCTTCGGCGTGATGATTCCGCCGGAAATGACGGCGGCGACCGGCAACCTCGTGTCGGTGAGCACGGCGTTCCGTGACCTCTACATCGCGGCAGGCTACAGCTTTAACGCCGACGGCAACCTGCTGAACTCGGCAGGCATGCTGGTGAAGGGCTTCTTCAACCTCCCGGCGTTCCTTGGCATTACGGGCGTGACCACGCTGCTGGTGCTGGGCATTAGCGAATCGGCGAAGATCAACAACATCATCGTGGCGATCAAGCTGATCGTGGTGGTGATGTTCGTGGCCATCGGCGCATTCTATGTGGACCCGGCCAACTGGCAACCGTTCATTCCCGAGAAAGCGGCGCCCGGCGTGTATGGCTGGGACGGCGTGTTCCGCGCAGCATCGATTATCTTCTTTGCTTACGTAGGGTTCGAGGCGGTTTCTACCGCAGCACAGGAAGCCAAAAACCCGCAGAAGGACATGCCGTTCGGCATTCTCGGTTCGCTGCTGGTCTGCACGCTTCTTTACATGGGTGTGGCGGCGGTGCTGACCGGCATCGTGAACTACCCTGAGCTGAATGTGGCCGATCCGATGGCGGTGGCCGTCGACCAAATCGGCCTCGGCTGGTTCGCCTTCTTCATCAAGATCGGGGCCATCACGGGCCTGACCTCGGTGATGCTGGTGCTGCTGTACGGCCAGACCCGTATTTTCTACACCATGTCGCATGACGGCCTGCTGCCGAAAGCCTTCAGCCGCGTGCATAAGAAGTTCAAAACGCCGCACATCAACACCATGGTAGTGGGCGGTCTGGTGGCATTGGTAGCTGGGTTTACGCCCATCACGCTGCTGGGCGATTTGGTGAGCCTCGGCACACTGGTGGCGTTCATCATCGTGAGCTTCACGGTGCTGTACCTGCGCAAAAAAGAGCCGAACATGCCGCGTCCGTTCCGCACGCCGTTTATGCCGTTCACGCCGCTGCTGGGCATCGCGACCTGCGGGTATCTGGTGTACTCCATCTTCTTCGGCACCAACGAGGAAGGCTCGATCGTGATCACTGAAAGCGGCTTCCACGTGCTGAGCTACATTGGGCCATACGTGATTGTCGGTGCGCTGATCTATCTGTTCTACGGTGCGCGTCACAGCACGCTGAGTGCGGATCAGGCGGCGATGCTGATCAAGACCGAAATGACCCCGCCCGAGAAATTATAAGCGGCGCGGGGAATGGGGCCCTTTGCCCCAAACCCCGCCGCTTGTGGGTCGCCGGTCGGTTCCCGGGGAGTTGGATAGCTGCATAAAGGGAGCGCCAAGAGCGTATAAAGCTCCGTATGGGTTCTTTATGTCGGCCTCAGTAAATCTAAGGCATCACATGCGACTACAGGAGCCAAACTATGAATCAGAAGAAAAACACCATCCTCATCATCGAGGATGAACCGCCGATCCGTAAATTGCTGACCATCACGCTCGAGGGCAAAGGCTACAAAGCCGTCGATGCCTCCGAAGGTAAAGTGGGTGCGCGCCTTGTGGCTTCGGTGAAGCCCGAGCTGGTGCTGCTCGATCTCGGCCTGCCGGATATGGATGGCAAGGAAGTCATTAAAGTCATCCGCGAATGGTCGCAGGTGCCGATCATCGTCTGCTCCGTACGTTCGGACGATTCGGAAGTGATCGCGGCGCTGGAACTCGGCGCCAACGATTACGTGACCAAGCCGTTCAACCCGGAAGTGCTGCTGGCACGCATCCACGCCAACCTGCGCAAAGCAGTAAGCCAGGAAGCGGGCGAGCCGGAACTGGTCAACGGCCATATCCGTATGGATCTGGTGCGCCACGAAGTGTTCCTCGACGACCAAAAAACGGTGTTCACGCCGAAGGAATACGACCTGCTGCGCTACTTCCTGATGCATCGCGGCAAAATGCTGACCCACAAACAGATCCTGCGCGACGTTTGGGGCCCCGCCCACAGCGACGACATGCAGTACCTGCGCGTGTATGTGAGCCAGCTGCGCGAGAAGATCGAGAAGGAAGCCTCCGACCCGAGCTACATCGTGACGGAGCCGGGCATTGGCTACCGCATGGAGATCCTCAAAAAGGAAGCTGACGGCGCGGCGGCTGCTTAACGCTGCGCGTTACCAACGAATGTTAAGGGAGCTTTCGGGCTCCCTTTATTGTGCTGACGCGCGCATAAATTTACGGCGGTTTGATGTTGCTTAGGCCGCGCCGCATCGCTTCCTGATGAGAGCGCGCGCATGATGGCTTCAATAAAACAAAACACAAAACCACAATCCCATAGGAGTTCTTATGCAGACCATTAAAATTATCGCCGTTGTTGGCGCACTTTCCATGCTTGCCGCTTGCGGCGATTCGAAAGGCGACCGCGCCTTGTCGGGCGCTGGTATCGGTGCCGGTGCCGGTGCCATCGCAGGTGCCGTAACGGGTGGCAGCGCCACCAACGGTGCACTTATCGGTGGCGCACTTGGTGCGGGTGCCGGTGCACTGACGGACAAAGACGACGTGAACCTCGGCAAGCCCGTTTGGCGCTAACCGAGTATTTTCATAACGCGTAGGAGAGAACCATGATCGGTTGGGCCATTACCTTCTTCTTGCTTGCTATCGTTGCCGCCATGTTCGGCTTCGGTGGCTTAGCCGGGACGTTCGCTTCGATCGCGCAATTCGTGACGGTGATGTTCGTGGTGCTGTTTATCGCCAGCCTGCTTTATGGCTTGGTGAGCGGCCGCGACGCGCATCACCCCATGGTATAACCTATCGGTACGGATGGGCGACTAACCATCCGCACTGTCTGAGATACCCGTTTGCTATGTAGTCGCATGCTCCAAACGGGTAAAGAGGGGCGGGGAACTTCGGTTCCCCGCCTTTCTGCGTTTTGCGTGAAAACGCTGCATCTGCGTTGTCGCTACGCGTGCTCGCTCGGTCACGTAGAAGGCTACGCTCCCTCTCTGTGCGCGCTAGGCTCCTGGCATCTGCAACGTTTTGACGCAAAACGGGCTGGCGTGTGGAGGAGGGCTCGGCTTCGCCATTGCTCATATATTGGATAGGATTCCCCATCAGGCGCGAAGCGTTAAAAACTACTTCACTTGCTCGTGAATCACGTCGAGCAAATCTTCCATGATGAAAGGTTTGGTTACGTAGCCGCTGGCGCCGAGTTCGAAGGCGAGGTTGCGGGTGCGTTGTTCTTTGCGCACGCTGAGGATGATGACGGCGGGGCGTTTTTCGTTCTCGAGTATCTGGGGGAGGATGTCCAGGCCGTCGCGGTCGGGCAGGCCGAGATCGAGCACGACGATGTCGGGCTGTAAGGCCGCGGCTTTGCTGAGGCCATCCTCGGCGTTGGCGGCTTCATGGAAATGCGCCCCATGCGACAGCAGCGAAATGCGCAGGAAGGTGCGGATGCTCGGCGTATCGTCGATGGCGAGTATATGCTTGCCGGCGAGGGTCTGAATGATCATGCCGCGCTCTCTTTCTGGTCGCGTGCGCGACGCCATTGCGGGAAGCTGAGCGTGAACAGGGCACCGCCTTCATCATGGTTGGTGGCTTCGATGGTGCCGCCCTGCGCCTGCATGATGGATTTGCAGATGGAAAGGCCCAGCCCGGTGCCAGCGACCTGGCTGTCGGTCTTTTTCAGACGGGCGTATTTATCGAACACTTTGTCGAGTTTGTCGGCCTGGATGCCGTCGCCATGGTCGCGGATCTCGATGATGAATTGCTGGTTCAGCGTGTGGCTGGTGATTTCGACGCGGGTGCCGGGAGCGGTATATTTGGCGGCGTTGTCGAGCAGGTTCTGCAGCACTTGCTCGATGCTGTTGGGGTCGATGTAGATATCGACCGGCTCGACCGGGCCCACAATCAGTGTGTGGTTGCGCAGGCGGTTCTTCATGCGGCGTTCCACCTTGCGCAGGATCTCGGCGGGGGAGGCCCATTCGCGCCGGAAATCGACATCGCCGGATTCGAGGCGCGTCATGTCGAGGATGTTGGTGATGAAACTGTCGAGGCGCTGGGCTTCTTCGAGCGCGGTGGTGATGAGGGTGACGCGGTGTTCCTCGGACAGGTTGGTGCCCATGGTTTGGTACACCGACAGCGCGCCGATGACGGATGCGAGCGGGGTTTTTAGATCGTGCGACACAGAGGAAAGCAGCATCGAGCGCAGCTTCTCGCGCTCGTCGCGCAGGCGGGATTCTTCCATCATCTGCCCCAGCTCGAACCGTTCGATGATGAGCGCGGACTGATCGGCCACGCCGCTGAGCAGGCGACCGGAGGGAATGTCGAAGCGGCTTGCATCGTCGATGCGCACGGCAAGCACGCCGACTTCGCCCTGCGAGGTGACGAGTGGCACGAAACGCCAGTGGATGTCGGGGAAGTAAGGCGAGCCAAGACCGGTGGATTTGCTCTCCTGCCAGCAGCTATCGAGCGCGCCGGCTTCGGTGTCGCTGAGCAGGGTGTTGACGGGGAAGGTGGCTTCCAACTGGTTGGGGTTGAGCGCGGAGGGGAGGAAGAACGCCACGTCGGTCTCCAGCATGGTGGAGATTTCCTTATGCAGTGCCGCGATGGCCTCGGCGCGGGTCTGGTAATCCATGGCGACACGATGCAGCTGGAACAAGGCGTGGGTGCGCTGCGCACGCGCGGCGTATTTTTCGCGCTGGGTGAAGGTCTGGCTGGTGAAGAAAGAGATGACCAGTGCGGCGGCAAGATAGAGGCCGAGATTGATGGCATCGGTGGGGGTGTCGATGGCCAAATGCATGTCGGGCGAGACATACATGACATTGAAGATGATGAAGCTGATGATGGCGGTGAAGATACCGGCGAACAGCCCGTAACGCCCGGCGGCAAAGGCGCAGGCGATCATGTAAATGATGGGCTTATTGTATTCACGGGCCGCCATTTCAGTTGGCACCAGCATGTCAATGATCTGGATCAGCGCGGTGGCGATCGCCACGGCCATGATGCAGTTGATGACCTCAATGATGCTGACCTTGAACAGGCTGAACCATTCGGGCGGGGAAAGCACGTCCTCGCTGCTTTCGACGGCGATGATGCGCAGCGACAGGCCACGCAGTTTGGCGAAATAATTCTCGGCGGGGCCGAGGATCCATTTTTTCATTCCCTGCGCGTTGCGTTTGCTGATGATGAGCATCTGCACGGGGTTTTTGTTCTGCTGCCGTTCGGCCATGAGGCGGGCCACACCCTGACGGGCATTGCGGGCGATGATGTGCGTGGTCTTGGCACCCATTTGCTCGGCAAGGGTGAGAATATGCAGCGCCTGGCTGGCCTCGGGGTCGTCGTAATGTCCGTGGCGCTCGCGCGTTTCCACATGCACGATTTCCCAGCTGGTGCCCAGCTCGCGGGCTTTGCGTTTGGCCATGCGCAGCAACGGCAAAGCCGAGGGGTAATCCTCGGCCCAGACCAGTATCGTGCCTTGGGGGGTAATTTTTCGGCTGGTTTCCATGCTGCCTATCGGTGCTTTTGTCATAACGACTTTGTTTTATATCCTACTATTCGTGTTTGGGCATAAATTTTCGATGTGGCCGCAGAAACAAGGGCCCCGCAACCTGGGTTGCGGAGCCCTTATCAACAGTAAGGCTTAGAACCGTTTAGCGGCCATCGCCATCGGTGGCTTCGTCGATGCTGTCGCCCGCATCGTCGAGCGTATCACCGATTTTTTCACCGGTGGTGCGGTTCGGATCGAGGTCACGGCCTGCATCTTCGATGCTGTCGCCCACGTCTTCCATGGCGGCGCCGACGACGGAATCGTTATTCTTCGGCTGCTGCGTGAGATAGATCAATGCGACCAGCGCAATGATGACGATGATGGCAATGGGGATGTAGTTCTTGTTGTTTCCGGTGGTGGCCATTGGGGATACTCCTTAGTTTTTTGGTTTGTTGGTGGGTAGTTATTTGGCGATGACGGGAGATTGGGAATCGCCCTCGTCGTCGCCAAATGCTTGGGTCAGTTCCGATTGCGCATGGGCAACGGTTTCCGCCGCCTTATTGAGACGGTCGGATTCGCCACCGTTGAAGTTGGCGCTGACGGGGCTTTCCTCATCGATGCGCTGAATCTCACGCGAGGCGGTCTGCAGTTTGGTTTTAATGTCTTCCAAAAGTGCTGCGCCATGTTCGTTCAGGAACTCGGCGGCTTCCAATTCGCCCTTCTGGTAGGATTCGATCCAAGTGCGCAAACATTGCACGTCGGCTTGCAGTTCTTCCTGCTCAATGCAGTCGCGGTGTTTCTGCTCAAGCTCGAGCAAATCGGTGTGCATGGCTTCGAGATGCGCATGCAGGATGATGGGGGATGCGTGGACCGGGGTGGTGTGAATACTGGACATGTTACTACTCCTATATCCCTTCAGTATACGGGGCGCGATATCAGCGCGCAGTTGGTGGCACCGAACGATACATAAGCCGCTCATCAATGGACAAGCTATTGTTATATAGGGGGTTGCGTGTGCTGCGTTGCCGCAAATAGATTTGGCTAATGGCCCCGACATATGCTAGGGTCTTGATACGGAATTGATATAACCCCCGACTCGGCACATAGCGAATTAAGAGGGGCTCCGGCAGATTGGATGGACCAAACGACTTAAGCGACTACCAACCTCATCTGAACAAAAACCAAGGAGACTATCATGCGATCGACAGCAAGCCAGACCAGCCAAGACATCCAGAAACTTCGTGCAGAAGTTGTGCGTCTCGGCACCATCGTTAAAGGAATGCCCGCCCATGCCGCACAAGATGCTGGCAATGTGATCGGCTTCGATAAAAAAGAACTGCGCAAAATGGCGCGCGATGCCGGCAAAAAAACCCGCCGTTACATCAGCGACAAAAAAGAACAAGCGACCGAACTTTACGGCGAAGCGGAAGACACGATTCAGTCGAACCCGTTCCGCTCGGTAGGCGCTGCTCTGTTGAGCGGCGTGCTGATTGGCGCCATCCTGCGCCGCTTCTAGTAGTAGGGTATTGAGCATGCGAACCCAATCCCAGTCGCACCTGTTGCGTCGTATGAGCCTCTGGCTGCTTGGCCAGGCGCTTCCCGAAACCGGTGCGCTGCGGAAGCCCGCACGTTTAGCAATGATCGGCGTGGTGGTGGCTTCGGCCGCTGGCACGCTGATCGCGCTGAGCGTGGTGGCGGGCCTCATCGGCCTGTATATGTACATGCAAGGCGAAGGCCTGTCGCAAGGTGCCAGCCTTGGCATCAGCGCAGGCGTTGGGCTGATGGCCGGAATTATCGTGTTCCTCACGGCGCGCAGCCGCGTGGATGCGATTCCCGACACGATGGACGACCTGCAACTGTTCCATGGCCAATCCGCCGATTATTTCGGTGAGTTGGTGAAAATGGTGGTGGGTGGTTTTGTCGATGGGCTTTCTGAGAAGAAAAGCTCGGTCGAGAAAAAAGCCCGGCAAACGCGCGAGGAAATCGAAGACGCGATCGAAGCGTTGATCGACCAGCTCGATAGCCTTGGCGCCGACATGGGCGAGGAAGCAGAGGAAGTGGTGCTCGACCTTGAGCGCCATGCCCCGCGCAAGACCCGCAAACCGAACTAGATTTACTAACTGTTTATATACTCGTCGCCGACACCAACAGCCAATTGAGCTGGGGAAGAGGAGTGTATGGCTATCAAAAACCAAGAACCACGGAGAATGATTATGCGTACCCAATGGATGGCTTTAATGACCGCAACTGCCCTGATTTCCTCGGTGGCTTTTGCGCAACCCACGACCACCGCCCACGATGTGCCTGTATTGTCGGGCGGCGTCGGCATGAGCGACCGCGCCATGATCGAATCGCAACAAAGCAATTACGCGCTGAAAATGGTGTTCTCGGGCCAAGGCGGTGCGTTCCTGTCGGGCGTCAATGTGATGCTTACCGACAAGACAGGCAATACGGTGGTTTCGGCCATCACGGACGGCCCAATCCTGTTGGTTTCGCCGCCGGCCGGTAGCTACAAAATGAGCGCGACGGTGAACGGCATTACCAAAACCCGCACAGTGGTAGCAGGCAAAGGGCTGAAAACCTATCAGATCAGCTTCCCGATTTCCGACGATGCGGAACTGACCACGCCGGATGGCACCTACTTGCCGAAAGCCGCCGCGCCGATCGATTCCTATTACTCGGCACCGCGCGTACCCGCGACGGGATACGTGCCTGCACCGAACCGCCACGCTCCGACTTCTGTCGGCGAATAATAGCGCAGCATACGAACGGCCAGCATTCCGGTGCTGGCCGTTTTTTTATGTCAGGTTGATGCGAAAGCGGTTTCCGAACATCGCGTGCTTATGTGGAAAAGGATAGGGTAACTTCATTGACTAGACCCATGCTACCCATTGCATAGAGAGCAGTTCTTTGGACGGGAACTGCTCTCTTCTTTTATCTGCGTGCAGATAAAAGAAGAGAGCGTGTTTGCTGAGCGCTTCGCGGGTCGCTAGTCCGCTCTCGGGAATTCCACTGCTTCTTCATTGCGAACAATCAAAAAATGCATAGCCCGTAGGTTCGGCGTGAGCGCGAAGCGCTTAAAAAACTACAGCTTTACGCTGGTGGATTCGTGGAGGTAGTCGACCATGCGGCGGGCGACTTCTCGGCTGCCCATGACGGCGAGATCGACGCTCTGGGTGGAGAAGTAGCGCATCTCCACGTCGTTATGGGCGCGGACGAGCACTTTGATCTCGGGGTTCACTTTGCGCGCGGCGTCGACGATGCGGCGGGCTTCGTAGGGGTTCGGCACGGCGATGATGATGGCCAGTGCCTTACGGATGTTGGCGTCGACCAGTGCCTGCTCGTGGGTGGCGTTGGCGGCGATGGCGTGGAAGCCGCGCTCGCGCAGGTCTTCCACCCGGTCGCGGTTGGTTTCGATGATGACGAGGTCAATGTTCTCTTCACTAAGATTGTGAGAAATATGCTTGCCGACGCGGCCATGGCCAACAAGAATCACCATGTCTTTTAGCGTTTCCTGCTCGTTGCGGGTGAGGTGGGCGAGGTCGGCCACCTCGGCGCGGAAACGGGCGGCGAGGCGCGGGTAATGGCCGAGCGCTTCGGAAACTTTTTGGCTGAGATGGAACAAAGCCGGGTTCAGTGAAATGGAAATGATGGCCCCGGCGAGGATGAGGTCGCGCCCTTCCTCGGGCAGCAGCGCATAGGCCACACCGAGATTGGCGAGGATGAACGAGAATTCGCCGATCTGCGCGAGGCCTGCCGACACGACAAGCGAGGTTTTCAGCGGGTAGCGGCAGAGCAGCACGATGCCCATGGCGGCGATGGATTTGCCAACGATGATGATGCCGACGACGGCCAGCACCTGCAGCGGACGTTCGATAAGTGTGTTGGGATCGAACAGCATGCCGACAGAAACGAAGAACAGTACGGCAAAGGCGTCCTGCAACGGCAGGGCTTTTTCGGCGGCCTCGTTGGAGAGGTCGGACTCGCGGATCATCATGCCCGCGAAGAACGCGCCGAGCGCGAGCGATATGCCGAACAGTGAAGTGGCTGCGAAGGCGATGCCCATGGCCACGGCGAATACAGCGAGGGTGAACATTTCGCGCGAGCGCAACGCAGCCACGGCGGCCAGCAACCACGGCAGAATGCGGCGGCCTGCGATGGCCATGAAGGCCACGAACAGCGCCACTTTCCCGAGGGCGAGGAGCAGCTCTTTCAACACCGGGCCGGGCCCGGCATTGGCTTCGAGGCCGCCCGCGAGGGCAGGAACCATAACGAGCGCCAGCACCATGAAAATATCTTCCACGATCAGCCAGCCAATGGCGATGTTGCCGTTGGTGGTCTGGAGCAGGTTATGTTCTTCCAACGCGCGGAGCAGCACCACGGTGCTGGCGACGGACAGGGCAAGGCCGAGCATGATGCCCGCCTCCAACGACCAGCCCCACATGGCGCTAACGCCCCAGCCAAGCAAGGTGGCGATGGTGATCTGCACGACGGCACCGGGAAGGGCGATCTTCCAGACATCCATGAGATCGCGCAGCGAGAAATGCAGGCCGACGCCGAACATCAGCAGCACGATGCCGACTTCGGATAACTGTTCGGCAATGTGGGTGTCGCCGACGAAGCCGGGAGTGAACGGGCCGATGAGGATGCCCGCGATGAGGTAGCCCACGATGGGCGACATGCGCAGCTTGCTGGCGATGAAGCCGCACACGAACGCGGCGCTAAAGCCGACGGCAATGGTAGAGACGAGGGGCAGTTCGCTTACGAGGGCCATGAACTCTCCGGTTCTAGGGTGTGAGCCGCGGACAGTAACATACGGAGGCGTAAAACAAAAGTTGATTGAAATGCTCAGTCTTTAGCGCTTGCTGCGCGGGCGTTGCGGGTGTTTATGGCGCGTGAAATCCGGAGGAAATATGGAAGACGCATTGTTACTGGCACGCATCCAATTCGCGGCGAACATCACGTTCCATATTTTGTTTCCCACCATCACCATCGCGCTGGGCTGGGTGCTGCTGTTCTTCAAGCTGCGCTACAACGCCACCAAACAAACGCGCTGGATGGATGCGTACCGTTTTTATGTGAAAATTTTTGCGCTGTGTTTCGCGCTCGGTGTGGTGAGCGGCGTCACCATGTCGTTCCAGTTTGGCACCAACTGGCCGGGTTACATGGAAAAGGTGGGCAATATTGCTGGGCCGTTGCTGGCTTACGAAGTGCTCAGCGCGTTCTTCCTTGAGGCGACGTTCCTCGGCATCATGCTGTTCGGTTTCCGGCGGGTGAGCAACCGCGTGCACACGCTGGCCACGCTGCTGGTGGCAGGCGGCACCACGCTTTCGGCGTACTGGATTTTGGTGCTGAACTCGTGGATGCAGACGCCCGTCGGTTTCAAAATGATCGAAGGCAAAGCACATGCGACGGACTGGCTGGCGATTCTCAGCAACCCGTCGCTGCCGTACCGGCTGACGCATATGCTGATCGCCTCAGGGCTGACGGCGGCGTTCCTGGTGGCGGGCGTGGCGGCCTACCGTTTCCTGCGCGGCGACAAAGGCGCGAGCGTGATGGCGGCGATGAAGACCGGCGTTTATTTGGCGGCGGTGCTGATACCGTTGCAGATCTATGTGGGCGACCGGCACGGGCTGAACACGCTGGAGCATCAGCCCGCCAAAGTGGCGGCGATGGAAGGGCTGTGGGAGACGCAAAAAGGAGCCGAGCTGCTGCTGTTCGCGGTGCCGAACGAGAAAGAAAAACGCAACGATTACGCCATCGGCATTCCCGGCGGCGCGAGCCTTATCCTGACGCATTCGCTGGATGGCGAAATCAAGGGGCTGAACGAATTCGAGGGCGAACACCCGCCCGTGGCGCCGGTGTTCTTCGCGTTCCGCATCATGGTGGGCATGGGCATGCTGATGCTGGCCGTGTCGTGGCTGGGTGCGTGGCAGCTTTGGCGCAAAGGGCAACCCGCACGCTTCACCGCACGGCTGCTGGTGGGCATGACATTCGCGGGCTGGGTGGCCACGGTTTCCGGCTGGTACGTGACGGAAGTGGGCCGCCAGCCATGGCTGGTGCAAGGCGTGCTGAAAACGAAGGACGCGGTGGGCGCCACGGCCGCCCCCATCATCGGCATTTCGCTGACGATGTATCTGTTGCTCTACGTGGTGCTGCTGGTGTCGTTCATCACGGTAGTATTCTACATGGCCCGCAAAGTGGGCAAGGACACGACCAAGCCGCCGGAAGAGGCGTTCTCCTCATCCGCTGTCGTTGATGTGGTGGAAAAGGAGTAGTTATGAGCGCTTCGCGCCGGATGGGGCCCTTCGCCCCAAACCCCGCCGCTGCGCGGGTCGGCAGTCGCCTCCCGGTTAGCGTTAAAAAAATAAAAACTGGAGAAATCTGATGGAAGATATTTTCTCGAACGGGCAATGGCTGCCACTGGTGTTTGCGATGCTGATGGGGCTGTCGATTCTCGCCTATGTAATTTTGGATGGGTACGATCTCGGCGTAGGCATTTTGATGGGCTTTGCCAAGGTGGAGGAGCGCGACATGATGATCGCGTCCATCGGGCCGTTCTGGGATGCGAACGAGACATGGCTGGTGCTGGGCATCGGGCTGTTGTTGGTGGCGTTCCCGGAGGCGCATGGGCTGATACTGGGGAACTTGTATTTGCCCGTAGCGGCGATGCTTGGCGGGCTGATTCTACGTGGTGTATCGTTTGATTTTCGCGCCAAGGCGCAGGACAAAAACAAGCGCGCGTGGGATCGCACCTTCATCGCGGGCTCGTGCATCGCCACCTTCGCGCAGGGCTACATGCTGGCGCTGTACATCGTGGGGTTCGAGCGCACGCCGATGACGCTGGGCTTTGCCGTGCTGGCCGGGCTGTGCCTGATGGCGGGCTACTGCCTGATCGGCGCGAGCTGGCTGATCATGAAAACCGAGGGCGCGTTGCAGGCGCGTGCGGCGCGTGCTGCGCGGCGGGCGCTGTGGGGCGCGGCGGCGGGCATGGCGCTGGTAAGCATCGCCACGCCCATCATCAGCCCGCGCGTGTTCGAAAAATGGTTCTCGCTGCCGGAACTGTTCGTGCTGCTGCCGATTCCCGGCATCACGGCGCTGATCATCATACTGCTGGAAATTACCCTGCGCCATCAACCACGCGCCGACGACAAGTGGTGCTGGGTGCCTTTCGCGGGAAGCGTGGGGCTGTTCGTGCTGTGCTTCCAGGGGCTGGCCTACAGTTTCTATCCGTATTTGGTGCCGGACAAACTGACGATCTGGGAGGCGGCGAGTGCACCGGAATCGCTGATGATCATGCTGGTGGGGGCGCTCATCGTGCTGCCGTGCATCATCGGTTACACTATTTTCGCCTATCGGGTGTTCTGGGGCAAAGTAGGCGAACTCCGCTACGATTAGTGGGCTGAAAACGGCCCATCTGCGTCGTCCTGTCGTTCCGGGAAAATCCTCATGTAGCGAGGGCTACACTCCGGTATTTCCCGGAACGCCACTCCTAGCATCTGGCCCATTTTGAGCCCACCCGCTGCGCGGAAAGAATAAAGATAAGTGCTAATGAAGCGCCCGGGAGGCGACTGCCGACCCGCGTCAGCGGCGGGGTTTGGGGCAAAGGGCCCCATTCCGCGCGAAGCGCTTATAATTTTGGTTGCGGGGGGCGGCGGCGATGCTATGTTCCGCGCCGGTCATTGACCACGTGCCGCCTTAGCTCAGCTGGTAGAGCACCTCATTCGTAATGAGGGGGTCGTAGGTTCGAATCCTATAGGCGGCACCATTTTTCAGTAGGTTAGAGGGTCTAAAAATAAGGCCTCACACTATAGAATCCAGATGGCACTATTCGATGATTGTCACGCATACCCTCTTGGGGTATGCAGGCGCTGTTGTTTCACCTCATGTATGGAGTTTTCGATGAAAAAGATTTTGATGGCTGCGGCCGCGTTGATGTTGCTTTCGGCGTGCGATATGGCGCCGAAGGATGCTGGTTGCGCGGATTGCGAGAAAATGGCGATGGAAGCCAACGCCAAGCACAAAGCTGAGATGGCTGCTCCCATGAAGAAGGACTGCAAATGCTGCAAAGGCGGCATGAAGCACGCCCACTAGTTTTTGCGATACGAGATAAGGAATCCTCTCCCGGCGACGGGGGAGGATTTTTTTTATGCGAGGTGTTTTTTCTGAAGCCAGCGGGTGGCGACGCCGGTGGCCATGAGCACGCCGATGGCGGCGAGAGTCATGCCGCTCCATTCCAGCAGGTTGGGGAATTCGCCGAGCACGGGCATGGCCAGCAGCGAGGCGATGACGGGGATGAGCGGCAGGAACGTGCTGGTGGTGCCCGCGCCCAGCAATTTCACGGCGCGGTTGTAGCAGAGCAACGCGAGGATGCTGTTGAGCACGCCTTGGTACAGCGCCTGGAACGCTACTTCGGGCAGGTTGTGCATGCCGATCTGCGAGGGCAGGAACAGGAAATAAACCGGTAGGTAGCCGACCATGGAAATGAACGAGATGGCGGCGGTGACTTGCAGCGGGTCCGCTTTCCAATGGCGCAGGCTGAGTGTGTAGCAGGCCCACATGACGCCGCCGACGAAGAACAGCAGATGGCCGATCCACATGTTGGGCTCGGCCTCGTTGCTGGCCAACAGCAGGCAGGCAATGCCGATGACGCTGAGCAGGATGCCGACCGCTTGCAGGCGGTTGAGTTTCTCGCGCAGCAGCCAGACGCCGCCGAGGGTGGTGAGCAGCAGCACGGTGGTCTGGATGATGCTGCCATGCGAGGTGGGCGCGTATTTGAAACCGACGATGCAGATGGTGTTGTAGGTGGCGCCCATCATGGCGGCCAGCCAGATGCTGCCCCAGACGCCGTAGGGCCCGACGCGCAGGCCGAGCTTGATGGTGAGCGGCAGCAGGAGGATGGCGGCGGTGGTGAAGCGCAGGGCGGTGATGTCGTAGGCGGTGAGGCTGCCGCGCACGCTGTAGCTGCTCAGCACCATCCAGCCGCTCCAGATGGTGACGGAGACCATAACGCAGGCGATGCCCATGGCGCGCGGGGAAAGTTTGGGGAAGTTCATGACAGCACTCGTTCGTTGCCAGCTATGTCGCCGATTTTTCCGCCCCCGGCAAGTGAAGGGTTGGAAAGGTTTCCCTGACGGCTATTGCGTGGCGAGGATGCTGTAGCTCACCGCGACGGGGTAGGCGATCCAGCGGTCGTCGGCCCATTGTTTGCCGCCGAGATTATAATGGGTGCGGATGAGGCCGAGTGTGCCAGTAGCGCGGGTAGCGTTGCCCTCGGGGGCGAGGGTGAACGGCAGCACGGCCAGTTTGCTGACGCCACGGATGGTGAGGTTGCCCTGCGCCACGAACGCGTGTGGGCCAGTGGCCCGGATGCTGGTGGAGGTGAAGGTGGCGTGCGGGAACTGCGCGGTGTGGAACCAGTCTTCGGTCGGCAGGGCGTCGTTCTGTTCGTCGTCGGCGGCGATGGTGGCGCTGGCCATATCGACCTCGACGTTGATGCTGCCTTTTTCGGGGGCGGCGGGGTCGAAATTAATGTCGGCGGTGAAGCGGCTGAACTGGCCGACAAAGGCTTCGCCCGCTTGCGCGCCGCTGAAGGTGAGGGTAGATTTTTCTTTATCGACGTTCCATGCGGCCGCGTGGGCGCTGCTGGCGAAAAGAAACGCGACGAGGGCGGGGAGCAGGCGCATTACAGCCTCTTGGATTGAGGGGTGAGGAAGCGTGGCAACATGCGGGTGAGCACGGTGTCCTTATCGATGACATGGTGTTTCATGGCGGCGGCGAAATGGATGACGATGAGCGCGATGGCGCCGTAGCCAAGCAGCTCGTGCGTTTCGTGCGCTAGCCCGCCGATGGATTTTGTAAGTTCGGCGTTGGCGGGCATGGGTATGAATGGGGCTTCGCCAAGGCCGAAATACATGATCGGGTATTTGGGTTTTGCCGACACCATGAGCCAGCCGGAAAGCGGCATGACGAGGATGACGGCGTAGAGCGCCCAATGCGACAGATGCGCGGCGGCTCGCTCCCACAAAGGCATGCCCGTGGGCAACGCGGGCGGCGGGTTCATGAAGCGCCAGACGAGGCGGAAGATACTGAGGCCAAGGATGGTGATGCCGGTGGCCTTATGCAGGTTGATGGCGAGGAACTTATACTGCTGTGGGTAATCGCCCATCGTCAGCCCGACGAAGAGCATGACGATGATGAGCAGGCCGATGGCCCAATGCAGGCACACGGCTACGGGGTCGTAGCGGCGCGCGGGAGTGGGTAGGGTGGTGGGGGGTATTTCCTCGCGCATGCTGCTACTGCACGAACTCGGCTTCGATCTCGACGGGGATCACGTCGCTCACCATGTCGATGCCGTAGCCCATGCCGAAATCGGAGCGTTTGACGCTAGTGGTGGCCGAGAAGCCGATGTCGTATTTTTTCATCATCGGGTGCTGGCCACCGCCGTTGAAGGTGGCGTCGAGCACGATGGGTTTGGTGACGCCATGCATGGTCAGGTCGCCCGTGATTTTCCCGGTGTTGGCACTGGTTTTTTCAATGCGCGTCGATGTGAAGGTGATGGTGGGGTACTTCTCGATGTCGAAGAAATCCTTGCCCGAAGTGTGCTGGGTGAGCTGCTGATTGTGCGAATCAAGCGAAGCGGGAATGATGGTGACGTTGAGCGTGCTTTTCTCGGGCGCGGTGGGGTCGAGGTTCAGGGTGGCGTCGAAATCGTTGAAGCGCATGGCGTAGTGGGCGTAACCCAAATGCATGGCTTTGAAGGTGATGCTGGCGTGGCCCTTCTCGAGCTCGTAGGTGCCGGCGGGGGCTTTCGCGATGTCGGTGGTGACGGCCTGCGCCATGGCGGTGCTGGAAAGCAGCAAGGCGGGGATGAGGGCGGTGATGATGCGCATGGGGAAAGCCTCCATAGGGTGAAGGCGCATCTTAGCCCATGCGAAATAAATGAAAAGTAGTTACGTTAAAGTGCCTGCGTGGAGGGGGCTTCGACGCGCTCGGCTTCGAGGCGTGTGGCGAACTCGGGGGCAGTGTGCTCGCCGTGAATGCGGGGCTGGGTTTGCCATGTGCGCCCGCTTAGCACCGCGCCGGTAAGGGCACCGACGGCAGCCAGCGACGCCGTGCGCACTGCGAGGGGTTTGCCGGAAGCCAAACTCCAAATACTGCCGAAGACTGCGCCGATGATGGCACCGGAGGCCACGCCCATGCCCGTGGAAAAGCCACGCGCATGCGACTCGGCCGCGCCTTTGGGCACGTGCACGGAAGCGGGAATGGAGGGCATCTCGGTCATGGTTCTATTCTAGCAAATGGGTGGGGCGGTTATTGTGACAGTTGGGTGAAGATTGGGTGCAGTCCGGCGCGTAGCAACAGCATTCATTTGCTTGCCAAAAGCCTTGAGAATGCTAGAAGCCCCGCATGACTGACATTACCAAGATACGCAACTTCTCCATCATCGCCCATATCGACCATGGGAAATCGACGCTGGCCGACCGTCTGATTCAGGCGTGCAACGCCGTGGAACTGCGCGACATGAGCGCGCAGATGCTCGACAGCATGGACATCGAGAAGGAACGCGGCATCACCATCAAATCGCAAACGGTGCGCTTGTATTACAAGGCGAACGACGGCGTGGATTATGTGCTGAACCTGATGGACACGCCGGGCCATGTGGATTTTGCCTACGAAGTGAGCCGCTGTTTGGCGGCGTGCGAGGGTTCGCTGCTGGTGGTGGATGCGTCGCAAGGCGTGGAAGCGCAGACGCTGGCGAACGTGTATCAGGCGCTGGATAACAATAACGAGATCGTGCCGGTTTTGAACAAGATCGATCTGCCTGCGGCGGAGCCCGAGCGCGTGGCGCAGCAGGTGGAAGACATGATCGGGATTGATTGCACCGACGCGCTGCATGTGAGCGCGAAATCGGGCATCGGGATTCCGGACTTGCTGGAAGCCATCGTGAAGCGCGTGCCGCACCCGAAAGGCGACGCGAGCGCGCCGCTGAAGGCGCTGCTGGTGGATAGCTGGTACGATACGTATCTCGGAGTGATCATTCTGGTGCGCGTCGTCGATGGCGTGATGAAGAAGGGCCAAAAGATTCGCTTCATGAACGCGGGTGTAACGCAGACGGTGGAAGCGGTGGGCATTTTTGCGCCGAAGAAAACCACCGTGCTGGAACTGACGCCGGGCGAAGTGGGCTACATTCAGACCGGCATCAAGCTGGTGGAAGAATGCAATGTGGGTGACACGATCACCGAAGAGAAAAACATGGCGGCGGAAGCGCTGCCGGGTTTTAAACCGGTGCAGCCGGTGGTGTTCTGCGGGCTGTATCCGACGGACGCCAGCGACTTCGAGCATCTGAAAGAC
>JBBKVX010000012.1:0-37676 GCA_037968615.1 Rickettsiales bacterium
ATTCCGGCATGGTGAGGATGAGTTGGTAGCCCTTCGCCGCGCAGACGAAGGCGAGGGCGATGCCGGTGTTGCCGGAGGTCGGCTCCACCAGAATGGCGCCTTTTTTAATTTTGCCTTCCTGTTCCGCCGCTTCGATCATGCCCAGCGCGATGCGGTCTTTCACCGACGAAAGCGGGTTGAAGAATTCGAGCTTGGCGTAAATGGTGGCCAGCGCGCCCGCTTCTTCGGCGATGCGGTTCAGCTTCACCAACGGCGTATGGCCGATCGTGTCGATGATCGAATCGTAAGTGCGGCCGCGTGGGGCATCGAGTTTGGTTGGCGTCATGACGGCTCCTTAAATAGCGAAATCCTGAGTTTGTTGAAACGCGGGTGGGATGTTCTGTTGTGCCGCACGCTCGCATAAGCTGGCCACATTGATTTCGGCGAGTTGCGCTTGCCACACGGCCTGTGCCTCATCCATTACCGGGCGCAGCACTTGCTCACCCAGCGGCAGCACCGATGGCGGCAGCGCTTCGTCGGCGGCCAGCACATCGCAAATATCTTTCAGCGTAATGCGGCGGCGCTCGCGGCCCAGCTCATAACCGCCCTGCGGCCCGCGCACCGATTTAAGGATGCCCGCGCGCACCAGCTTTTGCAAAATCGGTTCGAGATAGCGCGCCGGTAATTGCTGGCGCTCGGCGATGTCGCGGCTGGCGATGGCCCCCGTCTTCGCGTTGTAGGCGATGAACAACACCGCCTCCAATGCGTAGAAAATTTTCTTTGAGGGGACCAGCATGGCTTAACCGCGTGTGCCGGTGGAGCCGAAGCCGCCGTCGCCGCGTTCGGAGGAGGGGAGTTCCACCACTTCCGAGAATTGCGCGCGGGTATAAGGAGCGATGACCATCTGCGCGATACGCATGCCGCGCTCGATGGTGAATGGTTCCCAGCCGAAATTGATGACGATGACGCCGATCTCGCCGCGGTAATCCGCATCGATGGTGCCGGGAGCGTTTACGAGCGACACGCCGTTTTTTAGCGCCAGGCCGGAGCGCGGACGGATTTGGGCTTCGTAGCCATTCGGCAGGGCAATGCTAAGGCCGGTGGGAATGAGTGCGCGTTCGCCGGTTTCCAGCGTCACTGGTTCTTTCACGGCGGCCAGCAAATCCATGCCGGCGCTATGTTCGGTGGCATAGGCGGGCAGGGCGAGGTCCTGCGCATGGGGCAGGCGGGTAACGGAAATCGTAACGGGCGAACTCATGCGGTCTTTCCTTTGCGTTGCGTGGGGGCGGTGAAATGATCGGTGATTTTTTGTACCAGCGCGGCTGCCACCTGTGCCTTGCGCATGCGCGGCCAGGCTTCCTCGCCATCGAGGGTGATGAGCAGCACTTCGTTCTCGTCGGCGCCGAACACATCGTCGCTCACATCGTTGGCGAGGATCCAGTCGGCACCCTTGGCCATGCGTTTGGCTTTGGCATGCACGCGAAGATTCTCGGTCTCGGCAGCAAAGCCGATCACTAGTTCCGGGCGCTGCGCATGCTGGGCCACGGTGGCCAGCACATCGTCGGTGGGAATGAAATCGAGCCGCAAGATATCGAGCTTGGGCTGTTTCTTGATTTTCTGTTCCGCCACGTTGGTCGCGCGCCAATCGGCCACGGCGGCGGCACCGACAAAAATATCCGCTGGTAAGGCGGCCTGCACCGCCTCCAGCATTTCCTTGCCGGTGGTCACAGGCACCATTGTGACATTGGCCGGTGGCGCGATGGTGACGGGGCCACAGATGAGCGTGACATCCGCACCCGCCGCCGCGAGCGCGGCAGCCACGGCATGGCCTTGCTTGCCCGACGAACGGTTGCCAAGGAAGCGCACCGGGTCGATCGGTTCATAGGTGGGGCCGCTGGTGACGATGGCGCATTTGCCTTTTAATGCGCCGCTGGCTGGCCCGCGCAACGCGGCGACGATATCGGCCGGTTCGGCAAAACGGCCGATGCCGAATTCGCCGCAGGCCATCGGCCCTTCGGTGGGGTCGATGACGCGGATGCCATCGGTTTTTAATTGTGCCACGTTGCGTTGGGTGGCGGTGTGGTGCCACATTTTATGGTTCATCGCGGGCGCAACGATCACGGGTTTGTTTGTCGCCAGCAGCGCGGTGGTGGCGAGGTCGTCGGCAATGCCGGCGGCCATCTTCGCGAGAATATCCGCCGAGGCCGGGGCAACCAGCACCACATCCGCGATGCGCGACAATTCGATATGGCCCATCTCGACCTCATCAGTCAGCGAGAACAGATCGTCATAGGTTTTGGTGCCGGTGAGCGACGATACTGCCAGCGGCGTGACGAACTTGCTGCCGCCCTTGGTGAGGATGGCATGCACGTCCGTGCCTTCGCCCTTCAACAAGCGAATCAGTTCCAGCGCCTTATACGAGGCGACGGAACCGGTGATGATGAGCAGGATGCTTTTGGGTAAGGCCATGTGGTTTCCCATGTAGTACAATCAGGCGCTGTATTTAAGCCCCTTAGAGGCTTTGAGCAACGAAAAACGCTGCCGTGGCAGTGCCGATCAAAAGGCCCGCCCAGCCGAGGCGCAGCCATTGGCGGTGGTGGGCGGCGCGTTGCTCGGCCAGATGTTTCAACGATTGCGGCGAGAGCGTCATGCCTTCCTGCTGCACTTTATCAATAAATTCCTTCACTTCACGCAGAACGCGGGGTGCATCGCGCAGGGTGCCGGTGGCCTCTTTCAGGAAGTCCTTCACCCGCGCCGGGCCGGATAAATGCTCCGAGGCCCATTGCTTGATGAGCGGCTCGGAAAGCTTCCACATATTAATGCCGGGGTTCAGCCCGCGGCCAACGCCTTCGGCAGTCATCATGGTTTTTTGCAGCAGGAATAAATGCGGCTGCGCTTCCATCTCGAAGGTCTCGGCGATGTGCAGCAGCTGCCCCAGCACGCGGCCCACGGAAATTTCATTCAGCGGTTTGCCCATGATGGGTTGGCCCACGGCGCGTGCCGCTTGCGCAAAATGCTCGACCGACACATGCGGCGGAATCCAGCCCACTTCGCGGTGAAGCACCGCCACGCGCATGAAATCGCCCTTCATGAACGCCCAGAGAATTTCGGCGATCACCAGTTGGTCGGCATGGGTGAGGCGGCCCATGATGCCAAAATCGACCGGCGCGAGGCGTCCGTCCGGCAGCACGAACAAATTGCCCGGATGCATATCCGCATGGAAGAATCCATCGCGGAATACTTGGTTGAAGAACGAGGTGGCGGCCTTCTGCATCGTCGCATCGGGGTCGATGCCCGCGTTGCGCATGCCCTCCACATCGCCCGCCGAGAAGCCGCGAATGCGTTCGGTGGTCAGCACGCGGCGGGCGGTGAGGTCCCACTCCACAGTGGGCACGTAGAAGTCGGCGTCGTTCTTGGTGTTGGCGCGCAGCTCTTCGGCGGCGGCGGCTTCAAATCGCAAATCAAGTTCCAGCCGCACCGTGTCGGCGAACGTCGTTATAATAGCGACGGGTTTCAGGCGGCGGTAATGCGGCAGGCGGCGTTCGGCAAGGCGGGCCAGCCAGAAGAACAGATCGGTATCGCGTTTGAACGCGTCCTCGATGCCGGGGCGCAGCACTTTCACGGCCACTTCGCGTCCGCTGTTGGTGGTGGCGAAATGCACCTGTGCAATGGAAGCGGCGGCATGCGCTTCTTCCTCGAACGTGGCGAACAGCACTTCAATCGATGCGCCGAGCTGCTCTTCGATCATGCGGCGCGCCAGCTTGGCGGGGAAGGGCGGCAAACGATCCTGCAATTCGGTGAGGTCGGCAGCGATGTCCTCGCCGACGAGATCGGCACGCGTCGACAGCGCTTGCCCCAGTTTAATGAAGCTCGGCCCCAGCGCCTGCAACGTGCGTGACAGGCGCTGGCCGGGGCGCAGGCCCGTGCGGCGGCGTGCCACAAGGCGCGCCGTGAACGTGACTAGCGGCGATACGTTGAGGGCCTGCAGCCCGAACAGCGCATCGTGCCGCGCCAGTGTCCATGCAATGCCGATCATCCGGCAGCTGTATTTCAAATCCTTCAACATCAGATGCGCCACCCTTGGTGGATGGCGACCACGCCCATGGTGAGGTTCTGATAGCTCACGCGGCTGAACCCGACTTTCTCCATGCGCGCCTTCAGCTCCGTCTGCGACGGGAACATGCGGATCGACTCGACGAGGTACTGGTACGAATCTTTATCCTTGGCGATCAGTTTGCCGAATTGCGGGATGAGATGGAACGAATAGAGATCATATAATTTTGCTACCGGTGCCACCGTCACCTTGCTGAATTCGAGGCACAGGAACGTGCCGCCCGGTTTCAGTGCGCGGTAGATGGCGGCGAGTGCTGCATCGATGTTCGTCACGTTGCGCAGGCCGAAAGAAATAGTGATGAGGTCTTGGCTGCCATCGGGCACGGGCAGTGATTCGGCATTGCCGCACACCCAGGTCAGCTGATCGTTCTCGCCGCGATCGAACTGGCGGGCGCGGCCGACGCTGAGCATATCGGCGTTGATATCGCAGACGGTCACGTTGGCGCCAGTGCGTTGCTTCAGCCGCACGGCGATATCGCCCGTGCCGCCTGCAAGGTCGAGGATGGCGGCGTCGCTGTTCATCTGCACCTTGCGCACGAACGTGTCTTTCCAAAGCCGGTGCATGCCTGCTGACATCACATCATTCATGACGTCGTAGCTGCCCGCCACGGAGGAGAACACCGCGCCGACCATGCCCTGCTTCTCGCCAGCTTCCACATCGCGGAAACCGAACGAGGCCTTTTGTTGCGTTTGATTCGACATAGGCAGGCGTGGTAGCCGTTTTCTTGGAGGATAACAAGCCATGCCTGAATTGCCCGAGGTCGAGACTACCCGCCGCTCGTTATTGCCGGGCGTGAAGGGGCAGCGCATCGCTCGCGTCGAACTGAAACGCCCCACGCTGCGCGTGCCGTTTCCCGCCGGGTTGGCCACGCGGCTTGCGGGCCGCACCATCACCGATATCCGCCGCCGTGCCAAATACCTGCTGTTCGACCTCGATGACGGCGCCATCATGCTGGCGCATTTGGGCATGTCCGGCAGTTTCCTGCTTACCGATAAAAATCATGTGCTTCGCAAGCATGATCACATGCTTATCACCTTGGATAACGGTCAAATTTTGATATTCCACGATCCCCGTCGTTTTGGCCTCGTCGTGCTGATTGAAAAGGGTGGGGAAGGGGCCTGCTCCTATCTCGCCCATCTGGGGCCGGAACCGCTCGATCCATCGTTCGATGCCGCCGCCCTTAAACAGGTGTTGGCCAAACGCAAAGGACCTATCAAACCGACACTCATGGATCAGCGTGTTGTGGTGGGTGTCGGCAATATCTATGCGAGTGAAAGTTTGTTCCTTGCCGGGCTGCATCCGGCGACGCCATCGCACCTCGCGATGGCGCATGCAGAACTTCTGGTAAAGTGCATCCGTCGATCACTCAACGCTGCGTTGAAATCGGGGGGTTCGAGTTTGCGCGATTTCACCAGCGGCACGGGCAACGCCGGATATTTTCAGCATGCATTCAATGTCTATGAACGCGAGGGTGATCCTTGTGTTGCGTGTGGACGTGAAATTCTCGCGATGGTGCAGGCGGGGCGCTCTACCTACTATTGCGCCACCTGTCAAATACTGCCGTTGCATAACTCGGGAATGAAAAAAATTTCGAGCCAAAAAAAGGCAAAAAACTGAGGCGGTGGAACGTCAAACTTTTTCTTTTTACTGCCCCCGCATGAAAGCGCTTGACGCGAACGTTCTCCCTGCTAGTTTCCGCTCCCTCAATTCGAGACAACAACAACACAACTTGGGTCAAACCATGGCACAACATAAGTCGGCAAAAAAACGTATTCGCCAAACCGAAAGCCGCACGGACGTCAATCGTTCGCGCACCAGCCGTATCCGAACCTTTATTAAAAAGGTCGAAGCGGCGATTGCTGGCGGTGATAAGGCGACTGCGCAAGCAGCATTAAAAACGGCACAACCTGAAATCATGCGTGGTGTAAGCAAAGGCGTTCTCGCCAAAGGCACTGCATCGCGTAAGGTCAGCCGTTTGAGCGCACGTATTAAAGCGCTCGGCTCTGCTAGCTCCTAAGAAGCACCGTTCGATTACATAACTCTGTGTGTGTCGCGGCCCATGTGGGTCCGCAAACCCTTTTCCTATGCCCGGTCCTCGGGTGTACCGTTCACACTCCCTTTTCAAGGGTCGACTTATGGTCATCGCCATGCGTTCAGCAGCTTCCGTATCGTTTGCCGGCGATGTTTCGCCGTCCGAAGCCTGGGAAGCCCTGACGCAGGACGCGCATGCCCAACTCGTCGATGTGCGCACCCACGCTGAGTGGATGTTTAGCGGTATGCCTAATCTGGAATCGCTTGGGCGTGTGGCAAAGGGTATTTCTTGGAAATTCTACCCGAACTTCGACCTGAACCCGCAATTTATGGAACAACTGGAAGCAGCCGTGCCGGATAAAAGCACGGCCCTGTATTTCCTTTGCAAGACGGGGGGTCGATCGACCGATGCGGCCATTGCAGCAACTGCTGCAGGCTACACGACCTGTTACAATATCGCATCGGGGTTCGAGGGGGATGCCAATCAGTTCCATCAACGCGGTAGCAAGAACGGCTGGAAAGCCGCTCAGCTGCCATGGCAGCAAGCATAACAAGAGAAGAACAAAACACCATGAACGAGACTAACTCCATCCAAACCCGCCGTCCTGATCATTTTGCCCGCTGGGAGCGCGTGCGCGAACGCCTGCGCAATTCCTACGGCGAGGCTATCTTTAAAAGCTGGCTGCAACCGCTGAAACTGGCCGACGTGAAAAACGGTCAGGTGATGATCACCGTTCCCACGCGCTTCATGCGCGAGTGGATCCTCTCGCACTACGCCGAGAACATCCTGCGCTTCTGGTGCCAGGAAGACCAATCCATCCACTCCGTCGATATTTTCGTGAAGGCCGAGCCGATGGCTGTGGCGGGCGCCGCCCAGCCGCAACAGCAGCAATCCGGCCTGGAAGCCGCCATGCTCGGCAACGCCGCCAACGAAGACAAACCCATCAACCCCGACGCCATCTCGGCCCCGCTCGACCCGCGCTACACGTTCGATAACTTCGTGGTCGGCAAGCCAAACGAGCTGGCCCATGCGGCGGCCCGTCGCGTGTCGGAATCCTCCAGCGTCAGCGCTGGCGGCAACCCGCTCTTCATCTATGGCGGCGTTGGCCTCGGCAAAACCCACCTGATGCACGCCATCGCCTGGCACATCCGCAAAACGGATCCCGCGCGCAAAGTCGTGTATCTGAGCGCCGAGAAGTTCATGTACCTGTTCATCCGCGCCATCCGCTCGAAGGACACGATGGCCTTCAAAGAGTATTTCCGCTCCGTGGACGTATTGATGGTCGATGACGTGCAATTCATCAGCGGCAAGGATTCGACGCAGGAAGAATTCTTCCACACTTTCAACGCGCTGGTCGACCAGAACAAGCAGCTCATCATCAGCGGCGACCGTTCGCCCGCCGATCTCGAGGGCATGGAAGAACGCGTCCGCAGCCGCCTTGGCTGGGGCTTGGTTGCCGATGTTCACGCCACCAGCTACGAGCTGCGCCTAGGCATTCTGCAATCGAAACTCGAGAAAATGCCGAACGCCCACGTGCCCACGCGCGTGCTGGAATTCCTCGCGCATAAAATCACCAGCAATGTGCGGGAACTCGAAGGCGCGCTCAACCGCGTCGTCGCCCACGCCACACTGGTTGGTACGAACGTGACGCTCGAAAGCACGCAGGAAGTCCTTCACGACATCCTCCGCGCCAACGACCGCCGCATCACCATCGAGGACATTCAGAAAAAGGTGGCCGCCCACTTCAACATCAAAGTGAGCGACATGCATTCCGCCCGCCGCAGCGTCGCCATCGCGCGTCCGCGTCAGGTTGCCATGTACCTCGCCAAAAAACTCACCACCAAATCGCTGCCCGAAATTGGCCGTAAATTCGGTGGTAAAGACCACACCACCGTCATGCACGCCGTGAAACGCATCGACGAGTTGGCTCGCGGCGACAAAGAATTCGCCGACGACGTCGAACTCCTGATGCGCATGCTGCAATCGGCGGCTTAAGCAATGAAAACGGCACCTTCGGGTGCCGTTTTTGTATGCGCGTTAAACGCTTGTGGATAATCATCGATTCCCCTTGCCGCTACCCCCGCGGGTTCGCTACAAAAACACTATAAAAACTAACCTTTGGGGATGGGTCTTATGGAAGCTGCCGCACGTAAAATGGAAGCGCCGTCACCCTCGGGTCAATCGAAGGGGTCGCCCATGAAACTCGTTATTGAACGCTCGGTGCTGCTGAAAGCGCTGTCGCCCATCCAATCCGTGGTCGAGCGCCGTGGCACCATCCCGATCCTTGCTAACGTGAAGCTGGAAGCGGCGGGCGGCAAGCTCTCCCTCACCGCGACCGACATGGACATCGCCATCGTCGAGCACGTAGCCGCGCAAATCGAAACCCCCGGTGCCACCACCGTGCCCGCGCATATGTTCTACGAAATCGTACGCAAACTGCCGGACGGTTCGAACATCAGCCTCACCCTCGGCGGAAAAGATGGCAAACTTGCTATCGCCGCCGGACAGTCGAAATTCTCGCTCGCCGCTTTGCCGATCGACGATTTCCCCGTGATGGCCGAAGGCGACCTTGCGCATAAATTCAGCATCACCCCCGCCGAATGCAAAGCGCTGCTCGAGAAAACCCGCTTCGCCATCAGCACCGAAGAGACCCGCTACTACCTGAACGGTGTGTATTTGCACGCCGCCAACAACGACGGCGCCGCTGTGCTGCGCGCCGTAGCCACCGACGGCCACCGTTTGGCCCGCATGGAAGTGGGCCTGCCCGAGGGCGCCGAGAACATTCCCGGCGTCATCATCCCGCGCAAAACCATCAACGAGCTCTACAAGCTGGTAGAAGAGGGCGGCGAGAAAGTGGAAATTTCGCTCAGCGAATCCAAAGCCCGCTTCGCCGTGGGCGACGCCGTGCTGGTGAGCAAACTCATCGACGGCACGTTCCCCGATTACGAGCGCGTCATCCCGACCGGTAACGACAAGATCATGGAAGTGGACGGCAAAGCCTTCAGCAACGCTGTTGACCGCGTCTCCGTTATCACCAGCGAAAAATCGCGCGGCATTAAAGTGTCGCTCACCGACAGCAAAATGACGCTGAGCGCCAGCAGCGCCGAGCAAGGCACCGCCACCGAAGAACTCGCCGTTTCCTACGGCGCCGACCCGGTGGAAATCGGCTTCAACAGCCGTTACTTGCTCGATATGATGGCCCAGGTGGAAGGCGAGACCGCCCAGTTCGTGTTCGCCGATTCCGCCAGCCCCACCATCGTCCGCGACCCGGCCGATGTCGGCGCGCTCTACGTCATCATGCCGATGCGCGTGTGATTCTCTAATGCCATGAATGTGGATACGAACGGCGCCTTCGGGCGCCGTTTTTATTTCACGCAACTGTCACACCGTTCTCAATACGTTAAGCTAGGATGGGGCTTCATCACAGGAGTCTGCCATGGATACGCCACGCGATAACGGCCATTATTTCGATTCCGGCTGGGGGTATTACTTCATTGTCCGCGGCAATCAGGTTTCCATGTATGGCGTCGATGCCGATCCGAAGCGTGGCACTATTTCAACGGAACGCCGCCTTGTGATGAGCGCCAACGCGGATACCGGCACGGTTAGCTGGCCTTTCGGGAGCGACCGGAACGATGCGCAGGCATTGGCCCAACGTTTCGTGGATACGGTGAAGCAGGGTAATTTTACCAACAGTTACAATGGCTCACAGGATTTTTATTCCTACGTCAGCTTCACCCCCGCCCAGCGCCAGGAAATGCGTGGTTACATGAACTCCATCATGGATATCACGACCAATCCCAGCCATCCGGCACCCACGGAGGCGTTCATGACCGCCGCCAATGCTGCGCAAGGCATCAACGCCAACCTCGAAACGCGTGTTCAAGGCCCCAACCAACTGGTGGTGAACACCCAAACGATGATGCAATTTGGAACCATGCAATTCCCCATGAACCGTGCGCAGTTGCTCATTACCGCCACGCCACGGCAAGCGACGATCAGCCAAATGGCGGGCAGTACCTATGTCGGATCGAGCTCGGTCGGCACCATCACCGACCAAGCATTCCTTGAGGAAGCCATGATCACAATGCACGGCATCCTGAAGGACAACGTGATGACCGACGCCGAAGCGGTTGTCGTGCAGAACCTCAACGAGCGCGCTCGCAACGTTTCGCAGCGCTGATGCAACCGATGCATCCGTGTGAGGTTTTGGCTGTATGAGAGGCGTTCTTAAAGAACGCTAATTTCACAAAGCTGTAACAGCACAAGAGCGTAAATAGATTATGCTAGCCCTCATTCGTAGGAGAATCCCATGCCGCAAACTACCCCCAGTCCAAACGCCCAAGTCGTCGCAAATACTTTCAGTACCCATCAAGTCAACGGGCGCACTCAGGTTGTCGATGACCAGAATGCTCACGGCTGGGCTAGTTATGGCGAACTGCGCTTCGACGTGCGTGAAACCGATGCCCGCACCGGTGTGGTTCAGGCCTACAGTCGCACTGTAGCGGTATCCTCTCTCGTCACCGATGAACTCTTGGCACAACTGCGCCGCATCACCGCTGACGGGGAAACCAGCGTGCGTGAATTCCGCCAGTTCCAAAATCGTGTAGATGACGCCATGGACGACGGCTTGCTTAACCTGAGCGTGCCGCTGCGCCCGTTTGTGGGCGACAACGTGGGTAAGAAGCGCACCGGAGGTTAAAACCGGTGGCGCACCTGAACGAAGCGGCGCCTTCGGGCGCCGTTTTTGTTTGTGGCGAAGGCGCAGTTCTACTAGGCTGCGCCTATGCAAAACGCCCCTCATGCCATTACGAAACTGACGCTGGAGAATTTCCGGAATTACGCGACGTTGTCGCTGGAGATTCCGGCGCGGCCGGTGGTGCTTACGGGGCATAACGGCGCGGGGAAAACCAACATATTGGAGGCCATTTCATTGCTGTCGCCGGGGCGCGGGCTGCGGAATGCCAAGCTGCGCGGCATCGACCGGGCCGGTGCGCCGTGGGTGGTGGCGGCCGATGTGGTTTCGCGCGGCGAAACGCACCGGCTCGGCACCGGGCGCGACCCGGAAACCAGCATGGAAAAACGCATTCTGAAAATCAACGGTCAACGCGAGCGCAAGCAGGCCGTGCTCACGCAGTTCATTTCCGTGCAATGGCTCACCCCCTCGCTTGACCAAGTATTCATCGAAGGCGGCAGCGCCCGCCGCAAATTGCTTGATCGGCTCACCTACGGTTTCGACCCCGAACACGCCGCCCGCATCACGGCCTACGAGACCGCCTTGCGCGAGCGCAACCGTTTGCTGGCGCAGGGCAGGGGCGCCGACACGTATTGGCTCGCCATCCTCGAACAGCAGATGGCCGAGCACGCAATTTCCATCACGCTCGCCCGGCTCGATGCGCTTCAGCGCATTCGCGAGGCCTCGGCGCAAGTGCCCGAAACATTCACCCGCGCTGCCTTCAGCCTTCAAGGCGCCATCGAGACATGGCTGGGCGACGGCATGCCCGCCCTTGCAGCCGAAACTAAATTTGCTGAACGTTTGGCCGATTTGCGTGGCGTTGACACCCTGTCAGGGCGGGCTAGCGAGGGGCCGCACCGGAGTTATCTTGAGGTGCTGCATCTGCATAAGTCTATGCTGGCCGAGCAATGTTCGACCGGGGAACAGAAGGCCATCCTGCTTGCCATGGTCATCGCCGCCAGCATCGCCCGCGCGTCCTGGTGCGGGCTTCCGCCCATCCTGCTTTTGGACGAAGTCGTCGCCCATTTGGATGTGGATAAGCGGGGTGCCCTTTTTGACCTGATTTCGGGGGCTGGTATACAGGCATGGATGACCGGCACGGACGCCGCAGTTTTCAAGGGGTTGGAGGGCATTGCCACCCATCTCGAAATTGCCTCCGGAACGGTTGCCAAGAGCAGTATTTTAAACTAGAAAAACAGCATTCGGAAAAGCCCCTATTATGAGCGCAAACCCAGCCATGAAAAACGAAGCCACCAACGAATCCCAGAACGTCACCGGCACCCCCGCCAACTCAGGCGAATACGGCGCCGATTCCATCAAGGTCCTGAAGGGCCTGGAAGCCGTGCGCAAACGCCCCGGCATGTACATTGGCGACACGGACGATGGCTCGGGCCTGCACCACATGGTGTACGAAGTGCTCGACAACGCGATCGATGAATCGCTCGCCGGCCATTGCGACAAAGTCTACGTCGCCATCAACGAAGACGGCTCCGTCACGGTCGAGGATAACGGCCGCGGCATTCCGGTCGATATGCATAAAGGCGAGGGCCGTTCGGCCGCCGAGGTCATCATGACCGAGCTGCATGCGGGCGGTAAGTTCGATCAGAACTCCTATAAAGTCTCCGGCGGCCTGCACGGCGTCGGCGTATCGGTAGTGAACGCCCTTTCCGAATGGCTGGAACTCGTGATCTGGCGCGACGGCAAAGAACACGCCATGCGCTTCGAGCACGGCGTGGCCACCGCGCCGCTGCGTGTGGTGGGCGACGCGAACGGCAAAAAAGGGACGCAAGTCACCTTCTTCCCCTCCAGCGAAACCTTCACCGGCATCATCTTCGATTACGCGACGCTCGAGCATCGCATCCGCGAGCTGGCGTTCCTGAACTCCGGCGTGCGCATCCTGCTGGCCGACAAGCGCGGCGAAGAGCCGAAAGAGACCGAATTCTATTACGAAGGCGGCACCGAGGCGTATGTGAAATACCTCGATCGCAGCAAAACCCCGGTGCATAACACCATTGTGATGACGGGCGAGAAAAACGGCATCACCGTCGAAGTAGCGATGCAGTGGAACGATTCCTACCATGAGAACACGCTCACCTTCACCAACAACATCCGCCAGCGCGACGGCGGCACCCACCTCATTGGCTACCGCGCGGCGCTCACCCGCTGCATCAACAGCTACGCCGCCGCCTCGGGCATCGCCAAAAAAGAGAAAGTGGATCTCGCGGGCGACGATGCGCGCGAAGGTCTCACGGTCATCATTTCCGTCAAAGTACCGGATCCGAAATTCTCGTCGCAGACCAAAGACAAGCTGGTTTCCAGCGAAGTGCGCCCGGTGGTGGAATCCATCGTGTCCGACAAACTCGGCCAATGGTTCGAGGAGCATCCGACGGAAGCTCGCCAAGTCATCGGCAAAATCGTGGAAGCCGCTGCGGCACGCGAAGCTGCGCGCAAGGCACGCGAACTCACCCGTCGCAAAGGCGCGCTCGACATCGCGTCGCTGCCCGGAAAACTGGCCGATTGCCAAGAACGCGACCCCGCACTTTCCGAACTGTTCATCGTGGAAGGTGACTCGGCGGGCGGTTCCGCCAAACAAGGCCGCGACCGTAAGTCGCAAGCCATCCTGCCGCTGCGTGGTAAAATCCTCAACGTCGAGCGCGCGCGTTTCGACAAAATGCTCAGCTCGCAAGAAATCGGCACGCTGATCACCGCGATCGGCACCGGCATCGGCCGCGAGGAATTCAACGTCGACAAAGCCCGCTACCACAAAATCATCATCATGACCGATGCGGACGTCGATGGTTCGCACATCCGCACGCTGCTGCTCACCTTCTTCTACCGCCAGATGCCGCAGCTGATCGAGCGTGGTTACCTCTACATCGCTCAGCCGCCGCTTTACAAAGCCAAGCGCGGCCAGGCCGAGACGTACCTCAAAAACGACGATGCGCTGGAGGAATACCTGCAGAACATCATCATGGACGATTCGGAACTGCAACTGGCCAGCGGCACGCTGCGTGGTGCCGAGCTGAAAACCAAAGTCGAGGAAGCCGCGAAGATCGAGGCGCTGATGACCGTGCTCGCCCGTCGCGCGCCGATGGCGATGGTAGAAGCCGCCGCGCTTGCGAACCTGTTCGGTGGCGGCGCATTGCCCGAGTTCGTGAAAATACTGAACCGTCTCTCCCCGGGCATCGATCCTTGGAAAGCCGAGAAAACCGAGACCGGCATCGCCGTGGTGCGTACCGTGCGTTCGGTGCTGGAGCATGTGCTGCTCGACGAGAAATGGCTGAACAGCCGCGATGGTAAGGAGCTCGCTACCTACCATGGCATGCTCAGCACCGATTTCGCGGGTCCCGTCACCTTCATCCGCAAGGGTGTCGAAACGGCGATCAGCACTCCGGGCCAGCTTTACCGCTCCGTCATCGAGCAGGGCAAAAAAGGCATGTCCATCCAGCGCTTCAAAGGCCTGGGTGAGATGAACCCCGAGCAGCTCTGGGAAACCACGCTCGACAGCAGCAAACGTACGCTGCTGCAAGTGACCGTGCACGATGCGGCCGACGCCGACGAAGCCTTCAGCACCCTGATGGGCGACATCGTCGAACCCCGCCGCGACTTCATCCAGACCAACGCCCTCAAAGCGATGGTCGACGCGTAAGCGTATTGGATGGATAACGAGAAATACGCCCGGCCTTCGCGCCGGGCGTTGTTTTTAGTGCGCCACCGCCGCTTCCGGCGCAGACACCGCGGGCCGCTCATGCTGCACGCTACCCGCATGCACCACATTCTCCGGCACCGCATCCAACGCATCTAGCCCCGGCACACGCACGCGAGGTTTGTTGGGCACTGGTTTGTAAGGCGCCAGTCCACGCGTTTCGAACCAAGGGTTCTGGCGCTGGATTTTCATTTCCTCTTTCAACCGCACGATGATTTGCTGATGCGTATCTTTGATTTCCGTGCGCCCACCGAGGAATTTAGCGGTTGAATCAATAGCCGCTTCGCGCACGGTGCCTTCGGGCTGTTTGTTAAGTATCTGTGCCGCAACGCTGTAGACATCGCTCACCATGCCGTCGTTCTTAATGTCGCCACCGACTGTTTTCTTAGAGATGGCGTATGTGCCATTCGCGCCGATCATCACGGTCGGAATAAGATAATCCCAGCGGTAGTACTTGGTGGAGGGCAGGCCCTGATTCTTGAGGGCGTCTTGTGTTTTTCTTTCATTGTGGGCGCTTGCATAGGTGGCGCCGGTGTTGAAATAGCCTAGCAACCCGCCCACCATTAGTGGGTTGGATTGCACCTTCATCCATGCGCGCTCCAAGCCACCGGCCTGCGCATATTTTTCTTCATCAATCTTTTTTTCCGGGATGAGCAACGAGGCAAGGAAACCTGAACCCCAAATCCAGGGAACGTATTTTTTGGCCGCACTATTTTGCTCATGCCCGGCTTTGATTGTGAAGGCGGCCGCCACCACTTCCAGCGAGCATTTAATCTGGTTGGCGTAACGGTGCATGTAATCCTGCGCCAGTTCACCGAAGCCTTTGCCACGATTTGATGTTTCGGCATGAATGGACGCATTCTTCGGAATCTCAATGCCGGTTTTTTCATAATGTGATTTCAGCCCACGCAGTAGGTTGCTGAACTGGCGGCCATCATCGCGCTCGCCAGCAATAGCCAACGGTAGATCGGCCAGCGCGAACGCAGCCCCTTGCCCGATTTGCCCAATGCCCTTGCCGCGATGGAAACCACTGGCCAACGACAATGCATTGCCCACCGTAGCGATGCTGCCGGAAATTTGTAGGCTGTGATTGCGGATGTATGCCCACGCGTTTTTCGCCGGTTCAGCTTTGACGTGAGTGGTGGTGATGATAGGCGTGCCCGTGACGAAACCTTGGTTCGTGAGCGTATCGATTAATTCACGCGCATCGCTTAGGCCGCTAACACGCAGCCCAAAAGTGCCGTGACGATGGTCGGAGAGGGTGCCCCAACCTTTTAAGCGAATGGCAGCACGGATATCCTTACGCTGTGGGAGCAACTCCTCACGGTTATCGGCAAAAATATAAGCCACGGACCGCCCATTGCGCTCAGAGCGCACGTCGATGCGGGTGACAGTATTGCCGTCGGGCCAGCGATAAGACATGTTGGTGGTATTAGCCATGCGTGCGTACGGTTCCTCTGCGCGCAAGAGAGCCTTGCGCATCTTCATTTATAGCAAGGGATTGTGACAGGATGATGACAAAATCTGTAAATTCTACTATTCTACAAGCCATTAACGTGATATTGTGGTTGCTCTCTCGAATAACGGCGCGGGGTTTTTACCCACAGCATGCTTGACTTGTGCACTGCAACCATATAGAGAGCCCCTATCGCAGACAATGGCTTCATTCGTCCGCACACTCATTTAAATAATCCGTCCTACAAAAAAGTAAGGGAATTCGGCTATGGCAAGACGTTGTGAAATCACTGGCAAGGGTGTGCTCTCGGGCAACACCGTATCGCACTCCAACCGCAAGGCGAAGCGCCGCTTCCTGCCGAACATGCAGCAAGTTTCGCTGATGTCCGACGCGTTGTCCCAGACCATCCACATGCGCATCACTGCTTCGACCATGCGCACGATCGACCATAATGGTGGTCTCGACAATTACCTGATGACCACCCACAGCAAAGCGCTGTCGGAAGAAGCGCGCTCGCTGAAAAAGCGCATCATCAAGGCCCGTGAAGCCGCTGCAGCCAAAACCGCTGCCTAAGCCTTTGTGATAGATACGAAAATGGCGCCTCCGGGCGCCTTTTTTTTATGCTGCGCGCAATAAAAAAGGCAGCTTTCGCTGCCTCTTTCATGGGATACGAATCGGTCGTATCAGCGGTAGTAGCGATGGTTCTGGCCGCGTTCGCTGTGCTGGCCATATTCCGGGAACTTAGCATTGGCCGAGGCTTCGCGGAACGAATCGACCAGTTTGCGCCAGTGCGATTTAAGCTGGGGTGGGTTGGGCATGTTTTGGTGCTCCTTACGTTTTAGTGACATGGCCACTATATGGTGCGGTGCGTTAACGTATGGTTAAGAATACCTCAAAAGCGGCGGATTCCCTTGGCACAAATTGTTACGGGATATAACCGTCGGCCTAACCTGCGGTTGTTAAGCCGCTTTGCGCCGCTGCGCTTTGCGGGTGAGGCGGATGTCTTCTTTGGCGAACAGGCGGGTGATTTCTTTGAGCATGGTGTCGCCCAATTGTTCCACATCGTGCAGCGTCACGGCGCGAGTGTAGTAGCGGGTCACGTCGTGGCCGATGCCGATGGCCAGCAGTTCGACATCGCCCGATTTCTCGACGCCCGCGATGACCTGCCGCAGATGCTGGTCGAGATAGCCGCCGGAATTGGCGCTCAGCGTCGAATCGTCCACCGGCGCGCCGTCGGAGATCACCATCAAGATCTTGCGTTGCTCGCGGCGCGCGCGCAGGCGGCTCACGGCCCATTGAATGGCTTCGCCGTCGATGTTCTCTTTTAATATCCCGTCCTTCATCATCAGCCCGAGGCTGCGGCGGGCGCGATTGAGGCGCTGGTCGGCGGATTTGTAAATGATGTGGCGCAGGTCGTTCAACCGGCCTGGGTCGGGGTGGCGGCCATGTTCCATCCACGATTTGCGGCTGAAGCCGCCTTTCCAGTCGCGCGTGGTGAAGCCGAGGATCTCCACTTTCACGCCGCACCGCTCCAGCGTGCGCGCCAGAATATCCGCGCTCAGCGCCGCGATGGTGATGGGCCGCCCGCGCATCGAGCCGGAATTGTCGATCAGCAGCGTCACCACCGTATCGCGGAAATCCGTGTCCTTCTCGATTTTGTAAATAGTGGTGATGTCGGGCCGCGATACGATGCGGGCGAGGCGGGCATTGTCGATCATCCCGTCCTCCAGCTCATAGATCCATTGCCGCGTTTGTTGCGCCAGCAGCAGGCGCTGCAAGCGCGTGGCGAGGCGGCTGGTCACGGTGTGGTACTGCTTCACCTTCAGCATCAGCTGGTCGAACAGTTTGTTCAGCTCGTCGGCGGGGGCCAGCGCATCGGCCTCGATCACCTCATCGTAGGCGAGCGTATAAGCATGGTAGGGCGGGGCGCCGCCCATGCCGAACGCTTCGGGGCGGATGGGGCTGGAGCGCGCGGTCTTGTCGCGCGGGGCATGTTCCTGCTCGCCTTCGCCGTCTATGTCCTCGCTGCTGCTTTCCTCGCCCTCCGATTCCTGGCTCTCGCCTTCTTTCGATTGGCGCATCGATTGCTGCGGGCTGGTCTGGTCGTCGCTGTCGGTATCGTTCTGGTGGCCTTGCGCGTCGAGCATGTCCTCGTCGCCGTCCAGCTTTTCGTCGCCCTCGGCCACGGGCCGATGGGTGATGAGTTCGAGGTCGTACAGCACCTCCTGCACCGTGCGCGCGAAACGCGCTTGGTTGCCTACCGTGGCTTTGAGCTTGGCGAAATGTTTCTGTGCCTGCGCTTCCACCCACGGGCGACTCAACGCCACCAATCGCTTGATGGCGGGGGGCGGGGCTTCGCCCGTAATCGCCTGCCGCGCGATCATCGCCACGATATCGTGCAGCGGCAGGTCGGCTTTTTCGCTCATCCGGTCGTAACCGTTAAAACGGAAACTCACATCGTAACGCTCGGCGAGGTTGCCCTTCATGCCGGGGAACTGGTCGATGCCCAGCGCCTCCAGCCGCACCTGCTCCAACGTGTCGAACATGCCAGCCGCCTTCGGGTCGGCGGGGCGTTGGTCGGCATGTGTTTGCTGGTTATGGTACTTCAGCGACAGGGCCGCCATATCCACCTGCCCGCGCATATGGCGGGTGATGGCCTCCGGGTCGCCATCCAGCAGCTTGAAGATCATGATCGTGTCGCGCTGGGCGAGGGGCTCGTCATACGTCCGGTTCAACGCCACCTGCACCGACACTTCCGCCTTGCCCGAAACCGCTTGGGCAAGGTCGCCCTGCGTCGTCAGGAAGTCGGCTTCGGCGTCCCGGTTGCCCGCCATGTTACGCCGCCGCCAGCAAGTCCACGTCGAAGCAGCGCTGGTAATATTCGGCGATGGTGGCGCGTTCCATTTCGTCGCACTTGTTCAGGAACGACAGGCGGAATGCAGTGTGCGTGTCGCCCATGATGTCGGTATTCTCGGCCCAGCTAAGGACAGTGCGCGGCGACATGACAGTCGAGATATCGCCGTTCATGAAGCCTTCACGCGTCAGGTTGGCCATGCTCACCATGCTGGAAATAAGCTTCTTGCCTTTCGCGTTGGCCATCTGCGGCAATTTCCCAACGATGATTTTTTCTTCCACCGACGCATCGAGATAGTTCAGCGTACTCACGATGTTCCAGCGATCCATCTGCCCTTGGTTGATGGCTTGCGTGCCATGGTACAGGCCCGTGGCGTCGCCCAAACCAATGGTGTTGGACGTCGCGAAAATACGGAAGAACGGATGCGGAGTGATGACCGTGTTCTGGTCGAGCAGCGTCAATTTGCCCTTGGCCTCGAGAATGCGTTGGATCACGAACATCACATCCGGGCGGCCCGCATCGTACTCATCGAACACCAGCGCGATGGGGCGGCGTAGCGCCCACGGAATGATGCCCTCTTGGAATTGTGTCACCTGCTTGCCGTCCTGTAGCACGATGGCGTCGCGGCCGATCAGGTCGGTGCGGCTGATGTGGGAATCCATGTTTATGCGGATGCACGGCCAGTTCAGCCGCGCCGCCACCTGCTCGATATGCGTCGATTTTCCGGTGCCGTGATAGCCTTGAATCAGCACCCGGCGGTTATGCTGGAAGCCCGCAAGAATGGCTTCTGTAGTCGCTTTGTCGAACACGTAGCTCTCGTCGATTTCCGGCGTAAGCGCATGCGGCGTGCTGAACGCCAGCGGCTTCAACGTCGATTCGAACCCGAACAGTTTCGCGGTGTCCACTTTCTTGGCCGGAGTTTCCTCGAAGGTCTGTTCCGAGGTGGCGGTCGTTTTCTTTGTCATGTTATTTTTCCAAATTCTTCAGATCACGGTCGTCGAACCGGCATTCTTTATTAGCCATAATATTGTAAAGGGACTGTTCTTCGATCTGCCAATATTCGGGTGTGTTGGCGATGCGCGTCAGCAGTTTTTCCGTGTCGTCGTTCAGCGTGGCCAGCGTCACCGTGTCGCGTTTCAGGCTTACGGGCGGGTTCTGGTAGTCCTTCTCGAACAGGGCGCGCATGGCAGGGTCGAGGCGGAAGCGCTGGAAAATACCATTCTGCACCTGGAAGCGGTACAGGCGGCCGCCTTGGTCATTGGCCTCTTTCTTCAGCAGTAGGTAGGTGTTGCCTTCCAGCGTCCAGCCATGGGCCAGTTCGTCGATGTTCAGTTTCGAAGGGTCGCGGCGAAACTCTGTGGCGTAGAGCGATTCGGCGATTTTGCTCAGGCACGGTTCGGGCGAGGAATCCTTCCATGCATGGCCGAAATCTTCCACGATGAGGCAGCCGGACAGTAACACGGAGGCGGCGATGGCGAGGGTGGTACGCAGGCGATTCATTTACTTCTCCACGTAATGCGCCAGCAGGTAATGGTAGCTGGCGGTGATTTTCTTGAACGTCTCTTCGGCGCGGTCGTTGCCGCGGTTCACATCGGGATGGTACTTCTTTACCAACTCGCGGTACTGCGCCTTGATAGCGGGCTTATCACTCGGGTGCGCGAGGTCAAGCACCGCCAGCGCATCTTTCACTTTCGCGCTGATGGGTTTGGCGCGCGATTTGAACTCCCGGCTCACCCCTTCACCGAACATGTGGGCGAAGGCTTCTTCCAGTTTTTTGCTCGCCTGCTTTTCCATCTGGTCCATGCGCCAGGTGGGGCGGTGGCCGAGCGTGGCGTCCTTCTGGAACTCGTAAATCTCGTCCTGTGTCATGCCCTCGAAATAGTTCCATTTCTTGTTGAACTCGCGGATATGCTCCTCGCACAGCCACTGGTATTCGCGGATGTTGGTGCGCGAGCGCGGCGCACGGAAATCGCCCGGCGCACGGCAACCCGCCCATGCGCAGGCGTTGCCCGTGTGCTCGATCCGTTCCGCTTTAGTGCGTTTGCTCATGGCCGAATTATATGGTGCATCCCGCTGTTTCGTGCAATCACCATGGCATGAAATCCACCGCCGAAATCATTCGTGAAAAACTCGCCGCCGCCTTCCAGCCCACCGCGCTGGAAGTGATCGACGATTCCAGCAAACACGCAGGCCATGCAGGGGCAAGGCCCGGCGGCCAAACGCATTACACCGTGCGCATCACCGCCCCGACCTTCGCGGGCCTAAACCGTGTCGCCCGCCACCGCGCCGTGTATGCCGCGTTGGATGGGTTGTTCGAGCAGGGCCTGCACGCGCTGGCGATTGAGGCAAACGCGCCCTAAGCAGCAACGCTTGCTGTTGCCGTTTCCACCGCCAGCAATTTCTCTTTCACACCCACGCCGCCCAGCGAGAATCCGCCGAGCGTGCCGTCCTTCGCCACCACGCGGTGGCAGGGGATGATGAGCGGCAGCGGGTTGGCACCGCACGCCGAGGCCACCGCACGCACGGCGCGGGGGAAGCCCACGCGGTCGGCCAGCAGGCTGTAGCTGATGGTTTCGCCGTAAGGAATGCGCGCCATAGCCAGCCACACCGCACGTTGCAGCGGCGTGCCTCCCGCGAGGTCGTAGGGGAGTTTCAGCGGGCCATGGCCCGCGAGATATTCTGAGATGGCGGCTTTGCTGCCGTCGAAAAACCCATCCAGCAACGTCGCGTCCTGCGCGCCGAGCTTGGCGAGGCTGCTCGCCACATCGCCCTCGACCAGCCGCACGAAGCGCATGCCTTTTTCGTTGCCAACAAGCAGGATGTCGCCAATGGCGGAGGGGGCGGTGGTGTAGAACAGGTCGGCCATAGGAACTCCGTGAGTGAAGTTAGGCGGTTTTTTTCTCCGCCGAATCTTTGCGGCTGAGATAGGTGGTTATTTCCTTGGCCAGCGCGCGCACTTCGTCGGCGGCGATGCTGTTGGGTTCGGCTTCCGTAACGCCCAGCCCATGCATCAGCGCGCCCGCGAAAATAACGCGATTGCCGAAGCGGTTCGAGGACAGCCCGACCATTTCGCCCGAAATCGCCTCGGTGAGTTTGGCTTGTGGATGCACGCGGTTCAGCACCATTTTCACCGGCACTTTTTCCTGTTTGCAAATGCTGATGGTGGCGCTGGTGGCCCACACATCCATCGGGCTGGGTTGCAGCGGAATCACCACCAGATCGGCGGCGCGGATGGCGGTGCGCGCCTCGGCGTCGGTATGGGGTGGGGAGTCGATGACGATGATGTCATGCGTGTGTTTCAAACGGTCGATCTCGCTGCGCACGCGCCAGCCGGAGATGGCGGCGAAGGTGAGGTCGGTTTCCTCGAACGAGGCCTCGCGCACTTTGTACCATTGGGTGAGGGAGCCTTGCGGGTCGGTATCGACGATGGCGACGCGGCGCTTGCCGGAGCCTGCCCAGGCCACAGCCAAATGGGCGGCGAGGGTGGTCTTACCGGCCCCGCCTTTTTGCTGTGCAACTGTGATGACGCGTGCTACCAAAACAACCTCGGAAAAACGAATGTTCGACACATTAATAGTACCTGCCGAGCGACCCAAACAACCTAGCTTTAACACCATATAGTGTCAATGAAACCCGCAGTTATACTAGATGTTGAGGCGTCGCTTGTGGATAAGGCGATAAGCCTTTGGAATGCAGGCCAACTGGTCGGCATGCCCACCGAAACCGTATATGGGCTCGCCGCCGACGCCACCAACGGCGAAGCCGTGGCGCGTATTTACAGCCTTAAATCGCGCCCCCAATTCAATCCACTCATCGTGCATGTGGCCTATGTCGGCATGGCCGAACTTTATGTGGAATGGAACGATATGGCCGAAGCGCTCGCCGATGCCTACTGGCCCGGCGCACTGACACTGGTTTTGAAACGCCGCGCCGATTCGCCCATCAGCGAACTGGTGAGCGCAGGGGGCGACACCATCGCCATTCGCTGCCCGGTGCATCCGGTAGCGCACCAGCTCATCGCAGCGTTCGGGCGCGGCATTGCAGCGCCCAGCGCCAACCGCTCGGGCCGCGTCAGCCCCACCACCGCCCAGCATGTGCGCGACGAATTCGGCGAGGCGCTGTTCACGATTGATGGCGGAGCCTGCAGCCTCGGCATCGAATCCACCGTGGTCGATGCCACGGGCGAGCGCCCCGTCATCCTCCGCCCCGGCAGCATCACCCGCGCGATGATCGAGAAAGTGGTGGGGCCTGTGGCGGAAGGCGACGGCACCATCAAATCGCCCGGGCAATTGGAAAGCCACTACGCCCCCAGCATTCCCGTGCGCCTTAACGCGACGGAAGTGGCGGCCGATGAAGCGCTGCTTGCGTTCGGCGCGCCGCTGGCGGGTGCGGCCCAAACGCTGAATCTCTCCGAGCGCGGCGACCAGCTCGAAGCGGCCGCCAACCTGTTCGCCCATCTGCGCGCGCTCGACGATGCCGCGTTCACCGCCATTGCGGTGATGCAGGTGCCTGAAATAGGCATCGGCGAAGCCATCAACGACCGGTTGCGACGCGCTTCGGTGCGGTAACAACGCGCTTCTGAGGCTTTCTGACGAGGCGCTCTGCATGGATTTCAGAAGCATAACGCCCGCGGCTGACACAACGGGCCGGGAAAGTTGCGGTTTATTGACATTTCTTGACATGGTTTGGCATCGACCTGTGTTGGGATAACAGTGCAGTACAACAGAAGGGATGCGTGCCGGGAAGTGGGGTGGGGCCGACGGGCAGAGTGGATGCGCGCCTGCAGCCACAATAAAAAAGGCCACCCAAAGGCGACCTTTTTTATTGTGGCTCCACGGGCTGGATTCGAACCAGCGACCGATCGATTAACAGTCGATTGCTCTACCACTGAGCTACCGCGGAAAACCACAAAACATGCCCTGAACGGGGCAGGCGGCTTCTATGCCATATCGGGTTTTGGATGGCAAATTATTTTCTGCTCACTTGCAATCGGGCGGAAACCCGACATTTTGACGGCATGAAACTTCTGCGCGCCAAACCGTTCATTTTTGCCGAGCTCATTACCTTTACGGTGCTGATGCCCGCCGTCATCATGCATTTTGGCCTCATCCGCTATATGCTGCCTACCTTGTGGGTGGTGGCGTTTTATTGCCTCTGGGTGCATCGGGCCACCACGGGCGAGCGGCTGCGCGATGTGTGGAAAGCCAGCGCCATCAACCGCGCCACGGGCAAAGCGATGCTGACGGTGCTTCTGCTCAGCGCGATATTCCTTGGCGTGGCCACGGCACTGCTGCTGCCGGAGCGCCTGTTCTCGTTCGTCGCCGAGCGGCCCTTGTTCTGGGCGCTGGTGATGGTGATGTATCCGCTGATTTCCGTGGTGCCACAGGAAATCATTTTCCGTCTGTTTTTCTTCGAGCGGTACAAGATTTTCTTCAGCAAAGGGCAGGTGATGGTGATCGCCAGCGGCCTGGCCTTCGGCTTCGCGCATGTGATTTTCGAGAATTGGGTGGCCCCGCTGCTCACGGCCATCGGTGGCATATTATTCGCGCTCACCTACGCGCGCACCAAGTCGCTGGCGCTGGTGTCGCTGGAGCATGCGCTGTACGGCGATTTCATCTTTACCATCGGTCTGGGCTACTATTTCTACCACGGTTCGGTGGCCACCATGGCCAGCGTCGGCCAATAATCCGCGCTGCATTGCAACAGAAAGGCTGCTGATTTTCTTAAAGAATTAGCAACTATTATCTGCTACATTAAAGGAATGGAACCCAACATCTCCGCCCCACTGACCCATTGGTACGGCATCTGCGAGCGCCACGCGACTGGCGTGCTGGCCGAGCCGCTCAACGTGCTGTCGTCCATTGCTTTCATGGTGGTGGCGGTGTCGATTTACCGATTCTACCATCGGCATGAGGATCTGGACCGCCGTTGGATATGGGACGTTCATGCGCTCACTTTCCTTACCTTCATCATCGGCATCAACTCCGTCATCTTCCACGCGTTCCCCAGCCCCACCACCGAGTTGCTCGACACGCTGTCCATCGTGCTGTTCATCGTTATTTACTTCTGGAGCGTGCTGTTCCGCATCGGGCGTTGCAACCTGTTTCAGGCCTCGATTTGCTTCGTGGCGTTCGTGGGCGGTTCGCACATGCTGGTCACTAAATTCCCCGAGGCGATCAACGATTCCATCGGTTATCTCTCCTCGATGATCGCGCTGATCGTCATCGCCATCCATCTCTATCTCAAAGCGCGCCCCTCCAGCAGCCACTTCATGATGGCCGCCATCGTCGGTGTCTGTTCGCTGTTCTGCCGCGCGATCGACCGCGCCACCTGCACCGACTTCCCCTTCGGCACGCATTTCCTGTGGCACGCGCTGAACGCCACGCTGCTCTACATTCTGCTGCGCCAACTGGTGCGTAACGTGAACCGCGAAGCCCGCCTGCGCCGCTCCGCTGGCGATTCAAGCGCCATCTGATGGAACATGAAACCGTCATCACCTACCTCGACAGCTACTGCGAACGTGGGGGCGACCCCTCGATGTGGGGCGAGCCGCTGAACGCCGCCACCAACCTGTTCTTCCTGCTGGCTGCGTTTGCGGCTTTGTGGGCCGTGGCCAAACTTCCGAAACACCCGTTCCGCGACATCCCCGATGTCTGGCTGCTTATCGCTTCGCTTACTTTCATTAGCATCGGCTCGGGCCTGTGGCACCTCGTGCCCACCGGCCACACCGTGCTCATGGATGTGCTGCCCATCACCGCGTTCATGAACCTCTACCTCATCGCCGCGCTGCGTCGGTTCTTCGGGTTGGGGTGGCTGAAAGTGGCGGTGCTGTGGGGGCTTTACACTGCGCTCGGCGTTATCGCGCAGATGAAACTGCCCGCCGACATGCTTAACGGCACCATCATGTATATCCCCACCTACCTCACGCTGGCGGTGCTCAGCTTTGCCATTTGGCGCCGCAATGCGGGCGAGGGCAAGGTGTTCGGGCAGGTGCTGTTGGTCTGGACATTCTCGCTCGCTTTCCGTACCGCCGACCTCGAAATCTGCGAGCAATTCCCGATAGGTACGCATTTCCTCTGGCACATGCTGAACGCGTGGGTGCTCTACCGCCTGCTGCTGGCGCTGATCCAGAAGGCAAAATAACGGCGGAAACGCTTGCACTCTCCTAGGTTCATGGTACACAGCCAATCCCAATTTTGGCACAACCATCCTATTTCGGAGACACAAAATGGCTAGCACAGCTAACCTCGGCTTCCCCCGTATCGGCGCACAACGCGAACTCAAAAAAGCTCTCGAGAGCTACTGGAAAGGCGAAGCAAGCTCGGCACATCTGCACGAAACCGCTGCCGCCATCCGCACCGAGAACTGGAAGCGCCAGCACGATGCCGGCATCACCGCCATCCCCAGCGGCGACTTCGCTTATTACGACCAAGTGCTCAACCACTCCGTCATGTTCGGTGCCATTCCTGCGCGCTACGAGAACCTGAAAAGCGGCAACGCGATGGATCTCTATTTCGCCATGGCCCGCGGCCAACAGAAGGACGGCGTCGATGTCGTCGCCTGCGAAATGACCAAATGGTTCGACACCAACTACCATTACATCGTGCCCGAATTCTCCGACGCGACGGAGTTCGCGCTGAACTACAACTGGATTTGCGATCACTATAAGGACGCGAAGGCGTTGGGCATCGAAACCCGCCCGGTCGTCATCGGCCCCATCACCTATTTGTCGCTGGGTAAAATGAAAGGCGACACCAACGCCATTTCCCTGCTGCCGAAACTGCTGCCGGTCTACGAGAAACTTCTCGGCGAACTGAAAGCGGCGGGCGCTGAGTGGGTTCAAATCGACGAGCCGTTCCTCGCGCTTGATCTGTCGGCCGAGCAAAAAGCGGCGTACAGCACGGCGTTCGCCGCGCTCGCCAAGTCGGGCCTGAAAATCGCACTCACCACTTATTTCGCTGGCCTGCGCGACAATTGCGAACTGGCCTTCTCGCTGCCCGTTACCACGGTGCATCTTGATCTGGTGCGCGAGCCGCAACAGCTCGACGCGGCGCTGAAAGCCATCAAGCCCGAGCAGACGCTTTCCTGCGGCGTGGTCGATGGCCGCAACATTTGGAAGAACGATTTTGCCGCATCGCTTGAATTGCTGAACAAAGCCAAAGCCGCTCTTGGCGCCGACCGTGTGTTGGTGGCCCCGAGCTGCTCGCTGCTGCACACCCCGGTCGATCTCGCGGCCGAGACCAAGCTCGACGCCGAGCTGAAGCAATGGCTCGCCTTCTCGCAGCAGAAACTGGAAGAAGTGTCGGTGCTCGCCAAAGCGTTGGAGAACCCTGCTTCGGTGCAAGCCGAGCTAGACGCCAACGCCAAAGCCATCGAGGCACGCCGCACCAGCAAACGCATCCACAACGATGCGGTGAAGGCACGTTTCACTTCCATCAACGACGGCCAGCTGAACCGCAAGCAAGCCTTTGCCAAACGCGCCGCCGAACAACAGAAGCTGCTTAACCTGCCGCTGTTGCCCACCACCACCATCGGCTCGTTCCCGCAGACCGCCGAAGTGCGTGAAGCCCGCTCCAAATTCAAAAAGGGCGAGCTGAACCAGGCGCAGTATGACGCGTTCCTTGAAACCAAAACGAAGGAATGCATCCAGTACCAGATCGACGCAGACATCGACGTTCCCGTGCATGGTGAATTCGAGCGCAACGACATGGTGGAATATTTCGGCGAGCAGTTGGATGGCTTCACCTTCACCGCCAACGGTTGGGTGCAAAGCTACGGTTCGCGTTGCGTGAAACCGCCGGTTATTTTCGGCGATGTGTCGCGCCCCGCGCCGATGACGGTACGCTGGACGAAGTTCGCCCAATCGCTCACCGAGCGCCCCGTGAAAGGCATGCTGACGGGCCCCGTCACCATCCTGCAATGGAGCTTCGTGCGCGACGACCAACCGCGCGAAACCACCTGCAAACAAATCGCCTTGGCGATTCGTGATGAAGTGGTGGATCTGGAGAAAGCGAACATCCGCCTCATCCAGATCGATGAGCCCGCCGTGCGCGAGGGCCTGCCCCTGCGCAACGCCGATAAAAAAGCCTACCTCAAATGGGCCGTCGATTCGTTCCGCCTTTCCGCCGCCGGCGTGGAAGACGCAACGCAAATCCACACCCACATGTGCTACGCCGAATTCAACGACATCATCCAAAGCATCGCCGACATGGATGCCGACGTGATCTCGGTGGAAACCTCGCGTTCGGCCATGGAGCTTTTGGGCGCCTTCGTTGACTTCAAATACCCGAACCAAATTGGGCCGGGGGTGTACGACATCCACTCGCCGCGCGTTCCCCGCCAAGAAGAAATGGTGACCTTGCTGCGCAAGGCTTTGGAAGTGCTGAAGCCCGAGCAACTGTGGGTGAACCCCGATTGCGGTTTGAAAACACGCGGTTGGAAGGAAGTCGAACTCGCCCTCAAAGCGATGGTCGGCGCCGCCAAGCAACTGCGCGACGAACAGCAAAAAGCAGCCGCTTAATTCCGTATGGATTCTTGATGGTGCATCGCCCTATTGTGCGATGCACCATTTAAGTCGACTATACCCTCGGTTGTAACTTGACCTACGACGCAATCTGGTTATACATCGCTGCACCGCACAATTAATAACTGGAGAAAAATCATGGCCACTGCAAAAAAGAAAAGCTCGGCAAAACGTCCCGTCAAATCCGCTGCCAAAAAAACAGTTAAGCCTGCCGTGAAAGCAGCACGCGCCGCTCAAAGCGCATGGACGCAGCAAAGCGCGCAGCTTCTGCCGTTCAACGGCTTCTCGTCCGGCGATATGGGCGACGTAAGCAAACAAGCTGAGAGCATGATGAAAATGGGTCAGGACGCCATGCAGCAATGGTGGACGGCCGCACAAAGCGCCGCCAGCAACCCGCAAGCTGTGGCCAACGAAGCCAAAGCAAAAGTGAACGACATGTTCAAAAACATTCCCTCGTTCCAAGGCATGCCGAACTTCGACCCGTCGAAAGCGCAGGAGCAATTCTCCGGTTTCGCGCGTGAGTCGGCCCAGCAGCTCAGCAAATCGGCTGGCAGCTGCACCAAGGCAATGAACGAAGCCATGGCCATCTCGAAAGAGAGCGCCACGACGCTGGCGGAAGTTAGCAACATCGCTGTTGCCCTTACCAAAGAGATCGGCGCTGAAATGGTCAGCTACTGCAACAAGACCTTCTCGCAGAACGTTGAGCTCAGCAAACAAGTACTGGCTTGCCGCACGCTGAACGACATGTTCGATCTGAGCAGCAAGTTCATGAAAACCAACCTCGACAGCTTCTTCAGCGAAAGCGTGAAAATGTCGGAGCTGATGTTCCAGGCTTCGACCGATGTGTCCGAGCCGCTGAACGCGCATGTGTCGGAATCGTCCGAGCGCCTTAGCAAAGCCCTCGCTGCCTAAAGCGAACGGCCTACGACAAAACGAAAAAGTCCGCGAAGAAATTCGCGGGCTTTTTTATTGAGGACCGTATGAGCAAAGCATTCACAAAAGAAGACGACGGCGATGAAGCGGACGACGAAACCGAGATCGTCGATGCCTTGCCGCCAGAAACCACCAACTACATGACCCCCACCGGCGCCAACGCCCTTCGTGAGGAGCTGCGCACGCTGCTCTACGGCGAGCGCCCAAAGATCGTCGAGATCGTCGCTTGGGCGGCGGGTAATGGCGACCGGTCCGAGAACGGCGATTACCAATATGGCAAGAAACGTCTGCGCGAGATCGACCGCCGCGTGCGCTATCTCGGCAAGCGCTTAGAGACCGCGCAAGTGGTGGACCCGGCCCAGCAACAGCATTTGAAACAGGTGTTCTTCGGCGCTACCGTCACCTACGCGCGCGCCGACGACCGCGAAGTGACGGTGACGCTTGTGGGCGTCGACGAGGCCGATGCGGCGCACGGGAAAATTAGTTTCCTTTCGCCCGTTGCCAAAGCGTTGATGAAATCAAAACAGGGCGACACGATCGCTTTACGCACGCCCGCCGGTATCGAGGATATCGAGATACTCGCGATACGCTACGGCGTTTAGGCCGCGGCCTTGACCAGCGCTTCCGATTCGTAGCGAATGCCCAGCCGCGCGAAGATGCTGACCAGCGCGTCGCGCAGTTCCAGCATCATGGCTTCCGAGTGGAACGGCGTCGGGGTGATGCGCAGGCGCTCGGTGCCTTTGCGTACGGTGGGGTAGTTGATGGGCTGCACGTACATGCCGTATTCTTCGAGCAGCAAATCGCTGGCTTGTTTGCACAGCACCGCATCGCCCACCATGACGGGCACGATATGGGCGTTGTTCGCCAGCACGGGAATGCCCGCTTCGGCCAAGATGGTTTTTAACTGGCGCGCGTTGGCTTGGTGCGCCGCGCGCTCGGTGTTGGAGTTCATGAGGTAGCGGATGCTGGCTTCGGCCCCGGCGGCCACAGCGGGCGGCACGGTGGTGGTGAAAATAAAGCCCGGCGCGAAGCTGCGGATCATGTCGACCACGGCACGGCTGGCGGTGATGTAGCCACCGATGACGCCGTAGGCTTTCGCCAAGGTGCCTTGGATGAGATCGACCTCATGCATAATGCCTTCGCGCTCGGCGATGCCCGCACCGCGCGGCCCGTACATGCCCACGGCATGCACTTCGTCGAGGTAGGTGAAGGCGTTGTATTGGCGGGCGAGGGCGCAGATTTCACGGATGCGGCCAATGTCGCCATCCATCGAATAGACCGACTCGAACGCGATGATCTTCGGACGGCGGATATCGACCGACGCCAGCAGCTTCGCCAAGTGATCGACGTCGTTATGGCGGAAGATTTTTTTCTCGGCACCCGACTGGCGGATGCCGTGGATCATCGACGCATGGTTCTCTGAGTCCGAGAAAATAACGCAGTTCGGCAGCATGGCGCCGAGGGTGCTGAGCGAGGCCTCGTTGGCGACGTAGCCGGAGGTGAACATCAGCGCGGCTTCTTTCTGGTGCAGTTCGGCAAGCGTTGCTTCCAACGTGACCACCGCATGGTGGTTGCCCGAAATGTTGCGCGTGCCGCCCGCGCCTGCGCCCATAGTATCAATCGCGTGTTTCATGGCGTCGCGCACCACTTGGTTCTGGCCCATGCCAAGGTAATCGTTGGCGCACCAAACGACCACTTCGCCGCCGGTGCGGCAGGCGGTGGCGCGGGGGAATTGCCCCGCCTTGCGTTCAAGATCGGTAAAGACGCGGTAACGGCCCTCGGCGCGGATACCGTCGACGGCTGCGGCAAAAATATCGTCGTAAACGATTGGTTTTGAATTCTGCATCGGTCGTGTCTGTCTGTTTTTTTTAATTGCTCGCGTTATTCCATCATCGACCCATGGCCGCAAGGAAAATCGGCTAAATTTCCTATTCGTAATGTCGAGCAAAACCGTAGGTTATCCGAAGCGCCACTGACAGTAAAAGCAGCGCCGCCAACTGGTGCGCCACGGCCACATGCATCTGCACCACCGACAGCAGTGTGGCCACGCCCAGCACGAACTGCACCGCCACCGTGCCCAGCAACCAGCGCAGGGCAGGGCGCTCGGTCACCTGCCACCATGCATGCGCCGCGTAAGCTAGTGCGGCCACCACCACCACCAACGCGCCCATGCGGTGCTGGAACTGCACTGTCAGCACATTTTCCAGATGGTTCGCCCACCACGGCGAAAGCCGATGCAGGCCTTCGGGCAGGAACGCCCCGTCCATCAGCGGGTAGGTATTATAAGAAAGCCCCGCATCCAGCCCGGCCACCAGGCCGCCGAAAATGATCTGTACGAACACCAGCAGGAAAAGCGCCGCCGCGCCTTTATGTAATGCGCCGCGCTTGACGCCCTTCACCTGCCAATATGTCCAAAGCAGCGCGAGGAAGAACACGAACGCCAGCGATAAATGTAGCGCGAGCTTAACGGGCGCCACGCGCGGCTGATCGACCAGCCCGCTGGCCACCATGATCCAACCCACACCGCCCTGCGCGATCACCAGCACGGCGAGGAACGCCCCGCGCGCCTTCATGCGCGGCGACAGCATGTGGCAGGCCGCAAAAATCCCCAACGGCAGCAGCACCGCCAGCCCGATCACCCGGCCCAGCAACCGATGCAGATATTCCAACCAGAAAATGCGTTTGAAATCGCCGACGCCGAAATCGCGGTTCACCTGCTCGTATTGCGGGCTGCTTTTATAGGCGTCGAATTCCGACTGCCACGCGGCGTCGCTCATCGGCGGCAAGGTGCCTTCCACCAGCTTCCATTCCACAATCGAAAGCCCCGATTCCGTCAGCCGGGTAAAGCCGCCCAGCCCAATCATCAGCACCACCAGCACCATCACCGCAAAAAGCCAGCGGCGCACCATGGGGGGATGTTGGGTAAGGGGCATGCAATGCCTATAATCAGCAGCGAGGGCGGTAGCAATTGCATTCTCGCGACGTGGCCACTAAACAGCGTCATTCCCCGAATGGTTTTGAAAAAAATGGAGAGCCGCATGAACCATCCCATTCTCCGCTGGCTTTGGCTTGGCGTTGGCGCGTTGGCTGTGGCGGGCATTTTCGCCATCATCCTAGTGGCCGCGCGCACGCCGCAATTGGCGATGTTCACCCACCTGTTCTCGGTGGGCTTGGTCATTCATGTCGATCTTTCGGCGCTGGTCTGGTTCCTGTGCATCGGTGGGCTGGGATGGACGGCGCTGCTGACGAAATACACGCGCCCCTGGCCCTATTGGATGGCGGGCGGGTTCTTTACCGTCGCCGCCGCTACCGCCCTCATCGCCCTGTCGCCGCTGGATAGCCATTGGGAAGTCATTAAGAGCAACTACATTCCCGTGCTCAACAACCTGCCGTTCATCGCCGGGCTGGGCGTGCTGGCGGCGGGCATGGCCGTGGTGCTGGTGCCCACGCTTACCATCACCCTTTCGCGGCGCCGTTTTCAATTGAGCAATGAGGAAACTCTGTTTGCTGATGCGGCCTTCACCACCGCCTTAGCGCTCGCCGCGTTTTTCCTCTCGGCGCACCTGCTGCCCACGGGCCTGCCGCCCGAGCAGCGGTTCGAGCAGTTATTCTGGGCCGGTGGCCATATTCTGCAATTCACCTTCACGCTGCTGATGATGGCGGCATGGGTGGCGCTTTCCGAAGCGATCGGCCTGAAGCCACTGTCGCGCACGCTGGTGCGCATCGCCTCGCTGGTGGCGGTGCTGGCGGCGGTGAAAAGCGCGTTCGGGTTTGTGGTGCATCCGTTCGATACGTCGGATTTCATGGTCTACCAAACCCGCGTGATGATTGAGCTGGGCGGCACGGGGGCGGGCATTCTCGCCGTCATCCTCGTCTGGCGCCTGTCACGCACGCCGGTGCTGACCCGCGCCACACGGGCTTACGCCTCCACGCTCGGTGCCTCGCTGGTGCTGTTCGCGGCGGGCGGCATCCTCGGTCTGATGATCACTGGCCAGAACGTGACCATTCCCGCGCATTACCACGGTGCCATCGTCGGCATTACACTGGCGCTGATGGGCTATGGCTACGCGCTGTTGCCACGCTACGGCTACGCCTCGGTGGCGCATACGCGCATGGCCTTCTGGCAGCCCATCATCTATGGCATCGGCCAGCTCATGCATATTGGTGGGCTTGCCTATTCGGGTGGCTACGGCGTGCTTCGTAAAACCCCCGCCGGGGAAATGGCCCCCATGGCTCCCGATGTGAAGGCCGCGCTGGGCTTTATGGGCATGGGCGGATTGCTCGCCATTATCGGCGGATTGCTGTTCGTAATCGTGATGGGCCGGGCATTTTTCGGCCAACGCAGGGTAAATCCATCCCCATCCGTATAAACGTATAGCGCATTTACGCGATTGACATTGAAGTAAGGCATCGCGAAAAGCGTTTTAGAAAAAACAACCACGGGAGAATCCCAATGCAGATCATGAAACAAACCACCGCCCTCATCGCCGTTCTCGCCCTTCTGGCCGCCTGTTCGCAAGACACGGCCTACAACGCCCAGCGCGGCGGCGTCACCGAAGGCGCGGGCCTCAGCAAAGCCGACATGGGCACCGCCATTGGCGCCATTGGCGGCGGCATCGCCGGCTACCAATTCGGTGGCGGCAGCGGCAAAGCCATCGCCACAGTAGCCGGTACGCTGCTTGGCGGCGCATTGGGCCGCTCGCTTGGCGGTTCGCTGGATCGTGGCGACATGGCCTATTACAACCAGACCTCGCAACAGGCGCTGGAAACCGGCCAGCCGGGCCAATCCCTGCCGTGGAGCAACCCGCAGACGGGTAACTCGGGTACCGTTACCCCGCAGAAATACTACCAGAACACCTCCGGCCAATATTGCCGCGAATATCAGCAGAAAATCAACGTGGGTGGCAAGACGGAGAGCGGCTACGGCACCGCCTGCCGCCAGCCCGACGGCAGCTGGCAGGTTGTTTCCAATTAACATCACTGCCTGATGTTTTGTAAAAAACGGCCCGCTGGCTTGCCAGCGGGCCGTTTCATTCTTGCCTTGACGGTGCGCTTGCCAGTATATAACCCGCAAGAAACGTAAAAAAACCGAGAGACTTATGACGTCCGAAGAAGCTGAAATCACCATCCCCACCGGAACCCTGATGAAGGGTAAACGTGGTCTCGTCATGGGCGTGGCCAACGACAAATCCATTGCCTGGGGCATTAGCCAATACCTCCATGCGCAAGGCGCCGAGATCGCCTTCACCTACCAAGGTGAAGCACTCGAGAAACGCGTGCGCCCGCTGGCCACCTCGCTGGGCTCCACCATCATCCTGCCCTGCGATGTCTCGAACATGCAAAGCATCGACGATACGTTCGCTACGCTGGAGAAAGAGTGGGGCGAGATCGATTTCGTCGTCCACGCCATCGGCTTCTCCGATAAGAACGAGCTCAAAGGCAAGTATGTCGACACGTCGCTCGACAACTTCCTGATGACCATGAACATCAGCGTCTACAGCTTCACCGCCGTCGCCAAACGCGCCGCGAAACTGATGAAAAAGGGCGGCTCGCTGCTGACGCTCACCTATTACGGCGCCGAAAAAGTGACCCCGCATTACAACGTGATGGGCGTGGCCAAAGCGGCGCTCGAAGCCAGCGTGAAATATCTGGCGGTGGATCTGGGTGGCGACGCCATCCGCGTCAACGCCATTTCGGCCGGCCCCATCAAAACACTGGCCGCCATGGGCATCGGCGATTTCCGCTACATCCTGAAATGGAACGAGCTGAACAGCCCGCTCAAGCGCAACACCACCATCGAAGACGTGGGCGGCGCAGGCCTGTTCCTGCTCTCCGACCTCGGCCAAGGCACGACGGGCGAGAACATGCATGTCGATTGCGGCTACCACGTGGTGGGCATGAAAGCGATCGACGCACCCGACATCGCGCTGGCCTAACCCATGGCCAGCAACTCCTTTGGCAACCTGTTCCGCTTCACCACCTGGGGCGAGTCGCACGGGGAAGCCATCGGCTGCGTCATCGACGGCTGCCCGTCGTTGATTCCGCTTTCTGAGGCCGACATCCAGCCATTCCTCGATAAGCGCAAGCCGGGCCAGAACAAATTCACCACCCAACGCCGCGAGCCCGACCGGGTGCGCATTCTAAGCGGGGTGTTTGAAGGCAAAACCACCGGCACGCCGATTTCCCTCATCATCGAGAACGAAGATCAGAAATCGAAAGATTACGGTGACATCAAGGATAAGTACCGCCCCAGCCACGCCGACTACACCTACGACGCCAAATACGGCATCCGCGATTACCGTGGCGGCGGGCGCTCGAGCGCGCGCGAAACCGCGATGCGCGTGGCCGCAGGCGCCATCGCCCAGAAAATCCTTGCCGCGCATGGCGTGAAAATCACCGGCTACCTCGTGCAGGTCGGCGACGACAAAATTTCCAAGATCGATGTGAAGCAAATCAACAAAAACCCCTTCTGGTCGCCCGACGCGAAAGCCGCCGAGCGCTGGGCCGTGACGTTGGATAAAGTGCGCAAACAGGGCAGCTCCCTCGGGGCGGTGATTGAGGTCGTGGCCGAAGGCGTGCCCGTCGGCCTCGGCGATCCCATCTACAACAAGCTCGACGCCAAACTTGCGGAAGCGATGATGTCCATCAACGCCGTGAAGGGCGTCGAAATCGGCGACGGTTTCGCCAGCGCGGCCCTGCGCGGCGAACAGAACGCCGACCGCATGCGCATGAAGGGCAAGAAAATGACCTTCGAGAGCAACCATGCAGGCGGCGTGCTGGGTGGCATTTCCACCGGCCAGCCTGTGGTCGTGCGTTTCGCCGTGAAACCCACCAGCTCCATCCTCACCTCGGTGGAAACCGTGACCAAAGCGGGCAAGAACGCCGACATCATCACCAAAGGCCGCCACGACCCCTGCGTCGGCATCCGCGCCGTGCCCATCGGCGAAGCCATGATGGCCTGCGTGCTGGTGGACGCGCTGTTGAGCTGGAAAGCCTACCGCCCGTTGTAATCCATTTCGCTTACCCTATATCCGTCCTGTAACGACGGAGAGACCCATGGCCGCTGCCAAGAAAAAAACCACCGAACCCCAAGGCGAACAAACCCTTAGCTTCGCCGCAGAAACCTCGCGTGTGCTGCATCTGATGATCCACGCGCTCTACACCAACCGCGATATTTTCCTGCGCGAGCTGGTGAGCAATGCGTCCGACGCCTGCGACAAACTTCGCTACGCGGCGCTGACAGACAACACACTGTTTGGCGACGAACCGGATCTTAAAATTCACATCACGCTCGACGAAAAAGCCAACAGCATCACCATCGCCGACACCGGCGTGGGCATGAGCCGCGACGACCTGATCGAGCATCTCGGCACCATCGCCAAATCCGGCACCTCGGAATTCGCCAAGCAAATGACGGGCGACGACGCGAAGGACGCCAACCTCATCGGCCAGTTCGGCGTGGGGTTCTATGCCAGCTTTATGGTGGCCGACCGCGTGACAGTGCAAAGCCGCAAAGCGGGCGCTGCCGAGAGCTGGATATGGGAATCGGAAGGCACGGGGGCCTACACGGTGAAACCCGGCGCAGAACAGGCGCGCGGCACCAGCATCACGCTGCATCTGAAGCCTGAGTCGAAACCCTATCTCGACCGCCATAAACTTGGCCACATCGTCGAAACCTATTCCGACCATATTGGGTTCCCCATCACCCTGACCGACAGCGAAGGCGTGACGCACACGCTGAACGAAGGCCAGGCCATCTGGACGCGCGCGAAAGCCGACGTGACCGACGAGCAGTATCAGGAATTCTACCGCCACCTCGCGCACAGCCCCGAAAAACCGTGGGCCACGCTGCATAACAAAGCCGAAGGCGCGGTGGAATATACCAGCCTGCTGTTCATCCCCGGCATCAAACCGTTCGACCTGTTCCACCCCGAGCGCCGCCGCCGCGTGAAGCTCTACGTGAAGCGCGTCTACATTACCGACGAAGGCGTGGAGCTGGTGCCGCCGTTCCTGCGCTTCCTGCGCGGCGTCATCGATTCCGCCGACCTGCCGCTGAACATCAGCCGCGAGACACTGCAAAAATCCGCCGTGCTCGACAAGATCCGCGATTCCGTCACCAGCCGCGTGCTGACCGAACTAAAAAAACGCGCCGAGAAAGACCCGGAAAACTACACGCTTTTCTGGGAGAATTTCGGTGCCGTCATCAAAGAAGGCCTGTGCGAATCCATGGCCCCGCGCGATAAAATCCTCGACGCCTGCCGCTTCCACAGCACGCACGGCGAGGGACTCATTTCGCTGGCCGACTACACTTCGCGCATGCAGGAGGGGCAGGACGCCATCTACT
>JBBKVX010000013.1:0-2569 GCA_037968615.1 Rickettsiales bacterium
GAATAACTTATCGCAGCCAGAGCGATAGTTATCTGATTATGAAGGGGTCATAATCAGCTTTATATCTGGAAAATGGAGTTGTTGAATGCATGTACTAACTGAAAGTGAATTAGGAGAAGTCTCGGGAGCCCTTAATATTCATATCGATTTTGGTCCAGTAGAAATCGATGTTTCAGGAGGGGAAATAATGAGCGCATATAATACCGCAGTCAGTCGAATGACAGACTTCTTCATGTGGTGGGATCCGGAAGGACTTGTGCAGGAGTCTTAGCGTAAAACAAAGCCGCTCGCAATGACGATTGCGGGCGGCTTTTGATTACTTCTTCTTTCTTGTCTTAGTTTTTTTCTCGCTGTCTTTTGCGGCCTTAGCCGCCGGCTTTTTTGTCTCTGTCATCGCGCGTCTGTTGACGTTACGAAAGCGCATATCCAGCGTGTACGGATGTGCTGGGTGGGGCTCGCCGAGATCGAGTGTCATATCGCCTTGAGTGTGGCCGTGATGCCAGAACCGCGCGACGCGACGTGCTTCGGCTTCGTTGGCATTGACGGGGAAGGTGTCGTAGTTGCGTCCACCTGGGTGGGAGACATGATAGGTGCCCCCGCCAAGCGAGCGGTTGTGATAAGTGTCTACTACGTCAATCACCAGCGGTGAATGGACATCAATGGTGGGGTGGAGAGCAGACCACGGCGCCCAAGCTTTATAGCGAATGCCGCCGACGAAATCGCCCTCAATGCCCGTGCTGCGCAGGGGTACTTTGCGGCCATTACACGTCACGATAAAGCGATTGCCTGTCATGTTTTTTGCGTGCACTTGCAGTCGCTCTACTGAAGAGTCCACATATCGAGAGGTGCCTTGTCCTGAAGACTCTTCGCCTAAGACATGCCATGGCTCGATGGCACGATGAATATCGAGTTGAATGCCCGCGACTTGAAGTGTGCCGTAACTGGGAAACCTAAACTCTTGGAACGGTGCGAACCAATCGAGTTTAAAGGGATAGCCCGCTTGCTGAAGATCATCCACCACCCAGCCTAAGTCCTCCCATACGAAATGGGGCAGCATGAAGCGGTCGTGCAGTTCGGTACCCCAATTGATGAGAGGCTTGGTATACGGTTTTTCCCAAAAATGCGCGACGAGTGTGCGCAGCAATAGTACTTGTAAAGAGGCCATTTGCCAGTGTGGCGGCATTTCAAAATTTCTAAACTCCACAATGCCAAGCCTGCCGCTGGAGCTGTCTGGTGAATAAAGCTTATCGATACAGAACTCTGCCCTGTGAGTATTGCCGGTTAGGTCAACAAGGAAGTTGCGTAGAATTCGATCGACTAACCAGATCTGATCTGAATTGACCGTGTCTAGTTGCTGTAACGCTATCTCTAGTTCATAAAGATTGTCGTCTCTAGCTTCGTCGACTCTAGGTGCCTGACTGGTCGGTCCAATAAACTGACCTGAGAATAGATACGACAAGCTAGGGTGATTCTGCCAATAGCGCAGTAAACTGGCCAAGACATCGGGACGGCGTAGGAATGGGCTGTCTTCAGGTTTGGCTGCTCCTAACGTCACGTGATTTCCGCCGCCGGTGCCCATATGACGGCCGTCGAGCATGAATTTCTCCGTGCCTAAACGGTTCTGGCGCGCTTGTTCGTAGAGTGTCTGTGCGAGCGAGGTGAGCTCTGGCCAACTCTTACAAGGTTGTACATTGACTTCAATAACACCAGGGTCAGGAGTGATCATGAGTTTTTGTATGCGTGGGTCTTTTGGTGGCTCATAGCCTTCAAGAATTATTGGGCAAATGAGCTCTTTTGCGGTCGCTTCAATAGCCGCAATAAGGGCGACATAGCGCTCTAGGTCAGTTTGCGGAGGCAGGAAGACATAGACGCGACCGCTGCGAACTTCAATTGAAATCGCGGTATGAAATATCTTGCCGTCACCGGCGGATGCAGACTCTAGCTCTTCTTCGTCTTCATCGACTAGCAGTGGGTAAGTCAATTCATCGCGTGCGGCGAAGGGGTCGTGAGCGAACTCGTCATCGTCTGCTTCCGGCTCTTGCCAGGGTAGACTGTTCAACGGCAGTCTGAAGCCAAGCGGCGAGTCGCCAGGCACTAGCATTAGTTTTTCTTTTCTAAAGTACCACTGGCAGCTGAGCCACCGTATGCCATCTTTTCCCGACTGAGACGAAAGGGGAAGTACGTAGCCGCTTTCTTTATCTAGGCCTTGAGCGAAAACGCGCTTTATGCGAGCTCGCTCGAGTGGATCGATTATTTTGTTGTCCCATAAAGAGACATTCGCCGGCAGTTCAGACTCGCGCTTGAGGTACCAAGGTTTGTCTTCGAATGCGGGTAGGACATAGCGCGGACTTATTTTTAATTTGCGCGCAAGCTTGCTAATGAACTTAGCGGCATGGCCGGTATTTGCATGGCCTGAGGTACGCTCATCTGCCAGTAAGGCGTGCTCGTGCCATAAGGGCTTGCCGTCGGTTCGCCAATGCAGGCCAAGTGCCCAGCGTGGTAATGGTTCGCCTGGATACCATTTGCCTTGTCCTATGTGAATAAGACCGTTTTTGGCGTATATATCGCG
>JBBKVX010000014.1:0-8579 GCA_037968615.1 Rickettsiales bacterium
GTGTGGCGTGGTAGCCAATAATGTCGGCGGCCATGAGGACGGGGTAGGCGTAGAGGCCGAGTGCGGCCATTTCCTTGTTTTTACCGGATTTTTCCTTGAACTGCGTCATGCGGTTCAGCCAGCCGAGTGGTGTGTGGGCATTTAAAATCCACGCCAGCTCGGCATGCGCACTTACGGCCGATTGCGGGAAGATGATGCTTTTATCCGGATCGATGCCGCAGGCGATGTAGGCGGCGGCGGTTTCGCGGGTGTTTTTGGCCAGCGCGCTAGGGTCCTGGAACACGGTGATGGCGTGCAGATCGGCCAGCATGAACAGGCATTCGTGGGTGTCCTGCAAGCCCACCCAATTGCGGATGGCCCCGAGATAGTTGCCCAGATGCAGGTTGCCGGTGGGTTGTACCCCCGAAAGTACGCGTGGTTTAGCCATGTTTTTGATTCTCCATACCGTCGCTTTGTAGCGGATGCCTAACCCCTTTGTCACGCTTTTTGCACTGCACAAAAAACGTGGGAAAACAAGGCAATATTCACCGAACTGTCACATTCGATTCGCGCGCTATATGGTAGATTTGACAGTGAATAGAACTATGTCAGAAACGCAAAACATCGCCGACGAAAAACCGCCCCGTCCCACTCTGCCCCCGGTAGAGCGCTCGGAGACCCATGGGCTTGTGGCGCCCGCATTTGCGCCCGCCGCGCCGGAAAAAGAAGGCAACTGGTTCCATCGTAACCGCTGGTTCACCAAAGAACCGATCAGCTACACGGGCTATCAATTCACGCGCTCCATTCTCGCCGCGCTGCCTTATGGCCCGGCCATGGCGCTCGGCCATCATCTGTTCGGTTTGGCGAGTGTGAAGGGCCAAAAAATGGGCCTCACCGAAGAGGGTATCCGCCATTTCAACGAATTCAAGAACGTTCCGGCGCTGGAAAAGGCCGCGGCTGAAGCTGCTAAAACGGGCGTCGAGTTCTATCAAAAAGGTTCCAAAGCGGTGGTCGGGCGCAACATGATGCGCGTGGCAAATTCGCCGCTTAACGCCGCCGTACAGATCGCCCTCGGCTTCACCATGTTCCGTTTTGTGGGCGGCGTGGTCAAGAACCTGCGCGACCGGGTGATGAACGAAAATAACAGCGCTGCGGACACCGAACGCGAAGTGCGCAACGCGCCCCATACGGTGCTGGAAACCGTGAAGTCGAATTGGGCGGCCGAAAGCACTGGCACGCCCATCGCTGCGCTGGTTCTTGGCTTCATGAGCGCAGTGCATGCGCCCATCGCCAAGTTATGGACGCGCGACAAAGCGCAGCACCCGGGCCTGAAGGGATACGGGGAACAAGTGAAAAAGGCGTGGTCGCCGGAATCGAAACTGTTGCAGAACGCGGCGGTGTGGACGTTCTCCTACAGCCTGTTCTTCCTGCTCGCCGAATCGCTGTTCAAGGACGTGCAGTTGAAGCGCGGCATGTGGAAGGGCCACCCCAACAGCCTCAAAAACGGCCCCGACGACACGGTGGGCGGCCCCGGCGCCATCGATTATGTGGCTCCTGAAGAGCGCAAAGCCCTCTATAAATCGGCGGAAGAGGGCTACAAGCCCACCGACGACAAGGCCAAAGACAGCGAACATCCGCTTCGCTACCCCGTGCTTACGGGCGAGCCAAGCCTCGGCCGTTTCATGATACGTCGTGTGCTGCCGGTGGCGGTGGGTATTTCCGGCTACGCGATGATGAAGCGCGCGACTTACCTAGGCGTGGGTGGGCCGATGAAAGCATTGACGGTGGAAGCAAGCAAAGGCCTCAAAACCTTCGGCGACCATGCGAAATTCCTGGGCAAGAACGCATGGCGTGAGGGCGCCGCTACCGCCACCTTCGGCGTGTTGTGGATGGCCACCGACGCCTGGGGCACCTGGTACGACAAAACCGTACATAAGCTGCAGGACGGTGGCAAAGATCGCCCGCTAAGCGAGCATCAGTCGCAAAAACTTTCCGAATTGCACCAGCAACTGGTGGCAAAAGAAACCTCCAGCGGTCGCGCGGCCTAGACTTTCCTGCGCCCACGCGCTATGACGCGCCCATGAACGAACCCCTGAACCTCCCCGACCGTCCGCGCCGTTTGCGCAGCAGCCCTTGGCTGCGCGCGCTGGTGGCCGAGCACACGCTGCGTGTGAGCGACCTTATCTGGCCGCTGTTCGTGCAAGAGGGTGCGGGGGAGGCCACCGCTATCGACGGATTGCCTGGCGTGGAGCGCCACACCATCGCTACGCTGGTCGAGGCGGCGAAAGAGGCGGCGGCGTTGGGCATTCCCGCTATCGCACTGTTCCCGGCAGTGCCTGCCGATAAGAAATCCGATTCGGCGGAGGAAGCATTTAACCGCGACAACCTTGTCTGCCGCGCCATCCGTGCGGTGAAGGCGGCGGTGCCGGAGATTGGCATCATCGGCGATGTGGCGCTCGATCCTTATACCAGCCATGGGCATGATGGCGTGTTGGATAAAAACGGCTGCGTGGCCAACGACGCCACCGTGCGTATTCTATGCCAGCAAGCCGTGGCGTTGGCCGAGTCGGGCTGCGACATCGTTGCGCCCAGCGACATGATGGACGGGCGCATCGGCGAGATTCGCGCGGCGCTCGACAAAGCCGGGCATGAGGCGGTGGTGATTCTCTCCTACGCCGCGAAATACGCTTCCGCCTTCTATGGCCCGTTCCGCCATGCGGTGGGCTCGGCCAAAGCCCAGCCGCTGTGCAAGCGCGGCTATCAAATGGACCCCGCCAACGCGCGCGAAGCCATGCGCGAAATAGCGCTGGATGTGGCGCAGGGTGCCGATATGGTGATGGTGAAGCCCGGGCTGATCTATCTCGACATCGTGGCCAAGGTGAAAGCCGCCTGCGACCTGCCGGTATTCGCCTACCATGTGAGCGGCGAGTACGCGATGCTTAAAGCCGCTTCTGCCGCCGGTATGCTCGATGAGCAAGCCGCCACATTGGAAACCCTTCTGGCCTTCAAACGCGCTGGCGCCGATGCCATTCTCACCTACGCTGCACGCGACGTGGCGCGGTGGCTTGCGGCCAAATAAGAACGGCCCGCCGTGAGGCGAGCCGCTCCATAAGATTCCGAAGAATGCTTATTCCGTGATTTCGATTTTGTTATCGCCTGGCAGGTCAATCGTGGTCGTGTTCTGCTCGTGCTGGTAATAAAGGAAGCCGCCAATAACGAGGGCGAGGGCGACGATAAGAAGAACTGCGGTGTTACCATTTTTCATAAATGCTCCTGTAGGTTATGTAGTCACGACTCAGATGTGAAGCAGTTGGCTTCATGGAGCTATGTGGAGCATGCGCTTAAACATAAGTAAAGCGTAAGTGGGGTGCTATTTCGGCGAATACATTTCCACGGTGATGGCACCGTTCATGATGCGCTCTTTGGCCATGGCCACTTCTTCGATCAGCTGTTCGGAGATCAGCTTGCGGTTGTTGTTGTCGACCGCATAATCCAACGCGCCCTCACGGATGCCGAGATATTTGATGCCGGGGTTCCATTTGCCCTCAAAGCTGGTTTTCAGCGAGTCGTACACCGCGATGTCGACGCGTTTCACCATGCTGGTCAGCACATGGCCGGGATAAAGGCTGTTCTGGTTGGTATCCACCCCAATGGCCAGTTTGCCCGTGCGGTCGGCGGCTTCCAGCACACCAAGACCCGAACCGCCCGCCGCCGCGAAAATCACATCGGCGCCAGATTCGAACTGCTTCAGCGCCAAATCGTGGGCCTTGTCCTTGTCGCTCCATGCTTCGGGCCCGTTGCCCACCATGTCCACATCGATGCGAATGTCGGGTTTGGCGTAGCGCGCACCTTGCGCGAAGCCGTACGAGAAATTGCGAATGAGCGGAATGTCCATGCCGCCAATGAAGCCCACATGGTCGTTGCGCGCCACTTTGGCCGCGATAAGGCCGACGAGGAACGCACCCTCATGGTCTTTGAAAATGATGCTTTGCACGTTGGGGAACAGCGGCGGCACTAACCCGTCGATGACGGTGAATTGGGTGTTGGGGTAGCGCTCGGCGATGTTAAGCACCGGCATCACGTTCTGGTAGCCCACGGCGATGATGGGGCTGGCGCCCGAATCGGCGACTTTTTTGATGACGGCGGCGATGTTGTCGGTGCTTTGCATGCGGTGCTCGGGCACTTGGGTTTTGAACTCGCGTTGCGCACGTTCGATGCCGCTGCGCGCCGCGTCGATGAAGGCGCGGTCGGAATCGCTGCTGGTGTAGAGATAGACGATCGCCGGATTGAATTTAGGTTTGTCGGCCGCCTGCGCGCTGGGGGCGACGAGGGCAATCAATAGTGCGTAACAGGCGAATAAGGTGGTGCGTTTCATAAATCCGTGCCAGTGACAACTCAGCCTTGAGCGGCGTTTTTCTTTGTGCAACAGTTATACGCAGCTCCCACCCCATTGCAACCGAAACGGCCATTATTCATGCATATTTCCGACCCCCGACTTGAAGCCCTAGAAGCCGCGCTCTCCAAAGCTTCGGTCGATCTTTACCTGCAACCCATGGCCGACGAGTACCAAGGCGAATACACCCCCGAATGCGCGGCCAGGTTGCCGTACCTTACCGGATTCACCGGCTCGGCTGGCCTCGGCGCGTTCTGGGCTAAGCCCCATGGCGCACGTCGCCACACGTTGTTCGCCGATGGGCGCTACACGCTGCAGGCCGCCCAACAGGTGAGCAAAAATGTGGCTACCGTGAACAGTGGCGAAGTGACGCTGGCGCAATGGTTGGAAGCGCAAGAAAGCACGCTCACCATTGGGTTCGACCCATGGCTGGTTACGCAAGCGCAATTGGAAGGCTGGCAAAAAGCCACCGCATCCTTGTCGATTACCTGGGCACCGCTGACACCGAACCCGGTGGATAGCATCTGGGCCGAACGCCCCGCCGCACCCTCGGGCGCGGTGCAGTTGCACGCCGAATCGCTGGCCGGTGCCAGCTACAGCGAGAAGTATCAGCCGTTGCTGCAATTACTGGGCAACCATCACGCCGATGGCCTTCTGTTAACGCTGCCCGATGGCATCAATTGGCTGCTGAATATCCGTGGCAGCGACATTCCTTATAACCCGCTTTTACTGGCCTATCTGAAGCTCGAAACCTCAGGATCAGCCACGCTATACATTTCTGACCATACGTTCAGCAATGATGTGAATGAGTACCTGAAAGCACAATCCATCTCCGTGGCACCCATCGCCGATCTGTGGTCGGGCAAAACGCCGCTGGCAGTGAAAGGGGAAACCTTGCTCATCGACCCGTCGCACAGCGCGGCGGGGTTCTGGACGTTGGCGGAAAAACAAGGCGTAAAACTTACACGGCTCGACGACCCGACCTTGCTGCCCAAAGCGCGCAAGAACGCAGTGGAGCTGGAAGGCGTGCGCGCTGCCCATGCGCGCGATGGCGTGGCGCTGTCGAAACTGCTGGCATGGCTGGATGCGCAAACGGGCCGTTTGCCGCACGAACTGGATGTGGTCGAGAAACTGGAATCCTACCGTAAACAGGCCAACAGCTACCGCGAGCCGAGCTTCGCCACCATCGCCGGTTCCGGCCCCAACGGCGCCATCGTGCATTACCGTGCCGACGAGGCCAGCAACCGCCGCCTGCATAAGGGCGACCTATTCTTACTCGATTCCGGCGGCCAATACCCCGATGGCACCACCGACGTCACCCGCACCGTCACTATCGGCGAACCCACCACGCTGATGAAGTTCCATTACACGCTCGTGCTGAAGGGCCATATCGCATTGGCCACCGCCAAATTCCCGGCAGGCACCAGCGGCCAGCAGCTCGATGCGTTCGCGCGACAGTATCTGTGGCAGTATGGGCTGGATTACGACCACGGCACCGGCCATGGCGTGGGCGCGTTCCTGTGCGTGCATGAAGGCCCAGCGCGCATCGCCAAAAAAGGCCCGCATGTGCCGTTGGAACCCGGCATGATCCTAAGCAACGAGCCGGGCTTCTACCTTGAAGGCAAATACGGCATCCGTATCGAGAACCTCGTCACGGTGGTTATTGTCGGCAGCACGCTGCAGGGCAAAGACCTGTTTGGGTTTGAAACGCTCACGCTTGCGCCCATCGATACCCGCATCGTGGATGTCAGCATGCTCACCAACGACGAGCGCAACTGGCTGAACGCCTACCACCAGCGCGTTTATAAAACGCTGGAAGCCAGCATGGACGAGCACGAAAAAGCATGGCTGGCAACGGCCACACGGGCGATTTAACTTAGCCCGCCAGTTCGACATATTCGGCGAGGATTTTCTTGGTGCCCGCGTGTTTGAACGCGATTTCGAGATGGTCGCCTTCGAGGCTTAGCACCACGCCGTTGCCGAATTTTTGGTGGAACACGCGGCTGCCTTTTTTGATTCCGTTGCTGGATTCTTTAACGAGTGCGGTGCTGGCGACGCGGGTGTTCAAAATCGCGTCCACTTCCTTCTGGAACATTTGCGGGCCGCTGGCGCGGCGCATGTAGGGGCCGCCATCCAGATGTTCCACCGTGTCCTCGGGAATTTCGCTGAGGAACCGTGAGGGCAGGGCGCTTTGCCATTGGTTGTAGATGCGGCGGTTGGCGGCGTGGCTGAGGGTGAGGTATTTGCGCGCGCGGGTGATGCCGACATAGGCGAGGCGGCGTTCCTCCTCCAACCCACTGGTGCCGGATTCGTCCATCGTGCGTTGACTGGGGAATAATCCTTCCTCCCATCCGGTGAGGAACACGGCGTCGAATTCCAAGCCTTTGGCGGCGTGCAGTGTCATGACGCTTACCATGTCGCCGGATTCTTTTTCCGCACCTTCGGTGACGAGGCCGACATGGTCGAGGAATTCTGCGAGGCTTGGGAAATCGCCCAGCGCGCGGATAAGCTCGCGCAAGTTGTCGAGGCGGCCTGCGGCTTCTGGCGATTTGTCCGCCTGCCACATGGCGCGGTAGCCGGATTCTTCCAACACCAGATCGGCCAGCTCAGAAAGCGAGAGATCGGCCGGGTTCGGCGCTTCCGGCGGCAGCATATCGAACGGGTCGTAGGGCGTGGCTTCCGGTTCTTCCACGCCGAGGAAGGCGGGAATAGGGGGCTGTTTCATGGGCGCGCTCGCTGGCGGCAGCACGCGCGCTGGCGGCGCATCGAGGCGAATGCCACCGCGTTCGCGCCAGGTGGTGAATTGGTGGAGCAATTTGCCCAGTGTGGTCGCCGTTTTTCCGCGCAGTTCGCCCGTATCGAGCAGGCGCTGCACCGCGGCGTAGAGCGAGCTGTTCATGCTGCGTGCTTGCACATGCAACTGCTCAACCGTGGTTTTTCCGATGCCGCGTTTGGGGGTGTTGATGATGCGCTCGAAACCCAGATCGTCGTGCGGTTGCATGATGATGCGCAGGTAGGCAATGGCATCGCGGATTTCCATACGCTCGTAGAAGCGCAGCCCGCCGACAATTTTATAGGGAATGCCCAGTGTTACGAATCGCTCCTCGAACGCGCGTGTCATGAAGCCCGCGCGGATAAGCACGGCCATTTCCTTCAGCGAGGTGCCGTTGCGCTGGAAAGCTTCAATTTCTTCACCCACGAAGCGTGCTTCTTCAGTGTCGTCCCACACCGATTTGATGCGCACGAGGTCGCCTTCTTTTTCGTCGGTCCACAGTGTTTTGCCGAGGCGGCCTTGGTTGTGGGCAATGACGCCGGAGGCCGCAGCAAGGATGGGCGCGGTGGAGCGGTAATTGCGTTCCAGCCGCACGATTTTCGCCCCGGGGTAATCGACCTCGAACTTGAGGATATTTCCCACTTCCGCGCCGCGCCAGCCGTAGATGCTCTGGTCGTCATCACCCACGCAGCACAGGTTGCGGTGGAACGCAGCCAGCAGGCGCAGCCAGATATACTGCGCGGTGTTGGTGTCCTGATACTCATCGACCAGAATGTAGCGGAAGCGGCTGGCGTATTCCTGAAGCACGTTCTGGTGCTGGGAAAAAATCGTCAAATTATGCAGCAGCAGATCGCCGAAATCGCAGCAGTTCAAATTGCGCAAGCGCGCCTGATAGAGCGGATAGATTTTTGCCGCCACCTGCACCAGCGAATAGGTGCCGGGCTGCTCGTTGGTTTTATCATGCGTGACGCCACGATCTTTCCAGCCCTGCATCACCGAGTTGACGGCGCGGGCGGGGAATTTTTGGTGGTCGATGTTGTTATCCGCCAGCAGGGCCTTGATGAGGCGTTGCTGGTCGTCGTCGTCGAGAATGGTGAATTGCGGTGTCAGCCCCACCAGCTCGGCATGGCGACGCAAAATTTTGGCGGCGATGGAGTGGAACGTGCCGATCCAGAACGCGTTGGACGAAGTGTTCTGTCCCTCATCGCCGAACAGCAGTTTGCCCACGCGCATGCGCATTTCGGCGGCGGCTTTGTTGGTGAACGTCACCGCCAGTATCTGGCTGGGGAAGGCGCGTTTGGAATTCAGCAAATGTGCAATCCGGGTGGTTAGCACCCGTGTTTTTCCTGTGCCCGCGCCCGCTAGCACCAGCACCGGCCCTTCGGTGGCTTCCACCGCCGCGCGCTGCTCGGGGTTCAGCTTGCTGATGTACTC
>JBBKVX010000015.1:0-2506 GCA_037968615.1 Rickettsiales bacterium
AACACGAAAAAAGCCCGACAAGGCGATGCCTTGTCGGGCTTTTTGCGGTTTTAAGCGGCTTGGCGCTTAGCCGTAGATTTCTTGGTAGGGAATCGGGCGCTTGGTGTTGGCGTCGACGACGATCGAGCCGTCTTCGTAGGTGGCGCCGATGAACTTGATGCCCTTTTCGGAGTCGATGATTTTGCTCGGCTTCACTGCCTTGCCGTTGTACTTACGGAGTTCGGTGACCGCGCCACGCATTTCAGGGTTGTTCTTGCTGCTCATAAATCCTCGTCCAAAACCTAGTATTCCATTGATGAGCGCGGGAATATAAGGTAGGAAACCAAATAGGCAAGCTATTTTCCTGGAATTGATGAGACCAATGCGGCGTAAAAGCCAACATATTGAATTTATACGGCTTTTATTGAGCGGCGCGGCCTTGTGCACAATGCTGATGCAGACCGCCTACGCCGACGATGTGCGCGATAAGCCCTCCGTGGCGCGCGAAACCACCAATGCGGGCGAGAAATTATCCACTCCGGTGGTGAAGCCGGGCTTGGCGGGCAGCTTCCTGTCGAGCCGTTTTGCGCGCAGCCACCAGGATCTGAACGCCGCGTCGCTGCATCTGAAAGAGGCGCTGTCGCACGACCCCAGCAACATGCGGCTGACACACGAAGCGATGCGCATGAGCCTGCTGGCGGGCGAGGTGCCGCAATCCATCGCTTACGCTAAAATCCTGAAAAAAGACGCAAAAACCGACGCGCTAGTGGCTACGCTTTTGATGCTGGATGCGGTGAAGCGGGGCACATACGCCGAAGCCCATACGCTGGTGGTGCAAGCGCCGGGTGGCGGGCTGTACGGCATCGTGCGCCCGGTGATGACGTCGTGGCTCGACGTGGCCGACGGCAAGGCCGTGGGGCAGGTGGACATGCAGGACGCCATCGATAAAGCCGGGTTCTTCGCGCCGTTCCTCACCTACCATATGGCGCTGATGAACGACGTGCTCGGCAACGACGACGCGGCCGCCGAGGCCTACCTCAAAGCCAGCTCCGACCCGGAGACCACGCCCTACCGTGTGGTGGAGGCCATTTCGAATTTCTACGCGCGGCAGGGGAAATGGAACGAAGCGCAGGAAGTGTTCGACGCCTACGCCCGCGCCAACCCCGATTCCAGCCTGCTGCCCGCCAAGCTGAACCCCAACGCGCGCGAAGTTCGCCCGCTGGTGGCCAACGCCAATGAAGGGCTGGCGGAACTGTTCTTCACGACCGCCAGCATCCTGTTCGGCGAAGACGCGACGCAGGACACGTTCCTGTATCTGCGTATTGCGCTGGACCTGCGGCCCAACCTACCGCCCGCACAGCTGATGCTGGCGAACCTCTACGAGCAGGTGGAGGATTACAAGCACGCCATCGCTACCTACGACGCGATGGAAAAAGGCTCGGTGTTCTATCGTCGCGGGCAGGTGCGCAAGGCGCTGAACCTTGAGGCCATGGGCCAGCGCAGCAACGCCATCGCACAGCTCGATAAGCTGTCGCGCGAATATAAAACCGACGCGCTGGCGGTGATCACCAAAGGCGATATGCTGCGCGAAGACCAGAAATTCGACGAAGCGGCAGATGCCTATACCGAGGCGCTGAAACGCAGCGAACCGCTGCATAACTCTGACTGGCCGCTGCTGTATGCGCGCGGCATCAGCTACGAACGTGCGGGGGACTGGAGCCGCGCCGAAGCCGACTTCAAACGCGCGCTGAAATTGGAGCCCAACCAGCCCGACGTGCTGAACTACCTCGCCTACAGCTGGCTGATGATGAACAAGAACGTGCCGATGGCGCGCACGTATCTGGAGCTGGCGCTGGCGGCGCGGCCCGATGACGCGCACATCATCGACAGCGTGGGCTGGGCGCAGTATCTGAGCGGCGATTTCGCCAGCGCGGTGGTGTCGTTCGAGAAAGCGGTGGAGCTGATGCCCGACGACCCGACGGTGAACGACCATCTGGGCGATGCCTATTGGCGCGTGGGGCGACAAACGGAAGCGCAGTTCCAGTGGAAACGCGCGCTGAATTTCAAACCCGAAAAAGACATGGCCGACACTATCCGCGCCAAGATGCTCAACGGGCTGCCGCCGTTCCTGGAACAACAATCGGCGGTCGTGCGCACACCGGACGCATCGGAATTGGCCAACGCCCCGTTCCACACGCGCGTGCGCTAGCATGCCGGTGTTGATGGAGCGGGCGCGCGCCAAGCTGAATCTCTTCCTGCACATCACCGGCAAACGCGACGACGGCTACCACGAGCTGGTGACCCATGTGGCGTTCACCGACCTTGCCGATGTGCTGACGTTCGAACCCAGCGATTTGCTGACCCTCTCGGTGACAGGCGAGTTCGCAGAGGCCTGCGCCGATACGGCGGGGACGAAGGAAAATTTAGTGCTGCGCGCAGCGCGACTGCTGCAAACCCATACCGAGACCACGCAGGGGGCGCGCATCACGCTCGAGAAGCGCATTCCGGTGGGGGCGGGGCTGGGCGG
>JBBKVX010000016.1:0-32445 GCA_037968615.1 Rickettsiales bacterium
CGGCTGAAGTCGGTGATGCCCATGCGCGCGGCGCGTTCTTTTTGCTCGTCCTCGCCATCGAACAACAGGCGACCTTGCATTTGCCCGCCGATGCAACGCAGGGCGGCGGCAGCCAGCACGCCCTCCGGCGCACCACCGATGCCGAGATACATATCGACGCCCGTGGTGGGTGTGGCGGTGGCGATAACGCCCGCCACGTCGCCATCGGGAATCAGCTGCACGCGCGCACCGGCTTCACGCAGATGGGCAATCTTTTCTTCGTGGCGATCGCGTTTTAAAATCATGACGGTGAGTTCGCTGACGTCTTTTTTCAGCGCCGCTGCAAGTTGTTTCAGGTTGGTGGCGACGCTATTGTCCATATCGACCACGCCTTCCGGCAGGCCACCGCCGACGGCGATTTTATCCATGTAGACATCGGGCGCATGCAGGAAACCACCATGCTCGGCCATGGCCACTACGGCGAGCGAGTTGGGGCCGTTGGTGGCGCAGAGTGTGGTGCCTTCCAGCGGGTCGAGTGCAATGTCGATGCGCGGGCCTTCGCCGGTGCCGACTTTCTCACCAATGTAGAGCATTGGTGCTTTGTCGCGTTCGCCTTCGCCGATGACGACGGTGCCATCAATCGTGAGCCCGTTCAGCGCTTCGCGCATGGCGTTCACGGCGGCCTGATCGGCGTCTTTTTCTTCGCCACGGCCCGTCCAGTGCGAACTGGCGAGTGCGGCCGCTTCTGTCACCCGCACGGCTTCGAGCGCAAAGTTGCGGTCCATGATCCAGTCTTTGGTGGCGGCTTCTTTGTTGTAGGCGGCGGTGGTGGACATAGGAGTCTCCTCAAGTTTCGATGCGCAGCACGACAGGTGCGGCAACGCTGACGGGTAATTTGGAAATGGCGGTGGCGGCCTTGGCCACTGATGCTTCGTTGGTATCGTGGGTGATGACGATGACCTGCGCGGAGTGGCCGGGAATGGCGGCGCGCTGGGTGATGGAATGCACGGAAATATCGGCCTCGGCGAAGGCGCGCGTGAACTCGGCGAGCACGCCGGGTTCGTCCTTCAAGCTGAGGCGCAGATAATAGCGGCCGCGATGTGCACCCGCATCGGCGGGCTTCGCGGCTTTCAATTCGGCGGCGGGCACGGTGAAGGGCGGGAACGTGTCGCCGCGCGCGATAGAAATGATGTCGGACACCACGGCGGAACCGGTGGGCCCTCCACCTGCGCCACGGCCTTCGAACACCACGCGACCGACGGCGTCGCCCTCGACTTGCACGGCGTTGAAGCTGCCGCTGACGGCGGCAAGCGGCGAAGCAAGCGGCACGAGGCAGGGTTGCACGCGTTGCGAAAGCTCGCCGTTATCGTACTCGGCGAGGCCGAGCAGTTTGATGGCGTAGCCGAAATTGGCGGCCGTTTCGATGTCGAGCAGCGTAATGCGGCGGATGCCTTCGGCATGCACGCGGGCGAAATCGGGCGCGGTGCCGAACGCCAGCGCGGCGAGGATGGAGACTTTATGTGCGGCGTCGATGCCGTCGATGTCGAGCGAGGGATCGGCTTCGACGTAACCGAGATTCACCGCTTCGCCGAACACGTCGTCGTAGTCGCGACCGTCGCGCGCCATGGTGGTGAGGATGAAGTTGCAGGTGCCGTTCAGGATGCCCGACACGCGGCGAATTTTATTGGCGGAAAGGCCTTGGCGAAGGCCCGCGATGATGGGAATGCCACCCGCCACCGCCGCTTCGAACGCCAACACCACGCCCTTAGCTTCCGCCGCTTTGGCGAGGGCCAGACCGTGATGCGCGATGAGCGCTTTGTTGGCGGTAACCACATGTTTGCCGTTGGCAATGGCGGTTTCCACCAGCTGTTTGGCGATGCCCTCATGGCCGCCGATGAGTTCGACGACGAGGTCGACATCAGAAGCGGTTGCAAGCGCCATGGCATCGGATTCAATGCGAATTCCCTCAAGCGATATGTCGCGTTTTTTTGAGGCATCGCGCGCCGAAGCGGCCACGATCTCGATGGTTTTACCGCAACGTGCGGCGATCTGTTTGGCGTTCTCGCGCAGGATGGAAATGGTGCCCTGCCCTACCGTGCCGAGCCCTGCGATGCCGATGCGAAGTGCGGTGCTCATGCGGCGCTCTCACGGTTCTTCATCACGTCGGCCACGTCACGCGCCAGGAACTGTTTGATGTTGCGTGCGGCCTGACGCAAACGCTGTTTGTTCTCGACCAGCGCGATGCGCACATAGTCGTCGCCGTACTCGCCGAAACCGATGCCGGGGGCCACCGCCACTTCGGCTTCCTCGATGAGCAGCTTGGAGAATTCGAGGCTTTTCAGATGCCGGTATTTCTCGGGCAGCTTCGTCCAGATGAACATGGAAGCGGGCGGCGACGGCACGTCCCACCCCGCATCGCGCAGGGCTTTCACCATCACGTCGCGGCGGTCTTTGTAAAGTTTGCGAACCTCGGCCACGCATTCCTGCGGGCCGTTGATGGCGGCGACGGCGGCGGCCTGAATGGGGGTGAAGGTGCCGTAATCGAGGTAGGATTTGATGCGGGTGAGCGCATGCACCAGCGTGGGGCTTCCTGCGGCAAAGCCCACGCGCCAACCGGCCATGGAATAGGTTTTGCTAAGCGACGTGAACTCGATGGCGATGTCTTTCGCACCTTCGACCTGCAGTACGCTCGGCGGCGGAGTGCCATCGAAATAGATCTCGCAATAGGCGAGGTCGGAGATGATGTAGACACCATATTGTTTGCACATCGAGACGAGCTTTTCGTAGAACGCCAGATCCACCACTTCCGAAGTGGGATTGCACGGATAGTTGACGATGACGGCGACGGGTTTGGGCTCCTGATGGCGAATGGCGAGATCGAGCATCTCGAAGAAATCGCTGCCCTCGGTCATCGACATGTAGCGGATGGACGCGCCCGCGATGACGGGGCCGTAGGCGTGGATGGGGTAGCAGGGGTTCGGGCAGACGATGACATCGCCCGGGCCGGTGATGGCCTCGATGAGGTTGGCGAGGCCCTCTTTGGAACCGATGGTGGTGATGACTTCCGTTTCCGGATCGAGCGTGACGCCGAAGCGGCGCTTGTAATACCCCGCTTGCGCTTTGCGCAGGCCGGGAATGCCTTTCGACAGCGAGTAGCCGTGCGCGGTTTCATCCAACGCCACTTCGCGCAGCTTCTCGATGACATGCTTGGGCGGCGGCGTATCGGGGTTGCCCATGCCCAGATCGATGATGTCGTGGCCGTCGGCGCGCAGACGGGCCTTCAATTTGTTCACCTCGGCGAACACATAGGGGGGCAGGCGCTTGATTCTGTAAAACTCTTCCATGGGCGCAATCTGATGGGTGTTGTGCAGCGTGTCAATCGCCGTAGGGCGTAGACGCACCGTCTAGAAATGGATTTTTAGGGGTGTGTTAATTCCGGCGCGTGGCGTAGCGGGAATCGGGGAGGTAGGAAGTGCCCCCCGCGTAGTTGGTCGGCGCGCGCAGGGTAATGGGCTCGCTGCCCGCCATCGGATTGAAGCCCCCCGCCATGGCAGGCGCCATGGACATTTCAGGTGCCGGAGCCGCCGAGGCAAAGCCGAAGCTGGGCGCTGGTTGCGCTTGCGCGCCGGGAGCACGCAGTAAAATCGGTTCGACCGATGCCGTTTGAGCGGAAGGTGCAGAAAGCGGCGCGCTGGCTATGGACGGATTGCGGTCCCATGTCGTGCCGCCGGCTTGGGCCAATGGCGGCGGCGGGGGCGGCAGTTGAGCAATGTAGCCCGGACCGTTGCCGATGGAGGATTGCGGCGACAGAGGCGCCTGAGGCATGGGCGCATCGAGCAGTGAGGGCTCGGCGGCGGCGTCGGTGGCCAGTTGGTTGCGGGCGGCATCGGCACCGTTACGCTCGGCTTCCAACTGCGCACGAACGCGGGCTAGACGCGCGGCGTCGCCATTCGCGCCCATTGGCGGCGTGGCGGGCACGTTATTGAGTTCGGGGTAATTGCCCGCGACCTGCATGCCGGGCTGGTTCTCGAGCGGCATCTGGCGGGCGTTCTGTTGCGGCGCGGCCATGGGCGGCGGCGGCACGTCGGACGCCATGATCTCGCGGGCACGGGCTTCGGTGGCCGGATCGACGGGCGGGAAGGCCGTGGCGTTCACTTCCGGGGCCTCCGCCTGCTGCATCATGGGCGCGGCGTTGCTACTGGGGCCGGGGCCGCCTGCGGGGTTGAGCTGCGGCGTGCGGGGCTGCCCAAGCACACTGTTGTAGCGCGGGGAGCTTGGATTTTCAGGGATCAGCAGATTGCAGGAGCAGAGCGTAACGGCCAGCAAAAGAGGGCCGAAGAAACGCGGAATCTGGGCGGAAACTGGATGGAAGGTTCGCATGACGTGCCGTATTGTTTTTTGTTTTGTATCGGCACGCTAATGGCGGGAATCCGGTTTGTCCAGCCCTTCGCGCGAGTTACCCTCAAGGCGAAAAAACCAGTGGAATGTCCACTGCATAGCGTATTGCATCGGGGTGGGCGCTGGTATACATCTACGCTCATGAAAAAAGCCCCCGCATCGAAAAAGAAACCGGCCAAGGCCGCGCCCGAAACAACGCCCGAACCGGTAGTGAGCGACCCGCAGGAATTCGCCACGAATATGGCCAACGCCGCCGACCTGTGGCAGCGCATCACGCAGGTGATGGCCGCCCGTTCGATGAGCAAACCGCCGACCATGGGGCAGACCGATCCGTTCAGCTTCGCCGAATCGATGATGAACACCGCCCGCCACATGACCATCGACCCGCAAGCAATCGCCGAAGCGCAGGTGGAGCTGATGCGCGAACATATGCATTTGTGGGGCTCCATCACCGGCAAGCTGCTGGGCCGCAGCGACGAAGATTACGTGGCCGCCAACCCGAAAGACCGTCGCTTCCGCGACGATGCGTGGAAAGACAGCGCGGTGTACGATTACATCAAACAGGGCTACCTGCTGAACGCGCGCTGGTTGCAGGATGCCGTGCACAGCATCAAGGGCCTCGACGCGCATACCTCGCACAAGTTGAACTTCTTCACCCGTCAGTTCATCGATGCGGTGTCGCCCAGCAACTTCATGTTCACCAACCCTGAAGTGATGCGCGCCACGCTGGAAAGCAACGGCGAGAATGTGGTGAACGGCCTGCAGCATTTGCTGCGCGACATTGAAAAAGGCCAAGGCAAACTGCGCATCACGATGACCGATGAGAACGCCTTTACCTTTGGTAAAGACATCGCCGCCACGCCGGGTTCGGTGGTGTACCAGAACGACCTGATGCAGCTGATCCAGTACGAAGCCGTGACCGAGAAAGTGCATAAAATTCCCCTGCTGCTGACGCCCGCATGGATCAATAAATACTACATCCTCGATTTGAAACAGGAGAGCTCGCTGGTGAAATGGCTCACCGAACAGGGCTACACCGTGTTCATCATTTCCTGGGCCAACCCCGACGAAAAACTGGCCCGCAAATCGTTCGAGGATTATTTGCGCCAAGGCCCCCTCGCCGCGCTCGACGTCATCGAATCCATCACCAAATCGCCGCAGACAGCGATGATCGGCTACTGCCTCGGCGGCACGCTTACTTCCATCGCGCTGTCGTACTTGAAATCGAAGGGCCAGCAGGACCGCATCGCCAGCGCCACCTACCTCACCACGATGGTCGATTTCACCGAGTCCGGCGATATCAGCGTGTTCATCGACGATGCGCAGCTCGACGCGCTGGAAGGCCGCATGGCCGAGAGCGGTTATTTAGAAGCCTCGGAGATGGCGAACACCTTCAACATGCTGCGCGCGAACGATCTCATCTGGTCGTTCGTCATCAATAATTACCTGCTGGGCAAACAGCCCTTCCCGTTCGATCTGCTCTACTGGAACGCCGACGCCACGCGCATGCCCGCCACCATGCATGCCTATTACCTGCGCAACATGTACCAGAAGAATCTGCTGGTGAAACCGAACGGACTGGAACTGCTGAACACACCGATCAACCTGTCGAAAATCAGCACACCCACCTACATGCTCGCCACCAAGGAAGACCACATCGCGCCTTGGCAATCCTGCTATGTCGGCACGCAGGTGTTCGATGGGCCCTGCGTGTTCACGCTGGCCGATTCGGGGCATGTGGCCGGGGTCATCAACCCGCCGGTGAAAAAGAAATACGGCTATTGGAGCGGCAGCAAACTGCCCGCCAAGGCCGAGGATTGGTTGGCCGGCGTGACCGAACATGCCGGTTCCTGGTGGCCGCATTGGGATGCGTGGCAATCCAAACTGGCCGGGCCGAAAATCGCTGCGCGCAAAGTCGGTGGCGGCAAGCACAAGCCCATCGAAAAAGCGCCAGGCGCTTATGCCAAGGTGCGCGCTTAACTAGCGCGCACGTTCCCACGGAGATTTGGACTGCGCTTCCTCGTTTTTCAACAATGCCCAGCCACCTAGAACGGCTGCAGCCGCGACGACGCTTCCGATAATCAGATTCTTCGCGCCGCCAGCATGCGGCAGGGCGGCTTCTTCCAATTGGCGCATTGCTTTGCCGGATTTCGGCGTTTTGGTTCCTTGGAATGGCCACGCGATTTTTGCCTTCGGCGCGGCAACCTTCTCGACACTTGCTAACGGCTCGCTGAGTTGTGCCAAAACGGGGAGCTCTTCCGAAACGTTCGCCACGACCGTTTTGGGCGCCATCCGTTCCAAAAATTTTGAATGCGGCATCGATCCAATTTTTTCCAAACCCTGCACCAGTTCGCCCGTGGTTTTGCGCAGGCTCGTTTCCACCTGTTCGATGGATTGGCCCGTCCAATGCGCAGCATTTCGAGCCGATGCCTCGGCCTGCTGCATGGGCGCAGTGATGGTCTGCTGGCGCAGCTTGCCGTGAGCCATTTGCGCTTTACCCATTCGCCCGCGCAAATCAGCGGCGCGGTCGGAAGCATCCTGAAGCTCTTTGAAGCAAATGCTCACCCCTAGCCCGGCGCTGCGCGCGTCTACGTTCTCTAAGGATTTAAGCCCCTGCTCAAACCGCTGCAGACCGACCTTCAGATCCTTACCTGTAAGCGTGTCTAACTGGCACATGTCGTAGAGCTGCTTCACGGAGGCATTCATGGGGTCGCTCAGTTGCTCACGAAGCGCGGCGCTGGCGCCACCGATTTTCACCACCGTGTCGGCCCATTCCGTGTATGCCGGGCGCAGGATGTTGGCTTGGGTGCGGTATAAATTCTTCAACAGCTGCTCGGCTCTTACTTTCAAGCCATCCTTCATTTGCGTTAATATTCCTGGTCTCTTCGTGGCCGTCGGGTTCATCGCGTGGCTCCTTGCTCGATCATGGCGGTACGTTGCGCATCGATCTGCGCACGGTAGGATTGCTGGTTTCTAGGGGCGACGCCGAGGCGCTCCACAAAATTGCTTTGGGCTGGGGCGGGCGCCATTGCCGCACTAAGAGCCTGCGGCGTGTGCGCGGCATTTTGCGCGCCCTGCATCAGGTAAGCGAGGCCGCCGGGGCGCATTTCGCCGTGGTTGATCTGGTCGGCGATGGTCTGCATTTCCGAGGCCACGCCCACGCGTTGTAGCACCGTCGCCTGCTGGATAGGGCGCATCTGGCTGTAAGGTTTGTGGAACTGGCGGGCGATGGCCTGTTGCAGTCTCACGTCTCCGGCCACCAGCACGCCGTACACCTGCTCCTTGCTTACACCGAGGCCGCGCTTCAACGTCCATTCCATTTCCATGATGCGGTCGTGGGCGGCGGCTTTGCCGATGCTGGTGGTGGCGCTGACACCGTTCTTCAACACACCGTTGAACAACAGCCCGGAGAAGCCAGCGACCACACCGATACTGACATAGTTGGCAAACGCGGCGATGGACGCGCCGCCGGGAATATTCTGCAACAGCGCACCAACCCCCGTTTTCAAGCTGCTTTCGCCACCGAACATGCCCACCAACGCCCAGGTGCCCGCGGCGGAAAGTGCGGCGGTGCCCACGGCGAGAATGGTTTTGTTGCGCTGACGAGTAAGAGCGTGGCCGATCACGTCGTTCGTTTTCCCGGCCTCTTTGAGCTGCGACAGAGTGACCTCTTCCGGCGCGATGCCGAGTTGCTGGGAGATGTCGTCGCGGTACATGTTCAGCATGCCGTTCTCGTAGAGGCGCTGGTTATAGAGGCGGTTCACCGTGGTCAGCACGAAGCCGCCAACGGCGACGATGGGAAGAATGGCGCTGAAGCCCGTGGCGCTGGCCACGGCCCCGGCAGCAAGCACCGCAAGCGTCATGATGCCTTTGCCGAACAGGTGAACCCTGAGAGCGCGGAGTGTGTTGCTGATGTCGCCGAACCAAAGCATGAATGCGTAAGACCTTAGAATTTCCTACGCTTATTCTAACTTCTTAGGGGGGCATGAAGTATGAAGCTTTTGTGAACTTACCGGGCCATACAGAATTATATGCCGCTGTATTCTTTGGATAATTTTACGTAATGTTTGGCCGATTCGGGGATGTAGGCCACTTCCTCGGGGCGCAGGTCACGGAAATACTTGGCCGGATTGCCCGCCCACATCTGCCCCGTCGGCACACGTTTGTTGGGGGTGACGAGCGAACCGGCGGCGATGTACGCGCCCGATTCCACCACCGCATGGTCGAGGATGCTGGCGCCCATGCCAAAGAAACATCCATCCTCCAGCGAGGCGGCATGGATGAGTGCGCGATGGCCGATGGTGACGCCGGAGCCAATGAAGGTGGGGCCGGTTTTGCGGGTGACGTGGATGGTGGTGCCATCCTGGATGTTGGTGCGTTCGCCGATGCGGATATGGCAAACATCGCCGCGGATGACGCTGCCGAACCAGACATTTGTGTCGGCGCCGATATGCACATCGCCGATGACGACCACGCCGGGAGCCAGCCACGCGCTGGGATGGATGGTGGGGAAAATGCCATTAAACGGCATGATGATCGCGCCGGGGAATTGCTGCATGGAGAGAGCTCCTACGGGAAAATAGCGGTGCCTTCGAGGTTGGTCGTTTCCGGCAGGCCGAACATGAGGTTGGCGTTTTGCAAGGCTTGGCCGGACGCGCCTTTGACGAGGTTGTCGATGACCGACACGACGATGAGTTCGTTCGGCAAACGGCCTTCATGCAGCGACAAGAAACAGAAGTTCGTGCCGCGCACTTGGTGGCTGGAGGCGCTGCCGGTTTGCAGCACGGTGACGAACGGTTCGTTCGCGTATTTCGCAGCAAGCGTCCTGCGCGCTTCATCGACCGTCGCACCGTTCAGCGTGAGATGCAGGGTGGAGAGCATGCCGCGTGAGAGGGGCACCAGATGCGGCGTGAAGCTGATGCGCACTGGCGTGGAGGCAGCCAGCGACAGCTCCTGCTCGATCTCAGCCATGTGGCGGTGGCGGCCGATGCCGTAGGCGGATACGCCGCCATCAAGTTCGGTGAACAGCATCTCTTGTTTGGCGCTGCGGCCTGCGCCGGAAATGCCGGAGAGCGCGTTGACGATGATGTTCGTAGCGTCGATCTGCGCGGCTTCGATGAGCGGGATGGTGGGCAGCAAAATGCTGGTGGGGTAGCAGCCGGGGTTGGCAACGAGGCGTGCGTTGCGGATGGCGTCGCGTGATAATTCGGTGATGCCGTATATAGCGGTTTTCTGCAGGTCGGTGGCGCTGTGGGCGTGGCCGTACCATTCGGCATACGCAGCCGGATCGGCGAGGCGGAAATCGGCGGAGAGATCGACGATTTTTACGTGCGGCGGCAGGCCGGCGATGATCTGTTGCGTGGTGCCGTGCGGCAGGCAGCAGAACACGAGCTGGATGGTGGAGAAATCCACTTCCGTATGTTTCACCAGCGCTGGAAGCCCTTGCCCGCGCAGATGCGGATACACGGCGTCCATCGGTTTACCGGCTTGACTGTCGCCTGTTAGAGCCACGATTTCAAAGGCGGGATGGTTCTTCAGCAGGCGCAGTAATTCTGCGCCCGTATAGCCGGAAGCGCCAAGGATGGCGGTGCGTATGGTTTGTGTGCTCATGAGGTTTCCTCGCATATTCTGTGGTTTCCTACCAGTAAAAACACCGGGCCTGATTTACCCTCCCATGACATTCACGGGAGGATGGCGGATATGTTCTTGAGCCCTCTTCCTCCATGGTGAGGTTTCCATTCACCAACCAAAGGAGATACACATGGGTAACCGGACAGAAGGCCTCGCCAAACAAGCCGAAGGCACGATTCAAAAAACCTGGGGCGAAGTGACCAACGACAACGCCGACAAAGCCGAAGGCAGCCTGAAGAAAGCCGAAGGCAAGATTCAGGAATCGGTGGGCAAAGCCCAAGCGGAACTGAAGAAGGACTAACCGTCCCGTTCGCCGACTAAAAAAAAGGCCGCCAACAGTAGTTGGCGGCCTTTTTGTTCGAGATGGAAACGCTTAGCGTTTCGAGAACTGGAACGAACGACGCGCTTTGGCGCGGCCGTATTTCTTACGCTCGACAACGCGCGGATCGCGGGTCATGAAGCCACCGGCGCGCAGGGCCGGGCGGAAGAGCGGGTTGAACTGATCGAGCGCGCGGGAAATGCCATGGCGCACTGCACCGGCCTGACCCGAGAGACCGCCACCGAGCACGGTGATGGTGATGTCGAATTTGCTCTCTTCTTTCAGCGATACGAAGGGCTGGTTCACGATCATGCGCAGTACGGGGCGCACGAAATATTCTTCAAGCGTTTTGCCGTTTACTTTGATCTTGCCGCTGCCGCGTTTGATCCATACGCGGGCGACGGCGTCCTTACGACGACCGGTGCCGTAGGCGCGACCTTGCGCGTCAATGTTGGGTTTGCGGGCTTCGTTGAGTTCGGTTTCTGCTGCGGTTGCCATGGTGGTTTCCTATCGAGCGTTTTTGACGTTCATCGATGCGAAATCGACGGTCTTGGGTTGCTGGGCAGTGTGCGGATGCTCGGCATCGGCGTACACGAAGAGATGCTTCATTTGGCGACGGGCAAGCGGGCTGTCTTTCGGCAGCATGCGCTCGATGGCCTTGTGAACCACGCGCTCCGGATGCTCACCCGACAGGATGAACTCGGCCGAACGCTCTTTGATACCGCCGGCGTAACCGGTGTGGTAGTAGTAGACTTTCTTGCCGCGCTTACGGCCAGTCAGCTTCACTTTCTGAGCATTGATGATGATGACGTTGTCACCGGTATCCATGTTCGGGGTGAAGGTGGCTTTGTGCTTACCGCGCAGGATCTTTGCGACATGGGAAGCCAGACGACCGAGGACTACGCCCTCTGCGTCGAACACGAGCCATTCTTTGGTGATATCTTTCGGCGTTGCCTGGTACGTTTTCATAACTCGAGCGCTTTTTTGTTGGTTTATTAGTAGAAGCCACAGGGAAAGCCCCGTTGGCCGGAATAAGGGTGCGTGGTGTAGTTAATAGCCGCCCCCCTGTCAACTGCATATTTGGAGCGCATAGAACGCCACCCAGCCAGCAGCGGCTAAGCTACTCAACTATTTTGTAATTCATGGCCCCGAAGATGGACTCGACGCCCTTCTCTTCCGTACCCAGCGGCAGCAACACTTGGCGGAACAGGACGCGGCGCGCGTGGAGGGTGAGAAACTCGCCTTCGTCGATCACCGGGGCGCGTGTTTCCAGCACACGGCTGAAATGGGTGCCGAGGCGGTAGGCGTTGGGGCCCACGAGGAACTCGTTATGCTCGTCGATCTCGCGGTCGAAATAGGCGCCAAGGATGTTTTCGCCCAGATAGGTGAAGTTGTAATCCTGGATATTGGCGACGTCGCGCGATTGCAGCAGGAAGCAGAACCCCCAATCGTCGCCCAGCGCGTCGGGGTCGATCTCCGGTTCCTCGGGCAAGTTACGGATGCCGCGCAGTTCCTGCCAATAGCGCAACAGCCGCAACGTCAGGCGGCGTTCACCGTAGGGGTAGGTATGGCTGTCGGTGGGCTGGAACATCGCACGAGATTATATCAGAACATCACGCGCACTATCAATACCCATCAACCGTAACGGCCGGTGATGTAATCTTTCGTTTGCTGATGCTGTGGCGCATCGAATAGGGCGCTGGTGTCGCCCTCCTCCACCAGTGTGCCGAGATGGAAGAACGCGGTGCGGTCGGACACGCGGCGGGCTTGCGCCATGGAGTGGGTAACGATGACGATGGCGTAATCTTTTTTCAGACCCGCGATCAGGTCTTCCACTTTGCCGGTGGCGATGGGGTCGAGGGCGCTGCACGGCTCATCCATTAAAATTACTTCTGGCGATACGGCAATGGTGCGGGCGATGCACAGGCGCTGCTGCTGGCCGCCGGAGAGGCCGGTGCCGGGCTGGTCGAGGCGGTCTTTCACTTCGTCCCACAAGGCGGCGTGGCGGAGGCTTTGCTCAACGATGTGGTCGAGCTGGGATTTGTTCTCGGTGAGGCCGTGGATACGTGGGCCGTAGGCGACGTTCTCGTAGATGGATTTGGGGAACGGGTTGGGCTTCTGGAACACCATGCCGACGCGGGCGCGCAGCAGCACCACGTCGAGATCCTTCGCGTGGATGTCCTGCCCGTCGAGCTGGATGAGGCCGGTGGTTTTGCAGCCGGGGATCAGGTCGTTCATGCGATTCATGCAACGCAAGAACGTGGATTTGCCGCAGCCCGAGGGGCCGATGAACGCGGTGACGGCGCGGTCTTGCATGGCCAGCGACACATCCTTCAGCGCGTGCTTGGCGCCGTAATGGACGTTGACGTTCTCGGCGATCATTTTTGCGGTCATGTTAGTTCCATGTCAGTTGCAGGCGACGACGCAGGGTAATCGCCGCGAAGTTGAGAATCAACAGAATGGCGAGCAGCACCAAAATGCCCGCCGATGTTTTTTCGACGTAGCCGAGTTCGGGGCTGCTGGCCCAAAGATAGATCTGCACCGGCATCGCGGTGGCGGCGTCGAGCGGCGAGCTGGGTACGTCGGCCACGAAGGCGACCATGCCGATGAGCAGCAGCGGCGCAGTTTCGCCGATGGCGCGGGCGAAGCTGAGGATGGTGCCGGTGAGGATGCCGGGCATGGCGTAGGGCAGCACATGGTGGCGCACCACTTGGATGGGCGATGCACCCAGCCCGGTGGCGGCGTGGCGCATGGTGGGCGGCACGGCACGGATGGCGGCGCGCGCGGCGATGATCATCACGGGCATGACCAGCAGCGCGATGGTGAGGCCGCCAACGAGTGGAGCCGAGCGCGGCATACCGAAGAATTGCAGATACACGCTGAGGCCGAGCAGGCCGTAGATGATGGAGGGCACGGCGGCGAGGTTGTTGATGGTGATTTCCAGCCAGTCGGCCATGCGGCCTTTTTTGGCGAATTCTTCGAGGTAGATGGCGGCCATGATGGACACGGGCAACGCCACCGACATGCACACCAATAACAGCCACAGCGAACCCACGATGCTGCCGCCGAAGCTGGCGGCTTCCGGCGCGCGCGAATCGCCACGGGTGAAGAACTCCCAGTTGAAACTGCGGCGGATGCGGCCGTCCTTTTCCCATTGATCGAGCCAACGCAATTGCTCTTCGCTGATGGGGCGCAGGGCGGGCGCTGCGTTGCGGTCGATGACACCTTTGAGCGTGAGGTCGGCGGTGTCGCTCATGGGAATCCAGACACTCATGCCGTCGTTCCATTGTTTCGGATGTTCCATCACCTGCCGCTTCACGTCGTCGGCGGCGAAGAAGCCGATGAGGCGATACAGCTTCTGGCGTTGTGGCTTGGTGAGCGTTTCATCAATCGTGCTGCGCAGGATGGCGTTGGTGTGGGTGTAGAAATCCATTTCCTTTGGTGTTTCGCGCAGCGTGGTGGCGAAGGGCGCGGTGTCCACCTCCAAACGAATCTCATGACGCGTGAAACCGCTGAGGCCGGGGCCGACCACGCTGACCAACAGGATGCCGAGCATAAGCACAGCAAAGGCCAGCGCCGCGATGCCGTAGGCGCGGAAGCGCCGCTCGGCGCGGTGGCGGCGGCCAAGGCTTTTCATGATGGCGGCTGTTGTGCGGTGGTCTTTATTCATACTGCTCCCGGTATTTCTTCACAATCTTCATCGCGATGATGTTGAGCAGGAGGGTGAAGAAAAAAAGCGTGAGGCCGAGGGCAAAGGCAGCCAGTGTTTTCGGGCTGTCGAATTCCTGATCGCCGACCAGCAGCGTGACCATTTGCACGGTGACGGTGGTGACGGATTCGAGCGGGTTGGCAGTGAGGTTGGCGGAAAGCCCCGCCGCCATCACCACGATCATGGTTTCGCCGATGGCGCGCGAAATGGCCAGCAGCACCGCGCCCATAATACCGGGCAGCGCGGCGGGCAGCACCACGCGGCGGATGGTCTCGGATTGGGTGGCGCCCATGCCTAGCGACGCATCGCGCAGGCCGCGCGGCACGGAGCCAATCATGTCGTCGGACAAGGAACTAATGAACGGGATGATCATAATGCCCATGACGATGCCCGCGACCAAGGCGCTCTCGGACGAAATGCTAAGACCGACATGGTGGCCGAACGCGCGCATGAACGGCGCGACGGCTTGGATGGCGAAGTAGCCATAGACCACGGTGGGAATGCCCGCGAGCAGCTCCAAGATGGGTTTCATCCAGTTGCGGGTGCGGGGTTTGGCGTATTCGGCGAGGTAGATGGCGCTGTAGAGGCCCACCGGCACGGCGACGACGAGGGCGATGAGTGTCACCATCAGTGAACCGGCGAAGAGCGGCACCGCGCCGAAGGAGCCGGAAGATCCAGCCTGGTCGGCGCGCAGGGCCGTTTGCGGGCTCCAGCTCAGGCCGAAAAGGAAGTCGGTGAGTGGCACTTGGCGGAAGAAATGCAACGCTTCAAACAGCACGGACAGGATGATGGCGGCGGTGACCACCACCGCCAAGGCGGCGGATACCCACATCAGCCCCATAATCAGGGGTTCGTGACGGCGTGCAAGGTTGCGCGATGCGATGGCCATATGGGCGGGGTGATAACCCACAAGCGCCGCCAAGTAAACGGATTTGCCGCCATGCAGCATGCGCATGGCTTGGCGGGGGAGCTATGCGCCTCTATTTCTATTGCGCGGATTTAGGACCTATTATATTATGCGCCATGCATAAAAATAATCATTCCGGTTTCAGCTTAGTCGAGCTTTCCATCGTCCTGGTCATTCTTGGGTTGCTTGTGGGCGGTATCCTTGCCGGACAATCCTTGATCCGTGCGGCCGAGCTTCGCACCACCACCAGCGAGTTCCAGCGCCACGCCACCGCTTTCGGTGCTTTTCGTGACAAATATTTCGCCATTCCCGGGGACATGGCCAACGCCACTGCCTTCTGGGGCGTCAATGTGGATGCGACTGCATGCAAAACAACAGCCTCCACCACCACGGCCACCTGTAATGGCAACGGCGATGGCGGAATCGATTTCGCGTCCGGACCGTTGGATACTACGCAGGTGTATGAGCGCTTCGCGACATGGAAACATTTATCCAATGCGGGCCTAGTAGAAGGAACATACACAGGTGTTGCGGGGCCGGATAGCATACGCGACGTGGTCATCGGCACCAACTCTCCTACCAGCCGCTTGAAGAGTGCAGGTTGGTCGGCCGCCATGCGTACGGGTGTCGCCGCGGATGCGAACTGGTATCTCGCTCCAGCAGGAAATTTTCTGCTGCTTGGCTCAGAGAGTGGAACCGCAGCCAACTGGGGCTTAGTATTAAGGCCCGAGGAAGCATGGAACATCGATACGAAAGTGGATGATGGAAGACCTGCTTACGGTAAGGTCGTGACGCTGAAACCTTCACCCGGCACCTTGATGCCCACATGCGCCACTACCGATGTGGATGCCACGGCAGCGTATGCACTGAGCAACACCGCAATCGCATGCGGGTTAATCGAGTATCTGCCCTTCTAATTATTCAGCAGGATAAATAAGTTCAAATGCGTGGCCAGGGTGAGCCACAGCAGCAGCGGCAGCATCAGCATGCCTGCCAGTGGGTCGATGCGCCAGAACAGCAACGTGGTGACGATGACCGCCAAAGTGGTGCAGCAGATGATGATGAACCCAGCCAGCACGCCTTGCAAACCAAAGAACAGAATGCACCAAATGAACCCGAGCAGCAATTGCGCCACCCACCATAGCAGCGGGCGTTTGTCGCTTCGGTCGCCGCAGCCATAAATGCGGCAGGCCGCCAGCGCCATTAGCGCGTAGAGGATGCTCCATACGATGCCGAACACGGGGCCCGGCGGCGTCAACGGAGATTTTACCAACGCGGGATACCAATCCTGCACACCCATGGACGTGAAGTAGGCCCCCAATAGCTGAATGCCCAGCGTGAGGCCGTAGAACCAGAGGAAGCACGTGATGTCACAGCGTTGTATTTTCATTTTTGCAGCTTAGCCTTTTGCGTATCAAATGAGTGGAGTGGTTGGGGTGCGGTTTATAAAAAACCACAATGGACAGAATGCAACGTTTCGTAACGCTGTGCGCCGATTAATTCTCGTAAAGCGGCAGGAACACGGTGAAGTTCGAGCCCTCGCCCACCACCGAATCGATGGTGATGGCGCCGCGATGGCGGGCGACGATGCCTTTGACGATGGCTAGGCCGAGGCCCGTGCCACCCACTTGGCGGGTGCGCGCGGAATCGACACGATAGAAACGTTCCATCAGGCGCGGCAGATGTTGTTTGGGGATGCCATCGCCCTGATCCTTGACGCTGAGGCACACCACGCGCGACAGGTTACGCATGTTCAAATCCTGCGGCAGTTCGGCGGTCACTTTCACCGTCACCACCACGTCGGAATCGGCGTAGCCGTATTTGATGGCGTTGCTGATGAGGTTGTGCGCCACCTGCGTCAGCTCGTTGGCCTCGCCCTTCACCATCGGCAGGTTCTCCTGCACGGTGACCAGCAGGCGCTGGTTCTTGTCGCCCGCGGCGCGTTTGTTGCTCTCTACTTCGCGGCGCACGATGTTGCCGATATCGGCGGGCTCGGTGGGCACGGAATGCGCGTTCATCTCAATTTTGCTGAGGGAGAGCAGGTCGCCAATGAGCTGCTGCATGCGGTCGGCCTGCTCCAGCATGATCTTTAGGAACTCCTCGCGCGCGACCTCGTCGTCCTTCGCTGGCCCGAGCAGAGTCTCGACGAAACCTTTGATGGAGGCCAGCGGTGTGCGCAGCTCGTGCGAGGCGTTCGCCACGAAGTCGGCACGCATCTGCTCGACACTCTTAAGTTCGGTGATGTCGTTCATGGTGATGACGGTGGAGATGCCGCCCGCCGTGGGCACTGGGAACCGCTCGATGATGGCGAGGAAGTCGCGCACTACCGGGTCTTCGATGCGGAATTCGATCTCGCGGCCTTTCAAGTCCTGGATGACCGAGCCGATGGCATCGATAAGGTACGGGTTCGGAATGACGTCCTTCAGGAATTGCCCTGCAAGGTTCTGGCCGAAGATGGCGCGGGCGGCCCGGTTGGTGCGCACGACCTTTTTGTCGTCGTTGATCATGATGAGGATGTCGGGCAGCGTATCCACGAGGATCTCGCGCTCGGTAATGATGGTTTCCATCTGCTTCTTTTTCACGTCCCAGCTGGCTTGCAGGTTCTTGAGCGCCTCGGAGAGTTCCATGGCCGAGCTAATGAAATTGAGCTCCGGCGCCTGCACGCGTTTGTCCTGCGCGATCTCTTTTACATATTGGGTGAGCGCCGCCACGTTCGACAGGAAGGGGTAGATCAGCACGCCGGTGGCGAGAAACACAACTATATACGCGTAAAGCATCTCGGAGGGGGTCAGCATCGAGAGCACCACATACAGTCCAAGAATGAGCAACGCCGGTGAGGTTACCACCAGCGCGGCTTTGAGAAGTGTATTGAACGATACGACGCTTTTTGCCATGGCGACTATCCTATGGTTTTGGCGGGCCCAAGTCGAGCCTTGATTTTGCATGATAAAACGCTCTAAAATAGTTCATTGACAGGACGCCAAAGCTGGCTATATTCCCCGCCTCTTTAAAAACAGGCCAAAAAGGGCGAGCATATGTACGCAGTAATCAAAACCGGCGGTAAACAATACCGCGTCACCGCGGGTGACATCATCGAAGTCGAGAAGCTCGAAGGCGCCGCTGGCGACACGATCAAGATCGACCAGATCCTGTCCCTGTCCGGCGACAAGCTGCTCATCGGTTCGCCGCTGGTTGCTGGCGCCCTCGTTGAAGCCCAGATCCTCGGCCAAGAAAAGGCCGACAAGGTGCTCATCTTCAAGAAAAAACGTCGTCACAACTACCGTCGCAAGAATGGCCATCGCCAGCGCCTCACCGTGCTGCACATTCTCTCGGTTGCTCTGAACGGCACCGCGCTGGCTACCAAAGAGCCGCGCAAACTGCGGGAAGCTGCAGTGGCTACGCCTCCCGGCAGCGCCAGCACCAAGAAAGCCGCTCCGAAAGCTGCTGCCGCCAAACCGGCGGTCGCTGCTAAAAAGCCGGCCGCTAAAAAACCTGCTGCCGCCAAAGCAGCTGCCCCGAAAAAAGCAGCGAAAGCCGCTGAATAATTTTTAAGACTGGAGTCTAAGTCATGGCACATAAGAAAGCTGGTGGTTCATCCCGCAACGGTCGCGATTCAGCGGGCCAGCGCCTCGGCGTGAAAAAATTCGGTGGTGAAGAAGTCATCTCCGGCAACATCATCATCCGCCAGCGCGGCACGAAAGTGCACCCCGGCAAAGGCGTCGGCCTCGGCAGCGATTACACCATCTTCGCTGTGATGGATGGCGTGGTGAAATTCACCAAAGGCCGCGACGACAAACAGTTCGTTTCGGTGGTCGCCAAGTCGGCGTAAGCCTTTTCTGGACCAAATACGAAAAGGGCGCCTCATCGGCGCCCTTTTTTATTCCAACAAACTAGTTTAAAGCATCTGTATGAAATTCATCGACGAAGCAAAAATCTACGTAAAATCCGGTGACGGCGGCGAAGGCTGCATCTCGTTCCGCCGTGAGAAATTCATTCCCGAGGGTGGCCCCGATGGGGGCGATGGCGGGCGCGGCGCGAGCATCATCATGAAGGCGGTGACCGGCCTCAACACGCTGGTCGATTACCGTTTCCAACAGCATTTCAAAGGCGCGCGCGGCCAGCACGGCATGGGCAAACAGCGCTACGGCAAATCGGCCGAGAACATGATGCTTCTGGTGCCGCTCGGCACACAAATTTACGACGAAGACCGCGAAACCCTGCTCGCCGACTTCACCGAAGAAGGGCAAGAGATCACGCTGGCCAAAGGCGGTCGCGGGGGCCTCGGCAACATCCATTTCAAATCCTCCACCAACCAGGCTCCGCGCCAAAGCGTGCCCGCCGGTAAAGGCGAAGAACGCACGCTGTGGCTAAAGCTGAAACTGCTGTCGGATGCCGGGCTGCTCGGCCTGCCAAACGCGGGCAAATCCACCTTCCTCGCCGCGGTGACAGCCGCGAAACCAAAAATCGCCGATTACCCCTTCACCACCCTCGCCCCGCAATTGGGCGTGGTGCGCGCGAAGGATGCGGAGTTCGTGTTGGCCGATATTCCCGGCCTCATCGAAGGCGCAGCGGAAGGCAAAGGGCTTGGCCTCAAATTCCTCGGTCATGTGGAGCGTTGTGGCGTGCTGCTGCACTTGATCGACGGCACGCAGGAAGACATCGCGGGCGCCTACAAAACCGTGCGCCACGAGCTGGAAGAATACGACAGCGACCTGGCCGCCAAAACCGAGTTGGTGGCGCTGAACAAATGCGATGCGCTGACGGAAGCCGAGATCAAAAAGAAAAAGAAAGCGCTGGAAAAAGCTAGCGGCGCGAAAGTGTATACCATCTCAGCTGCCGGGCAGTTGGAGCTGGAACCGCTGCTCGTCGATATGCTGAAAGCGATCGAGGATTACCGTGGCGTGGTGCAGGAACCGCGCCCCTCCATGCTGCTCAACGAGGACCCCGACTAATGCAACTGCCCGCCATCGCCAGCGCCCGGCGCATCGTCATCAAGCTGGGTTCCAGCCTGGTGGCCGATACAGCCTCGGCCAGCGCGCGGCAGGCATGGATGCAATCACTCGCCGCCGACATCGCCATGTTACATGCGGCGGGTAAGGAGATCATTCTTGTTTCTTCCGGCGCGGTAGCACTTGGCCGTCCGCATGTCGGACTTGGCATGGAAACGCTGACGCTGGAAGAAAAACAGGCCGCCGCCGCTGCGGGCCAGCCGCTGCTGATGCAGGCATGGCAACAGGCGTTCGCCGGACACCATATCAAAGTGGCGCAACTGCTGCTGACGCTCGACGATTCCGAACGCCGCCAACGCTACCTGAACGCGCGCGCCACCTTCACCACGCTGCTCGAGCACAAGCTCATTCCCATCGTGAACGAGAACGACACGGTGGCCACGGCCGAACTGAAGTTCGGCGACAATGACCGCCTCGCTGCGCGCGTCGCGGTCATGGTGAGCGCCGATATGCTGGTGCTTTTCTCCGACATTGACGGGCTCTACACCGCCGACCCGCGCAAAAATAAAGCGGCGGAACATATCACGCGCATCGATACGCTGACGCCCGAGATCATGGCGATGGGCGGAGTCGCCGCCTCGGGCATTTCGTCGGGCGGCATGAAAACAAAGCTCGACGCCGCACAATTGGCGCTCGGCGCCGGATGCAGCATGGCCATAGCCCGCGGCGATGTAGAAAACCCGCTGCGCACGCTGCAGGAAGGCGGCCGCGCCACCTGGTTCGTGGCCAGCGTGAAACCGCAAGTGGCGCGCAAGAAATGGATCGCCGGATCGGTCGACACCAAAGGCTCCTACGTAATCGATGACGGCGCGACCAAGGCGCTGGCCTCTGGCAAAAGCCTACTGCCTGCGGGTGTAAAATCCATCGAAGGCAGTTTCATTCGCGGCGACACGGTGGCGGTGAAGGACATGGCGGGCCACACACTGGCGCGCGGCATCTCCGGTTACAGCAGCAGCGAAGCCATGCGCATCGCCGGAAAAAAGACCAGTGAAATCGCCGCGATTTTAGGATACGAAGGACGCGACACTTTGATCCACCGCGACGACCTGGCAATGCTATGAAAAACGCAAAACTCAACTACGCCGGACGGCTTGAGCGCTTGCTCGCCTACCTTGTTGATGCGGTAGCGATGAGCGTTCCCACCGCCATTCTAATGTCGCTGCTGCACATCGCCGATCCGGCCAAACTGAACATGCTGCTGTTTTTTGTGCAGACCTGTTATTTCACTTGGTTCATTGGCTCGGCGTGGCAGGCCAGCCCCGGCCAGCGTTTGCTTGGCATGTACATCGTGCGCGTCGATGGCCGCCCGCTTGGACTGAACCATGCGTTGGAGCGCGTACTGGCGTTCTTTCTACCGCAAATGATCGGCACGCTCAGCTTCATCGACCCCAAATTCGCCAGCGTAATGAGCGGGGTTCTGCTCATCCTCTGGGTCGGCCCCATCCTGTTCCGCGAAGACCGCACCGGCCTGCACGATCAAATCTGCGGCACGCGCGTCATCATTGGGAAAGCACCGCAGCCATGAGCACGCTCGAAATCGGCATGCACGCCATGGGCGATGAAGCGCGCTTCGCCTACGCCGAACTGTCGCGCGTCGACGGCGATACAAAAAACAAAGCGCTGCGTGCCGCCGCAGATGCCATCCGCGCATCGCTGTCCACTATTCTGGAAGCCAACGCGCAGGACATGGGCGCGGCGCGCGCCAAAGGCCTCACCCCTGCCCTGCTCGACCGACTGGAACTCACCGAAGCGCGCGTGCGGGCGATGGCCGATGGCGTGGAGAAAGTGGCCGAGTTGCCCAACCCGGTGGGCCGCGTTTTGGAAGCGTGGGACGTGCCGCATAACGGCCTGCATATCGAGAAAGTTTCCGTGGCGCTGGGCGTCATCGGCATCATTTACGAATCGCGCCCGAACGTGACGGCGGATGCTGCGGCTTTGTGCATCAAATCCGGCAATGCCTGCATCCTACGTGCGGGTTCCGAGAGCTTCCATTCCAGCCATGCCATTGCGCGCGCGATGCATGCAGGATTGGTGGCGGCGGGTCTGCCGGAGACCGTGGTGCAGCTAGTGCCGGTGACCGACCGCGAGGCCGTGGGCATTCTGCTGAACATGGTCGGGCATATCGACATCATCGTGCCGCGCGGCGGCAAATCGCTGACCGAGCGCATCGCTAAAGAATCGCGCATTCCGACCATCCAGCATCTAGAAGGCAACTGCCATGTCTACCTGCATGCGAAGGCGGATGCGGCGCTGGCGCTGCCCATCGTGCATAACGCAAAACTGCGGCGCACCGGCATTTGCGGCGCGGCGGAATCGCTGCTGGTGGATGCGGCATTCGACGCCACCTCCATCGTGAAAGATCTGCTCGACAGCGGCTGCGAAGTGCGCGGCGACCAAGCAATGCAAAAACTGGATGCGCGCGTAACGCCCGCTCAGGATACCGATTGGGCCACCGAATATCTGGATAAAATTATCTCGGTAAAACAGATCGCCGGACTCGACGAAGCCGTAGCGCATATCAACCGTTACGGCTCGCACCATACCGACGCTATCATTACCGCCGATGCCGATGCGGCGAAACAGTTCACGCAGCATGTCGACAGCGCCATCGTACTGGTAAACGCCAGCACACAGTTCGCCGATGGCGGCGAGTTCGGGTTCGGTGGCGAAATCGGTATCTCCACCGGGCGGTTGCATGCGCGCGGCCCCGTGGGCGCGGCGCAGCTCACCACGTACAAATACATCGTGACCACCGCGTTGCCGGAAGGCGCCATCCGTGCTGGCTAGGCGGCGCATTGGTTTGCTCGGCGGCTCGTTCAACCCGGCCCATGCAGGGCATCTGCATATTTCCGTCGAGGCGCTGAAGCGGCTGGGGCTCGATGAAATCTGGTGGCTGGTATCGCCACAGAACCCGCTTAAAACCTCCGACGATCTTGCTGCCTACGCCACGCGACTCGAGAAAGCGGAGGCCGTGGTGAACCATGCGCGTATTCATGTGCTGGATATCGAGGAGCAGGCAGGCCTGAGCTACACTGTCGATACCATCGCCTACTTGCAGCATTTGTTCCCGGACACGCATTTCGTATGGCTGATGGGTGCCGACAATTTGGCCGGGTTCCATCGCTGGCGTGCATGGCGCGACATTGCGCAGATGGTACCGATTGCGGTGCTCGATCGCGCGCCTTATGGGCTGCGCGCCCTGCATCAGCGTTTCGCACGCACCTACGCCAAAGCACGGCTTGATGAGAAACAAGCCCGCGATTTGGCTTCCAGCGAGGCTCCGGCGTGGGTGTATTTGTCGATTCCGCGCCATCCGTTGTCTTCGACCTATTTACGAAAAACACTTGGAAAAGCTGCGTTTAAGGGCCATAATAGCTGAATTATTCCCCTGTGGAGATTCCCATCGCACCGACATCGAAGAAAAAACCCGCCGCCCGCAAAACCAGCGCGCCCGTGAAACCTGCAAAAAAACCTGCTGCGAAAAAAGCTGCGCCTGCGAAAAAAGCTGCGCCTGCGAAAAAAGCAGCGGCCAAACCTGCGGCTAAAAAAGCAGCTCCGAAAAAGCCCGTTGCAAAACCGGCCGCCTCGAAAGCCGTCGCCAAACTTTCGGCCAGCTCCAAACATTGCGCGCTGATCGCCAGCGTGCTGGACGAGAACAAGGCCGAAGACATCGTAAGCATCGACCTTGCCAACAAATGCAGCTTCGCCGATTTCATGGTGGTGGCTTCGGGCCGCTCGCAACGCCATGTTTCGGCCCTCGCCGACCATGTGACCGACGCGCTGAAAAAAGCTGGCATGCCGCCGCTGAACGTCGAAGGCAAAGACGGTGCCGATTGGGTGCTGATCGATGCGGGCGATGTGGTGGTGCATCTGTTCCGCCCGGAAGTTCGCCAGTTCTACAACATCGAAAAAATGTGGGCGATCGCCGCCCCCACTGCATAGTTTATGCAGCTGGTGCTCGCCGTGGTGGGCCGCATGAAGCGCGGCCCGGCGGCAGAACTCATCGCCGAATACATCAAACGCACCCGCTGGGACGTGTCCATTAAAGAACTGGCCGACGCGCCAAGCAACATGGCCCCCGCCGCGCGCCAGGCGAAAGAAGCGGAAGCGTTGCTGGCGCTCATTGACAAAGAAACACGCCTCATCGCGCTCGATTCGCGTGGCGCCCAAATGACGTCCGAAATCTTCGCCACCACCATCCAGAAATTCAAAGGACAAGGCGTACGCAAACTGGTGCTCGCCATCGGCGGACAGGATGGGTTCGACGCATCGGTGCTGGCCAAAGCGCATGCCACCCTCGCGTTCGGTGCCGCCACATGGCCGCATCAGCTGGTGCGCGTGCTGTTGGCCGAGCAGGTCTATCGCGCCTACACAATCGAGGCGGGGCATCCCTACCATTTAGGGCATTAGTTGTTGCGCGCGGCCTTGACGGTGCTACATCTTGCCCATGGCATCCACACACACACCGGTAGTACTTTGCATCCTCGACGGCTGGGGCGAAAGCGACGTGGTCGAACATAACGCCATCGCACAGGCCAACACCCCGACATGGGATGCGCTGCGCGCCACCTACCCGCTGAGCCGCCTCAGTGCTTCCGAAGCGGATGTCGGGCTGCCCGCCGGGCAAATGGGAAATTCCGAAGTCGGACACATGAACATCGGCGCAGGGCGTGTGGTGATGCAGGATCTTCCGCGCATCGATGCCGCTATCGCTGATGGCTCGTTGGCGGCGAATCCGGCGCTTGATGAATACATAAAAACGCTGCTTCTTTCCGGCGGCAACTGCCACCTGATGGGGCTGCTTTCCGATGGTGGCGTGCATGCGCACCAAGCCCACATCGCGGCGTTGGCGCGCATTGTCGCCGCGCGTGGCGTGCCGGTGATCGTTCATGCCTTCCTTGATGGGCGCGACACCGCGCCGCAAAGCGCGCTCGGGTTCATTGCGCAGTTGGAGAAAGACATTTCCGGCGGCGGCGCCATCAGCGTCGGCACCGTGAGCGGGCGCTATTACGCCATGGACCGCGACAAGCGATGGGAGCGTGTAAAGCGCGCTTACGACGCGCTGGTGGATGCCGATGGCAACCGCGCCGCCACCGCCACCGACGCCGTGACGGATTCCTACGACGCGAAACTAAACGACGAGTTCGTGCTGCCAACCATCATCGGTGGGTACAAAGGCATGAAGGATGGCGACGGCATTCTGATGGCCAACTTCCGCGCCGACCGCGCGCGTGAGCTGCTGGAATCCTTGGTGATTGCGGATTTCCTTGGCTTCGAGCGTTCGCGTCTGCTGCAATTCCCGGCCAAGCTTGGCATGGTGGAATACAGCGATTTGTTGAGCCCGCAAATTGCCGCCATGTTCGGTGCCAGCGTACTGGCCAATAACCTTGGCGCGCTGGTGGCGGCGCAAGGCATGAAACAACTGCGCATCGCCGAAACCGAAAAATACGCGCATGTGACGTTCTTCTTCAATGGTGGACGCGAAGAACCGTTCCCCGGTGAAGCGCGCATTCTGGTGCCCTCGCCAAAAGTAGCGACCTACGATCTGCAACCGGAAATGTCGGCACCGGAACTGACGGAAAAACTCGTCGCTGCCATTCGCTCGGGCGCGTATGATTTCATCGTCGTGAACTACGCCAACACCGACATGGTGGGCCATACGGGCGATATCGGCGCGGCGATGAAAGCCGTGGAAGCCATCGATGGCTGCTTAGAAAAACTAGTGGCGGCGGTGAACGACGTTTCCGGCGCCATGCTCATCACCGCCGATCATGGGAACATCGAATGCCTGCATGACGACGACACGAAACAAGCGCACACCGCACACACGCTCAATAAAGTGCCGTGCCTGTTGGTGGGCAACGCCTTCGCAGGCAAAAAAGGCACGCTGCGCGACGGCGTGCTGGCCGACATTGCGCCCACGTTATGCGGGCTGCTTGGCATTGCCCAGCCACCGGAAATGACGGGCCGCGCGCTGTATGACCATGTGGCGTAGTGTCGCGGTTGCGGTGATGCTGATGGCCGGTGCCGCCCAGGCCGAAGCGCCACGCGCCGAGCTCAACCAAACCTTATCCACGCTTCAATCCACGAAGAAGAATGAGAAAGAACTGCGCGTGCGGCTGGCGAGCAGCGCGCGCGAAGTGAAAGCACTGCGCGCCGATGCAACCGGCCTCGCCGCCGATGTGCAAGCCGCCGAGCGCCGAGTGAGTGGCGAAGAACGCCGCGCCGCGCAATTGGGCCGCAAACTCGCCACCAAGGAAGCCGACTTCGAGGCCCGCAAGCGCGAGTACGCCAGCACCGTAGCCAGCTTGCTGCGGGTGCAGAAACTGCCCGCCACCGCACTTATTGTGGATTCGGAGAACGTGCATCAGGTGCTGCGCACCGCCCGGGTGATGCAGCATGTGAACGGGGCGCTGGCCGCGCGCGCCGCGCAACTGCGCCACGATATGGACGCGTTGGAAAAATTGCGCAGCAGCGCCGACGCGAGCAAAAAGCGCCTCGCCCGCGAAAGCGCCACGCTGAACGAGAAACAGAAAAAACTAAACCGCGACCTTGCCAAACGGCAAGAACTGCAGACCCAACTAGGCCGCGACCTCGCTTCGGCGCAGCGCCGTGTGTCGGAACTGTCGAAACAATCCGCGTCGTTGCAGGAACTTATCGGCAAACTGGAGAGCGACCGTGCCGCCGTGGCCCAGCGGCGCAGCGTGCCTGCTCCGAGCATCGGCCAAACGGCGCGTGGAACATGGAAACTGCCGGTGGCGGGCAAGCTGACGCATAAATTTGGCGAACGGAAAAACGCCAACGAGAAATACCGTGGGCTGGTACTGGCCAGCCGTGGCGGCGCCACCGTAGTTTCCCCCGCGGCGGGCGAAGTGGTGTTCACCGGGCCCTTCCGCGACTATGGGCGTATGGTGCTGGTAAAGCACGGAAATGGCATGATTTCATTGCTCGCAGGTATGGGCAGTATCGCGGTCACGCTCAACCAATCGGTGGGGGCGGGCGAGCCGCTGGGCGGCATGGGCGCAGGCGCTGTCTCCAACTTATATTATGAATTGCGCGAAGGCAGCAAACCAGTTGACCCAGCCCGGTGGTTCGCTAGTCTTGGCGCATGAATTGCAATGCGCCAGCGAATAGGCGTTTCACCTCCCGCACGAGAGTTCCATGATCCATCTGATCCCTACGTCGCTTACCCGCCGCTTGCTTCTGTCGGCCGTTGCCGTGAGCCTGCTTGCCGCACCCGCCTACGCGAAAACGGATGAGAGCAGCTCCACCTACGAATTGCTCAACCTGTTCGGCGAAGTATTCGACCGCGTGCGCAGCGATTATGTGGAACCGGTCAGCGACCAGAAACTCATCGAATCGGCCCTCAACGGCATGCTCACCTCGCTCGACCCGCACTCGAGCTACCTGAACGCCAAAAGCTTCGACGACATGAAAGTGCAGACGAAAGGCGAATTCGGCGGCCTCGGCATTGAAGTGACGATGGATAATGGCTTGGTAAAAGTCGTATCACCCATCGACGACACCCCCGCCGCCAAAGCCGGCATCAAACCCGGTGATTTCATCAGCGAGATCGATGGCACGCAAGTGATGGGCCTCACCCTCTCCGACGCTGTTGAAAAAATGCGTGGGCGAGTTGGCACTTCGGTAAAAATTACCATCCTGCGCGAAGGCGCCAAAGAGCCGTTCGGCGTGACGCTGAAACGCGATCTTATCAAAATCCAGTCGGTGCGTTCGCGTCGCGAAGGCGACATCGTTTACCTGCGCATCACGTCGTTCTCGGAAGCGACGGCAGAGGCCATGACCGCCGCCTACGAGAAAGAAAAGAAAACCATCGGCTCGCCGAAAGGCATCGTGCTCGATCTGCGCAACAACCCGGGCGGCCTGCTTGACCAGGCCATCGCCGTGTCGGACGCATTCCTCGACCATGGCGAGATCGTATCGACGCGTTCGCGCAACAGCGCCGACTCGCGCCGCTACACCGCCACCAAGGGCGACATCACGGACGGTCTGCCGATCGTGGTGATGATCAACGAAGGTTCGGCCTCGGCGTCGGAAATCGTTGCGGGCGCATTGAAGGACCACAAACGTGCGGTGGCGCTTGGCATCAAATCATTCGGTAAAGGCTCGGTGCAGACCGTGATCCCGATCGACGGCCATGGCGCTATCCGCCTGACCACGGCGCGTTACTACACGCCGTCGGGCACCTCCATTCAGGCCACGGGCATCGAGCCGGACATCGAAGTGCAACAGGCAAAAGTGGAAGCACTTACTTCCGGCATGACCATGTCGGAAGCCTCGTTACGCGGCCATCTCGACAACGATCAGGTGAAGGGCGATGAAACGCCAGTGGCGCCGCTGCCGAAACCTGAGCCGTCAGTGACCAACAACAAGGACCTCGACTCCTCCGCCGATTACCAGCTGAGCCGTGCGCTCGACCTCATCCGTGCCCTCTCGATTTACGGCCACACGATGATGCCCGCTGCAGCGGCGCCCGCACCTGCGGCGTTGCTTGAGGAAAAAGCGAAACCGGGTTTCCTGCCGTCGTCGAATGCCAGCGGCAAACCGGTGCCTGCTCCAAAGAAAAAGTGAGGTAGCTGAATGCCGCGATGGCTGCACGTGATGCGTTCCCGTATGCCCCGCGGCACGGCCATCTGGGCTGGTTTATGCGTGCTTCTTGCTTTGGGCCTACTCACCACACTGGCCGATTACGCGGCCCTGCCCGCATTGGAAACGCGTGAGGCGAACAGCAACGGCCAGCGCGTTATCATCGATCCGAACACCGGCACGGTCACGGGTGATGCGGCCGATGGGACCGTGGCCGCGTTCGAAGTGAGCGACGACGAACCTTCGGAAGCCATACCATCCGAACCAACCGATGAAACAGTGCCGCAGGAAAAAGCCGCCGTCATTGATGGTCCCGCACTGCGCACTGAACCGTCCATGACACCCCTACCGAAAATGGATTCCAGCCGCGAAAGCATTGTCGCGCCCCCCGCCCCCGAGATCACCGAAATGGGCAAACACATGCTGCCCAAACGCGGCCAGAAGGATGCCACCCCCGCCAAGCTCTATGCCCGCCTATTCCAGCGCCAGAAGGGCGTAGCGTATGTCACCTTCCTTGTCACGGATGTCGGGTTCAACGCGGCTCTGTTGTCGCAGATCATGAAATTGCCGCATGAAGTGACACTGGCGTTCTCGCCCTACGCGCTCGATCCGAAACCGCAGATCGAGCTGATGCACACGGCCGGGTTCGAGACCTGGGGCATGCTGCCAATGCAAAGCAACCGTTACCCGCAGGATGATCCCGGCCCGCTTGGCATCATCGGTGGGCAAAAAGAAACGGACACGATTGCACGCGTGAAGAAGGTGATGTCGGCGACGCTGGGTGCGGTGGGTCTGGTGCTTGCCCCCGACGAGGCGCTGAGTCGCAAACCCGAATTTACCGCGGCGCTCAAAGAGATTGATGCGCGCGGCTTGCTTCTTCTGTCCACCAACCCGGAGCCCCGCATTTCCGAAATCACCAAGGATGCGGAGCTGCAGAAAATCATCCGCCGCGCCGACATCGTTCTGGATTCCACGCGCTCGCCTGCCTTCATCCAGAGTAAACTCGACGGTTTGAAAGCGTTGGCCGAAGAACAAAAAGCCGTGGTGGTGGTGCTGACCGCGCGCCCCCAAACCTTGCGCATACTCAGTGATTGGCTCAAAACCGAAGCGCTGGGTGATGTGCAGCTGGCACCTCTCAGTTCCATGTTCGGGCCTGACGCCCCGCCCCCGCCTCCCGAAGCGCCCGAGGAATCTGCGAGCGGCCATGGCGCCCCGAAGAAGCCTGCCGAAAAAGCATCCGGTGGCCAACATTGAGTCCGCTTCCCTACCGTCCGGGTGTTGGCATGATGCTGCTGAACGCGCAGAACGAGGTGTTCGTCGCCAAGCGCATCGACACCACCAGCGAGGCATGGCAAATGCCACAAGGCGGCATCGATAAAGGCGAAGACCCACGCACCGCCTGCATGCGCGAATTGCTGGAAGAAATCGGCACCGACAAAGCCACCATTATCGGCGAATCCGACGGCTGGCTGACCTATGATTTACCCACGCACCTCGTGCCGAAACTGTGGGGCGGGCGTTTCCGTGGGCAGGAACAGAAATGGTACGCGCTGCGCTTCGACGGGGCCGATGCCGACATCAACATCGCCACCGAACACCCCGAATTCTCGGAATGGAAATGGGTGCCGATGGACACGCTGCCGGATGTCATCGTGCCGTTCAAGCGCGAGATGTACGCGAACATCGTCAAAGAATTTGCGCGTTTCGCTTAAGCGCTGATCATCGTTGAAACGCCACCGGCGGTGAAGGTTTCGATCAGCAGCACATGCGGGATGCGGCCATCGAGAATGTGGGCGGCACTAACACCGGCGCGCAGGGCGCTGACGCAGGTTTCCACTTTCGGGATCATGCCGCCATGAATGGTGCCGTCGGCCAGCAGCGCGCCGATTTCCGACGCGTCAATTTCCGAAATCAGTTCTTTGTCTTTGGTCAGGATGCCCGGAACGTCGGTGAGCATGAGCAGCTTGTGCGCCTTGAGCGCACTCGCGATGGCGCCTGCGGCCGTATCGGCGTTGATGTTGTAGGTCTCGCCGTTGGGGCCCATGCCGATGGGCGCGATCACCGGGATCATGCCTTCGCGCATGATGTTGATGATGGGGTCAGGATTGATCTCGGTGGGCTCGCCCACGAAACCGAGATCGAGCAGTTTCTCGATGTTGGAATCCGGGTCGCGCTTCGTGCGTTTCAGTTTCTCGGCCTTGATGAGCCCGCCATCCTTACCGCTGATGCCGATGGCGATGCCGCCTTGTTTGTTGAGCGCAGTAACGATTTGTTTGTTGATGGAGCCGGACAGTACCATCTCGACGATCTCGACGGTGGCAAGATCGGTCACGCGCAGGCCATCCACAAAGCTGGATTGGATTTTCAGGCGCTCAAGCATCGCGCCGATTTGCGGGCCGCCGCCATGCACAACCACCGGGTTCACGCCCACGGTTTTGAGGATGACCACATCGCGCGCGAAAGATTCGGCGGCGCGTTCGTCGCCCATCGCATGGCCGCCGTATTTGATGACGAAGGTTTTGCCGGCAAAGCGTTGGATGTAGGGAAGCGCTTCCGAAACGGTCTTGGCCGTGCGGTGCAATAAGGCTGGCGTTTTGACGGCTTTGATTTCCATCATTATCTCCCGATAAGTGCGTCTATAACCGCGTCCTGTAGGTTTTCAATCCCAGATTTACCATGGGCGCTGGTGGTGATGATGCTGGGGAACGCCGCCGGATGCTTGCGAATGGCGGCCAGCACCTGCGTGCGCGACGCTTCGATCTCTTCCGTTTTCATTTTGTCGGCCTTGGTCAGCACGATTTGGTACGACACGGCGGTGTCGTCGAGCATCTTGGCCATCTCTTCGTCCTCGGCTTTGAAGCCGCGACGCGCATCGACCAGCATGAAGGCGCGGGCGAGTTGCGCGCGGCCTTGCAGGTAGGTGCGCAGCAATTGCTGCCAGTGTTTCATGTCCTTCTTCGAAGCTTTGGCGTAACCGTAGCCGGGGACATCGACCATATGCACCAGTTCGTGCAGGTTGAAGAAGTTCAGCTGGCGCGTGGCACCCGGTGTGCGCGAGGTTCGGGCCAGCTTGCCGTTATTCACCAGCGCATTGAGCAGCGACGATTTGCCGACGTTGGAACGGCCGATGAAGGCGATTTCCGGCAACGACATTTCCGGAAGCTGCTCCCAGTTCGCCACGCCCGCGACAAAGCGGATCGGCTTGGCGAACAGGCCGCGATTCATCGGGGATACGACTTCTTCGGTCATGGTTATTTCAGGCCCTTCTTACGCAGGCGCGAGTTGATGTAGAGCTGTTGGAAAATGGTCAGTGTGTTGTTCCACGCCCAATAGATGACAAGGCCCACGGCGAAGCCCGAGAACATGAACAGGAACACCACCGGCATCCATGTCATGACCGCGGCTTGAATTTCGTCGGCGGGTTTCGGGTTCAGGCGTTGCTGAATGAACATGGTGACGCACATGATGATCGGCCAAATGCCGATATGCAGGAACGCGGGCAGCACCGACGAGGGATCGTACGGCAACAGGCCGAACAGATTGAAGATGGTGGTGGGGTCCGGCGCGGAGAGGTCGCGCACCCAGCCGAAGAACGGCGCGTGGCGCATTTCCAGCGTGGTGTAGAGCACGCGGTAGAGCGCGAAGAAAATGGGGATCTGCAGCAGAATGGGCAGGCAGCCAGACATGGGGTTCACTTGCTCGCGTTTGTACATCGCCATGATCTCTTGGTTGAGCTTCATTTTGTCGTGCTTATAACGCTCGCGCAGCTCGGTCATTTTCGGCGTCAGTATTTTCATTTGCGCCATCGCCGTCATCGATTTGCTGGCCAGCGGGAATAGAAGAATTTTGATGCACACCGTGAGCAGCAGAATGGCGATGCCGAAAT
>JBBKVX010000017.1:0-83069 GCA_037968615.1 Rickettsiales bacterium
CTTACCAATTCAGGCGCAAAGAGGAAGCAAAAACGGTTGTGCATCGCGGCACAAATGCCGCTTGGTTTTTCATAGTAGAAGGGGGCTTTCTCCCCTTCGCTGCGCTGACCCTGCCGCTATCGCGGCGAACCGGTCGCTTCGCTTAGGTTATGCTTCGATTTTGTCCCAAAGAATGGTGGCGAGGTTAATGTTGTAGAGCCATTGCGCGGCACGTAAGCCGGTGGGGGAGGTAACGTTGATTTCGGTGAGGTGGTCGCCGATGACATCGAGACCAGTGAGCAGCAGGCCCTGCGCTTTCAGCATGGGGGCGACCGCCGCGCAGATCTCTTCTTCGCGGGGGGTGAGGGTGCTTTTTTCGGGGGTGCCGCCGACGCGCATGTTCGCGCGGATAGAGTGCTCGGCCGGTTTGCGCTGGAACACGCTGGCAACCTCGCCATCGATCAGCAAAATACGTTTGTCGCTGGTGGCAACTTCGGGGCGGAATTGCTGCCACATGAGCGGTTCGCGGCTGCGCTCGCCCCAATGCTCGATCAGCGTTTCGATGTTCGGATCGGTGGCGGCGAGTTTAAACACACTGCGCCCGCCGAACCCGTAAAGCGGCTTGGCGACGATGGTGCCCTGCTCGCGGGCGAAGGCGTTGATCTCGGCTGGGTCGAGGCTGATGAGGGTGGGTGGCATGTACTGGCGGAAGGCCAACGGCGAAATTTTTTCCGGTGCATTGCGTACGCCCGCCGGGTCGTTGACCACGCGGGTGTTGGGCTGCAAAATTTCGAGTAGGTGAGTGGCGGTGATGTAGCCCATATCGAAAGGCGGGTCCTGTCGCATCCAGACCACATCGAACGCATGCAGCGAATGATGCTCGACTTCGCCCAGCGTCACGCCGTTATCGTAGCTGATGCGTTGCAGCGGCGCGCCCACTTCGCCATGGCGCCAGCTGAGCATCGGAGTTTCATAGAAATAGCATTCGTGGCCGCGGTTGGCCGCCTCTTCAATGAGCATGAAGCTGGTATCCGTTTTGGCGTTCAGCCGCGACGGATGATCCATCTGGAAGGCGACGCGCATTTAGTAGCCGCCACCAGCCGGTGCGGAAAGGTCGGACGAACTGATCGAATCCGTGCCGATGGTGCCGTCAGTAGGCGGATAAGCACCGCTATCGATGGGGGCGCTGTAAGCGTTGCCCGGCATCGGCGTGGCGGCCGAGCGGTAGGCAGGCACGGTATCGATCGGCGCGCCGGTGCCGGGGGCGGAAATTTCCACCGGCATTTCGCTGCGCACCTGCAGATGGCTGACCACGCGCTTGATGCCTTTGGTGCTGCGCGCAACATTCATTACGCGGTTGAGTTCGGCACGATCATAGACGCGACCGAGCAGGTAGGCGCTGCCATTCACCACATCGATCGAGTAGTTGATGACCCACACATCTTTGGTCAGCAGCAAGCGGCCTTCGAGGTTCTTTTTGATGAGCGAATCGTTGGCGTTATCGAGGAAAGCCGTCTCGCCAATGATGAGTTCGTTGATCACTTCCTTCACGCCTTTGGCCTGCCAGGCCAACGACACGGCGCGCTGCGCGAGATCAAGGGTGGCGACGGCGCCGGTAAGCATCACGCGCTGGTGACGTACCCGCACGGTGACGTTGCCATAGAGGCTGTTCTTCGCTTGGATGAGGCGCTTGCTGACATCGGTATAGATCACCGAATCGTCGATCTTGCCACCGAGGGAACGTTCTTCGGCGAGGGCGACGCCCGCCTCCGTGCCCGCGCCGACAGCGGCGGCGACACAACCCGAAAGAGTGAGTGGAAGGGCGAGAAGCAGGAACAGGCGGCGCATGGGAACTCCTAGGGTGAAATCACATCGAAGATGAGGCATCGAACGCGTGGCGTAGATGATGCGGCCAGCGATACCACGCAACCAGCAGCGCGTCGAATCGTATCGTCAGTTCGCCCAGCGCTGGATGCGCCTGCAGGTAATGCTGTGCTGCGCGCACCACACGTTGCTGGTTGCGTGCATGGATCGCCTCGGCGGCGGTCGCGGTATTGGCGCGGGCTTTCACCTCGATAAAGGCCAGCACCCGGCCACGCCGCGCGATGAGGTCGATCTCGCCGACGGGGGTTTTGTAGCGGCAGGCAAGGATGCGATAGCCCTTCAGCCGCAGCAGCCACGCTGCCATCCGTTCGGCGCGCAGGCCGCTTGCATGGCGACTGCGACGGCGCCGGCTCATTTGAGTTGCAGGGCGCGGGCGTAGAGCACGCTTTTCGACAAGCCGGTTTCGGCAGCAGCGATGGCGGCGGCTTCTTTCACGCTATGGCTGGTGAGCAGCCGCTGCAGCAATGCATCCACATCTTCGGCGCTGGGCGGAGGCGCTTCACCGGCACCATCGATGATGACGACGCATTCGCCACGCGCGCCATGCGCTGCGTAATGCGCTGCGAGCATGCTGAGGGGGCCACGGCGACACTCCTCGTGCAGCTTGGTCAGCTCGCGGGCCACGGCGGCCGGGCGCTCGCCGAGGATGGCCTGCGCATCGGCCAGCATATCGGCGAGGCGGTTGGGGGATTCGTACAGGGCCAGTGTCGCGCGGATCGGTTTCAACGCCGCCAGTGCCTCGCGCCGCGCCATGGATTTGCTGGGCAGGAACCCGGCGAAATGGAACGGCAAGGCAGGAAGCCCCGCCACCGTGAGGGCGGAAAGCAGCGCGCTGGCGCCCGGCAACGGCGTTACGCGCAGGCCCGCCGCTACGGCGGCCCCCACCAGCCGCCCGCCGGGATCGGAAAGCAGCGGGGTGCCCGCATCGCTGACCAGTGCCACACGCTGGCCGCCGAGCATCTGCTCGACCAGTGTCGCGCTCATCGCGGCTTCGTTATGTTCGTGGCAGGCGACCAGCTTGGTGGTGATGCCGTAATGCTGGGTGAGGGTGCGGGTGGTGCGGGTGTCCTCGCAGGCGATGGTATCGACGGACTTCAGCGTTTCCAGCGCGCGCAGGGTGATATCGCCGAGATTCCCGATGGGTGTGGCGACAATGAACAGCTCCCCCACCGCGTCTTGCGCTTGGATTTTGCTGCGGTCTTTGCTATGGGCTGTGGAAGGCTTGGCCATGAAGGCCTGAGCATAAAGGAGCCTGCGCGATGCGCTACCCAATTTCACTGGCGATCCTATTTTTAGCGTTAACCGCCTGTGACATGCCGGTGGATGGCCCGCCGCCGCCGCGCACCTTGACCAGCTATCAAGGCGCCGTCCTGCCCGCGCCCGACCTGCCGGGCAGCGGCGCTATCGCCAGCCACACTATCACTGCGCCTGGCATGGCCAATGGGGCTATTGTCGGCAAAACAGTGCGTGTCGGGTTGTTGTTGCCGCTCACTGGGCGCAGCGCCGAGTTGGGCCGCGCCATGCAGGATGCCGCCACCGTGGCGCTGTTCGATAAATATGCGACGCTCTCCACGCGCCAGCTGTCGGTGAAGGTGGAGCTGCTGCCCAAAGATACGGGCGACTCGCCCGAGCAAGCGGCGGAGGCGATGAGGGAAGCCATCGCTGAGGGCGCGCAATTCATCATCGGCCCATTGTTCGCCGACGCAACGGAATCGGCCGCTTCGGTGGCGAAGGCCCAAAACATCAGCGTGCTTTCGCTAAGCAACAGCAGCGCCAAAGGCGGTGCGGGCGTCTATATGTTCGGCTTCTCGCCGCAGGAGCAAACGACGCGAGTGGTGAATTACGCAGTGGGCGCTGGCAAGGCGCGCATCGCCGCTTTGGTGCCGGACTCGCCGCTGGGCGCAACGGTGCTGCAAGCCGCAAAAGCCGCGCTGGCCGCGCAAGGCATCGCGATGGTGCGGGAAGTGAAATACGCGCCACAGGGTGTGGGCCTCGACGTGGCGACGACGGAGCTGGTCGGCCCGACCGGCAGCGCGGATTTCGATGCGTTGCTGCTGCCTGAGGGCGGCCCGGCTTTGGGCACGATTTTGCGTGCGCTGAATGCGCGTGGCGTATCGAGCCGCAATGTGCAGTTGCTTGGCACCGGCATATGGGACGATGCCTCATTGATCCGTCGTGTGCCGTTGGAAGGTGCGTGGCTGGCCTCCAGCACCCCGATGGATACGGCGGCGTTCGAGAACCGCTTCCGCAGCACTTATGATTACGTGCCGCCGCGCATTGCCAGCCTGGCCTACGACGCCGTGGCGTTGGCCGTAACGTTGGCGGCCTCGGGCCGCAGTTTCGACACGCCGACATTGACCAGCGTTGCGGGCTTCAGTGGCCCGGCCAATGGCGTGTTCCGCCTGCGCCCCGACGGACGCACGGAGCGTGGCTTGGCCGTGCTGCAAGTGCAGGCGGGGACGTTTAGAGTCTTGAGCCCCGCCCCCAGCGGTTTCCAGCAGTAAAGCCGCCTGAAAACCACCATCTGCATCGCCGTGGAGATTATTTTAGCAGTTCGGTGATAAGGGCGTTGAGCACCAGATGGCCTTTGGGCGTGGCTTTGATGGTGTCGCCTTCGTCGAGAAGCAGGTTCTGCTGCACGAGTTTGAGGATGCGGCCATCGTTGGTGCGGGTATTGAAGGCGCCGAGTTCGTCGTCGGTGAAGCGGTTGAGGTTGAGGCCTTCGCGTGTGAGACGCAGGGCCATCAGGGTTTTTTCTTCCATACGGTCGGTGGCGTCGAGTTTGGTTTCTTCCTCCAGTCCGTGGCCTTTGTTGGCGACGGATTCGAGCCAGCGTTCGGGGGATTTGAGCGTGCGGGTGGCGGTGTCGTGGGCGCGGCCATGCGCGCCGGGGCCGATGCCGATGTAATTGTCGCCGCGCCAATAGGCGAGGTTGTGGCGGCTCTCCTCGCCAGGGGCGGCGTGGTTGGAAATTTCGTAGGCGGGCAGGCCTGCTTTTTCCATGATGCGCTGGGTGCGCTCGTACAGCTCCACCGCGATGGGTTCGGTGGGCAGGGCGAAGGCGTGTTGGTTGTGGTAGGCGTGGTGGAAGGCGGTGTTTTCCTCGATGGTGAGCTGGTAGAGGGAGAGGTGCTTGTCGGCGTATTTCAGCGCCTGTTTCAATTCTTTTTCCCAGCTCTCGGGCGTGTGATCGGGCAACGCATAAATAAGGTCGAACGAGTAGCGAAGGAAGGTGTTGGCGGCCAGTTCCACGGCGTCGAGCGCTTCGCGGGCGGAATGCTCTCGGCCTAAAAATTTCAGCGATTCTTCGCGCAGCGACTGCACGCCGAGCGACACGCGGTTGACGCCGGCCGCCGCCATATCGAGGAACTTCCCGGCTTCGACGGAGGTCGGGTTGGCCTCAAGCGTGATTTCGCAGTCGTTGTCGAGCCCGAACAATTTATCGGCTTCGTTGATGAGGGCAGCGACGGTGGCGGGCTCCATCAGGCTCGGTGTGCCGCCGCCGAAAAAGATGCTGGTGACGGTGTGGCCGTGCATGGGCGCGGCCCAGTGGCGCAGCTCGGCCAGCAGCATTTCGCGCCACAGCGCATGGTCAACGGCATCGCGCACATGCGAGTTGAAATCGCAGTACGGGCATTTCTTCTTACAAAAAGGCCAGTGGATATAGATGGCGACTGTGCTAGGATTTTCCATGTAACGAGGAGGCGTATGGCAATCGGCGACCAAAGCCAAGTGGCGATTATCGAGCTCATGTCGGGCAAGTACCAGCAGATACTGGGGCTGGAGACCGAATGGGGCATCCGTTTGACGGAGGGGGACATGCGCCCGCGCATCGAACATTTCCACGATGCGGTGCGCGCGCTGACCTCGGGCTCGGCCGATATGTACGCCAAACATTCGCGGCTTTCGGTGGAGCATTTGGCCTACGACCTCAGCCTGCTGCGGCAGGTGCAGAACAAGCCAGTGGGCACCATCAACCGCGCCACCGAGAAATCGGCGGGCGACGCGCTGGTGAAAATGGGCGAGGCCGGGGCCAGCCGCTCGAAGCTGCCGCCCTCGAACGTGCGCTCGGACATTGCGGCACTGTATTGCGGCTACACGGTGTTCTTTGCGGCGCTGTTCGCCGAGGTGGCCGATAGAAACTACTTTACCCGCAGCGATGTGATCGATGAATCGGTGGGCGATATCGGCACCATCGAACAGGTGCTCGACCAATTGATCGCGGGCAAGATGTCTGTCGCGCAGGCGCTGCACGAACTGGCCGATGTGGAGCGCGACGACCTGCGCGAGCGGCTGCAGGCGATGCTGTCGCGCAAGGGATTATCGGCGCGCGAAAAACAAGAAGCGCGCGCGATGCTCGGCACCATCGAGAAGGGGCTGGCGAAAGAGAAAAAAGATTTAGACGCCGCGCATATGAATTACCGCACCGGGCAGTTGGCCATTTACGAAGACACCAAAGATCTGGTGAAACAGCTGGCCGGGCAGGGGCTGAACCTGGCGGGCAAATTCGTCGATAACGCGATGAAAGCAGCAGACCAAGGCAAAGGCCAGGGGCGCAACTAGAGAATACGCCACACCTGCACCGACGTGTGTTTCCCGTAATCGCGGGACACGACGAGTTCGGTGCCTTCCAACACGGGTAGGTCGATGCGGCGGGGGAGTTCCGCGACGAGCAAGCTGCCGGGTTTGAACCAGCCGCCGCGCGTGAGGCTGGCGTAGGTTTCGGTGAGGATGTCCTTGGCGTAGGGCGGGTCCATGAACACCATGCCGAACGGTTGGGTGACCATCGGTAATTTCGTGATGTCGGCGGGCAGGAACTGGCACTGGCTCGACACGCCGCAATGGATGGCGTTGGCCTTCGCCAGCTCCAACGCTTTCTTGCTGATATCGACGAACTGACAAGTGACGGCGCCGCGCGAAACGGCCTCAAGGCCGATGGCGCCGGTGCCGCAGCAGAGGTCGGCCACGCGCTCGTCCACGATGTTGTCGCCACCGAACTGGCCGTGCATCAGCAGGTTGAACACGCTCTCGCGCGTGCGGTCGGAGGTGGGACGGATGCTGTCGTTCTCGGGCGCTTGGATTTTGCGGCCCTTGAGTGTTCCGGCGATGATTCTCATAGGTCGAGTCCTAGTTGCTGGATGAGTGCTTCCACCTCGGCGGCGGGAATTTCCTCCACCTCGCCTTCGGGCAGGTCGTCGAGATGGAACGGGCCGTAACCCACGCGGATGAGGCGACTGACGGGGTATTTGAAATATTCGAACACGCGGCGGATCTCGCGGTTCTTGCCCTCGGTGATGGTGATGGTGATCCATTGGTTTCGGCCGGATTTTTCGTCCTCTACGATGATATGGAACGGCTTGTAGCGCACGTCCTCGATCTCCAGCCCTTGCGACATCATGTAGAGATGTTTCTCAGATGGCATGCCGTTGACGCGCACGCGATAGGTGCGTTTCATGGCGTGTTTCGGCAGCTCCAGCGCGCGCGATAGCGTGCCGCTGTTGGTGAGCAGGAGCAGACCTTCGGAGTTTAAATCCAAGCGCCCGATGCTGATGACGCGGCCCATTTCCTTCGGCAGACTCTCGAACACGGTGGGGCGGTCGGCTTCGTCGCGGTGGGTGGTCACCAGATATTTGGGTTTGTGGTACAGCCACAAACGCGGCAGGTCGGAGGCGCTGGCGGCTTTGATTGCCTTGCCATCGATCTCGATGATGTCCTTCGACGTAACGAGTGTGGCGGGTGTGTCGAGCGTGTTGCCGTTGAGGCGCACGCGGCCCTCGCCGATCAGGCGTTCCGCGTCGCGCCGCGAGCAAATGCCCGCCGCCGCGATGGCTTTCGCGATGCGCTCTCCCTTAACGTCCGGCATAGGCCGTCGCGGCGTCGATGAACGCTTTGGTGATTTTGTCGTCGGAAGGGGTGATGGAGAATTCGGGGTGCCATTGCACGCCGAGCACGAAATCGTAATCGGGATGCTCGATGCCTTCGATGACGCCATCGGGCGCGCGGGCGTTGATGACGGCGCCCGGCGCATTGCTGGCGACGGCTTGATGGTGCGCGCTGTTGACGGACAAAGTGGGCTTGCCGACGATGCGGTGCAGCAGCGTGCCGGCGACGATGGCGACCTCGTGGCCGGGCTCGTGGCGCGGGTTGGGCTGCTCGTGCGCGAGGGCGTTCTTCACCGCGTCGGGGATGTGCTGAATGAGGCTGCCGCCGAGGATGACGTTCAGCAATTGCTGCCCGCCGCAAATGCCGTAGATGGGCATATTGCGCGCCAACGCGCCTTTGGTGACGGCCCATTCGAACGCGCTGCGGCGGCGCTTCATGGTCACTTTTTCATGCACCGATTGCTCGCCGTACAGCTCGGGCGGCACATCGAAATTGCCACCGGTGATGACCAGGCCATGGATGGTGTTCAGATATTCTTCGGCCAGTTCCGGCTCATGCGGAAGCGCCAGTGGCACGCCGCCCTGTTTGGCGATGGAGCTGCAGTAATTATCGCGCAGCGCGTACCACGGATACTTGGAGTAGCCGCCCGCTTCTTCGTGGTCGAGGGTGATGCCGATGATGGGTTTTTTGTTCATAGCGCGGGACTATAGTGGAATCGCTATGCCAGCGAAAGAGAGATTGATTGGCATGATGAATTTTAGCTTTCGCTGGAATGAGAGAAGAAAAGCCCGTATGCTGAAAAAAAATATACGGGATCATCTATGTCTCTCTCCTCGCTCCTGGGTGTGATCTTCGGGCTTTTCCTGATCATCAGCGCCATTTTCATGGCCACCAACGACCCCGCCATTTACTGGGATTTCCCGGCGCTGCTCATCGTATTGGGCGGGCCCATTGCGGCGGCGTTCATGGGCTATCACAGCAAGGATGTGATGACGGCGTTCCACGCCATCGGCTGGATGTTCAAGAAGCCGAAATCGACCCGCGAGGGGCTGAACACCGAAATCATGCGCCTCATCAAATGGAGTTATCTGGTGCAGAAAGCGGGACTGCCCGCGCTTGAGAACGAGATCAAGACGGTGCAGAGCAACGACCCAGTGCTGAAATATTGCATGGAGCTGGTGGTGACCAACCACCCGGCCGCCGAACTGCGGCGGATGATGGAAACGGCCGTAGAATCGGTGTTCGAGCATAAAACCGCGGCGGTGCCGGTGCTGAAGAACATGGGCGCCAGCGCGCCTTCCTTCGGCATGATCGGTACGCTGGTGGGCATGGTGGCGATGCTGAGCCAAATGGGCGGTGGCGCGGATAACATGGTGGAAGTGATCGGCATGGGCATGTCGCTGGCGCTGATCGCCACGCTGTATGGTGTGCTGCTGGCGCGCATGGTGTTCCTGCCCGCCGCGTCGCAATTGATGCAGACGGAGGAGACCGAGCGGTTCCGCAACCTGATGGTGGTGGAAGGGCTGGTAATGCTGGCCGAGAAGAAACCGCCCCGCTTCATGCAGGACCGGCTGAATTCGTACCTCGAACCCGAGAACCATTTTGACATCGACCGGCAGATGCGGGTGAAACCGGCGGGGCAATAAATGCGCCGTCGCCGCAAACCCGACGACGAGAACGAAGACGCGTGGCTCATCACCTACGCCGACATGGTGACGCTGCTGCTAAGCTTTTTCATCATCATGTTCTCGATGTCGAGCCCCGATAAAACGCAGTTCAAAAAAGTGGCAGAAGCTTTGCGCAAAGAGGGGTTCTATACTTCGGTGACGCCGAAAGAAGATGCGTACGAGAACCTGAAGCAACAGCTTGAAATGTCGCTCGGCGCGTCGGGCTACGACCAGTTCATGGCGGTGAGCGAAACGCCGAAATCGGTGGATGTGGAGCTGTCGTCCAGCAGCTTCTTCATGCCCGGTGCCGCCAAATTCACGCGCGATGCGCTGCCGATGCTGAAGCTGATGGCTGGGCAGATCCTGCCGTTGAAAGACGAAGACGTGGCCATCGAAGTGGAGGGTCATACCGACGACAGTATTATCGCTTCCAAACAATTCCCGACCAACTGGGAACTCTCGGCCGCGCGGGCCAGCAACGTGGTGCGCTACTTGGTGGCGCAAGGCTTCCCGCCGGAAAAACTGCGTGCCATCGGCATGGGCGACAGCCACCCCAAAGCCCCTAACCGCGACGCCCGCGGCACGCCGATCCCGAGCAATCAGGATATGAACCGCCGCGTGGTGGTGCGTATGGTGAAGGGGCGGGACTAGAACGCGTTAGGGAATAACAGGCTGCACGCAATAGTGGTGTTGCTCAGGGCATAATCGGCGGCGTAATCGGTCGGGCCAGAGGTGCCAGCGCAGAGTGAATGTTTGAAGACAATCATTTTGCCGCGACCGGGTTTCCCGTCATCGATTTTTTTATCAATGTTCCATGCTTCTTCCGGTTTGAGGTTCGGCACAACGGGCATGTTGCCGCTAGAGGCGGCACCCAATGTAAGCGTATTGCCATATTCGTAAGTGTACCAATTGGTGGCATCTCCCAACGCATCGGGGTGATATCCACTCCACCCGGAGCCCGGTAATTTTGAAGCGGGCACATTGGCGCCAATATCGGCGGAGTAGGGGACGGCATTGCCCGCCTTGCGCCCACCATGGTAACTGCCTTCGATGAGGCCCGCGTTCGCCATCTGCTTCCAGAAATGCCACGCTTCTGAGAAACTCACATAGCTATCCATGGTCCAGACCAACCCATCACCGTTGCCGTCGCAGGTGGCGATGGTAGTGCTGGAGGTGCCCCGGCAGGTGGCGGGAGTAGGGTCGATCGCACCCCAGAATTTGGTCGCGTTGGGCATGTCGCCGGGCAGCCCAAAATACTGATCCTTGAACGCATTGATGGCGGTCAGGTAGCGGCTATGCTCCGTCGTAACGGCGCGCAGCTCGGACGCGCGAATAAGCGATTGCCCCGCAAGTATGCCGCCGACCAGCAGACCTAGGATGACGAGGACGATGGAGAGTTCTACTAAACTAAAACCGCTTCTCTTCATAAAGCAGAATCCACACGAACGCCTAAAATATGGCAAATGGCTTGGGTGAGTTCGGCGCGGTTGAGGGTGTAGAAATGGAAGTGGTTGATGCCGCTGAGCATCAGCAGGCGGCATTGTTCGGCGGCGACCATGGCGGCCACCAAATTGCGCAGTTCGGGTTTTTCGTCGAGGCCTTCGAACAGTTTGGAGAGCCATGCGGGCACGCTGGCCCCGGCCATGGCGGCGAATTTTTTCAGCTGCGCAACGTTGGTGACGGGCAGGATGCCGGGCACTATCTCGGCGGTGATGCCGGCGGCGCGGGCGCGGTCGTGGAAACGCAGATAGAGATCGACGTCGAAGAAGAACTGGCTGATGGCGCGGGTGGAGCCGGCGTCGAGCTTGCGTTTTAGATGGTCGAGATCGGCCTGCGGCGAGAGAGCCTGCGGATGCGATTCGGGGTAGGCGGCAACGGAAATATCGAAATCGCCAATTTCCTTTAAGCCCTTCACCAGGTCGTCGGCGTAGGCGTAGCCGCCTTGGGTGGGGGCGAAGCTGCTGCCGTCGGGCGCGTCGCCGCGCAGGGCCACGATGTGGCGGACGCCCGCATCCCAATATTGTTGGGCGATGGTTTGGATTTCGCCGCGGGTGGCGTTGACGCAGGTGAGATGCGCGGCGGGGGTGAGGTCGGTCTCACGTTTGATGCGGGTGACGGTGGCGTGGGTGCGCTCGCGCGTGGTGCCGCCCGCGCCGTAGGTGACGGAGACGAAGCGTGGTTTGAGCGGCGCGAGGGTGGCGATGACGTCCCACAGCCGGGCCTCGGCCTCGACGGATTTGGGCGGGAAGAACTCGAACGACACGGCCGGGGGTGGCGCGCCATAGAGTTCGCGGAGGTTCTGGAGCAGTTCGATGCGTTCGTTCATGTGCATGAGATTCCGCATTCGCGGCGCGTTTGTAAACCCGCGAAGGTGTGAATGGCACTGCGTGCATGTTGCAGTGCAGAAAGCGGGGCACACTCTGTTGCATAAAAAGCACATTCCGTGGAAATCCACGCGAGATGAATTATTGGTAAGATGATGTTTTTAGTTAAAAAAATCCCAGAAATGAGGCAGTTTGCCGACCTTGCGGGTCTGCTTATCCCCATGCGCATGCGCTTTTTCTTTACATATGGCCTGTAGATTCGGCATATCGGCTGGAGAAGACCAGTGTATAGTATCAGTGTAACTTTTCGGGATTCGTATGAAAAATAAGAATGATGTGCGCCGCTTAACCCTGCTGGCGCTGGCAACAGCAATGACCATGGCGCTCAGCGCCTGCTCCACCACCACACAAGACGACGAGAACGATCCGTGGGAATCGGTGAACCGTGGTATCTTTGGTTTCAACCAAGTGGCGGATGAGTATGTTATGGAGCCGGTGGCCAAAGGCTACCGCTACATCACGCCGGATCCCGTGATCTCGCGCATTGGCAATATCTCCGACAACCTTGGCGAGCCGGTTTCGATGATCAACGCCTTCCTGCAAGGCGATTTCGATCAAGGTATGGTGAATTTCTGGCGCTTCGTGCTCAACTCCACGGTGGGTATCGCCGGGATGAACGACGTGGCGGCCAGCGCTGGCCTGATGCCGCGCACCGAAGATTTCGGTCAGACACTGGCCGTATGGGGCGTGGGCGATGGCCCGTACGTGATGCTGCCTATCTTAGGCCCATCGAGCGTGCGTGACACGGGCGGCATGGCGGCCGATTGGTTCCTGAACCCGGTCCACTATGCCATCGACGATACCGGCACGGAAATCTGGCTTGCGGTAGCGCAAGGCCTGGTGACCCGCGAACGGTTGATCGAAGTGCTCGACGATGTAAACGAAACCTCGCTCGATCCCTACGTAACGCTGCGCAGCATGTACCGCCAGCACCGTGCGGCTCAGATCGCCAACACGGGTGACGGCCCGCTGCCTTCGACTGGTGACAGCGAAATCGAATAACGGAGAAATAGAATGATGAAGCGTTTGTTCGCTGCTGCTTTGCTGTGCGTGGCTATGGCTGCGCCTGCGCAGGCCGGAAACGTAGAAGGTGCCCGCCAGTTCGTGGATAAGGTGGCTGCCGATGTGCTTAACATCGTGAAGAAGCCGACCAACAAGGAATTGCAGCAGGCCGAATTGCTCGGCTTGATCGACGCGCGCGTCGATATCGATTTCGTGGCCCGTTTTGCCCTTGGCAAACACTGGCGCACGGCGACCGATGTGCAGCGTGCTGATTACCTTAACGCCTACCGCCCGTTCCTGAAAAAGAACTACGTGTCGCGCCTGACGCGCTATTCCGGCCAGACCTTCCGGCTGGGCAAAGGCCGCGCCGACAGCGACGGCAGCTACGTGGTGAATATGAACATCATCGACCCGAACGGGGCCGATGTGGTGATGCTCTACCGCGTGGTGGAAGCGCCGAAGAACGGCGGCTACCACATCTCCGACATCGTGGTCGAGGGCGTCAGCCTGCTCAGCACCCAGCGTGCCGAGTTCAACTCGATCGTGACCAGCAAGGGGCTGGACTACCTGATCGATGCCCTTAAAAAACGCGGCATGGCGAAGTAGTTTTAACCGTTTCTTAAAAGCTTGGATGTAGGGTGAGGACAAAGGGAGTCCCCATGCCGAATCTTATCCATTACAGCCGCAACCGCGATGAGTATGCGTTGCAACTCGAAGGACGCGACATGTTCCGTTTTCGCCAGGAAGCGAACGGGAACATCACCGTGCTTCAGGGCGCAAGCGATGTGCGTTTGATGGAGCCAGCGCGATTGCAGTCCACGTTGAGCGATCGCAACAATCCCTACCCTTTTCTTCATGCCTTGGAATTTACGAACCGTGAGGGCCTGCGTGAGGTTCTCCCGCTTTCCGACGAGCTGCTGGGCGTCGCCCGCGAAGCGGCGCGTAATAACCCCGACGGTCGGCCGACAAATCCTCTGACGGGCAAGCTGGATGCGCGGCTGGTCGATGAAATCGCGCGCGTAAGCCGTGGCGAATATGCGGTCATCGACATTCAGGCGGACGTTGCCTACAAAGTCGAGGCACCCAACGCGACGACGGGCATGCCCCGCCACTCCGGACGAAACGAAGGCCGCTAGGCCGCCAAGAACGATTTGTAGCGGATGCGTTTGGGTACCACGGAATCTTCTCCGAGACGGCTCTTCTTGTCTTCTTCGTAGCTGGCGAAGTTGCCTTCGAACCATTCCACGTGGCTGTCGCCTTCGAACGCGAGAATGTGCGTGGCGATGCGATCAAGGAAGAAGCGATCGTGGCTGATGATGACGGCGCAGCCCGCGAAATCGAGCAACGCGTCTTCAAGCGCGCGCAGGGTTTCCACGTCGAGATCGTTGGTCGGCTCATCGAGCAACAGCACGTTGGCGCCGGATTTCAGCATTTTCGCGAGGTGGACGCGGTTGCGTTCACCGCCCGACAGGCTGCCGACTTTTTTCTGTTGGTCGCCGCCTTTGAAGTTGAAGGCCGAGCAATAGCCGCGTGACTTCATGGTGATTTTGCCCAGCTCGATCACGTCGGTGCCGCCGGAAATTTCTTCCCAGACGTTCTTGTTCGGATCAAGCGCGTCGCGCGATTGGTCGACGTAGCCGAGCTTCACCGTCTCGCCGACTTTGAACGTACCCGCGTCGGGCGTTTCCTGGCCGGTGATCATGCGGAACAGCGTGGTCTTACCCGCGCCGTTCGGGCCGATGACGCCGACAATGCCGCCGGGAGGCAGGCTGAACGACAGGTTCTCGATAAGCTGGCGTTCGCCGAAGCCTTTGCTGATGCCCTCGACTTCGATGACCTGGTGGCCCAAGCGGGGGCCAGCGGGAATGATGATCTGCGCGGTGGAGGTGCGTTTCTCGGATTGCTCCTCGACCATGGATTCGTAGGCCTTGATACGCGCTTTGGATTTGGCTTGGCGCGCTTTGGGCGAGCTGCGCACCCATTCCAACTCTTCCTTCATCGCCTTCACCTTGGCGGATTCTTCTTTGTCCTCCTGCGTCATCATGCGGGATTTTTGGTCGAGCCAGCTGGAATAGTTGCCCTCGAACGGGCGGCCTTCGCCACGGTCGAGTTCCAGTGTCCAGGTGGTGATGTTGTCGAGGAAGTAACGGTCGTGGGTCACCATCACCACGGTGCCGGCGTAGTTTTTCAGGAAGTTCTCGAGCCACGACACGGATTCGGCGTCCAAGTGGTTGGTCGGCTCATCGAGCAGCAGCATGTCGGGGCGCTCGAGCAGCAGGCGGGCGAGGGCGATGCGGCGTTTCTCACCACCGGAAAGTTTTACTACCGAGGCGTCGCCGGGGGGACAGCGCAGCGCGTCCATGGCCACTTCGGCCTCGCGTTCCAAGTCCCATGCACCGGCATGGTCGATGGCGTCCTGCAGCTTGGCGGCTTCGTCGGCGATTTCGTCGGAATAATCGGCCATCAGCTCGTTGTAACGATCGACGAGGGCTTGTTTCTCTTTCAGGCCCACCATCACGTTTTCAAGCACGGTCTTCGATTCGTCGAGCTGCGGCTCCTGCTCCAGCAGGCCCACTTTGATGCCTTCGGCGGCCCATGCTTCGCCGTTGAATTCGGTGTCGCGGCCCGCCATGATCTTCAGCAGCGTCGATTTACCCGAGCCGTTATGGCCCACAATACCGATTTTCACGCCCGGCAGGAACGAGAGCCAGATGTCATTCAACACGGTTTTCCCACCCGGATAATTCTTGGTGAGGCCTTTCATTACGAAGACATATTGGGTCATGACGCGCACTTTCGGTAAGAAGAATTTGGCGGCAAACTAACCGCAGATGCGCAGGAAAGCAAGCCTAGCTCTGGCGTTTTTCGCGGAAAAATGCGCTAAGCAGCGCACCGCATTCGGCTTCCATCACGCCGCCGATGGTTTCGGGAGCGTGGTGGCAGGTGGGGTGCGTGAACACGCGGGCGCCATGTTCGACGCCGCCGCCTTTGGGGTCGTGCGCGCCGTAGATGATCTTTTTGATTTTCGCCAACGAGGCCGCCTGTGCGCACATGGCGCAGGGTTCGAGCGTGACGTAGAGCGTGCAATCGGCGAGGTATTTGCTACCGCGTGTTTCGCAGGCGGCGCGGATGGCCAGCAGCTCGGCATGCGCTGTGGCGTCGCGGTTGGTCTCGACGAGGTTATGCGCTTGCGACAGCAGCGTGCCGTCGGCCGCCACGATGGCGGCGGCGATGGGCACTTCACCGCTGGCGGCAGCGGTGCGGGCGAGAGTGAGCAGATGCGGCATAGTTGTCATGCAAAGTTCATACATGGTGGGGTTAGAAAACGGTATGGTTTTGTGATGCGTTTTCACATGAGGACTGACCATGACCAACGACAAGCAGCCGCGTTTTGACCTGGAAGCACAGGTAAGGAAAATATGGCCTCAACGTAGCCCTGAGGAATTAGCGGCACGCACCGCAGAAAATGACGCGCGGTTCAAAGACCATGTGGAGCGGGTTATCAAAAGTATCCGTGAGCGCGCGAATACCAAAGGACCGGGTGGCCGCTAGCGCTTGCGGAAGGCCTCGAGCGAGATGACCTTCTCGTCGTTGGCGGCTTTGGTTTCTTCGGAGGGAGCATCTTCCTCGAAGGCGGCCATCGGCGGTTTTTCGTTGGCCGTACGGCCGGTGGCGGGGCAAGCGACGGGCTCTTCGTTCTCGGAAGTGGTGACCGGGCGTTTGCCATGGAATTGCAGGCCGAATTTGATGCTGGGGTCGGCGAACGCGGTGAGCGCGTCCAGCGGCACGACGAGTTTCTCGGGCACGTTATTGAAGCTGAGCATCAGCGAGAAATGGTCGCGGGCGATTTTCAGATCCCAGAATTGGTGCTGCACCACTATGGTGATTTCCTCCGGGTAACGCGCTTTCAGCTGCGGGGAGATGGAAACGCCGGGATATTCCGTTTGGAACGAAATGAAGAAATGATGCTCGCCCGGCAGACCGAATTTCTGCACATGGATCAGCGATTCGCGCACGACATTGCGCATCGCGGAATCGATCATTTTCGGATAATCTAGGGTTTCGTCTTGCATGATGCCCATCATTTAGCGGTTTCCCGCTTTTTTAGCTATTAAAATCATTTTAATCTAAAGCCCGACCTGAGGTCGGTGGGGGGATTCTGTTGCCCGGCAGCTTCGCTGAGGGGATCTTAACCCCCTTGGCTTCGCCACCCCCGCCGCTTCGCGCCTTATCTTGCTCGGTGTCGGGCCGCCGAGAAAGGGTGGGGAGGTTCTGTTGCCCGGCCCTCCCCGGGCCGCGTTTACGAGCTAGAGCTCGTCAGGCTACACTAAGCAGCGAGACGGGCCGCTACGACGTTGTTGTCGTTAGCTGCAACGAGTGCTACGTTGTCGTTGGCACTTGTAGGTTTGATCCGATCACGGGAGATCACCCCGAATGAAAGCCGACGCCTTTACTGCGGTTGTCGATGCTAATTCGCCCCCAGATTCAAAGCTTTAACACTTTGCGGCTCCCGGTTCACTTGCGTGAGTTATCAGTTGCCTAATATGGTGGAGGCGCCGGGCTCTGCCCCCGGGTCCAATCCGACTATTCCGCGTAACGTTTATCATCATAGTCCCCGAAGGAACATGCTCAGTATAGGCCGATGCGGGGGGATAGGCAAGAGGCAGCATGTTCTTCTTTTATGAGCGCTTCGCGCGGATGGGGCCCTTTGCCCCAAACCCCACCGCTATCGCGCGTCGACAGCCGCCTCCCGAAGGAAAATACATGGGGGTGACAAGCAAGCAAAACGTTAACAGAACGTAAAGATTTTAGGCGTAAATTGACCCGGAATTGTCACAGTTCTTGGCCGCCATCGTCATCAAGCTGTCACATAACTTTGTTAGGGTGAAGGCTAGGAGATAACTTTATGACATCAGGCACCAACAATCCCGAGAACGGCCAGCCGGCGACCGGTACCGTTACGCCCGAGAACAATCTCGCGCTTCGGTACAGCTACGACCAGCTTGACGCCTCACACCGTGTGATGGCCGACCGCGTGGCCGCCCTGATTGTTGCCTATCCTGATATTACGCGCCTGAACGACCCGGCGAAACAGCGCCAGCTTATTTCCGAAGTTATGAATTCGCCCATCGGCCGTGGCGCCCGCGACCAAGCAGGCAACGCCGCTAATGCGGCCGGGGGCCTCGCCCACCAGATTCCCGTGTTGCGCGATGTGCTGGATGCGGCTGACGCAAGCAGACGGGCAGCTCAAGGTGTGGGCGATGCCGGACATGCGGGGGCCACGGGTGTGGGCACGGCTGTATTGCCGGTGACCATTACTGCGGAAGCGGCGGGCGAATTTTATAACCAGCTTAAGGTCATTGGCAATAATCTTTCGGCAGAGCAAGCGCGGTCGCTTGGTGCGGCCTATGCAAGTGTTTTCCAGGCGCGCGCAGTAGAGCGCGAGTCTAAGGGGATCGGTGCCGCTGTTTCGAGCGTGGATAATTTCCTGGCCTACGGCGCCGCAAGCTTTGCCTGGATCTGGGATCTGGCGCGCCAAATCCCGATCGTTGGCCCGTTGCTACAGAAACTCGATGCGCGCCCGACCCATACGTTTGATGAGCACGTGCGCCGCGCTACCAATGATGCCGATGTTAAAGCGACGCGCGAAAATCTGACGGAAGCGCGCGAGATTGATGGCGTGGATACGCGCCACTGGGCTGAAGCGTTGACCCGAGGCGGCGCGCAGCAAAACCGTGCTGGCCAGGATGTTGACGTGGTTGCTCCGAGCAAAAACGACCCAGTGCCAACCGCGCCTGACGCGCCGATGGATGCTGCGGGCACCCCCCTTGTTGCTGCAGCCGACAATGGCGCGGTTTTGAAAGATGCCGTAGATAAAGCAGGCGATAACGCAGGCACAACGCTTGCCGAGCATTTCCGTGGTATCGACACGCCGCAAGAATGGGCGATGGTGGCCGCAGGGCTGGCGGGTGCAGGTTTTGTCGGCGTTCGTATGGCCCCGACGGTGGGTCGCGCAGGTGTTGCGGTAGCGCATGGCGCGGTGCGCAGTGGCGTTTCCGTGGCGCGTACGGCCGTGGCCGGTGTGACAGGGTTGACCGCTGGGGTAGTGCAAGGTGCGTCCGATCTGATTCCGGGCGGAAAATCCGGCCAGTTCCGCGCGGCAGAAGATGCGCTGCGCGAAGCCGAGATGCGCCGCGATGTGCGCCAAACGCGTGTGGATGCACGCCAGGCGCGCGTGGATGAATTGCAGGCCAAGCCGCTTGCCGAGCGCACGCTTGCCGACCGCGCTGCAATGAAAGTAGACGAAGTCCGTTTGGGCGGCGCACAGAATTCGCTGCGTGCGGCGGAAGAAGGTGTTGGCCGCACTACCGCTCGCGTGGCCGAGCGCGCCGAGAATGCCGCCAGCATCATTGATAATGGTGGTCGTGGTGCAGGCCGCGTACAGCTGGCGTCGCATCTTACAGAAAATGCCGGCCGCATCGAACGTATGGGCGATGCTGCGTCTTCTGCCATTTCGCGCTTTGCCAGCAGCCGCCTTGGTGTAGAAAGCGCCGAGATCGCTGTACGCGCCACCCGATTTGGCCGCGTTGCACGCTTTGCTGGCCGTATGATCCCGGGTGTGGGGCTGGCGGCAACGGCTGCCGCTGTCTTCATTCGCCCTTCGGATGCCCATGCGGAAGAATATGGTAGCGCCAACTACTGGCAGCGCCTCGACCGCGACCATCAGCAGGGAAAAATCAACGACGCAGAATACGCTTCCTACCGCGCCATGCAGTCCGGCTTCCTTGCGACTGGCCTCGGCGGGTTCATTACTGCTGGTGTCACCGAAGTGGCGCAGAACGGTGGCGAGCATTTGGATAGAGAGCGCATGAGCCGTTATATGCCTCCTTCGCTGGTCGAGACCGTGACCGAAATGGTGGACGAGCACAAAGCCGGTTCACGCCGGAACGATGGCGCCTTGGGCCGCGCGGATGCGGGCATTGCGCATGCTGCCGTGGAGGCAACGCAGGTGCCGCGTGCGGCACAAGCGCAGGCTTCGTCGGCGGCGCGCCCGCTGGTGCGTAGCCAAGTAGCGGCTGTAGGCCACTTGCCTGAGGCAGAAGAGAAGCAGGGCTTCCGCCTGCCGCAGATCAAGTTGCCGTTCAAAATCGAGATGCCCCGTTTCGGCTAGGCCTGTTTCAAGCGCTTCGCCGCTTTGCGCACAATTTTAATTCACGCATCATTTGTTGGTTGCGCCCCCGCGCGGCTCTTGTAGTTTCTTTCGAAACGAGGAGCGACCCGAATGGCGAATGTGCAGAAAATCCAGGAATCGAATATGAACGAACTCAGCGAAACGGCGCCGACAAAGCGTGCGGTGTCGCCAGCTTTGGAGGAGATCCTCTACGATCCGATTCCGGTGCTTGACCATGGGTTCGTGCGGGTGATCGATTACATGGGCGACGATTCGGCCATCGTGCAGGCGGCGCGAGTGAGCTACGGGCGCGGCACCAAGCAGGTGAGCCAGGATAAGGGCCTCATCAACTACCTAATGCGCCACTGGCACAGCACGCCGTTCGAGATGTGCGAAATTAAGTTCCATGTGAAGCTGCCGATTTTCGTGGCGCGGCAATGGATCCGCCATCGCACGGCGAACGTGAACGAGTACTCGGCGCGCTATTCCATCATGGACAAGGAATTCTACATTCCGGAGCTGAAACATCTCAGCCCGCAATCGAAGAAGAACCATCAGGGCCGCAGCGAAGGCGAACTCACCGCCGAGGAGAGCAAGCGCGTGATGGAGATCCTGAAAGGTGATTCGGAGATGGTGTACAGCCATTACGAAGAGCTGATGAACGCGGACGCCACCGGCACCGTGATCGATGAGGACAAATCCGGCATCGCCCGCGAGCTGGCGCGCATGAACCTGACGCTGAACTACTACACGCAATGGTACTGGAAGATTGACCTGCATTACCTGATGCATTTCCTGATGCTGCGCGCGGACCCGCATGCGCAGTACGAAATCCGCGCCTACGCCGATGTAATGATCGAGATGGTGAAGAAATGGGTGCCGTTCGCGTACGAAGCATTCGTCGAGCATCGCTTGCATGGCACGCGCCTGTCGCGCAGCGGCATGGCGGTGGTGAAGCGCCTGCTGGCCGGTGAAGCGGTGACGCAGGAGAACTCGAACCTCACGAAACGTGAGTGGGACGAGCTTCAGGCGACGCTGCAGGCGTAGGCGGCGTTCGCTGCTTAGGGTGATTTAAAAAATAACGGTATTTCAATAGCCTTTGCCGCGCCCCTGCCCATTTAATAGACGGATTGCCTTATATGCTGCATCGCAACATAAGGGGTGGACATCGCGCCCTGCCTGACCTATAAAATCCTCATGAAATATTGTCTCTGTATCGCCGCACTCTTTGCCTGTTCCGCCCCGGCTTGGGCGCAATCGGCCCCACAACATCTGTCGCCCGTACAGCAATATCTGTACAACGACACGGGCTACGCCCCGCGCATGCAGGCCCCGGCGCCCGAACCCGTCGAACCTTACGACATGGTCTACGCCCCCGAATCGACGCAAGACGATTCTGGTTACAGCAGTAACGAGCACCTCAATAAAGGGGTGACGGGGATGAACTTCTAGTTTGTGAAGTCGCCTGCACGCGCTTCGGCGTTATAATTTCCCAGCCAAATCCTTGAACGCATCGCTCGCGATGCGCTGTCCAGTATCGGCCGCTTCGCGCAAGGCGGGGTCGAGTGGCAGTTGCGCCAGCAGCGGTGTTTCAAATTGCGCCGCCATGGCCGCGCCACCGCCGCTGCCGAACAGGCATTGTTTCTGGCCGTTCGCATCACTGAAGTAGCTCATATTTTCGACGATGCCGAGCAGCGGAATGTTCAATTTCTGGAACATGAAGGCGGATTTTTCAGCGTCGATCACCGAGATCATTTGCGGCGTGGTGACGATGAGTGCGCCATCGATGGGCACGGATTGCGCGAGGCTGAGATGCACGTCGCCGGTGCCGGGCGGCATGTCGATGAGCAATACATCGAGCGGTTCGGCGTCGGTGCCCCAACGCGTGCCGCGCAGCAGTTGCGCGAGCGCTTTCGTTACCATTGGTGCGCGCATCACGGCGGCTTGGTTGTCCATCAGCAGCGCGATGGACATGGCTTTGATGCCGTAGGCCACGGGCGGCACCATCGCGCCATCGGTGAATTCGGGTTTGAGGCGCGTTTCCAAACCGAGCATGCGCGGAATGCTGGGGCCGTAAATATCGGCGTCGAGAATACCGACGCGTTGGCCGCACGCAGTAAGTGCATGTGCAAGATTCACCGTGACGGTGGATTTTCCGACACCGCCTTTGCCGCTGGCCACAGCCACAATGCGTCGGACACCGGAGAGTTTTTCGGTGTTCCAAACGGCGGGGCGGCGTGCGGCAGGATCGTTCATAAATGACATGCGTGCTTGAAGCGTGGACGGAACGCTTCTATATATCGGACAGCATTTTTCGCATAGAGGATAAACCATGGCCAATAATAAAAACCCCTGGGCACGCGGGGGCAATTCGGGCGGAACCGGCGGTGGTTCGGGCAATGGCGGCAACAATGGCGGCATGGGCGGCCCCAAAAAACCGGCACCCGATATGGAAAAAATTCTGCGCATGCAGCACGACCGCATGCGCGGCTGGTTCGGCAATGGCAACGAGAAGCGCGCGATTCCCTTAGTACTGGCGGCGATTTTTGTGCTGTGGATTGCTTCGGGCATCTATCGCGTGAACCCGGATGAACTGGGTGTGGTGCTGCGCTTTGGCAAATACGAACGCACGACCACGCCGGGCCTGAACTACCATCTGCCCGCCCCGTTCGAAACGGTGCTCATTCCCTCGGTGACCACGGTAAACAAAGTAGAGATTGGCCGTCAGGGCAGCAGCGCCGACAATCCGACGCTGCGCCAGTCGAAGGTATTGAACGCCGATCGCAGCACGCAGCAATTGCGCGAAGGCCAGATGCTGACGGGCGACCGCAACATCGTCGATGTCGATTTCGAAGTGCAGTGGAAAATCGATGTGTCGGCGCCAGAGGATTATTTGTTCAACATGCGTGAGCCGGAGCTGAACGTGAAATCGGTCGCCGAATCGGCGATGCGCGAAGTGATCGGCCGTAACAAGCTGGACGATATTCTTACCAGCGCGCAATCGCAGATCGCTGAGGATACCAAATCCATCATGCAGGAAATGTTCGACCGCTATCAAGCGGGCGTGGAAATTCTGGCGGTGAACTTGAGCCGCCCGGATGTACCGCAACCGGTGATCGACGAATTCCAGGACGTGAAACGCGCCGAGCAGGACAAGCAAACGGCAGAGTCGGTGGCAGAAGGGTACGCCAACGAGATAATCCCCACGGCGAAGGGCCAATCGGCGAAAATGAACCAGGATGCCGAGGCCTACAAAGCCAAGACCATCGCCGATGCGGAGGGCAATGCCTCGCGCTACAACCAGATCTATACGCAATACGCGCAGGCCAAGGATGTAACGAAAAAGCGCATCTATCTGGAGACCATGGAAGAAGTGCTGAAAGGCATGCCGAAAATGATCATCGATCGTAAAGCCCAAGGCAATGGCGGCATGATGCAGTGGGTGCCGACACCGGCCCCACGCAATGCTGCCACCCCGGCCGCCACCGCCGCCGGACAGTAGGAGAGACATATGCCGAGCATTGTTATAAAAATTGGGATCGCACTTTTTGCCGTGGTGGTGCTGCTCAGCTCCAGCCTGTTCATTGTGCCGCAAACGGGCCAGGCGTTGGTGCTGCAGTTCGGCGAAATCGTGCGGTTGGAAAAAGAGCCGGGCCTGAACGCCAAGCTTCCGTTCGTGCAGAACGTGCTGATGTTCGACAAACGCATTCTGGGTTTTGAAGCGCAACCGGCGGAGTTCATCACCCGCAACCGCGCGATGGACGTGGACGAGCGCGTGGTGATCGATGCGTTCGTGCGCTACCGCATCACCGACCCGCAGCAATTCTACCAGTCGGTGAAAAATGAAATGAACCTGAACAGCCGCCTGAATTCGGTGGTGGTGTCGAGCATGCGCCGCGTGCTGGGCAACCATTCGCTGGCCGATCTGTTGAGCAACGAGCGCGACGGCATCATGCGCGAGATTCGCGATACGGTGAACAAGCAGGCGCAGGGCGTGGCGCTGACTGAGGCGAATAAGGACTCACGCCGCAGCGAGGGCTTCGGTATCGAAGTGGTGGATGTGCGCATCATGCGTGCCGATCTGCCGAGCGACATTTCGCAATCGACCTACGAGCGCATGCGCAAGAACTTCACTAAGGAAGCGCAACGTTTCCGCGCCGAGGGCGAGCAGAAAGCGTTGGAAGTGCGAGCGAAGGCCGACCGTGAACGTACCGAAATTCTTGCCGAGGCACGCAAGAATTCGGAAACGATTCGCGGGAACGGCGATGCGCAGGCTTCAAAAATCTACGCCGATGCGTTCGGCCGCGACCCGGAGTTCTTCCGCTTCTACCGCTCCATGCAGGCCTACCGCGCCACGTTGGGCAAGGACGACACCACCATCGTGTTGTCGCCGGATAGCGGATTCCTGAAGGAACTGAACCAGTAATCTACTCATAAAAAACGTTGCCTGAGGAGTTGTTATGTTGCGCAGCATTTCTCGTCTCATTGCGGCCGCAGTGGTGGCCGTACCGCTGATGGCGCAGGCCCAGCCGGAATCGTTCGCCCCCGTGGTGGCGCCGCTCATGCCGGCGGTGGTGAACATCTCCACCACACAAAAAGTAGTGACGCAGGCTGCCGTGCCGTTCCGCATCGAGGGGCTGCCGGAAGGCGACCCGCAGGCCGAGCAATTCAAGGAACTGTTCCGCCAGTTCGGTGAACGTTTCGGCGGTGGCGACAGCGAGCGCGAAGTGACATCGCTGGGCTCCGGCTTCGTGATCGACCCCAAAGGCTACGTGGTGACCAACAATCATGTGGTGGCCAATGCCGATGAGGTGACGGTGATCTTCAGTGACAACACGCATCTGGTGGCCGATATCGTGGGCCGCGACGCGAAGACCGATCTGGCGCTGCTGAAAGTGAAGCCCGCGAAGCCGCTGGCCTATGTGAAATTCGGCGATTCCGATGCGTTGAAAGTGGGCGACTGGGTGATTGCGGTGGGCAACCCGTTCGGCCTCGGCGGCTCGGTGAGTGCGGGCATCGTAAGCGCGCGCGGTCGCAACATCAATGCCGGGCCGTTCGACGATTTTATCCAGACGGACGCAGCCATCAATCGGGGTAATTCCGGTGGGCCGTTGTTCAACGCCACGGGCGAAGTGGTGGGTATCAACTCTGCCATTTTCTCGCCCACGGGCACCAACATTGGTATTGGCTTTGCAGTGCCGACCTCGCTGGCCAAACCGGTGCTCGACCAGTTGCGCCAATATGGCAAAGCGCAACGCGCATGGCTGGGTGTAAAAATCCAGGAAGTGAACGAAGAAATCGCCGAAGCCATCGGCATGAAATCACCCAGTGGCGCGCTGTTGCTGGAGATCACGCCGGACAGCCCCGCCGCCAAAGCAGGTCTGCAAAAGGGCGATGTGATCCTCACGTTCGGTGGCCGTACCATCAAGGAAATGCGCAACCTGCCGCGCGTGGTGGCGGAAACAAAAACCAATACCAAGGTGGCGGTACAGCTGTTCCGCAAAGGCAAAACGATGACGCTGCCAGTGTTGCTGGAAGAGCAGCCCGGTGAGGAAGGCGACGCCCCGACGAACAAGAAGCCGGGTGCGAAACCGGTGGTGCCGAGCGCTAAGACCAGCCGCGTGCTTGGCATGCAGCTGGCGCCGCTCGACATGGCGGTGCGCGCGCAATTCGGCATTCCGAAGGACATCAAGGGTCTGTTGGTGACGGAGCTCGACCGCAACGGCGATGTGGCCAAACAGGGTGTGCGCCCCGGCGATGTCATCACCGATGTGAACCAGACGCCCGTGGCCAAGCCCGAGGATGTGAGCGCGCAAGTGGCGGCGGTGAAGAAGGCGCGACGTGAGTTCCTGCTGATGCGGATTGCGCGCGGCAGTGCCCTCCAATTCGTCACCGTTCCGGTGAAATAGGTGGCCTGAAAACGGACCACCTGTCGCCCCGGGAAATGCCGGAACGCCACTCCTGGCATCTGGCCCATTTTGAGGCCGCCCGCTTTGCGGAGTAAGCAGGATTAGCGAAGGACGATGTCATGAAAGCTTCATACAGTTATTGTTTTGCCGATGTATGAGAGAGGCTTAGGGAGAGTAGCATGCAAGATGAGAATACATCGTTCTGGCCAGAGCAGGTGCCGGTATCGAGCCCAGAGCTCGTAAATGGTCGGGGATCCATTTTGCGTATGGAGCCTCAGCCCGCGTCACCGAAAGCAGCGCATGCGCACGAGTTGAATATCATTTACAAAGCCTCCAGCGCCGATCCGGCCTCGTTGGCAAAAGACGCGACGGAGGCGGCGATTGCGCTGCTCAAGCAGCATGGGCTAGAAGCGGAGCCAACGGTTTCGTATACCCGGAATACGCCACGACTGAAGGTGACGACCGAAATCGGCAGCTACCAATTCCGTCAAAAAATGCGCGACGTGAACCACGCGTTGGGCGACCCGGCCATTTGCTTTTAAGTGGTGGCCCACTCGCTTTTGGCAATGCCCTGGGCATAGAGCGCGGCGGTGAGATCATTGAAATTGACGACGTGTTTCGCCTGCGCCTGCACGGTGGGTTTGGCGTGGTAGGCGATGCCGAGCCCCGCGTCGAGCAGCATGGGCAGGTCGTTGGCGCCGTCGCCGAGAGCAAGAGAGGCGCTAAGCGCGAGGTCTTTTTTCTGCGCGGTGCGGTGCAGGCTTTCGCGTTTGCTTTCTTTGTCGAGGATGGGGTCGAGCACGCGGCCAGTGAGGCTGCCATCGATAATTTCCAGCTGGTTGGCCTCGTCGCCATCGAAGCCCAACGCCGTGGCGACGCGCCCGGTGAAGAAGCGGAAACCTCCGGAGACCAACAGGCAATAAGCGCCGCGCGCTTTCATGGTTTGCACCAACGTGCGCGCCCCCGCCATTAACGTAATTTTGGAATCGAATACTTCTTGTAAAGCTGCTTCCGGCAGGTCTTTCAGTAGGGCCACGCGCTCGCGCAGGGCCGCAGCAAAATCAAGTTCGCCGTTCATGGCGCGCTCGGTGATGGCGCTGACATGGTCTTTCAAACCCATATAGCCCGCCAGCTCGTCGATGCATTCCTGATCGATCATCGTGGAATCCATGTCGGAGATGAGCAGGCGTTTTTCGCGTCCTTCGCTGGGCTGCAGAATATGGTCGATGCGCGCGGTAGCGAGGCGTTGGGGCAAGGCGGCGTCCATCAGCGGACTGGCGAGGGTGAGATCGGCGGCGATGCCCTCGGCGAGCCATTGCCATTGCGGTGCGCGCAGCGAAGTGGCAATCTCGGCCGCAGGAAGCGTGGTGCCGGGTGCGGCGATCAGGGTGAGTGTATGGGTCATAAGAATATCGCGGTGTTGATGGGGCCGACCGGCTCGGGTAAATCGGCGTTGGCGCTAGCAGTAGCGGCATCGCGGCCCGCTGTCATCATCAATGCCGATGCGATGCAGATGTCGGGCGCACTGCGCGTACTCAGCGCGCGGCCCAGCGTGGAGGAAGAAGCGCAGGCGGAACACGCACTGTACGGCGTGCTGCGCGCCCAGGAGCCGAGCAGCGTGGCGCGCTGGCTGGCGCTGGTGGAGCCGGTGATTCGCCGCGCGTGGGACGAGGGAAAACTGCCGCTGCTGGTGGGTGGCACGGGCATGTATGTGAAAGCGCTGAAAGAAGGTCTGGCGAACATTCCGCCAATTCCGGAAGAGTTGCGCACGCGACTGCGCGCGATGGACGCGGCGTCGGTGCGCGCGATGCTGGAGCAGCGCGACCCAGCCATGGCGGCGCAGTTGAAACCGGGTGACAGCCAGCGTAATCTCCGTGCGCTGGAGGTGCTGGAAGCCACCGGCCAGAGCCTAGCAGCATGGCAAGCGCAGGACACGCCGCCGCCGCTGCCGGAAGCCGTGTTCCACGAGTTCTACATCGCGGTGGAGAAGCCAGTGCTGTATCCGCGCCTCGATGCGCGGTTCGAGGCAATGCTGGAACAGGGCGCGCTGGAGGAAGTGCGGGCACTGGCGGCGCTTGGGTTATCGCCCGACAACCCCATCACCCGCGCCCATGGCGTGCCGGAACTGGCCGCCTACCTGCGCGGTGATATGACGCGCGAAGCGGCGGTCGCCCAAGCCCAGCAGAACACCCGCAACTACGCCAAGCGCCAGCAAACCTGGCTGCGCAACCAACTGGGCGGGGCGATGGCGCTCACCGGGCAGAGGGCAGAAGCTGGCTATTTCACGAAATTGTCATGAATGCTGGCGCGTGGGTTTGCTAGGGTCGTGCCATGAGTGAGATTACCCGCATCCACCCGAGCGACCCATTGGTGCTACCGGCCCTTAAGGCCGCGCGCGCCCAATTCGACGCCGATTTTACCTCGGCCCTTGCGGCAAGCGATGCGGCGTTCGCAGCCGACCCGCATGCCAAGGAGCGCGGCTACGCGCTGGGTCCCAAGCAGGAAGAGATTCCCCCGCGCGAGGAATTCGAGGATGTGTATTATTATGCTTGCGACGTGCTGGATGCCCTGCAGGATACATTGCACATGATGCGCGATTCGGAAGACCAGCAGATGCTGGTGCTGAACGCGCTGTGCGGCGTGTATCGTGAAACCTTGCTGGGCGAAACCAACGAAGAGCATTTCGGCGTGATGGCCGATTTTTATAAAATCTGGCAAAAGGAATATGCCGCGTTGCAGGCGGACGACACGAAGATCGATCGCCAGTTTACCGCCGAATATGGAATGGGCGATCTGTTCAGCCTTACCGACATCTATATGGAGGTGGCGGACAAGAACGACTCCGCGTTGGCTTCGCTGTTATTGGCACGGCAGGAGAAAGCAGGCGTCGCCCCCACGCATCGCATTACACATTTCCAATCCTACGCGATGGAGGAATTTGCTGCGCAGCGTGGGATAAGCTACGAGCAGTGCGAACCCGAAGATTTCTATACGTTCAAATGCCAATTGCTGGACGAGTTGCTGGCCCCGTTCAAAGCGAGCCTGCCGGGGGAAAGCTGCCCCGAAATGGCCTATCTGGTGGCCACAGCAGGCACGCGTGCATTGCGCGGCGTCGTAAGGCCTAAACAGGCGCTCGCTGCCGATAACGACAACCAGCCAATGTTCGGCCCTGAGCTGAACCAGCCTAAAATGATCCATGATGTATGCGCCGCGCTGAAACCGCTCACCCGCCAGCATACCGACCTCGCCCACGACCCGCTGCAACTGCTGGAAGTGATGATCAACCAGATGGCGCCGGGCAAAGAAAAGGGGCGCTTATGAGTGGGCAGGTTACGGAGAATTACCTGAACGTGGACCCGGCATTCGTGGCTGCGCTGGACAGCACGTTGCGTACGGTAGAATTGCATCTCGATGAGGTGCAGCATTTTATGCGCACGACAAAAAGCGAGCATCCGGAAATCCAACGCGGCACCATGCTGAATTTGGTGAAAGAGAACCGCCGTACGCGCTATCTTGACGACATGGACATCGAGGAGCGACGGGCGATGCTGCGGATCGCGCGCGACAAAATATGCGATTCGATGCAGAAAGCCACCACTCCGAAAGAACGCGCGCTGGCATTGATCGAGATCGTGCAGGGCGGCCTGCATGGCAGCGTGTTCCTGGGCAATGATTTTGAGATGTGGCGCATTGTCGATCATTGGCTGGAAGATGCGCGCGCCGAGTTTTTGCGCACGGCGCCGCCAACGGCGATGCGCGCTTACAAACCCGCGCTGGAAGCCTGCAGCCGCTATGCTGAAATGACCGAAATGGCGCATGGCGCTTTGCGTGAAATGATCCATGCCGAGCAGCGCAAGCAAGGTGCGGCGCCGCATGAGTTGCGGGATACGTGCTACGATTGGGCGGAAGAGCATTTTTATCGGCATTACCCCAGTCGGCGCGACCACGAGCTAACGATGCAGGAAAAATACTGGATCACGGAAAAATCGAAGGGCTTGCTGGAAGGATTATTTGAACCCTACAGCGAAGGCCTGAGCGGATATATTGCGCCCGAAATGGCGGCATTCATCGTGCTGACGGCCGACCGGCATGCACAAAAGCTGGAGCCAGAAGCCCGCGCGCAGGCACGCGCCGAAGCCCTTCCCGCCGCCAACGATAACACGATGGTGCTGGCCCATGAAGTGCTCCGCCGCACGAACGGCACGCTCTCGACTTTGCTGGAAAAACACCCAGATGCTGCGCTGAGTGCGGAAGGACTGCTGGAGGCATGGAATGCACTTGATCGCCAGATGGCTCCGGCCAAAGCCGAGCGGCACCGTTGAACTAAACGATTTTAGGCTTGCAAAGTTCGTTTAGATAACCTAAATACCCCGCCTTATGGACACGAAAGAACGCATCATTGCCAAGTTCGGCGGCACCAACCATGTGGCCGATATCTGTGGCGTTACACCGGGCGCGGTGTCGCAATGGGAACTGGTTCCCGCCCGCCACCAAATGACGCTGCTGGCGGAAGCCAAGCGACTGAACATTCCGCTGAAGGCGGATGAGTTTCACGGCGCCAAGGCCAGCCCCGCCGCGCGCGACAGCCGCAAAACAGATGCCCCCGCGACCAAAGCCGGACGCGAGATGAGCGGTGCGGAAATCATCATTCAGTCGATGCTCGATAATGGCACCGACGTGGTGTTTGGCTATCCCGGCGGCGCGGTGTTGCCGGTGTACGATGCGTTGTTCAAACAAAACAAACTGCGCCATATTCTGGTGCGCCACGAACAGGGCGCAGGCCATGCGGCGGAGGGATACGCCCGCTCCACCGGCAAGGTGGGCGTAGTGATGGTGACTTCGGGTCCCGGCGCCACCAACATGGTGACGGCGCTGGCCGACGCGCTGATGGATTCGATTCCGCTAGTATGCATTACCGGCCAGGTGCCGACGCATCTGATCGGTTCCGATGCGTTCCAAGAGGCCGATATTGTCGGCATCACGCGTTCGGCCACCAAGCACAACTACCTCGTGAAGGACGTGAACGATCTCGGCCGCATTTTGCACGAAGCCTACCACGTGGCCGTGACCGGCCGCCCCGGCCCCGTGCTGGTGGATGTGCCCAAGGACGTGCTGAACAGCATTGGCCAATATTATGGCAAACCCTCGACGCATCGCCAGAGCTACAAGCCGGTGAAAAAGCCCGATATGCGCATGGTGGAGCGCGCGGTGGATTTGATGGCGCGCGCGAAAAAGCCGCTGTTTTTCGTGGGTGGCGGTGTGGTGAATGCCGGGCCGAAAGCCTGCGAAAGCTTAGGCAAACTGGTGCGTATGACGGGCTATCCCGTCACCACCACGCTGATGGGCCTTGGCGCCTATCCCGGCCGCGACCCGCTGTTCCTCGGCATGCCGGGCATGCATGGCTCGCTGGAAGCCAACATGTGCATGAGCGAATGCGACGTGATGATCAATCTTGGCGCGCGGTTCGACGACCGGGTGACGGGGCGGTTGGACGCGTTCTCGGTGGGGTCGAAAAAGATCCATGTCGATATCGACGCCAGCTCCATCAACAAGATCGTGCCGGTGGAAATTCCCATTGTTGGCGATGCGGGCGAGGTCATCGATATGATGATCGCGCTGTGGAAGAAAAAGAAATACGCCGCGCAAAAAGAAGCGCTGGCGAAATGGTGGAAACAGGTGGATGGCTGGCGCGCGCGCGACAGTTTCGGCTATAAGCAAGTGGGCCGCCACATTAAGCCGCAGCACGCGCTGCGTCAGCTTAACAAGGCGCTTGAGAAAAAAGATTTCTACATCACCACCGATGTTGGCCAGCACCAGATGTGGGCCGCGCAACATATCCTCTACGACAAGCCGAACCGCTGGATGACCTCGGGCGGACTGGGCACAATGGGCTACGGTTTCCCCGCCGCCATCGGCGTGCAGATCGCGCATATGAAAGCGCCAGTCGTGTGCGTCACGGGCGAGTCGTCGTTCATGATGTGCATTCAGGAACTGAGCACAGCGGTGCAGTACCGTTTGCCGGTGAAGATCATGATCCTCAACAACCAGTATATGGGCATGGTGCGCCAGTGGCAGGAGATGTTCTACAGCTCGCGCTATTCGGAGAGCTACATGGACAGCCTGCCCGATTTCGTGAAATGCGCCGAGGCCTTCGGCATGAAAGGCATCCGTTGCAAAGACCCGGCCAAGCTCGACGATGCTATCCGGGAAATGATGGCCCATCCCGGCCCGGTGCTGTTCGATTGCTGGGTGGACCCGAACGAGAACGTGTATCCGATGATCCCCGCCGGCGCGGCGCATCATGAATTGGTGCTGGGGCCCGAAGAAGCGGCACCGGTGCTGGATAAGAACAGGGTTTGATATGAGCACAGAAACACTCGATATCGTCTACGACATCCCCGACGAAAAACCGCTGGAGGATCGCCATATCCTGAGCGTGCTGGTGGATGACGAGTTCGGTGTGCTGAACCGCGTGGTGGGGCTGTTCTCGGCGCGCGGTTACAACATCGAATCGCTGACCGTGGCCGAGGTCGATCTTAAGCGCAGCTATTCGCGCATCACCGTGGTGACGCGTGGCTCGGCCAGCAAAATCAAACATATCATCGCGCTGCTTGAGCGCATGGTGCCCGTGCACAAGGTGAACGACCTGACGGTGGAAGGCCCGTTCGTCGAACGCGAGCTGGCGTTGGTGAAGGTGGTGGGCAAAGGCGACGACCGTGTGGAAGCGCTGCGCATCTCCGGTATTTTCCGTGCCAAGCCGGTCGATACCACGGGCGAGAGCTTCGTGTTCGAAATCACCGGCACGAGCGAAAAGGTCGATAGCTTCATTAACCTAATGAAACCCATTGGTTTAGTGGAAGTCTGCCGCACCGGCGTTGCTTCGGTGGCGCGGGGCAAAAAAGGGATTTAACGCTTTTCATTCTCAAAAAAACGGCTAAAACGCTGGCATTCACACGCAAAGGAACCGAATCATGAAAGTATATTACGACGCAGATTGCGACGCCTCCCTCATCAAAGGCAAAAACGTCACCATCATCGGTTACGGCAGCCAAGGCCATGCGCATGCGCTGAACCTGAAAGATTCGGGCGCGAAAAACATTACCATCGGGCTGCGCCCGGATTCGAAAACCGCGCTGAAAGCACAAGCCGCTGGCTTCACCGTGAAGGAAGCGTCGGAAGCCGTGAAGGACGCCGACGTGGTGATGATCCTCGCGCCGGACGAGTTCCAGGGCGACATCTACGCGCAAATCGAAGGCAACATCAAGCAAGGCGCCGCGCTGGCGTTCGCCCACGGCTTCAACGTGCATTTCGAATTCATCAAGCCGCGCGCCGATATGGACGTGTTCATGATCGCCCCGAAAGGCCCCGGCCACACGGTGCGCAGCGAATATAAAAAAGGCGGCGGCGTTCCCTGCCTCGTAGCCATCCAGCAGGATACGTCGGGCAACGCGCTGGCGCTGGCGCTCTCCTACGCGGCAGGCGTGGGCGGCGGCAAGGGCGGCACCATCGAAACGACGTTCAAGGACGAGTGCGAGACCGACCTGTTCGGCGAGCAGGCCGTGCTGTGCGGTGGCATTACCCACCTCATCCAAGCCGGTTTCGAAACGCTGGTGGAAGCCGGTTACCCGGAAGAAATGGCGTATTTCGAGTGCCTGCATGAAACCAAGCTGATCGTGGATCTGCTGTACGAAGGTGGCATGGCGAACATGCGCCATTCGATTTCCAACACGGCGGAATACGGCGACTACGTGACCGGCCCGCGCATCATCACGGCGGAGACCAAAGCCGAAATGAAACGCGTACTGACGGACATTCAGGATGGCACCTTCGCCCGCAACTTCATCGCCGATCGTGCGACGCAAGGCAAACACGAGCTGGAGAAATTCCGCGAGGAATCCGCCAAGCACCCGATCGAGAAAGTCGGCACCAAGCTGCGCTCCATGATGCCGTGGATCGCCAAGAACAAACTCGTAGACGCAGCGTAAGCTTCGTCGATTAGTGGTTACGTTACGGGCTCGCTTTGGTGGGCCCGTTTTCGTTTGGGGAGTTGCGAGTCGTTCGCGCTTTTTTTATGGGGGGCGCGGGTGTATGAAGGGAAATCAAATGAAGGAGATTCCCATGGCCGACGCACTCGATACCAAAGCCGTCATCAAGGCGCTGAACGCAATTTTGGAGGCCGAACTGGCGGGCGTGGTGAAGTACACGCACTATTCGCTGATGGTGTTCGGCTACAATCGTATCCCCATTGTGTCGTGGCTGCGCGAGCAGGCGAACGAATCGCTGACCCATGCACAACAGGCGGGCGAGCTTATCACGCATTTTGGCGGCCACCCGTCGCTCGGCATCGGTAAATTGCTGGAATCGCACAACCATGATATCGGCGACATCCTGCGTGAATCGCTGGCGCATGAGCAGACGGCGTTGCTGAGCTACCGGGACCTGCTTGCCATCGTCGAAGGCAAATCGGTGATGCTGGAAGAATACGCGCGCGGCCTCATCCTGCAGGAAGAGATGCATCTGGGCGAAGTGGACAAAATGCTCCGCAAGCCGGGCTCGACGGAAGTGTTCGGCCATAGCGACGTTTAGTGGTTTAGGCTTGCGGTAAGGCATCTCCGGGGCTAGAAATTCTCCTCTTTTCAGGAGACTCCCATGGCCGACAACCGCATCATTATTTTCGACACGACCTTGCGTGACGGCGAGCAATCGCCGGGCATGAGCATGACGCGGGAGGAAAAACTCCTCGTGGCGGAAGTGCTGGATGGCATGGGCATCGATGTGATCGAGGCCGGATTCGCTATGGCGAGCGACGGCGATTTCGAAGCGGTGAAGGCGATTGCGGAACAGGCGAAGAACGCCGTGATCTGTTCGTTGGCGCGTGCGAAGGAAGCCGACATCCGCCGTGCGGCTGAAGCACTGAAGCCGGCCAAGCAAGCGCGCATCCATACGTTCATGAGCACGTCGGAAATCCACCTGACGCACCAGTTTAAAATGACGCAGGAGCAGGCGCTGGAGGTGATTAAAAACGCCGTGGTGCTGGCGCGTTCGTTTACCGATAACGTGGAATGGTCGGCGATGGACGCGACGCGTTCTGACCTCGATTTCCTGTGCCGTGCGGTGGAGCTGGCGATCGCCAGCGGCGCGAACACCATCAACCTCCCGGACACGGTGGGCTACGGCACGCCGGAAACCATTTCGCATATGTTCAAAACGGTGATGGGCAAGGTGCCCAACGCCGACAAAGCAGTGTTCAGCTTCCATGGCCAGAACGATCTGGGCTTGGCGTCGGCCAACTCGCTGGCGGCGGTGAAAGCCGGTGCGCGACAAATCGAATGCACCATCAACGGCATCGGCGAGCGCGCGGGCAATACGGCGCTGGAAGAGGTGGTGATGGCGCTGAACGTGCGCCGCGACCAGTACGGCGTGACCAACAATGTGAACACCAAACATCTGATGCGCGCCTCGCGCCTCGTGACGCAGGTGACCGGTCAGCCGGTGCAGGTGAACAAAGCCATCGTGGGCGCGAACGCGTTCGCGCATGAAAGCGGCAACCACCAGGACGGCATGCTGAAAAACCGCGACACGTACGAGATCATGACGCCGGAATCGGTGGGCGTGACCAAAACCAACCTGGTGATGGGCAAACATTCGGGCCGCGCCGCGTTCAAGGACAAGCTGAGCGAACTGGGCGTGACGCTGGGCGACAACCAGTTGGAAGACGCGTTCGTGCGCTTCAAAACGCTGGCCGATAAAAAGAAAGAGATCTTCGACGAGGACATCCTCGCGCTGGTCGATACCGACGCGCCGGACGAGCGTTTCGCCTTCGACAACATGCAGATCGAATGCGGCACCGACGGCCCGCAAATGGCGCGCATCGGCCTGATGATCGACGGCAAATTACGCACCACTAAAAAAGAGGGCGCAGGCCCGGTGGACGCCATGTTCAAAGGCATCAAATCGCTGGTACTCGACGCGGCAGATGCCGAGCTGAAACTGTATCAGGTGCACGCCATCACTGGCGGCACCGACGCGCAGGCGGAAGTTAGCGTGCGGTTGGAGAGCGACGGCAAAATGGTGACGGGCCATGGGGCGGACATCGATACGCTGGTGGCCTCCGCCAAGGCGTATGTGAATGCGTTGAACAAGCTGGATCGCCTGCGTCCCCGCCTCGCCCTCACCGACCAGCAATAGGGCGGCCTGAAAACCGATCCTCTGCGTCGTCGCATCGCTTTTCGTGACCGCCCGCTAGCGCGGGAAGAATAAGATTAGAAAGAACCGTGTATCGGGTGTGGGTTAGGTGCAGTTTGGCCTTGCCAGCCTTATGCCCGGGGCTAAGGTAGAAAAAAACATGCCTCGCCACGGGAAACTCTATGTTCGGATTCGGAAAACTGCTTGGGCTTATGTCGGAAGACATGGCCATCGATCTCGGTACCGCCAACACGCTGGTCTATGTGAAGGGGCGCGGAGTGGTGCTGAACGAGCCGAGTGTGGTGGCAATGCGGCAGGAACGCGGCATGATGGTGCCCTACGCATTCGGTAACGAAGCCAAGCTGATGCTGGGCCGCACGCCTGAGAAAATCGAAGCGATCCGCCCGTTGAAAGACGGCGTGATCGCCGACTTCCGCGCGGCGGAAGAAATGATCAAATATTTCATCCAGCGCGTGCATAATCGCCGCAGCTTCACCGGCCCGCTGATCGTGATCTGCGTGCCGGCGGGTTCGACCCCGGTGGAGCGCCGCGCGATTCAGGAATCGGCGGAGAACGCGGGTGCGCGTGACGTGTACCTGATCGAAGAACCCATGGCGGCAGCCATTGGCGCGGGCCTGCCCGTGTCGGAGCCGACCGGCTCCATGATCGTGGATATTGGCGGCGGCACCACCGAGGTGGCGGTGCTTTCGCTCAGCGGCATCGTGTACGCACGCTCGGCGCGCGTGGGCGGCGACAAGATGGACGAAGCCATCATCAACTACATTCGTCGCTACCATAACCTGCTGATCGGCGAGGCCACGGCCGAGCGTATCAAAAAAGAAATCGGTTCCGCCGCATCGCCCGCCGATGGCCAAGGCAAGCTCATCGAAATCAAGGGCCGCGACCTGATGAACGGCGTGCCAAAAGAATTGGTACTCAGCGAGGCGCACATCGCCGAGGCGCTGATGGAGCCGGTGAACCAAATTATTGAGGCGGTGAAAGTCGCGCTCGAATCCACCCCGCCGGAATTATCGTCGGACATTGTCGATAAAGGCATCGTGATGTCGGGTGGCGGCGCGTTGCTGGCGCATCTGGATACGGTCATCAGCCAGGCGACCGGCCTGCCGGTGTTCGTTGCCGACGACGCGCTTAGCTGCGTGGCTGTAGGAACGGGCAAGGTGCTCGAGAATCTCGACACGTTCCGCCACGTCCTCTTCAAACACTCCTAAGCGGCGTTCTCACCGTGCTCGAATCCTCACGTAGCGAGGCTGCGCAGCGGTTCTGCGCGCGGCACGTCGCTGCACATAAGAGTGATTCCACGCCGCCATCGCTTTATTAAATCGTCAAACGACGATGGGTGAGCCGCAAGAAAAAGCTTGTGGGCCTTTCGCGGGAGGCGCATAATTTTTGTATGTCGCGTGAACGTTATTCGTATGCTGCCAGCCAGACCTCGTCCCGCCCGCTGATCCAGCGGGGGCTAATCGTGCTGTTGCTGATCACGGGAGTGACGCTGCTGGTATTGGCGAAATCGCAGCACCCAGCGGCCAACCGCATGCGCGCGCAATCGCTGGAACTTTTGCACCCGGTTTTGTCGGTGGTGTCGCAGCCCGTGTCGGCGGTAAAATCCTTCATTACCTCCATCGCGGCGCATGGCCGCACGCTGGAAGATAATCGCCGCCTGATGGGCGAGAACGATCGTTTGCGCCATTGGCAATCGGTGGCCATGGCGATGAAGGCCGAGAACCAGGCGCTGCGTAAACTCATGGGCTACAAGCCCGCCGATAACGTGACCTACACCACGGCGCGCGTGGTCGGGCAAAGCCCAGCCAGCTACAGCAACACGCTGATGATCAATGCCGGAACCGAGCAGGGCCTGAAGGATTTGCAGCCGGTGGTGGACAGTTATGGGCTGATCGGGCGGGTGATCGATGCGGCGGCGGATACCAGCCGCGTGCTGCTTCTTTCCGACATCAGTTCGCGCGTGCCGGTCATTACCGGCAGCACGCGGCAGCACGCCATTCTCAGCGGCACGGGAGGTGATTTATTGCGCCTCAGTTTCCTGACGGTGGAGCAGGACGATATCCAGCTTGGCGAGCAGGTGGTGACGACGGAAGAGGGTGGGCTGATTCCCGGCGGCATTATGGTGGGCAGCATTTTCCGTAAGGATAAGGCGGGGTATATGATCAAGCCGATTCGCCCACTGACTCAATCCGAATACGTCCGAATCATGATGCTCAACTAAAAGGGCGGCGTCAAAACGGACCATCTGCGTCGTCCTCGCCGCGCTCGATCCTCACGTAGCGATGCTACGCTGCGGTTCTGCGCGCGACGACTCCTAGCACCTGGCCCATTTTGACGCCGCCTGCTGTGCGGATTTGTAAGAAAGAATTTACTTCCACTATACTAGCCACTAGCCCTAGGCACTTATGAACCTTGCTGACCGATTCATCCTGCTGCTGCCCGGCGCTTTGGCGATGCTTTTCGCGTTGCTGGGGGCCGTGCCGATGGAGATCGGGGACGTGACGGTAACGCCCAACGCGGCGTGGCTGATGACCATTGCATTGGCGGCCCTGTATCCGCCCGCTTGGGGGTTCTGGTTCGCGTTCGCACTGGGGCTGATTCAGGATATTCTCTACGGCACGCCGCTTGGTGCGCAGGCGCTGCTGGCGTTGCTGCTGTGGCTGGCGCTGCGGGCGCGTCCGGCGCGGGTGGCGCATCCGCTGTTTCGCGTGGTCTGGGCGGAAGCGGCGCTGCTGATGGTGGTGTGGCACGGGGTGCTGTGGCTGATCATGGCGTGGGTGAACCCCCATACGACGGCGCTGGTGCCGCTGCTGATCAGCGGGTTGGTGAACGCGTTGTGGTTCCCGCTTTTTTACTGGCCCGCTTTGGCCCTGACGTCGATGCTTCCGCAACGCGGCTAGTAACTATTGCTGCGGCCGATGTAGCTGCTACTAGTGTCGTATGTCCCGTTACCTCAATCTGCATCGCATGATCTCCCGCCGCGCCATGGTGTTCGGTGGTGTGCAGACGCTGGCGGCGGCGGCGCTGCTGTCGCGGCTGTATTATTTGCAGTTCATTAAGGGCGAGCAGTTCACGACCGAGGCGGAAGGCAACCGCATCAAGGTGCAGCTCATCATCCCGCCACGCGGACTGATGGTGGACCGCAAGGGCATTCCCATGGCCATCAACCAGATCAATTTCCGGTTGATGTTGGAGACGGAAAACCGGCCGAAAGCCAAAGAAACACTACAGAAATTAGTGACGCTGGTGGGCCTCGGCGCGCAAACGGTGAAGGATTTGGAAATCACCATCAATCGCAACCGCAGCGGCATGCCGATATTGGTGAAAGAGCACCTGGCGTGGGAGACCATGGCCAAGGTGGAATACCATATGCCCAAGCTGCCCGGCGCGTTCATCGAGGAAGGCCAGTGGCGGCATTACCCGTTCAAGGACCATGCGTCGCATTTGATCGGTTATGTGGGCCGGGTGTCGGAGAAGGAAGTGAAGCCCGACCAGCCGCTGTTGAAACAGCCGGACATGCGCATCGGCAAGAACGGCATCGAGATGCTGTACGAAAAAAAGCTGGTTGGCGTGGCGGGCACGCGGCAGATGGAAGTGAACGTGGTGGGCGCCGCGGTGCGCGAGTTGGACAAGAAACCCGCCATACCCGGCGAAGAATTGAAACTCACCATCGACAGCGCGCTGCAGGAATTCTGCGTGGCGCGGCTGGGCGAGGAATCGGGCGCCATCGTGGTGATGGATGTGGAGAAGGGCGATATTCTGGCGCTGGTATCGATGCCGAGTTACGACCCCAACGAATTCAGCAAAGGCATCAGCAGCGCCTATTGGGCCGAGCTGAACGCCAACGAGAAAATTCCGCTGATGAACAAAGCGCTGGCTGGGCAATACCCGCCGGGCTCGTGCTTTAAAATGATCACTGGGTTGGCGGCGCTTCGCGCGGGCAAAACCACACCAACGAAGAAGGTGCATTGCCCAGGCTATTTCATGCTCGGCAACCACCGATTCAATTGCTGGAAACCGGAAGGGCATGGGGCGCTGAACATGGCCGAAGCGCTGGCGGAATCCTGTGATACGTATTTCTACACGGTGGGCCGTGAGGCGGGCATCGAAGCGATTGCCGAAACCGGAAAACTGTTCGGGTTGAGCGAAGTTTCTGGCTTGGGATTGAGCGGCGAACGGCCGGGCATTATGCCCTCGCCCGCGTGGAAATCAAAAGCGCGCGGCACGTCGTGGAATCCCGGCGAGACCATCAACACCTCCATCGGGCAAGGCGATGTGCTGATGACGCCGATGCAGATGGCCGTCATGATGGCGCGCATGGTGAATGGTGGGCGGCGCGTGAAGCCGCGCCTGCTGTTGACCGAGGAGCCGAGCGATGATGGATTCATCGACATCGACCCCGCGCACTTGGAGGTGGTGCTGGAGGGCATGGATCGCGTGATCAACCATCCGCGCGGCACGGCGCATGGCAGCGCCCTCAAGGACCCCGGCTACGAGTGGGGCGGCAAAACGGGCACCGCGCAGGTGCGGCGCATTACCATTCGCGGACAGAACCAGAATTTGGTGCCGTGGAAATTCCGCCATCATGGGTTGATGGTGGGGTTCGCGCCGGTCGATAAACCGCGTTTCGCGGTTGGTATCATCATCGAGCATGGCGGCGGCGGCGCTTCGGCGGCGGCCCCGGTGGCGCGCGATGTGATGCAAAAAGTGCAGGAGCTGGTGCTGTGATCGCTTCCGGACGCATGAAGAAGTCACTGCGCCGCATCGGCGACATGCCGCGCGGCGTGCTGCTGGTGATTCTGGTGCTGTGCGGGCTGGGGCTGGCGATGCAATATTCTGCCTCGGGCGGCGATTTCCGCGTGTTCGCGCTGAAGCAAATGATCAGCATGATCCTTGGATTCGTGCTGATGGTGGGCATTGCCATTTTGCCGCCGCACACGCTGTTCCGCACTTCGTATTTGGTCTATATCGGCTGCCTGATCCTGCTGGTGATCGTGGAGGTGAAGGGCGTGATCGGCATGGGCGCGCAACGCTGGATCGGGTTCGGCGCGTTCAACATCCAACCATCGGAGCTGATGAAGCTGGGGCTGATTCTGGCGCTGGCGCGCTATTTCCATTCGGCGGTGCTGGAAGGCACGCGGCATTGGCTGGTGCTGGGCGTGCCGGCGCTGCTGACGCTGATGCCCGCGGCGCTCATTTTGCACCAGCCGAACCTTGGCACGGCCACTATTTGTGCGTTCATCGCGTTCACCGTGTGTTTCATGGCGGGCATTCGTTGGTGGTATTTTGCGGGCGCCATTGGCTCGGTGATGGCGGCGGTGCCCATCGCCTACCAGTTCTTGCACGATTACCAAAAACGGCGGGTGATGACCTTCCTGAACCCCGATGCCGACCCACTGGGTGCGGGCTACAACATCATCCAAAGCAAGATCGCTATTGGTTCGGGCGGGTTCACTGGCAAGGGGTTGCTGAATGGCAGCCAGGGCCAGCTCGATTTCCTGCCCGAGAAACAGACCGATTTCATTTTCACCATGTTGGCCGAGGAGCTCGGCTTCATCGGCGCATTTGTGCTGCTGATGCTGTACGCGTTCCTGCTGGTGTTCGCGATGCTGCTGGCGGTGCGTGCGCGCAGCGGTTTCCACCGCCTGATCGCGGCCGGAGTGGCCGCGATGATCTTCATTCATATCTTCATCAACATGGCGATGGTGATGGGGCTGATTCCGGTGGTGGGCGTGCCGTTGCCGTTCCTGTCCTATGGCGGGTCGTTCATGCTGGCGGTGCTGACGGCCTGTGGGCTGCTGCTGCATATCCATATGAATCAAGAGCTTCAAATACCCCGCCAGCGTGGGATTTAGTGCCCGCCTGTCACGAATGTTAATAGAATCTAAAGCGAATTGAAGCTATACTGTCCCTATGAAATTGTTCACCAGATTCACCCGGCAGACCGAGGGCGCGACCATCATCGAGTTCGCGCTCGTGGCGCCGTTGTTCTTCCTGATCCTGATGGGCACTGTTGAATTTGGTCTGTTGCGTTTCAGCCAAGTGGCCATCGAGGCCGCGGTGGCGCAGGCTTCACGCGCGGCCTCCATCGGCACCAATGCCAGCGGCTGCGACCGCGCATGCACGGTGCGCGCACTGGTGCAGGAAAAAACCCGAGGCCTCATCAATGCGGGGGAGGTCAGTGTTGCGGCCACGCTCGTCGGCACCGGAGTGACCAGCGAGCCGGATATTTGCCTTACTGACCCGCCGAGCACACCGCCAGCCTGCCCCAAATCCGTTGCGGAAAATTATCAGGATACGAACAATAACGGTCGTTACGACCCTCCGGGCAACCTCAGCTTGGGTAATGCGGGCGACCTTGTCGAGCTGCGTGTGAGCTTCCCCTGGAAAGTACAAATGCCGTTTGCGTCGTATCTGTTCAAGAACGGCGTGTACATGATCAGTAGCACCACCATTTTCAGGAACGAACCATGACCCGGCGCTTCCCCGTATTCTTTGCTCGTTTTGCGCGCCACACACAGGGCGTCGCGCTGATCGAGTTCGCCTTGGTGACGCCGTTCCTGCTGCTGCTGATGTTGGGAGCGGTCGAGTTGACGCGTTACAGCCTGGTCATCCTTAAAGTACAAAAATCGGCGTACCTGATCACCGACGTGATTGCACAATATCCGCCCGCGACGCTGGAGCGTAAGGCAGGCGAAATCAACGTGACGGAAGTGCAGAACGTGATGAACCAGTATGAGCGGCTGGTCGGTGGCGACGCCAGTAAGCGTGTGGTCATCCTCACCTCCATCGACAAGCTTGATGCGGGCGTTCCGGTCATCCGCTGGCAGCAATCCGGGGGCGGCACACTAGCCAATGACGTGCGCAGCGTGGTGACAGGAAGTGGCCCTTGTGGTTCCTGTGGTGCTTCACGCCTGACGCGCACCTCGTTCGGTGCCGGTTACGATGTAAGTGGCATGCGCCCGCGCGAGAACATGGTCATCGGTGAGGTTTATTACCGTTACGAGCCGCTGCTTAATCCGATGCTGGCCAATTTGGGATTCGATTTCCAGGCGCGTACGGTGAGCCGCCTGCAAATGATGTTGCCGCGTAATGGCAACCTGTACTGCCTACCCGCCACCTTCACCTATACCGCTGAGTGTTGATATGAACTGGTTTAGAAATTTTCGCGACGATCAAGGTGGCAACGTCTTCATCATTGCGGCCGCGACTATCTCGGTGCTGATTGCTGTTGCGGGGGCGGGAATCGATCTGGGCCGCCAGCAACTCGTGAAACTGCGCCTGCAGCAGGCCAGCGACGCAGCAGCGTTGGCTGGAGCCAGCCTACAAAACAGCCCGACCGATGCCGAGCGGTTCCAGGCCGCGCAACGTTATTTCAACCTGAATTACCCGTCCGAATATATGGGCATTGCGCGCCCGACACCCACCATTTCGATCGCCGGCGGCGAAGTGACGGTGGCGGCGAATTCTCCCGTTTCGACCATTTTCGTGAAACAGGTGGATATGAATGTGACGCAAGCGGCGGGGCGCAGCAAAGTTTCCACCAGCACCTCTACCACCGAAGCGGATTACGACGTGGTGATGGTGGTGGATGAATCCGGCTCGACCGGCGCGCGTGCGCCCGGCGGTGGTGGCACCATCATGGATGTGGAGAAGGAGGCCATCAGTGACATGATTTCGTCCATTTTCCCTACCGAAGAGAACAACAAAGTGCGGTTCGGGGTTGTTGGCTACACGGGCAGTATTTCACTGCTTGGGCCGCTGACCGCGATTAAAAGCAAAGCGCTGAGTTATGTGGGCCAGTTGCAAAGCCGTTGCCAAAACTTCGACCATTATGGTTTTGAAGCGGGCACCAATGTGCTGAGCGGTATATGGGCGGCTTCGGGCCAGCCTACCGGCGCCTGTACGGGCACGTCATGGTCACGTGCAGGCTATGCCACCAATTTCGCCGTGCAGCGTAATACGGCGGCGCTGCCACCAACAAGCACGCGCAGCGATGGAAAAAAACTCAGCGACGCCAAACATCTCGTGTTCCTCACGGACGGCTATATCATGATAGAACCTCCGGGATGCCCGGCTTCGCCCTGCTACCGCGACTTCCTTGCGAGCTGCACAGCGGCCAAGAACGCGGATATCATTGTGCATACGATCAGCTTTGTTTCGCAGTCTTCGGGCGACAGTGCCACGTTGCGCCAGTGCGCTTCGACGGATGCCGACGGTAAGCCGCGTTACTATTACGCACCGGACGGGGCGACGCTGAAATCGATCCTGAAGAACGTGGGATCGAGCATCAAGAAAACGCGTATCTCGGAATAATCAGACGCTCAGCGCGGCGGCGCGGTCCATGGCGATGTCATGGCCAGCGATGGTCGATGCGTCGATCTTGGCAATCGGTGCGCTATCCAGCTGCATGGTCGAGCCCTTGGCGATGACGCCGTTATTTTCCGATTCTATTTTCTGCGGCTGCGCCGTGGGCAAGCGTACATGGAACTGTTCGCGGATGGCGGCCAACGGCTGATGGGCAGCAATCATGCTCTGCGCCTGTTTCACTGCCGGGATGCCATGGGCATTGGCGATCTCGATGAGGGTCAGGGTCTTCTCGGGCTGGCGCGCATCGATCATGTCGTGGCCCAGCAGGTAGATGAATTTCGGCAGCGGGAAATCCGCCTGCGGAATCGCATTGCCGGTTTCGGGGTCGAGGATGGTGGTGTGTTTGTAGGCGTAAGTGTGGTTCATCAGCTCGGTGAGGCGCTGGAACACGGGTTGGCTTTGTGCCCAAAGTGCGCCTTCGCCTTGTCCGTTCTCGACCACGTTGGTGAACATGTCGTTCGGATGGAATTTGTCGGTGTAGTGCTGGTACAGGTCGAACACTTCGCCTTGGCCGATGGGCTGGCCCAGCCCGTTACGCGGGTTGATCTTGTTGTTGATGAAGGTGACGAGGTCTTCGAACATGGTGGTTTTGCGTTTCCATGTATCGAGGAATAATTGCCCGCCGATGAGGCCGAGCATGAAATCGCCCGCCGGCTGGCTGCGTAGCCAGGCCGCCGGGAAGAACAGTAGGTTCACGCCCGCGCGCTGTCCCAGCTTCGACCAGAAATTGCCGATGGTCTGTTTGACGATTTTATTGTCGCTGCGCGAGATATCTTTGAAGGTGATGTCGCGCGGGTCTTTGTCGAACTCGGCGGCCACGGCTTCGCTGAAGATGTTCTTGATGTCCTTATACACCATGCCGCTGTAACTAAGCGTCAGCGCCAGCGAGCCTACGCCGAGTGCGGCGTTGTAGGCCATGGCCTCTTTGCTTTTGGCGCTGGAGCTGGGGAAGCGTTTTTGCAGCCAGTTGCCCGGCTTGGCCAGAAACCCTTGGGTGGCGTTGCGGAAACCGCCGAGTAAGCCGCCTTGTTCTTTGGGCAAGGTGTCGAACATGGTGCCGAACACACCGCGCAGCAAATAGCGTGAGCTCCATGCGGCCAGTATGTAGCGCATGAATTCGGAGGTGGGCGCCAGCGTGGATTGCGTTTGCGTGTGCGGTGGCTGGAGGGATGAGGATGGGGAGTTGGGCTTGAAGGCGGGCATAGCGGGAGTGTTCGCCGGTGGTGCCTGCGGGTCGGTCTGGGTCGTGTCGATGGCGTTTGCCGAGTCCATGAGGGCGGACCAATCCTTTCCTTTATCGTGTTATTTTACCGCAGCTGCGCGCGGGTTACACGTGGGGATTGGTGAAGCTTTTGTGACGACCGCATAGGCAGAGCGCCGAGCTATGCGATTTTAAATACAAATAATAATATTATTTTACAGTTGGTAAAAGATAAATGCTTGTTGCAAGCAACCATATCCAGAGCAGGGTGGCCAGCCCCAGAAGCTGCAGCGCGCGGCTGAGATGGGCGGCGTCGGGCTTGGGGGTGCCATGGCCCTGCCATGGCAGCACGGCTTCGCCCGCCGCCGTGGGCACCGGCCCACCGAGCGACAGATTGAGCAGGCAGGCGACCCATCCATACAGATGGGGCTTGCTGCTGGTGAGGTGGTGAAGCGTCAGGAACGGCGAAGTGCGCGGGGTGAAGCAGGCCGCGATCCAGCACAGCGCGGAGGTGATAAAACGCGGCAGCGCATCAAGCAGCGCAAAAAGCGCAGCGGCAGCCCAGCCGAAGGCGCGGTTGCCGGTATGGATGGGTGCGTAGAAACGCGCGGCGGCGGCCAGCATAAAATAGAGCAGCAGGCCCGCGACGTCGGCGAGTAGGAACGCAAGGCTGCCGCCGACGAGCAGCGCCACGCGTTCGGTAGCGCTGAGGATGGTGGCGCGCAGCAGCGCGTAAGTGTCGGGGAACAGGAAAGAGGGTTCGGAGGATTGCAGGGTGAGGGTGCCTGCGCGCGCGGCACGGCGTACGCGCAGCAATTGGTAGGGGCGCAGCAGTTCGCCGAACAGTGGCACCAGCAGTAATGTGGCAAGCAGCTCGATCCATGGCACAGGGCGCATCAGCAGCAGGCCGAGCGCGAGGGTGGGCAGCAGCAGAATGGCCAGCACGGCGATGCCACGATAAACGCGGGTGGCGGTGCTGCGCGAAGAGCGGTTAAGCTTGGCGTTCAGCTTCGAGATGAGGCCGCCGATGGTGAGGCGCAGCTGTGGGAAGCGCAGCAATTTGGCCAGCGGTTCGCCCACCAGCAGCGCGGCCAGTAAAATGGGAACGAGGTGGATTGCCCGTTCGGCGAAGAGCGTGAGCACGATGCCCGGTAGGTTACTCAATGAATATCTCGACGCGGCGGTTCAGCGGCTCGGCCACGCCATCGGCGGTGGGCACTTCGGGGTCGCTTTCGCCAAAGGCAAAGTAATGCACCAGCCCGTCGGGCACCCCGGCGCGCAGCAATGCAGCGCGCACGAATTTGGAACGCTGGGCGGAAAGGGTAAGGTTGTAATCGTCCTCGCCCGCGCGGTCGGCATGGCCGTTGATGGTGATGCCGACATTGCCCGCGTTTTTCACGTAATCGACCAACTGTTCAAGCGCCATGCTGGCGCTGCCGCTTAGCGTGGCGCTGTCGAACGGGAAATAGAGAATGGTGCTGGTGGTCTCGACCGCGGTGGGGGCGACGTTGACCGATTCCGATGCGGTGGCTAGGCCGCCCAGCAAGGTGAAGAAGCGGTCGCGCGCTTCGTCGATTTTCGGTGTGTTCCAGCCGTTGCTGGCCAGCACCAGCCAGCGGTCGAACGCGACGACGGTGCGGGCGGCTTTTTCGGGCTGGGTGTTGCGGGCATTGGGCAGGCTATCCATGAGTTGGCTGCGGGCATCGCCCAGCTCCTGCGTGGCGTTGGCGGGGAGGCTCCAATGCGCGGGGTTCTCGGGGGTGACTTCTTGCCCATAGGCGGCGAGCAGGCCTTTATCGGCAAAATATTTCGAGGTCCACCATTGGTAGGCGCTCAGTTTTTCGTCGGCGAAATCCTGATATTCGGCGGCGAGCGTTGCTGCGTAGCGGTCGGTGCTGGGGGTGGCGTGCTTCAGCTCGGTCAGCGACTGCGTGGAATCGCAGGCGGACAGCAGGAAGAGCGCACAGATAAGGGCGGTGGGGAAACGCATGCTTGGCCGTTCGTTGTGTTTTTCGCCGCTTGGAAAGCGACGTTTTTTTGTTACCGAGTGTTTAGCCGGACGCTTCCGGCCCCGCAACCCGAATGTTCCCCACCTGTGAAAAGACTTGCGTTGCAGCGCGGCATGGCCTAGGTAGCGCCCGAATTACACACGATAATGGAGTATCACAATGGCTCTCGAGCGCACCCTTTCGATTCTGAAACCTGACGCTACCCAGCGTAACCTCACCGGCGCGATCAACGCGATGTTCGAGGCTTCGGGCTTCCGCATCGTCGCCCAGAAACGCATCTGGCTCAGCCGCCAACAGGCCGAGCAGTTCTACATCGTTCACAAAGAGCGCCCCTTCTACGGCGAGCTGGTGGATTACATGATCACCGCACCCGTTGTTGTTCAAGTGCTGGAGCGTGAAGACGCCGTGGCCAAGAACCGCGACCTGATGGGCGCCACCAACCCGGCCAACGCTGCCGAGGGCACCATCCGCAAAACTTTTGCCGAATCCATCGAGCGCAACTCGGTGCATGGTTCGGACTCGGCCGAGAACGCCGCCATCGAGATCGGCTACTTCTTCGCTGGCACCGAAATCGTTGGTTAGTTTTTAGCCGACACGGAAATGAAAAGGGCGCCTCCGGGCGCCCTTTTTTATTGCAGCGAAAGCGCCACTTTTTTGACCGCTTCAGGATAGAGCTGGTGCTCCAGCACATGCACGCGCTTTTGCAGGGTTTCGGCGGTGTCGGTGGGGTGGATGTCGAGCGTGGCTTGGGCGATGACTTCCCCGGCGTCCAGTTCGGGGATGACCCAATGCACGGTGGCGCCGTGCTGCGTTTCGCCATCGTCCAGCGCGCGCTGGTGGGTGTTGAGGCCCTTGTATTTCGGCAGCAGCGATGGGTGGATGTTGATGAGCTTGCCCTGCCATGTTTCGACGAACCAGTCGGAGAGGATGCGCATGAACCCGGCCATGACCACCAGCTCGATGCCCGCATCGCGCAGGGCGAGGTCCATGGCGCGGTCGAAGCTTTCGCGGTCGGGGAAATCGGCGTGGCGGATGGTGAGGCTGGGCACGCCCGCCTCGGCGGCGCGGGTGAGGCCGTAGGCTTCGTTCTTGTTGCTGACCACGAGGGAAATTTCGGCGGGGTAGTCGCTGCGTTTGGTGGCGTCGAGGATGGCAGCCAAGTTGCTGCCATGGCCCGAAATGAGCACGGCGGTTTTTACGCGGTGCATAATGCGCCGCTGTAGGTGACGCGCTCGGACCCGGCATCGTTCAGCACGCCGATGCGCGACACGGTTTCGCCCGCCGCCACGAGCGCTTGCTGCACGGCGTCGGCTTTGGATTCTTCAACGACGGCGATCATGCCGATGCCGCAATTGAAGGTGCGCAGCATTTCGGCTTCGCTGATGTCGCCGACCTGCATCATCCAACGGAACAGCGCGGGGAAGTTCCAACTGGCGAGATCGATGCTGGCGCCGAGCCCGTCGGGCAGCACGCGCGGCAGGTTCTCGGTGAGGCCGCCGCCCGTGATGTGCGACAGCGCGAGGATGTCGCCCGCGTTAAGCAACGGCAGCAGCGATTTTACATAGATACGGGTGGGGTGCAGCAGGGCCTCGCCCAGCGAGGCGGCTTTGCAGGGATAGGGCGGCGCGGCGTTCAGGTCGGCACCGGAATCCTTCACCAGTTTGCGCACGAGGGAATAGCCGTTGCTGTGCACGCCTTGCGAGGCGATGCCGAGCAGCACGTTGCCTGCTTTCATGGTGGCTTTGGGCAGCAGGTTAGTGCGCGCAACGGCGCCCACAGAGAAACCCGCGAGGTCGTATTCTTCGCCTTGATACATGCCTGGCATTTCGGCGGTTTCGCCGCCGACGAGGGCGCAGCCGCTGCGTTTGCAGCCTTCGGCGATGCCCGCGATCACGTCGGTGGCGGTGTCGACGTTGAGGCCGCCCGTGGCATAGTAATCGAGGAAGAACAGCGGCGTCGCGCCCTGCACGATGAGGTCGTTCACGCACATGGCGACGAGGTCGATGCCGATGGTTTTATGGTTGCCCAGATCCTGCGCGAGTTTCAGTTTGGTGCCGACGCCGTCGGTGCAGCTGACCAGCAGCGCGTCCTCGAATCCGGCTTCTTTCAGGTCGAACAGCGCGCCGAAACCGCCGAGCCCGCCCATCACGCCGGGGCGGGTGGTGGCCTTAGCGTGCGGCTTGATGCGGTCGATGAGCGCGTTGCCTGCATCGATGTCGACGCCCGCTTCTTTATATCGCTGATTGCTCGCCTGCGTCATTTCGGGTACCTTTGGGTTGGATATGACCTTTAAGCAACCGCACAGGATTTGGCAACCGCTTGCCGCGTTCGCCGCATTGATTTTGCTGGTATCGGCCCCCGCGCAGGCGGCCGTGCAGGAAATTCGTGTGCTGGCGACGGGCGTCGATCGCTCCAGCGTGCGCGCGGCGGAGCTGGCGCTCAGCTACGCCAAGCAGCGCGCAGTGTACATCGTGGCGCGCAAAATGCAGGTGGAGGATGCGGCCAAGCAAGTGGCGGCGCTGAAGCCCGACCAATGGAAAGACATCGTGCGCGGTGCCACCGTGCTGCAGACCCGGCGCGAGGGAGAGATCACCTACGCCGATGTAACGGTGAGCGTGGTGGATGAAGCGTTGCGCCGCGCACTGGGTGTTGAAGCGCCTGCCGTGAGCGCCATCGATGAAGCGGGCGCGCCCCGCGGGGTCATGGTGATGCCGGTGTTCATCGGCGATAAGCGCCCTTATTTATGGGAAAAAGAGAATCTGGTGAACGAGCCGATGCGCGACGAAGTGCTGCGCCAAGGGCGCGGCAGTGTGATGGTGCCCGCCGGGGATTTCGACGACCGTCGGTTGATCGATTACCAGAATGCGCTGGAAGTGACCGCCGAACAGTTGCAGCCAATGTTCAAACGCTACGGGCTGGATGAGGTGATCATCGCGGTGGTGACGCTGGGCGCGCCTGCGACGTTGGAACCCACCACCATTCTGCTGCGCCGCCTAGTGTTGCCGCCCGCCACCAGCCGGGTGGAAGCCATGACCCTGAAGCCCGTGGCGGAGAATGAAACCCAGAAAATGCGCGCCCAGAAAGCCGCTGCTGCCGTGGCCTCGGCCGCCACGCAGATCGCTGGATCGACCTCGAAACTCGACCAGGCCCGCCTGAAGGGCGCGCCGACCGTGGCGGTCACGTTCCGCTACGCCACCGCGCGGGAGCTCGGCTCGATGCAGGAGGCGGTGCGCACGGTGCCGGGCGTGCTGCAACTGGTGATGCCCGCCATCAGTCTCACCAACATGTCGGGCATCCTCTACCTCTCGGGGTCGAAGGACGAAATTCGTGCTGCGCTGAAAAAACAGGGGCTTGTGATCGTCGATGATGGCGAAGGCTGGCTGATTTCGGTGAGGTAGCTGGTTATAAGCGCTTTGCCCCAAACCCCGCCGCTTCGCGGGTCGCTGCTTGGCTCCCGGAGCGTTTCATTTTATCTCATGACGTTTTTGTTGGGGGTATCGTCCCCGCTTGCGCAGTGGCGGGATTTCACTTAATGTCCGCGCTATGAGCACTGTTCCCACCGCACCCAAAACAACCCCGGCACGCGCCAAGAAGGCTCAGCAAATCTGGCATGAGCGCTGGTTCCATCTGGTGATGTGGCTGGTGCTGATCGTGCTGGTGCTGATGTTCCTGGATGCGGTGCGCGCGATTTTGCTGCCGTTCGTGCTGGGCGGTATCATCGCCTACCTCGTGGCTCCGCCCGCCAACTGGATGGAAAAACATGGCGTCAACCGAGGCATTGCCTCGGCCGCGATCACGGTATCGCTGTTCTCGGTGCTGACGGGGCTTCTGGCGTGGCTTGGCCCGCTGCTCTACCATCAGCTTGCTGATCTGCTTGCCAAAGTACCGATGCTGATCAGCGAAGTAGAACGTTTGCTGCGCGACGACACGGCACCCTTGTTCCGCACCCTGAACCGCTTCAGCGGCGATGGCGAAAGCCCGAACAACATTGGCGAACTGCTTTCCAAGAGTTTGGCGACGCTGACCGTGCTGGCGGGTAGCGTGTTGGCCTCGGCGGCGGGCGTGCTGAACGTGATGGGCCTGCTGCTCATCACCCCCATCGTGTGTTTCTATTTCATCCGCGACTGGACGGGCGTGATGCAGCGCTCCGACCATTTACTGCCGCGCGTTTACGCGCCGACCATCCGCGAGCAATTGCGCAAGATCAACCTCACGCTCGCCGCGTACCTGCGCGGGCAACTCACGGTGATGCTGCTGCTGGCCGTGTTCTACGCCATCATCTTCAGCATACTGGGTCTGCGCTACGGCATCTTACTGGGCGTGCTGGCGGGGCTTTTGGTCATCATTCCCTATATCGGCACCTGGGTGTCGATTGCGCTGGGTTTGGCGGTGGCCTACAGCCAGTTCGGCATCAGCCCCACCTTCTGGATCATGCTGGGTGTGTACGGGTTCGGGCAAGCGATCGAATCGCAAGTGCTGACCCCCAAGATCGTGGGCGATAAAGTGGGCGTGCACCCGCTCTGGCTGCTGTTCGGCATGTTGGCTGGGGGCGTGCTGCTGGGCTTCGTGGGCGTACTGCTGGCCGTACCGCTGACGGCGGTAATATCGGTGCTGGTGAAATTCGTCATCGAGCGTTACCTCCGGTCGTCGCTCTACAACGACGCGTAACCATGCCGGGCACCCAACAGCTGGTGATGCCATTCGCACCCGCGACGAGCTACGCACCCGAGGATTTCGTGCGCGGCGAATCGAACGAGGAAGCGCATACGCTCATCCATAGTTGGCCGAACTGGCCCTATTCGCTGATGCTCATTCATGGGCCCAAAGGCTGCGGTAAAACGCATCTGGCGCATGTGTTCGCCGGGCGTGCGCAGGCCAGCTTGCTCGACCCCAAACGTATCGGCACCGCCCCCGCCGACCAATTGCTGACCGGCAACCATGCATGGATCATCGATGACCTGACGCAGGTGACGCACGAGGCGGCGCTGGCGCAACTGATCAACCATGCGCGGGCGCGGGGCGATTACATGCTGCTGCTGGCCGATGCTCCGGCCTCGCAGCTTCCATTCGCCCTACCGGATCTGCGCTCGCGCCTCGCCATGCTTCCGGCGGTGACGCTGGGCGCGCCCGACGATGCGTTGCTGATGGGGGTGCTGGCCAAAGCATTCGCCGACCGGCAATTGCGCATTGCGCCCGATGTGTTGGCCTATGCAGTGGCCCGTCTGGAACGTAGCCATGCAGCGGCGCAACAGTTCGCGGCCCAGATGGACCAGCTTTCACTGGCGCAGGGCAGGGCGGTGACCTTGCCGCTTGTGCGCGAAGCGCTGCGCGACTAAATTACCGCCATGCAGAAACCCACACCCACGGAAAAGAACCTCGACAAGCTCCGCCGCGAAAAACGCGACCGGCTGGCCATGGTGCGCGTATTGCTGGCCGATCGCGATTCGCGCACGGCGACGCTGGTGCAGCGTATCCTGTTCTCATTCGGTTTTCGGCTGATCGATATGGTGACCAGCGGTGAGGACGCGCTAGAGAGCTTGAAACGCAAACCCTACGATCTCATCATCACCGAATACAACATGACGCCGATCGATGGCGTGGCGCTGGTTCGCGCCATTCGCCAAGCGCGCGACGACCAGCGCATCCGCCGCGACATTCCCATCATCATGCTCACCGCCAATGCGGAAAAAGACCATGTCTACGCCGCGCGCGATGCGGGCATCACCGAGTTCATCGTCAAGCCGTTCACGGCCAAAACGATTTCAAACCGCATCATCATGGTCATCGATAACCCACGCTCGTTCATCGACGTGGCGGATTATGCCGGTCCCTGCCGCCGTCGCCGCGAAGGCGTGCCGGAAGGGCTAAGCGAGCGCCGCGGTCAGCGTGCCGAGCCGAGCATGGGGCCGAACGACGCGCTGCAAAAAAACATCGCTCCGGCCGCCGATATCATTACCGAAGCGGTCATCTCGGCGGCGCAGGTGGAGTTGATGAAAGCCGAGGGCGAGTTCGTCGAATGGGCCAAAGACGACATCGCCGCGCTGGAGCGTGCCTACGCCGAGCTCCGGGAGCATCCGGGCCGTAACACGGCGCATCAGGCACTGCTCGATGCGGCCTATTCCATCAAGGCGCAGGCGGGCATTTTCGGCTACGATCTGGGCACGGGCATCGGCAGTATGCTGGTGAACTTCCTGAGCAGCCATGCGGATGTCCGCGAGGAAAAACTTACCGTGGTGCGCAAGCATATCGATGCGATCGTGGTGATTTTTACCGAGAAGATCAAAGACACCCGCCGCGATATCGGACAAGACCTCATCAACTCGCTTCGTGCGCTGACGAAGAAACTGGGATCGTAACTGCTTCTTAAGAAGCAGGGATACTAGGCGTTCTGAATCAAACCTGTATTGGGCGAGCTGGCGTTAGCGGTGCCGCGGGCGGGCATGCGACCCGCAAGATGCGCGAGGCGGCCTGCTTCCACCGCATGTTTGAAGGCGCGCGCCATCATCACCGGGTCGGTGGCTTCGGCGATGGCGGAGTTCAGCAGCACACCGGCACAGCCCATTTCCATAGCGATGGCGGCGTCCGACGCGGTGCCGATACCGGCATCGACCAATACGGGGACAGTGCAGCCATCGATGATGCGTTGGATGGCGGCGGGGTTCTGGATGCCGAGGCCGGAGCCGATGGGCGCGGCCAGCGGCATAATGGCGGCGCAGCCGAGACGCGCCAGCTCCTGCGCGGCGGCGAAATCGTCGGTGGTGTAGGCCATCACTTGGAACCCCTCATTCACCAAAATTTCGGCGGCGCGGATGGTCTGTTCCACGTCGGGCATCAGCGTGACTTTGTCGCCGATCACTTCGAGTTTTACCAAATCCCAGCCGCCCAGCTCGCGGGCAAGGCGCAGTGTGCGCACGGCTTCGTCGGCGGTGTAGCAGCCAGCGGAATTGGGCAAGTAGGTGTACTGCGTCGGTGGAATCATTTCCTGCAGTTTCGTGCCGTCCGCCGAATTCAGGTCGATGCGGCGCAGCGCCACGGTGATGATGTCGGCGCCCGAAGCTTCGGTTGCGGCTTTGGCGATGTCCATGTTCTTGTATTTGCCGCTGCCCACGAGCAGACGCGAGCGGAAGGTGCGTCCGGCGATGAGGAACGGGTCGTGCATGGCTAGCCGCCTCCGATGAAGCCGACGATTTCGATGCGGTCGCCGTCCATGATGGGCGTGGCGGCGAATTCCGTGCGCGGCACAATGGCGAGGTTGCGCTCGACGGCGACCTTGCGCACGTCCAAGCTCAGCTGTTGCACCAAATCACTGACGCAGCTTCCCGTTGCAAGTGCGCGGGGTTCGCCGTTCAGGGTTATTTGCAGGGCGGTGGTGGCTGTGGTATTCATAAGGCCACCTATAGGGACATCGCATGGCAAAGCCAATACTCATCTTGAACGGCCCGAACCTGAACCTGCTGGGCACGCGGGAACCGGAGATTTACGGCACGACGACGCTCGACGACATTCAGAGCCTGTGCGAAGCCGCGGCCTCGGAGCAGGGCTTAGGCGTCGATTTTCGCCAGAGCAACCATGAGGGCGAGCTGATCGACTGGGTGCAGGAAGCGCGGCTTTACCATTCGGGCATCATCATCAATGCGGGCGGGTACACCCACACTTCGGTGGCGCTGCTGGATGCGCTGAAGGCCGTGGCGCTGCCGGTCATCGAAGTGCATTTGAGCGACCCGAAAACGCGCGAGCCGTTCCGACATTTCTCGTACATCGAAGCGGTGGCGAAGGAAACCATCTGCGGCAAGGGTGCTGCGGGCTACGTGGAGGCCGTGGGGGCACTCGCGCGCGCACTGCATGGATGATGAATCCGGCGCACTAAGCCCCGACATGCTGCTGGTCGCCTACGCCAACGGCTATTTCCCCATGGCGCTGGATAAGGATGATCCGGAACTTTACTGGTTCAGCCCCGAACAACGTGGCGTGCTTTCCATCGAAGATTTCAACATTCCGCGTGGTCTAAAGCGCGTGATGAAAGACCACGGGTTCACACTGAAAGTGGACACCGCGTTCGAGGAGGTAATTCGCGCCTGCGGCACGCTCACTCAGGGGCGGCAAGAAACATGGATCAACGAGCAGATCGTGGCGTTGTATACGGCGCTGTTCGAGATGGGCTGCGCGCACAGCGTCGAGGCATGGAAAGATGGCGCGCTGGTGGGCGGGCTTTACGGCATCAGCCTTGGTGGCGCGTTTTTTGGCGAGAGCATGTTCAGCCGCGTGCCGGAGGCCAGCAAGGTGGCGCTGGTAACGCTGGTAGAGATTCTGCGCGAGGCGGAATACCAACTGCTGGATACGCAGTATGTGAACGAGCATCTGAAGCAGTTCGGCGTCGAGGCCTTGACGAAGAAACGCTACAAAACGAAGTTGGAAAAAGCCCTTAACGCCTCGCCCAATCCCAGTATGCGTTTCTCGACTGTTTCGGTGCGTAAGGGGCTGGCTTCCTCGTCGAGCGCGATGAGCACCTGACCGTCGTGCCAGGTGAGCGTTGCGTGGTGCAGGTTGCCTGCACGGCCTCCCGATAGTTGGAACGCCATGCCTGCCGCAAGACCGACGCAGCGGGCGTATTGGCGCTCGCGTTCGTCCAGCAGGCTCAGCTCGTCGCGGTCGCCCTTCCATTTGGCCTGATAGCGATGGAACAGCGCCGTGGCGATCATCAGTCGCTCTTTGTGGTCGATGCCTTTGAGCGACGACTGGATGACGCGATGGTACGCCCATACCGCGCGGAAGTTGGGGTCGATCGACCAAGCCAGTTCGGAGAGGATGCATAGGGCGCGGCGCACGCGTTGCCAGGCGATGGGTTCGTTGGGGAATAACGGCGACATCCAGTTATACAGTTCGCGGCTGTAACTGCCGGTGCGGCCGATGAGCGCGGCGAGGTCGGTGGCACTGCTGATGAGGGCGTCTTCCTCCTGCTGCTTGGGCTCGAGCAGGTCAAAGAAGAAGCCTTCGCGGATGCCGCTGACCGAGAACATCACCTGCGGCGCACCGGTTTGTTGCAGCAATTGCTGCAATATAATGGCGGTAGGAATGAGCGTGGGGGCACGTTTGGAGGAGATGCCGGGAAGGGCGGCCAACTCGGATTGTTTCATCGGCAGCAGCTTCTCGATGAGCTGGGTAACGGTGCGTTTGCTCATGCTGTATTCATGCACGATGTCGAGCGGGTAGTTGGTTTTTTTCATGTGCAGTTTGGCCAGCGCGCGGAAGCCACCGCCGATGGCGTAGAGGCACGCGGGCTTGGCTTCGCGCAGCCACGCGGTTTCTTTCAGTTCTTTGGCGACGAGCTTTTCCATCGCGGCGAGCTTGCCGTCGGTAGCATCCAGCACGCGCAGCGAGCCCAGATGCAGGCTGGTCGTGTGGCCGATATGGGTGCGTTCGATGGTGGCGAGCTCCATCGAGCCGCCGCCTAGATCGGCGGAGAGGCCCATCGGTTCATGGAACGAAGCCAGCACGCCTTTGGCGGCAAGCTCGGCTTCGCGCTCGCCGGTAATCACTTTTACCTTCACGCCATGGCGTTCGATGCTGCGCACAAAATCGGGGCCGTTCTCGGCGTCGCGCACGGCGGCGGTGGCGATGATGTCGAGGCTGGCCACCTGCAGGCGCTGCGCCATGACAAGGAAGCGGGCGATGGCCAGTTCGGCCTCACGCACCCCGTCAGGGTTCAACTGGTTGGTGCGTGCGAGGCCCCGGCCCAGCGCACACATGTACTTCTCGTTGAAGATGGGCAACGGCACGCGTTTTAGCGCGTGGTACACCACCATGCGCACGGAGTTGGAGCCGATATCAATGATGGCGATGAGGCCTTTGGGGTGGTCGGCGGTGGGGATGTTGTAGGTGATGGGCACGGATTATTTGCCCCGCTTTTTCTTTTTCGGTTCGACGGCGGCTTCCGCCGGGGCGACCATGTTTTGCAGTGCTTTGCCACGACCGGAGAGGGAGGGGTTGGTCATGAAATAATCATGGGCGGCGAAGCTGGTGGGGTCGGTGCTGGCGCGTTGGTAGGTGCCGTCGGAATGCAGGAACCAGCTTTGGCGTTCGTCCTTCAAATTTGCGACCATGATCTGGTCGAGGATCTGGCGGTGCACGGTGACGTTCTCGATTGGCACGCCAACCTCGACGCGGCGGTCCATGTTGCGGCCCATCCAATCGGCGGAGCTGATGAACAGTTTGGCCTGCCGCGACGGCATGGCCGCACCATTGGCAAAGCCATAAACGCGCGCATGTTCGAGGAAGCGCCCGACGATGCTTTTCACGCGAATGTTTTCCGAGAAGCCGGGAATGCCGGGTTTAAGGCCGCAAATGCCGCGCACGATGAGATCGATCTGCACCCCGGCTTGGCTTGCGGCGTAGAGCGCGTCGATGATGTCCTCGTCGATCAGCGCGTTGAGCTTCGCCCAGATAGCGCCGGGCTTGCCCTCGCGCACGTTCGCCATTTCTTGCGCGATGTGTTTCAGCAGCGTGCGGCGCAGGTTGATGGGGGCGACGGCGAGTTTTTTGAACTTCGCGGGTTTGGCGTAGCCGGTGATGTAGTTGAACACGTAGTTCGCGTCCTGACACAGGTCAGGATCGCAGGTGAAGAACGATAGGTCGGTGTAGACTTTGGCGGTGGCCGGGTGGTAGTTGCCAGTGCCGAAATGCGCGTAGGTGCGCAAGCTCGTGCCCTCGCGGCGCACCACCAGCGAAAGTTTCGCGTGGGTCTTCATTTCCACGAACCCGTACACTACCTGCACGCCCGCCCGCTCCATGGCGCGCGAGAAGCGGATGTTGGCTTCCTCGTCGAAGCGGGCTTTCAGTTCGACCAGTGCGGTGACGGATTTGCCCATTTCGGCGGCTTCGATGAGTGCGCGGACGATGGGGGAATCGTGGCTGGTGCGGTACAGCGTTTGTTTGATGCTGATGACGTTGGGGTCGCGTGCGGCCTGTTTCACGAACTGCACCACCACGTCAAAGCTTTCGTAGGGGTGGTGGACGACGATGTCCTTGGCCTGAATGGCGGCGAAGCAATCGCCATTGAAATCGTTGATGCGTTCGGGGAAGCGCACTTTGAATGGCGGGTAGGTGATGTTGGCGCGGCCGAATTGGTCGAGTTCGTTGAGCGAGGCAAGGCCCACCAACCCATCCACTTCGCTGACATTCTCGGCGGCGGTCTGCAAATGTTCGAGCATGAATTGCAACAATTTCGGCGCGGTGCCTTTGCTGGTCTCAAGCCGCACAACGCGGCCATGGCGGCGTTTTTTCACGGCGATGTCCATGTTGCGCATCAGATCTTCGGCCTCCTCCTCGATGTCGAGGTCGGAATCGCGAATGAGGCGGAACAGGCCAGCGGAGGCAAGCTGATAGCCGGGGAACAGCTGCTGGAAACACAGGGTGATGGCGTCTTCCAGCGGCAGCAGATGCACGCCTTTTTTATGCTCAAGCCGGATGAAGCGCGGCTGGCCTTGGGGGAACGGAATCAGCGCCACCATTTTTTTGCTGGGTTTTTTCGGCAGCGAAAGCTCGAGCACCTGCACCATGCCCAGATTGGGAATGAACGGGAACGGATGCGCCGGGTCGACCGCGATGGGGGTGAGCAGCGGGAAAATATTGGCGGTGAAATATTCTTTCAGCCAGCTTTTGTCGGTGGCCGATAGCTGGCCGAGATTGCTGACGGTGATGTGCTCAGCCTTGAGCAGTTTTTTGAGGTGCAACCAGCAGGCCTGCTGGCCATGGACCAGCTTGCTTGCGGAGTCGTGAATGCGCTCCAACTGGCGGCTGGGGCTTAAGCCATCGGCCGACAGCGTGCCGATGCCGTGATGCACGTGATCCATAAGCCCGGCGATGCGCACCATGGTGAATTCATCGAGGTTCCCGGCGGAAATGCTGAGGAACTTCACGCGCTCGAGCAGCGGGTTGTTCTCGTTCTGCGCCTCTTCCAGCACGCGGGTGTTGAAGGCCAGCCAGCTCAGCTCGCGGTTGATGAACCGGTGCTCGGGGCGGGTGAAATGCTGCGCCAGCAGCTTGGGGTCGAGTTCGAGTTCCGGGTGGCTCATATCTGTTGCAGTGCGTCTTGTGTGATGGCGTGTGATGCCGCATACTAGCGCAATGACCAAACCGTTACAACGCCGTATCACCCTGATTCGTCACGCCAAAGCCGAGGATGACGGCCAGACGGCGGATCATGCGCGGCGCCTCAATCCGCGCGGGCTGGCGGATGCGGCCATCCTGGGGCAGGAGCTGAAAGCGGCGGGCGGACTGCCGGAAATGTGGCTCTGTTCCACCGCCACCCGCACCCGTGAAACACTGGCGGCGCTTGATACTGGCCTGCCGGTGATTCTTACGGACAAGGCCTACCTCGCAAGCGCGGGCGAGTTGCTCAGCGTATTGCAATCGGCGGACGATGCGCTGACGCATATTGGCCTCATTGCGCATAATCCCGGCTTGCACCAACTGGCGGCGACGCTGGCGGGCAGCTATGCGAACCGCGACGACGAAGACAAATTGATGCTGAAATTCCCGACCTCGGCCTGCGCCGTGCTGTCGGCAGAGCTGGCGCATTGGGTGGATCTGACGCCACAAGCCATGCGGCTGCTGTCCTTCGACTTCAAACAGAACGCTTAGTTTAGGTGGTCGCGGGCGGCGCGGCGGGTGGTGCTTCCGCAGGCGGTGCGGGCGGCGCTGCAGGTGCATCCGCAGGCGGGGCCGGAGGCGGCGGGGCGGCGGCGACGGCTTTTTTCTTCTTACGCGGGTCGTAGGGTTCCTGCACCGGAAGTTTGATGGGCGGCAGCAGGCGTTTTTTGAAATAGTTGTCTTTGAAGTAGAAAATCTTTTTGCATTTGATCGGCGCAAACGACTCCACGAGAATGATCTGCTCGTCGCGCGGTAGTTGGATGACTTCCTGCGGCAGCAGCAGGGCGCGCTGTACTTCGCTGACATGCATGGTGCGCGAGGCGGGGTTGAAATCGACGAATTTCGGCCGGTTATGCGAGCTTTGCTCGACAGTTTTGTTGCCCACCAACTGCGAGATCATGTTCGCGGTTTCCATGTTGTTCGCCGAGAAGGTGACGCGGTAGTAGCTGTTGGAGAGGAAGCTGATCATGCCGGCTTCTTCGTAGATGCCTTTGAGCTGCTGGGTATCCTGTACGATGAGGAACAGCTTCACGCGGTATCCACGGAAATAGGCAATGCCGATCTGGAATTGCGGCATTTCACCGAGCGACGGGAACTCATCCATCATGAACATCACGCCGTGCGGCTCGTCGGATTTCGGCATGGCGCGGGTGAGGAAGTCGGTCGCCTGCTGGTAGAACACCTTCAGCAGGGGTTCCAGGCGTTGTAAGTTGTCCGGTGTCACGCCGCAGTAAATCGTCTGTTTTTTCTTTTTCAGCGTCTGCATGTCAAAATCGGACGAGGCGGTGGTGGTGTCGATCAATGGGTTGGCCCAAAGCTCCAAGCCGGAGTTCAGCGTCGAGACCACGCCGGAGCGTTCCTTGTCGGCTTTTTGCAGGAACGCGGCGATGTTCATGTACGATACGGGGTGGATCTTGCCGCCGATGGTATCGAGCACCACGGCGAGGTTGTAGACCACATCGTCGGAGCGCATGGTGCGCACCACTTCGCCAAAGCTGGTCACTTTTTCCGGCACGGCGCAGAGATAGAGAATGACGCCGAGCATGAGCGAGCGCGCCTCGTTCTGCCAGAATTCCTGCTCGGGCAGGACGAGGTTGCAGATTTTCTGCACGTCATCCACCATCTGGCCGGGCTTCTCGGAAATCCAGTCGAGCGGGTTGTAGCAGTGCGAAATGCCGTTCGGGTCGGCGGGATTCCAGACGTAGCAGGGTTGCTTCAATTTCTGGCTGCGGTAGCCGGAAGTGAGCTCGTAGTTCTCCATTTTAATATCGTGGCAGATGACGGAGTTTTCCCAGAACAGCAGGTTCGGGATCACGAAGCCCACACCCTTACCGGAGCCGGTTGGTGCGAACAGCAGCACGTGTTGGAAATCATCGACCACCAAGTAGTTCGCGGCCCCCGTGCGGCCCATGAGGAAGCCTTTTTTGGCGCGCAGCTTGGCACGGCGAATGTCGGCTTCGTTCGACCATTTGGCGCTGCCATGCACGGTCTCTTTTTTGCGGTAGGGGCGGAAATCCATCAGCGGTGCGCGCATCAGGAACAGGGTGAACAGCCCCATGAAGAATCCGCCGATGATCGGGCCATAGAATTTCGCGTCGAACGCGGCGTTGAAATAATATTGGCGGTATTGCGGGTAGGATTTGTAATAGCTGGCCTGATCGTGGATGGCTTTGTAGCCCTTCAAAATGCCCAGTGGGTTGCTGCCCGACATGACGTAGGTGAGCACCGAGGCGGGTTGCTGTTGCTGCATTTGGCTGAGATAGCGGTGGCCGAGGGTGAAGCCGGTAAGTGTGCCCGCGTAAATGGGTACCCCGATCACCAGTGAGATGAGCACGGTGAGGAACAGTTTGTTGAATATACCTTTGAGATATTCGGGCATGGCGGGATATTAGCGCGACTCGTGACTCGTGACTAGCGACTCGTGAAGAAAAACCACGCAAGGCGTGCGACGCGCATCACGCGTTACTTTTATGCATGCGGCTTGAAGTAGATCTCCGAGACGAAGCGGCGGCCCTTATCGCCGCGTTTCAGTTGGATGACCACCTGAATCACACTCTCGACATATTCCTTGATCTGCTCGCGGGTGATGCCGAGATCGGCCTGCATGATCATCAGGATGAGTTGCTCGATGGCCAGAGCGGGCGAATCGGCGTGGAGCGTGGCAATGGAGCCGGGATGGCCGGTGTTCACGGCGCGCAGGTAGCTGAAGGCCTCGGCGCCGCGCAACTCGCCGACTATGATGCGGTCGGGGCGCATGCGCAGACAGGCCTCGATGAGGTCTTGGGTGGTGACCTGAGCGCGGCCCTGACCGCCTTTGCTGGCCAGAAGATGCACGCGGTTCGGCTGGTCGATTTGTACTTCGCGCACGTCTTCCACGGTGATGAGGCGCTCTTTATCGGGGATTTCTTTCAGCACGGCATTGAGGAAGGTGGTTTTGCCAGTGGAGGTGCCGCCGGAGACAATGATGTTCTTTTTCGCTTTCACGGCGGTGGCGATGAAGCCTTTGACGTCGCCTTTCGCGTAGAGCTCTTTCAGCACATCGTCGATGGGGTCGTGATGGCCCATGCCGGTGATGGTCTGCTCGAAGGCGCCGAGTGCTTCGTATTTGTCGAGGTCCATGTTCAGCGCGGTTTGTTTGCGGATGGCCATGACCACGCCCGCATCGCAGGCGGGCGGAATGATGAGCTGGATGCGGTAGCCGCCCGGAAGGTTGGCGGAAAGTAGGGGTTTTTCTTCGGAAATCGCCTGCGAGGTGGATTGCGCGATGAGGTTGGCCAGGGCACGCATATGTTCGAGCGTCATTTCCGGCAGCAGCTCGTGGCGCATCTCGCCGAATTTTTCCACCCATGCTTCGCCCGGCTTGTTGATGGAAATTTCCTGAATGCCTTCCTCATCAAGCAAGCGCTTAAGCGGGGCGAGGTAGGTGTCGAGTGCGGTAAGGCTCATACTAATTCACAATCCGCGTGCCGCCGACGCCGTTGGGGAAGACGAGGTCGCGGTTCACGAACACGTTCACCGGAGTGCCTTGGTCGACCAAGATGGTGGGGCGCACGTTGATGAAGCGCTGGAGGAAACTGTCGGTGGTGCCGCCGAGGCGGTTCAGGGCGTTGACGGTGGCGGTGGTGGCGCCGTCGCCCGATTGGGTGGTGCCGAAGGTGGATTGGCTGGTGGCGGTGTCGCCGCCGCCGGTGATGGTGTCGGAGCCCATGGCGAGGCCGATGGACACCACGCTGGCCATGACCGCGCGTGAGAAGATGGCTTGGAATTTGGTGTCGACCTGTCCGCCGATGCCGGCTTGGCCAATTTGGTCGATGAGCGGCGAATTGAGCATCACGTCCACGCCATCGGGGCGGATGACGCGCGTCCAGAGCACATAGACGCGGCTTTGGCCACCGAGGATGTCGGTGTTGTAGGTGCCGATCAGGCGCGAGCCTTTGGGAATAAGCGGTTCGCTGCCCGATTCGCCGTACGTATCGCGCGAGACAATGGCACGGATGGGGGCGGGAAGTTCGGTGTTCAGCGCGGATTCCATAGTGGCCTGAATGATGCGGCCCTGTGCGATGGTGCGACGCAGGTCGCCGATATGGGTGGCTTCGACGCGTGCGGCCTTGGTGTTGGCGCGGGCGATGTTGGCCTCGAATACGCTGTTGGGATCGGAGCTTGCGGATTCGCCGGAATCGCTGCCGCCGAACATACCGCCGAGGCCACCACCGCTTGCGTTATCCTGCACCAGCATGTTCGAGCGCATGCGCGCCTGACGCTCTTTCTGCGCGGCGCCGTCATCCTCGGGTTTGATGAGGGTAACGCGCGTGGGTTCGGGAATGGTGATGGGGGTGAAAGCCGGCGGCGGCGCGACGTCGGTATTGGAGGGCGGCGTTGGAAGCGGCGGCGGAATGATGGGGGTGCTGGAGACACTGCGTTCGGGGCGTTTTTCAACCTCGTCGCCGTCGCCGGAGGAGAAGATGTTATACAGCAGGAACAGCAGCACCACGCCCACAATGCCCATGACCAGCATGGTGCGTCCGGGTTTGGCGGCCACCGAAGGTGCGCCTTGCGAAAGTTCCTGATCGCCTGAATCGCCGTTGCCGAAGGGGTCGTTGTCCATGGGCGGGAACGGATCCATCGGCGGTGGTGGTGGCGGTGGAGGCGTACTCATCTAGGCCCCATTCGATTCGTTGTAGACGATCACCTGACCGCCCGGTTGGTTGAGGCTGAAGCGTGGCGCCACGATATCGACGGCCACGATGTTGCCGGCGACGCTGCGGGTGGGCACGTCGAGCTGTTCGCCCTTGGAGGTGATGACGGCAATGCGCGGCATGGTGGCGCTGCGGTATTTGAAGTAGGTGGTGCGGCCGTCGTCGTAAATTTTGACGGGCGCGGCGGTGCTGGGGCCGCTGTAGGTGTATTTGTAATTCATCGGTCCGCTGCTGGCCATCGGAGCGGGCGCGGGAATGGAGCCGGTGGTGATGGGCGCGCGCTTCGGCATCGGTGTGGGCGGCGGTGTGTAGGCGGGCGCGGGTGGTGTGTAGCTGACGGGCGTGGCAGCCATCGGCGTGGGGGCGGGCATGGGCGCGCTCATGGCCGTGCTTTCGCCGGGATAGTAGAAGCGCACGACGTAGGTAAGCTCCTCGCTGCCGAACACCGCATCGGCGGCGCTGGAGCGGAGGTCGAACTGGTAAGCGCGAAGGTTGGTGACGATGGTCATGTTGGTGTGGGCGTTTTCTTCCATGGCGCGCACGAACAGGCGACGGCCCGCCGGAATGATCTGCCAGGCCACGCGGTCGCCCACCGACACGGTGTCGATGGTCTCGCGTTCGCCGAACTCGACGTTGCTCTGGTAGCCGTAATGGGTGGTGATGGTGAACACTTCGTTCGGGTTGTAGACGAAGGTCTTGATGCGGCTGTCGGTCACGATGGGGGCGGCCTGCGCCACGGAGCTGCCGAGGACGAGGAAGGCTAGTAAGGTGCTGAAAACAAGGCTCCGCATCAGTTGATCTCGCGCTGGATCTGGTAGTTCGTGACAGTATAGCCGAGCGGATTGAGAAGTTGTTCTTCTTCGTTGAGGTTCAGACTCGCATACTCGAAGTTGATTGTCACTACCCATTGCTGCACCACGTCGCCCGCGCCGGGAAGCATATCCACGGTGGTGATGCGCGCCTGCATAATTTTGGTGGGGGTTTTTTCCTCGGCGCGGCCGTTGGGCAGCGGCGGGTTCTGGATGTAGCTGATCGAGCGAATGCGGATGTCGCGTTGGCCTTGCGCGCCCAACGTGGCGGCAAGGCTTTGCGGGTTGCTGGTTTCGACGCTGCGGCGGTAGCCGTTATAGACGCCGGGCACGCTCATCAGGCGCACGATTTCGTAGTTGTGGCGGAGGATGCTGAAATTGTAGCCCTCGCGCACGCGGATATACATGGAGGTGAAGTAGCGATCAACCGCCGTGTTCGCCGCGTAAGCATTGCGCGAGATGGGCTCTACTTTTTGGGTGAGGCCGGTTTTTTCATCGATCTGAAGCAGGTAGGGCTCGACGGATTTCAGTGGTGCAAGGCGCGCGACGGCAATAACGGCGACCAACGCAGCGCCCAGCGCACATAACGCGACAAGAGCGAAGATGTTTCGTTGCACGAGCACATGCTGGTACTTGTCCTGGTACCAATGCTTCGAACTCTCTGAGACGTTTTTTTGCGACCGCTTAAACACACACATACCCTAGTGGGTTTTTCCCTAGCGTGGGACTATATCTAGTGTTGCGCGCGCGTCCATAAAAAACGGCGCGGAGTTCACAACTGCATGGTGCTAGTGGCCTGAATCGCGATGCGGATTCAGGATGAAGTTGCTGAAGCTGTCGACCAGCCCGGGGTCGTTGGTCAGGCCGTCTTCGTTGCGCGGGCCGCCTTGAATCATCCACTTGATGCCTTCTGTAATGCCTGCCGCGGCCGGTACGAAGGTGGTCTTGAGGACGCCTTCGTTGGTGAAGCCACGAGTGACGCCTTTCTCGAATGTTTCGAGCATCTCGCCGCCCGGCATGTCCATGGAGGTTTTGGCACCGATGGCGGTGCCGCCGCCGAGTTGCGGTGCATAGGTGGCGCCCATGCCGCCCGCCAACACTTGCGCCAATGCGCCGACATAGTTCAGTAGGAACTCGACCACATAGGCCAGCACCAGCAGCGAGAGCAATCCGGTGAGGGCGAATTTCATCAGCGCGGTCTGCACTTTTTTCTCGTCGGTATCGCCGCCGGTGGCTTCGTTGGGCGGGGCCATGGCGCCCATGGCGCGAATGGGTTTGGGCGGGTTGTCCTTACAGGCAAGCCGACCCTGCTGAATAGTGTCGCCGTACTGGTCGTCGGGGATGGGGTTGCCTTCAGCATCGAGCACGTTGAATTCGCAGATCGTGCAATATTGCCACGGCGCGCGCATGGTGGTGGAGGTGAAGTTTTCTTGCACCGGCATAATGATGTTGGTGAGGCTGCCCGAGATATGGGTGACGTTGATCGACAGGATGAAGCCGAGGAACGCGAACAAGATCACCATTTGCAGGCTAAAAGTGACAAGGTAGCCGAGCCATTTATCGAAGAACGGGCGCGTTTGTTTGAACAGGTAGAAGCTGAGGAAGAACGGCGACAAAGTGAGCAGGAACACAATGCCGATGATGGAATAGAGGTAGCCGAAAATGGCGCGCAGGAACGTGACGGCGACACGGAAAATGATCATGACGCCGATGAAGAACACGGGCGGGAAAGCAACCGCCATGATGGCCAGCACGGCGAATACGGCGTTCTTGCACGGGTTCTGTCCGGCCTCCCATTTCGCGCCGACGTAATCGGTGGCGAAATGCATGGTCTGGCCAAGGAAGCTGTCGAGGTAGCGGTACACATCGACGCCGGTGACGGCGCCTGTTCTGGCCGCGAGATCGTCGGGGAACATGGTGCTGATGCCGATGGCGGTGCCCTCGCGCAGGCCGGTGATGAGCAGCGCGTAGCCGGTGCCGATCATGGCGTCGGCCTGGGTGGCGAACACGGTGATGACCGCCATTTTGAGTAGGAACATTTGGAAGTCACGCGCGGTGGCGGGAATAACGCCGATGGTGAAGCCGACGCCGAAGATGACGGTGGCCAGCGTCAACATGCCCATCACGGCGGGCACGAGGTCGCTGATGATGCCGCAATACATCTCGCCGAGCAGGTTACTGGCCAGCCGCTCCATATTGCAAACGAGGAAGGTGAACACGTTGTTCATGTTCATGGTGCTGGGGCAGCCCATGGAGGTATCGTAGAGCGTGCCGACGGCGTGCCCGCCGATGCAGCCGAACCCGGCGCCCGGCTTCGCCGCGAAGGCCGGATCGATCATCATGAAATAGGCGAGCGTGATAAGGAACAGGCCGAACAGGATGCGGCCGTACTCGACGCGATGCATGCTCTGTGTGTAGCCCATCATGCGGGTGCCCCGAATCCCATCAAGTCGTTGAGCATTTCAGCGGCGGTTTTTTCTACCTGCGTCGGCGTGCGGCCGGACAGGGTGGTGAGGCCGCTGCCCAGTGTGCTGAGGTCGAGCTTGAGCATGGTCGATTCGTCGCCACGTTTCAGCAGCACATGGCGTTTGTGACGTTCCATATGGGCGACGGCGGCGATGTCGGATTCGCTGAGGGTGAAGCCCATCGCGTAATCGCTGCCGGGGGCGTCGTCGGGCATCACGAAAATACTGGCGGCGCGTTGGGCGAGCAGATTGGTGTAGGGCAGCAGCGCATCGTTCTCGATGTGGCTGCTCATCAGCAGACAGGCGGCGTTCTGGGTGGCGAGGTGGTCCCACCAACCGGCGGCGCGCGGGCCGAACAGCGGCGTGTTGAGCTGGGTGAGGCCGTCGCTCATGACGAGGATGGTGGGTGTGCCGCTCAGCGCGCCGGTGATGCGGTGCAGCAGGTAGCTGACGAGCGGGATGCGCACGGCCACGTCGGCCATGAACGGTGCAAGGTTCCAGGCGCTGAGAGCGCCGACGGAGAAATCGTCGCTCGGCATGTCGAACAGTTCGCCGTGCTGCCCCCCGGCGCACCATTGCGCGAAATGGGCGGCGAGGGCGGCGTCGGCTTCGCGTATGCTCGGCAGCAGCGCGCTGAGGCGGCGCTGCTCGCGCGGCAATTGCATCACCTCGTTCACCAGCGACTGGAAGAAACCGAGCGACGCCTGATTGAGTTGCTTGGCCTCGGGGTCGATGAGGGTGGAGAGCCAGAAGGCGATGAATTCGCGGTTGGCCGGGGTCTCGGCCATTTGCAGCGGATTAAGGCGCAGCTGCGGCGTACCCGGCTTGAGCATGGTGCCGCCCATGGCCTGCACGAACAGCTCGGCGCGGCCAGTGGCGTCGAGGTACCAGATGTTCGGTTTCAGTTTGCGCGATTGCGCCAACAGGAAATGCGCCATGGTGGTGGCGCCGGATTTTTCGTGGCCGAGGATCATGGTGTGCGCCGAGGTGCCGCGATGCATGTTGAAGAAATACGGCGTGTCCTGCACGGTGGTGAGCAGGCTGACCGGCGCGCCCCACGGCGTGCCTGCAGCGTTGCCCATCGGCTGCGTCTGCAGGTTGGCGAACCCGGCAAGGTGGTTGCTGTCGATGGAATGTTTGCGCGCGATGAACGGGAAATTGCCCGGCAATTGCGCCCAGTAACATTCCTCGAACCGCAGGTCTTCGCGCACCGCAAGGATGCCCAGCTTCGACAAAGATTTGCCGACCATACGCACGCTGGTTTCCAACTGCTTGGTGGAGGGGGCGATGAGGAACAGGGTGGTCTGCTGCTCGCCGAACGCTTTGTCGGTATCCATTCCCGGGCGCATCAACCGGTCGATCTCCATCCATTCAGCCAGCTCCTTGTCGCCGCTGATGGCGAGGTAGCGCGCCTGTTTCTCGTAGCTGGCGCGGGCTTTGCTGCCGCCGATGAAATCGAAACACTGGCTGACGATGAGTTCGCAGGGGATGTCGAGGAACTTGTCGATGCCTTTGAGCGTGGACTCTTTGTATTCCTTCAGCGTGAGGATGGCGGCGAAGCGGCGCTTGCCTTCGGCGGTGCGCACTTCCATCGCGTCGTGGGCAAAAGTGATCTCGCCCGAGGTGAGCACCTGCGACAGGTCGCGGCGCGGCACTTCCATGGGGCGCTCTTCGAGGTTGATGAGTTTTTCCAAGAACTCGAGCTGCTCGCTGTAGAACACGCTTTCGCGCTCGACCACGGAAAGGCGCCGCGCGCCGTAGGGGCGCAGGGCGTCGAGCATGCGGGCCATCGTGCCGGAGAGCTGCCCCAGCGCTGCGTCGAGGAAGGCGGTGCGCGCTTTGCGGTCGCGGCGGGGGGAGAGGCTTTGCAGCAGGCTGTCTATGTTGCCCAGCCCCGCTTGTTGGCCGGCCTTCACCACGGTGATGTAGAGTTCGTTGACGAAGCTGGCGCTCGACGGATGTTGCGCGCGCCACGAAGCGTCGAGGTTGCCGGAGAACTGGTCGGGGAAATGGGCGTGGGGCAGCAGTTGCTGCCGGCGGCGCAGCGTGTGCAGCCAGATGGCGTAGCTGGTGTCGGGAATGCAATCCTGAATGGCGGCGCGAATGGCGGCGCGCAGGTCGCCCGAATGCTGGCCCGCTTCGAAGCCAAGACCGGTGATTTTGATGATCTGCAGCAGTTCGCCGTTCTTGGTGGCGATGGTGTCGCGGTCGTAAAGACAGGCGTACGGCACGAAATCGGATTCGATCACGTCGTCCGAGATGTCGCGGAACGATTCGAGGTCGCGCTCGCTGGCGCTTTTAAGCGCCGCGGTGGTGTTCTGTTTACGCGCTGGTTTCATAGGTTAATGTAGCCGCGCTCGAGGTAAAATGACAGGAAAAAAAAGGCGCTATCCGCAGGCGAGGCCTTTTGGATAGCGCCTTCGTTTTTAGGCGATTACATGCAGCCGTCGCCACCCGCACCCAGTTCGGATACGATGGCAGGTGCACCGAAGATGACCGCTACGCCGATACCGACGATGATGGCCATACCCCACGATACTTTACCCATCAGGGCGCCAATACCGATCACGATGATCGCCAGCGTGGCAATACCTTGACCTACGGGGCCCGTGAACCAGCCTGCAACGTTACAGAGCAGATTGCCGATGGTGTCGCCACCGTCGCCGCCGCCGAAAGCAAGAGCGTCCTGCGGTACGAGGAACATGGCGTAGGCAAGCATCATGCACCATGCGATGCTCTTCAGCTTGTCCGCGTTAATAGATACATTCATTAGTCACTCCATCACTGTTAAGGTAACCCTTGGTTTTCCCTAGGTTACGGCTATGCTTTTGGCCGTTGTTAACCTTTATCACAGTTTTGTTACAGTTTTGTTACAACTTTGTGACGAACTGTATCTATCCGATAAATAAATTTGGCATGGATATGCATATTTACAACAAAGACGGGGGCGAGTAGGGTGCGAGCTCGAAACAATCAAGCATATGTCATATAAGGAGATTTTATGAGCGCCGTTGCACAGAAACTGACCGACATGGGCATCGAACTGCCCGTCGTGAGCCTGCCCGCCGCCAATTACCTACCCACCCAATTTATTGGCAACAGCTTAATCGTCTCGGGCCAATTGCCGATGAAAGACGGCAAGCCGCAATTCGTCGGCAAGGTCGGCCGCGAGTTCACCATCGAGGAGGGTCAGGATTGCGCCCGCCTGTGTGGCGTGAACATTCTGGCGCATGTGAAAAACGCCGTGGGCGGCGATTGGAGCCGCGTAGTTAAGCTGGTGCGTATGGGCATTTTCGTCAACGCGCCCGACGATTTCACCGACCACCCGAAAGTCGCCAATGGCGTGTCGGACATGATGGTCGCCCTGTTCGGTGAGAACGGCAAACATGCCCGCGCCGCTGTGGGTGTCTCCGGTCTGCCGTTCGGCGTGGCGGTGGAAGTGGAAGCCATTTTCGAAATCAAATAGGTGACGGCGACGCCCACCTTGGGCTTCAACCGCTACGACCTGCTCAAGCTCATCGCCCTCGTGGCGATGACGCTCGACCATGTCGGTTTCTATTATTTCCCCGACACGGACGGGCTGCGCATTCTTGGCCGCGTGGCTGCGCCGCTGTTCCTGTTTCTTGTCGGCTACAACCAAAGCTACCGATTCCGCTGGGAGTTGCTGGCGGCGGCGGTGGTGAGCAGCCTGGGCGACGGACTGCTGACCGGCATGTGGTGGCCGCAATCGATACTCTGGACGATCCTGCTGGGACGGATGGTGCTGCAACGGCTGGAAACGCACCCGGTGGCGCCGGGCATGCTCATCGTATCCTGTGCGCTGCTGTTCGTGCCGCTGCTGCCCGTGCTGGATACCAGTGCCGTGGGGCTGTTATGGATGCTGTTCGGCCGCGCCACGGCACGCGCGCCACGCGGCTACGAAGCGGCGCTGTATGGCGGCGCGGCGCTGGTGGGGGGTGGCATGTTCACCGTCGCCTTCTTCGATTGGAACCCGGCGCAGCTTACAGCTCTGGGGTTACTCTATATATTGGCGGCGCTGGCGTTGTGGCATTTCCGGCCAAGCCCGATGCGCGAACTACGGCCTGCGCGGTTCTGGTCGCGCCACGCGTTGAGTTATTATGTGCTGCATAAATTGGTGCTGCAGGGCGCGCGCCTGGTTTAATGCGCCGCCCCCGGCTCGGGTGCGGAATGGGGGTTGTTGCGCGGCAGAAGCAGCAACGCGATCACCGCCGCGACCAGCATTAAAATGCCCATGAACGTGAACGTATCGATGTAGGCGAGGATGGTCGATTGCCGAATGAGCTGGCCGTAGATGACGGCGAGCGCCCCATGCTCGCTGCCCGCCAGTTTGCTGATTTCGCCGACGGCCTGAGTGTAGGCCGGATTGCCGGGATGCAGATGCTCGACCAACTGATGCTGGCGCGTTTGCGCGTGCCGCGCCATGTAGCTGAGCGCCACGGCGATGCCCACCGAACCGCCAAGGTTGCGGAACATGGCGAACAACGCCGAGGCCTTGCTGCTTTTCTCCTTCACCACGTTCTGGAACGCCAGCGTGCTGATGGGAATGAACAGCAGCGGCAGCGCGATCACCTGCCCTATGCGCATCCAAATGAACGTGATGAAATCGGTCTGCGGCGTGAGCCCGGCGGTGTGGAACATGCCGAACGCGCCGATCAGCAGCCCAAGCGTGACAAGGTAACGCGCCTGCACATGGTGCGACAGCATGCCCACCAGCGGCATCAGGAACAGCAGTGTGATGCCGCCGGGGGAAAGCACCATGCCTGCCAGCGTGGCGTCGTAGCCGTATTGGGTCTGCAGCAATTGTGGCAGAAGGGCGCTGCCGCCATAGAGTACGAAGCCGGTGAGGAAAATGAGCGCGCAGGAAATGCCGAAGCTGCGGTCGCCCATCAGGCGTATATCGACGATGGCGTCCTTCTGCCGCAGCAGCCAGAAGATGGCGCCCGTCAGGGCGCAGGCGGAAAGCACGCCGACCATGAGGATGAACTGGCTGTCCCACCAATCCTCCTGCTGGCCTTTATCGAGCATAATCTGCAATGCGCCGAGGCCGATGCCGATGAGGCTGAGGCCGAAATAATCGACGCGGCCCAGCTTTTGTTTGCGGGCGTGGGGCGGGTCTTCCACGAACCGCGCAACGAGTAAGAACGCGAGAATGCCGATGGGAATGTTGATGTAGAAAATCCAGCGCCAGCTGAAATTATCGGTGATGAAGCCGCCCAGCGTGGGGCCGAGGATGGGCGCCACCATCATGGTGATGCCGGTGATGGCGAACACCTGCCCGCGCTTGTTGACTGGGAACGAATCGAGGATGATGGCCTGCTGCGTGGGTTGCAGCCCGCCGCCTGCCATGCCTTGCAGCATACGGCACACGATGAGCATGCCCAGCGAGGTGGCCGCCCCGCACAGGAACGAGGTGAGGGTGAACCCCGCGATGCAGGCGAGGAAGTAGCGCTTGCGCCCCATCAGCGCCGCCAGCCAGCCAGAGAGTGGCAGGATGATGCCGTTGGCCACGAGATACGAGGTAAGCACCCATGTGCTTTCGTCCTGCCCTGCCGCAAAACTTCCGGCGATGTGGCGAATGGACACGTTGGTGATGGTGGTGTCGAGCACCTCCATGAACGTGGCCATGCTGACGATGACGGCAATGATCCACGGGGAGATGGCGAGGCGCGGAAGCGTGGTGGTGCTAGCGTCCATAAGCGCCATCTCTGTTTTTTAGTGGCGCTATCGCGCTGAAGGGGGGCTTGCCCCCCCTTAACCCCCGCCGCTTCGCGGCTCGCCGGTCGGCTCGCGAAGTGGGGGAATGCAGCATATCAATTTGTATGCACCGTGGGCACCACCGACATGCCGGGGCCCAGCACCACATCGGCGGGAAGTTCGCTGTCGATGATGATTTTCACCGGGACGCGCTGCACGATCTTCACGTAGTTGCCGGTAGCGTTCTCGGCGGGGAACAGCGAAAAGCGGCTGCCGGTGCCGCGCTGGATGGAATCGATATGCCCCTGCAGTTTCAGCGAGGGGTAGGCATCGACTTCGATGTCCACCTTCTGGCCGGGACGCATGTCGGTGAGCTGGGTTTCCTTGAAGTTGGCGGTGACCCAGCGGCCATGCGCCACCACGGCCATGAGCTGCTGCCCGGCAGCCACATACGCGCCCTTTTCGATGCCACGATTGGTGACGATGCCGTCCTCCGGCGCCGTTAGGGTGGTGTCCTTGAAATCTTTCTCGGCCTGCGCCAGTTTCGATTCGGCCCCGGCCTTGGCGGCGAGGCCTTGCAGTTGCTCGGCCCGCGCGTCGTCGAGTGTTTGTTTGCTGCGCGCCACGGTGGTGAGGCCCTGCTGGCGGTTGAGGCGGGTCTGTTTGTTCTCCAAGTTGGCGGTGGCGGCAGCCACCATGGCCCGTGACTGGTCGCGCGCAATGGCGTAATCGGCCGGGTCGATCTGCACCAGAATGTCGCCCGCGCTCACTGGCTGGTTGTCGGTCACTTTCAGTTCCGTCACGTAGCCGGAAATTTTCGGGATGATGGGAATGATATGCGCGTCGATCTGCGCGTCGTCGGTCGATTCGGTGCCGCGCACGCCGAGCCAATAGACCAACGCCGCCAGAAGAATGACGAGAACCACAAAAACGATGACAACGCGCTTCCTCATATGCCCGGGATTAGGACAGGAAACATTGGCTATGTGAAATGAATTCTCTGTAAGGAAGGGCGGCTAGGCCGCTTTTTTCTGCAAAGAATCAACGTAGTTAGCTTCGGTTTTGGCCTTGATCTCCTCGGCGGTCACGCCGTCGGCGAGTTCGATGAGATGCATGGTGCCGTCGATGATCTCGAACACCGCCAGTTCGGTGATGATGAGATCGACGACCGCGACGCCGGTGAGCGGCAGGGAGCAGTTGTGCACCAGTTTGGGCGAACCGTCCTTCGCTGCATGTTCCATTACCACCACGATGCGTTTCACGCCCGCAACCAGGTCCATCGCGCCGCCCATGCCTTTGACCATTTTGCCGGGAACCATCCAGTTGGCGAGGTCGCCTTTTTCCGACACTTGCAACGCGCCAAGCACGCTGAGGTCGATATGGCCACCACGAATCATCGCGAAACTGTCGGCGCTGCTGAAATAGACGCTTTCCGGCAGTTCCGAAATGGTCTGTTTGCCTGCGTTAATCAGGTCGGCGTCCTCCTGCCCCTCGATGGGGAAGGGGCCCATGCCGAGCATGCCGTTTTCGGATTGCAGCGTCACTTTCATGTCGGACGGAATATGGTTGGCCACCAGCGTCGGAATGCCGATGCCGAGGTTCACATAGTAGCCGTTCTTCAATTCGCGCGCCGCGCGCGCCGCCATCTGGTCACGATCCCAAGCCATGTTATGCCGCCTTTCGGGTGGTGCGTTGTTCGATACGTTTTTCAAAGTTTTTGCCAACGAAGATACGTTGGACGTAGATGCCGGGGGTGTGGATCTCGTCGGGGGCGAAGCTGCCGGTCTCGACCAGTTCCTCCACTTCCACCACGGTGACTTTACCGGCGGTGGCCATCATCGGGTTGAAGTTGCGGGCGGTTTTGCGGAAGACGAGGTTGCCCTCCTTGTCGGCTTTCCAGGCCTTGATGATGGACAGGTCGGCGGTGAGGCCGGTTTCCATCACGTATTTTTCGCCGCCGAATTCGCGCACTTCCTTGCCGTCGGCCACAATGGTGCCGACGCCGGTCTTGGTGTAGAAGGCGGGGATGCCCGCACCGCCTGCGCGGATGCGCTCGGCCAGTGTGCCCTGAGGATTGAACTCGATGGCCAGTTCGCCCGCGAGATATTGCTTCTCGAAGGTTTTGTTCTCGCCCACGTAAGAGCTGATCATTTTCTTGATCTGGTAATCCTTGAGCAAGATGCCGAGGCCGAATTCGTCCACCCCGCAATTGTTCGAGATGATGGTGAGGCCTTTGATGCCGGAGGCTTTCAGCGCCGTGATGCTGTGCTCGGGGATACCGCACAGGCCGAAGCCGCCCGCCATGATGGTCATATCGTTCTGCAGCAACCCGTCGAGGGCAGCGGTGGCGTCGGCGTAGACCTTATTCATGGGAATCTCCGTATCATTAAGCAATGCAGGGTAGCAGTAGCAAGCTCGGCGCTTTCTTGCTACAGTGAAATAACAAGCACTTGCCGAACCACGCCCGATATGTTAACAAAGTATTAACACTTGCGGTGTAGTCTTAATCAAACGCTGCATGATAATAATAGGAATTGGGTGGTTTTTCGTCGATGAACATTAACCGTGCTGACATAGAATTGTTGGTTCGCGAGCCCTCCGCCGCGATGCGCGGGCGTGTGGCGCAAAAAATCACCACTGGGTACAATTCCGGCCTGTTCTCTGAGAACGAAACCCACCTCGCCAACGAAATTTTCCGCCTGCTGCTTAAGGATACCGAAGCCCGCGTGCGCAAAGTGCTGGCCGAGGAACTGAAACATTCGATGACCGTGCCGCGCGAAATCATCTGGGCGCTGGCCAACGATGTGCCGGAAGTGTCGGTGCCGGTGCTGGAGCATTCCTATGTGCTCAGCGAGGACGACCTGATCGCCATCATCACCGCGACGCGCGAACATCCTAAGCTGATGGCCATCGCCAGCCGCGAATCCATCTCGAAAGAACTGGCGCATGCGCTGATCGAGACCCGTGACCCCGACATCGCCAAAAAGATCCTCAGCAACCGCAGCGCTTCGTTGACCGAAACGACGATGGAGCTGGTGATCGACGAGTTCGCCCGCGACAATTCGGTGCTCAGCGAAATGGTCTATCGCGGTGGGTTGTCGCATGAATTTGCCGAAAAACTGTTCAGCATTTCGTCGGAGAGCCTGAAGAAACAACTGACCAAGAAATACCGCCTCAGCCGCAGTGTGATCGACGATGCGGGCACCAATGCGCGCGAGACCGCGACGCTGCAATTCCTCACTCCCTGGATGAGCCAGCAGGACATCAACAAACTCATCGATACGATGCACAAGAACAAGCGCCTCACCGATTCGGTGATCATCCGCTCGCTGTGCATTGGCGACTTGCGCTTCTTTGAAGCATCCATCGCCAAACGCGTGGGTATCCCTGCGTCGAACGCGCGCATCCTGCTTCTCGATCCGGGCCCCTTGGGCTTCAAGGCGCTGTACGAATCCTGCGGTTTGCCGGAGAATTTCTACATGGCCGTGCGCACCATGCTGCGCCTCGCGCTCGAGGAAACCGAGTATGGCAGCTACCGCACCACCGATTTCGGTGCGCGCATGGTGGAACGCATCACCGGCGGCAGCTACGACCAGAACATCGAGAACATGGACACGCTGCTGAGCATGATCGGGCGTGGCATGGACAGCCCCAATCCGGTGCTGCACTAGTTTGCCCAGATGGCTCGCTGGGCCTAGGTTTTCCTCAGCATGCGCCCATTCCTAGTATCCCATCCACAACAATGCTGCGCGCTTAGCGCAGGGTAAGTAAGTAAGACAATGGTTTTTCTGGTGTGCGGCATAAAATATGGCATGAGTGAGTGATGGCCGACGCACTGAAAGAGCATGAACTGAACCCGGTGATCCTGACCCCGATCGACGTCCAGCGTCTGTTGACGGACGGGTCCGAGGATTCGCGCATCAGCGTGCTCGAGAAAGTGTCGGTGCATTACAACCGCGCCACGTTCGGCGACCGCGAACATGAGATCGCCGAGCAAATTTTCCGACTATTGATGAAAGACGCCGCCATCCGTGTGCGCGAAACGCTTTCCCAACGCATCAAAGACAACGAAACCATCCCGCGCGACATTGTGCTGCATATGGCGAATGACGTGGATTCGGTGGCGTTGCCCTTGCTTTCCGATTCCAAAGTATTCAGCGACGCCGATCTTGTGAGCATCGTCGAGGCCAGCCGCGATATTTCCAAACTCCTGACCATCAGCAAGCGCGAGGGCGTGTCGGAACGCGTCAGCGACGCGCTGATCGAAACGCGCTACCCGGACGTGGTGACCACGCTGCTGGCGAACGCGGCGGCCACCATTGGCAGCCGGTCGTTCGACCGCATCATCGACGATTTCCGTGGCGAGCCGGCGGTGATGGAAGCGATGGTGGATCGCCACCAATTGCCGCTGGGTGTGGTGGAGCGTCTGGTCAGCGAAGCCAGCGCGGCAGTGGCGGAACAGCTAAAAGCGAAATACCAGCTCACCGACGAGCAACTGAACAAAGACACGGGCAGCGCGCGCGACGATGTGCTGATGAAGCTGCTGACCCGCGAAGTGACCGACGCCGAGATCGAATCGCTGGCGGCGCAAATGGCCATCGACGGCCGCTTGACCCCATCGTTGGTGATGACGGCTTTGTGCCGTGGACAAGCCGCTTTCTTCGCCGCCGCCATGGGCCGCTTTGCTGGTGTGTCGCTGGCCAACGCCCGCCGCCTGCTGTCCGACAAAGGCGAGCTGGGTTTCCGCGGCCTCTACAACAAATCCGAGTTGCCGAACACGATGTACGAGGCCGTACGGCTTCTGTCGCGCGCAGTGCAGGAGTTGGAGGGTGGCGAGGCCATTCCCGGCTCGATGACCTACGCCAACCTGCTTGCCGAGCGCGTGCTGCACATGGCCGGGCAGCAGAACATCGAGTATCTGCCTTATTTCATCGCCCTTATCCGCCAGAACATCGCCCGCCATTAAGGACGTGTTTCTAGGTGAGAGTAACTAGCAACTAGCACTAGCGACGAGCACATTCTTATTGTAGCTTCCCCGCATGAACGCACCCTTACAACGCATCGCCCTGATGGCCGACGACTCGCCCAAAGCACAGGCGGCGTACAAAGAGCTGACCGCAAAATACCAGTTCTTGAACATTGCGGGCAAGCGCAGCAAGCCCGATGCGATGGTGGTGCTGGGCGGCGATGGGTTCATGCTGCAGGTGCTGCACAAATACATGCATCGCGGCATCCCGGTCTACGGCATGAACTGCGGTTCGGTCGGGTTCCTGCTCAACAGTTACAACCCGCATAACCTCATCGAGCGCATGAACGACGCGCGCCGTGCGGTGCTGCATCCGCTCATCATGTACACCCGCACCATGGACGGCAAGGAGCGGCAGGAGCTGGCGATCAACGAAGTGTCGCTGTTCCGCGAAAGCCGCCAAGCCGCCAAGCTGCGCGTTTCCATCGATCATGTGGTGCGCGTGCAGGAGCTGATCGCCGATGGCATTCTGGTGTCCACTCCGGCCGGTTCTACGGCCTATAATTTCTCGGCGGGTGGCCCAATCATCCCGCTCAACGGCAAGCTGCTGTCGCTTACGCCGATTGCACCCTTCCGTCCGCGCCGCTGGCGCGGGGCGCTGCTCAATCACCAATCTTCCATCACTTTCGAGATACTGGAGCCGGAAAAACGGCCCGTTTCGGCGGTGGCGGATTTCACGGAAGTGCGCGACGTGGTCAGCGTTTCCGTGTTCGAAGACCGCAACATATCGCTCTCCCTTATGTTCGACCCCGAGCATAATTTGGAAGAGCGCATCACCACCGAACAATTCAGCTTTTAGGACGCCCCATGGACCAGAAGAAACAAACCACCTTGGCGATTTTTCTTTTCACCCTTGTGCTGCTTGGCAACTCCATCATCTTCTCCATCGTGCCGGTTTTGACGGTGCCTGACCTGCTTGGCGTGCGCGCGTCATTCACGCAGGCGCTGGGTCTCGTGCCTTCCGAGCAAACGCTCAATCCGTTCCAGATCCTGATGTGCTACAGCGCCATCGCCACGCTGCTGATGACGCCGTGGGCCGTGAAGCAAGGCCGCGCCGGGCTGGCCCATAAGCGCTGGAAACATTATTCGCTGCGCGCGTTTTTGGAATATTTCGCCTACACGATGACGCTTATTTCGTTGGGCTATCTGGGTTCTAACTTCACGCTGCCGATGCATACGGCGCTGAATTTCATCACTCCGCTGCTCGCCACCGTCATCGCCATTCTGGTGCTGAAAGAGAAAAGCGGCGCCCATACATGGATCGCGCTGGTCTTCGGCTTCATCGGCGTACTGATCATCACCCGTCCGGGCATGATTCCGGCCAGCCCCGGCGTGCTTTGGGTGCTGGGTGCGGCGCTGGCGTTCTCGTCGTGTGGCGTGGTCATCAAGCTGCTCTGCTCCAGCGAAACGCCGCAAAAAATCGCCTTCTATATGTTGGTGATGACCACCGCGCTGTCCATTCCCATGGGTGTGCTGAACTGGCAAACGCCGACCGCAGAAGTGTGGTTCTGGTTGGCTGTGTTGGGCGCGCTGACCTACGCGGTGCAAATTCTGGTGGGCAAGGCCATTTCCAAAGTGCCGTACATGGTCATCATTCCGCTGAATTTCGTGCAGCTTATTTTCTCGACCATCCTGTCGTACCTTGTGTTCAGCAAAGCGACCGACGCTTGGACCTACGCGGGCGCGGTGCTGATTCTGGCGAGCACGATTTATAACTCCTATCGCAACCGCGTACGCACGGCGCGCGAAACGGCCATCGCGAGCGCTATGTAATCCATGAACATTCTTTTCCTGCATCCGAACATGCCCGGCCAGTACAAGCATCTGGCGCGGGCGCTCGGGGCCACGGGCACGCACCGTATTTACTTCATCACCAAGCATCGCAGCGCCGAAATTCCCGGCGTGACGCGCATTACGTACGGCATGCCGAAACCGCCTGAGACCAAGCCGCACCGTTACCTGCTGAATGCCGAACAGGCGATTCGCCAAGGGCAGCAAGTGTGGCGCGTGGCGCATCAGTTGAAGGAGAAAGACGGGTTCGTGCCCGACATCATCGTCTGCCATCCGGGTTGGGGCGACGCGCTGTTCCTAAAAGATCTGTTCCCCAATGCAAAAATTTTGGCCTTCTGCGAATATTACTACCGCGCGACGGGCGCCGATGTGCATTTCGACACCAGCGAGCCGATGCAGCAGGACGACGCACCCCGCGTGCGCGTGAAGAACACCACCAACCTGATGAATCTGGAAATGATGGATTGGGGCATCGCCCCGACCGTATGGCAGAACAGCCTGCACCCGAAGGATTTCCAAAGCAAAATGTCGGTGCTACATGACGGCATCGATGTGCGTACATGCGTACCGGATGCGAACGCGGCCGTGACTTTGCCGAACGGAAAGACGTTCAAAAAAGGCGACGAGGTGGTGACCTACATCGCCCGGAATTTCGAGCCGTATCGTGGTTTCCCGACCTTCATGAAAGCGGCGGAAATTCTGCTGCGTGAGCGCCCGAACCTGCATATCATTGCCGTGGGGGCGGACTCGGTGAGCTACGGCAAAAGCGCGCCGAAAGGCACGACCTACCGCCAGCTTCTGTCGCAGGAAGTCAGCTTGCCGGAAGACCGTATTCATTGGACGGGTAGCCTGCCCTACGCCGATTTGCTGAAAGTGTTCCAAATATCGAAAGCGCATTTGTACCTCACTTATCCTTTCGTGCTCTCGTGGGGTATGATGGAGGCGATGGCCTGTGGTGTAGCCATGGTGGCCAGCGACACCAAGCCCGTGCGTGAAGTGGTGCAAAATGGCGCGAACGCGCTGTTCGCTGATTTCTTCTCGCCCGAGGATGTGGCGAAGAAGCTGATGCAGCTGCTCGACAGCCCCGACGATAACGCCGCCCTGCGCGAAGCCGCGCGCGCGACCATCGTGAACCGGTTCGCATTGGAGAATTTACTGCCGCTGCATGTGCGCTTGGTCGAGGAAATTGCTGCGGGCCAGATTCCCCCGCCCGTAGCCGCCGACATCCAGCGCATCAGCCCTACCGCGCCCTACGTGGCGGCGATGTGGGACGGGAAGTAATAAGCGCTTGCGCGCGGAAGGGGCCCTTCGCCCCTTAATCCCGCCGCTTCGCGGGTCGCCAGTCGGCTCCCTGAACGCGTATTGTATTCTATTGTTCGTGGAAGGCGTGGCCGAAGCTCTCGCGGATGGGGCGCACGAGGTACGACAGCATGGTGCGCGAGCCAGTGACGATGAGCACCTCGGCGGGCATGCCGGGGGTGAGTTTTAAATTGCCCAGATCGATCAGTTCGCTTTGCGGAATTTCCACGCGCGCGGTGTAGTAGGCTTCGCCCGTGCGTTCGTTGTCGAACCGGTCGGCGGATACATTCACCACCGTACCCTCCACCGGGCGCAGCGAGCGGATATGGAAGGCGGTGAGGCGCACTTGCGCTTTCAGTCCGGTCTGCACCACGTCGATGTCGGTGGGGTTGATGCGGGCTTCCACGATGAGTTTGTCGTCGGTCGGCACCAGCGTCATCAGCACTTGGCCGGGCTGCACCACGCCCCCCACCGTATGCACGGCAAGGCCGGTGACGGTGCCCGCCAGCGGGGCTTTCAGTTCGATGCGGCGCACGATGTCGCCCGCCGCCAAGCCCTGTTCCGACAGGTCGGAGAGCTGGGTCTGCACTTCTTTCAGCTCGGTGTTGGCTTTGTTGATGTAATCGTTCTTCAGGTTCAGCGTAGAGATTTTTGCTTCGTTGATGCTTTGGTTGGCGCGGCTGATCATTGCTTGCGCTTGCCCGCGCTGGCCCATCATTTCGGCTTGCGAACGCTGCAACGCCAGCAGGCGAGGGCGCAGCGCATTGCCTTTGGCCAACAGCCCTTCCACCACACCGATCTCTTCGCCCAGCAGCGCAATTTGCGAGTTGGCGGCGGTCACTTGCTGGCGGTAGCCATTAATCTCGTCGCCGCTCTGGCCCATTTTTTGTTTCATCACATCGATCTGGCCTTGCATGGCGGTGCGGCGATTGGCGAACAGGCGGCGCTGCGTTTCGAGGATCGCGCGCACCTGCGTATCGCTGCCTTCGATGCTGGTGAGTTCCTCGGGGAAGCTGATGCTGTCGCGGTTGTCGCGCTCGGCCAATAACCGCGCTTCGGCGGCGCGGGCGGTGAGGTACTGGCCACGAATGAGCGCGCTGCGCGCCTCGGCGTTGGTGTTGTCCATGCGCATCAGCACTTGGCCTTCGGTCACCACGTCGCCTTCTTTCACCAGGATCTCTTTCACCAATCCGCCTTCGAGATGCTGGATCTCTTTGCGGTTGGAATCGAGCATCACTTTGCCCGGCGCGATGGCGCCTGCGGAAAGCGGCACCAGCGCCGCCCATAAACCGACGACGCCGAACAGCACCACCATCAGCACCAGCCCGATCAGAATGGTGGGACGGGCGCGTTGCTCGGGGCTGGATTGGTTGTTGGGGTCGTAGGGAATCAAATGTGTGGCGAGACGATCGACCAGATGCGTCGCGTGTTTCAGGCTGCGCACGGTTTTTCGTG
>JBBKVX010000018.1:0-80348 GCA_037968615.1 Rickettsiales bacterium
GCATCATGAAATCGCGCATTCCTAAAGCGCGCCGCGACGAGATCGATATTGAATACCATGTCTAGCGACCTCGCGATTGTCGGTTTCGGTTTCGGCGGGCTGATGGTGCTGGCGAACACCGTGCGCGCCGCGACCGGCCCTCTGAACATCACTGTGATTGCGTCCGATGCGCGGGGCGTAGGGCTGGCCTACGGCACCGACAACCCGCTGCACCTGCTCAACGTGCCCGCCCAGAACATGAGCGCTTTTGCGCAGGAGCCTGCGCATTTCCTGCATTGGCTGCGCACGCCGGAAGCCGCCGCGCTGCTGCCCGAATTGGGCTTGGCTTCGCTGCCCGGTGAGGGCGATTTTTCGCCGCGCGTGCTGTATGGCCGCTACCTTGGCCATATCCTGCACGCGACCATGGCGACCGCCGCGCAAAAGCACATCGCCATCGACTGGGTCGAGGCCAGCGCGACGACGATGGCACCGAGCGGGCAGGGCTGGCGCATCGAGGCGGGCGAGCGCCACATCGAGGCCGCGCGCGTGGTGATCGCCACGGGCAACGAAGCGAAATCCATGTTCCCGCACCTGCCGCATGATGCCATCATCGAGCAGCCATGGCGCATGACGAAAGAGCAGGTGCACCGCTTCGGCAGTCGCCCCATCGTGTTGATCGGCACGGGGCTGACCTCGGTCGACATTCTCCTGTCGCTGCGCCGCTGGGGTTACCATGGCGTGGTGCATGCCATCTCGCGCAACGGGCTTCTGCCGCTGCCGCACAAACCCACAACGGCGGCGTTCGCGCTCGACACCACCGCCTTGTTCGCCTGCAAAAATTTGCTGGCGTTGCTGCGCTTCGTGCGCGCGGCGATTCATGATCACGAACGCGTCGGAGGCGATTGGCGCGCGGTGATCGATGCGTTGCGCCCGCACGCCATTGCGCTGTGGCAGCAAATGACGCCGCGCGATCAGCGCGCATTTATCCGCCGCTTGGCCACGCAGTGGAACAGCCATCGCCACCGCATGGCGCCTTCCATTGCCGCCATCATGGCGCAGGAGATCGCTACCGGGAAGCTGCATATGGGCGGCAGCCACCATCTGCACGCCACCGCCGACGGCGAGCATCTGAAGCTGGCCGTGCATTGGATGTCGGGGGCGCAGGAGGTGCTGCAGCCTGCCGCTATCCTGAATTGCGCGGGGCCTGAAATTAATTGGGCGCGCAGCACGCAAACGCTGCTGCAGGGATTGCTGCGGGACGGCCATGTGACGGCGCATGCGACGGGCCTCGGCGTGGTGGCCGATGCGCACTATAAAATCGGCACCAACCTGTACGCCATCGGTACGCCGATGACGGGGCAATTCTGGGAATCCACCGCCGTGCCGGAACTACGCCAACAAGCCGCCAGCCTGGGAGAAACGCTATGTCGCTGACCATCCGTGAAGTGAAGGACGGTTCGGATTTCGCCATCTGTATGGCCATCCGCATGGAAGTGTTCGTGCGCGAGCAACAGGTGCCGCTGGATGAGGAGATGGATGATTTCGACGCCACCTCCACCCACTACATCGCCGCGTTCGACGGCGCCCCCGTCGCCACCGCCCGCACGCGCGTGCTGGACGATGGCACTGCGAAAATCGAACGCGTGGCAGTGCGCGCGGAGCATCGCGGCAAAGCCATTGGCAAGCAACTGATGGAGCATCTCATCAAGCGGTTGCGCAACCACCCGAAAACCAAAACCATCCGCATCAGCGCGCAAATGCAGGCGCTGCCATTTTACGAAAAACTCGGTTTCGTGCTGGAAGGCGAAGGCTACATGGAAGCGGGCATTCCGCATTTCACGATGGTGCTCGCGAAGGCGTAACCAGAGGGTAGCATCACGGGAAGTTACCGGGAAGTAGTGCTACGCAGCCACAAAGGCAAAGCGGGGCCGGGTCACGCCATCCACCACCAGGTTCTCCTCGAACATCGCGCGCGGACGCACCCAGAATTGCCCATTGGGGTTGTCGTAGAGGCATTCGTAATGCACGAGTTCCTCTAACGTTTCGCTGTGGCGAACGACACCGAGCACGCGATAGCGTGGGCCCTTGTAATGCTGGTATAAGCCGCCGATGACCAACGCCATGGAACTACGCCGATTTGGCTTCGTTCTTTGCGTCACGATCTTTTTTGCGGCGCTGGGTGGGGTCGAGCTGGGCTTTGCGCAGACGAATGTTCTTCGGCGTCACTTCCATCAGCTCATCTTCTTCGATGTAGGCAATGGCTTGCTCCAGCGTCGGTACTTTCGGCGGCACCAGTTTCACCGCTTCGTCTTTCGACGTGGTACGGATGTTGGTGAGCTGCTTGGCTTTCAACGCGTTCACTTCGAGATCGTTATCGCGGCTGTGTTGGCCGATGATCATGCCTTCGTAAATACGCACGCCCGCGGGGATGATGAGGAAGCCGCGATCTTCAAGGTTCCACAGCGCGTATTCCACTGCCACGCCAGTGGCGTTGGAGATGAGCACGCCGTTGCGACGACCAGCGATGTCGCCTTTGTACGGGGTGTAGCCATGGAAGATGCGTGACAGCACGCCCGAACCACGGGTGTCGGTCATGAACTCACCTTGGTAACCGATCATGCCGCGCGCGGGGATCAGGAACTTCATGCGGATCTTGCCACCGGAGGAGGGGCGCATGTCGGTCATATTGCCTTTACGAATGGAAAGCTTCTCGACCACGACGCCTGAGAACGCCTCATCCACATCGACTTGCACTTCTTCCATCGGCTCCAGCTTGGCGCCGTTCTCGTCCTTCGTGAACAGCACGCGTGGACGCGATACGGAAAGCTCGAACCCTTCGCGGCGCATGGTCTCGATGAGAACACCGAGCTGCAACTCGCCGCGGCCACCGACTTCGAATGCATCGGCTTTTTCGGTTTCTTTCACCGTGATGGCGACGTTGGATTCGGCTTCTTTGAACAGGCGGTCGCGGATCATGCGCGAGGTTACTTTCGTGCCCTCGGTGCCAGCCAGCGGCGAATCGTTCACGCCGATGGTGATGGCCATGGTGGGCGGATCGATCGGGGTGGCGCGCAGCGGCGAGGTCAGCGACACGTCGCCCACGGTGTCGGCCACGGTGGTTTTGGTGAGGCCCGCGATGGACACGATGGAACCAGCAACGGCCTCGTTCACCGGGTTGCGCTCGATGCCGTCGAACGACATGAGCTTGGTGATGCGGCCTTGTTCGACGACGGTGCCGTCGAGATGCATCCCTTTCACCGGCATGCCTACTTTGGCGATGCCCGATTCAATTTTACCGGTCAGTACGCGACCGAGGAAGTTGTCGGATTCGATGAGGGTGACGAGGAACGCGAAGGTGGCTTCCGGATCGACGTCCGGGGCTTCCACGTAGTTCACCACTTCTTCCATGATGCAATGCAGGTTCTCGCGCGGGTCGTCGAGGTTCTTCACGGCCCAGCCGTTACGGCCCGAGGCGTAGATCAGCGGGAAATCAAGTTGGGCATCGTTCGCATCGAGCGCCACGAACAGGTCGAACACCTCGTTCACTACTTCATCCACGCGCGCATCCGGGCGATCGACTTTGTTGATGACGACGATGGGGCGCAGGCCGAGGGCCAGAGCTTTCATCACCACGAATTTGGTTTGCGGCATCGGGCCTTCGGCGGCATCGACGAGTACGAGCACGCCATCGACCATGCCGAGGATACGTTCTACTTCACCGCCAAAATCGGCGTGGCCGGGGGTATCGATGATGTTGATGCGGGTGTCTTTCCACTGAATCGAGGTGCATTTCGCAAGAATGGTAATGCCGCGCTCTTTCTCGAGATCGTTGCTGTCCATCACGCGTTCGTCGACGCGTTGGTTGTCGCGGAACGTGCCCGCTTGACGCAGCATTACGTCGATGAGGGTGGTCTTGCCGTGATCCACGTGGGCGATGATGGCGATGTTGCGAAGCTGGGTCATGATGTCCGTATCTATTTGGGTTTGGTGCGCCGCAATAGGGGAGATTCGAGCGTTTGGCTAGGAATTTCTGACATTTTCCGTCGTATCCGGTAAGGGTTTAAGCATGTTTGGCGCCACCAAACGATCAATTCCCATCATTTTGACAAGGTTCAGCGCCATGCGTGGGCCATCGATGTAACTTTTCAACGAGCTGTTCACCCGCTCGATGGCCAGGGCTGCCATAACAAGAATCCGCTGGTGCATCTCGCTTTCCAGCTGGTCCATAAACCGTTCATATTCAAGCCTGAATTCAGGCATTTTCTTCCAGCGCGACAGCGTTTCCGGGCGCAGTTTCAACTCGTAGGCGATGGTTACTTGTGAGGTTCCCTGCGCGAGCATGCGGACGGCCCGGCGCTGACGGGCATTGAGCTTTCTTGACATTTCTTGACCTGCCTTTCGGATTCCATGTTGGATTCCAGAAGGATAGCGGCAGGCGGCTTTACCGGGAAGACTAGTGCGTTTCGGTTTCCAGCTTCGGCTTCGCTTTGCCGCTGAGCACTTTATGGGCCTTCTCGACGTCAAGCTTGCCTTCCCATTTCGCCAGCACCACCGTGGCGATGCCGTTGCTGATGAGGTTGGTGACGGCGCGGCCTTCCGACATGAACCGATCGACGCCAAGCACCAGCGCCACCGAGGCGACCGGAATGATGTTGAGCGACGCCAACGTGGCGGTAAGCACGATGAACGCGGAACCCACGACCCCGGCAGCGCCTTTGCTGGTGATCATCATGATGCCGAGAATCATCAGTTGCTGGCCGAAGGTGAGGGGAGTGTTGGTGGCTTGCGCGAGGAAGATGGCGGTCAGCGTAAGCGCGATGGAGGAGCCGACGAGGTTGAAGCTGTAGCCGGTGGGCAGCACCATGCCGACCACGCTGCGCTCGCAGCCGAGGGCTTCCAACTTGTCGACCATGCGCGGGAACACGGTCTCCGACGAACAGGTGCCAAGCACGATGAAGATCTCGTCCTTGATGTAGGCAAGGAAGCGGAAGATGCTGAACCCCGCCCATTTGAGCACGGCGGCCTGCACCACGAACACGAACAGCAGGCAGGTGACGTAGAACCCGATGAGCAATCGGCCAAGGCTGACCAGCGAATCGACACCGTATTCGCCGATCGTGTAGGCCATGGCGCCGAACGCGCCCAGCGGCGCCAGCTTCATTAGGAACCCGATGATGGCGAAGAAGTAGTGCGACATGTCGTCGACGAACTTCACGACAGGTTTGCCTTTCGGGCCCAGCACCGTGGCGGCCCCGGCGAACAGCAGCGAGAAGAACAGCACTTGCAGTATGTCCCCCGAAGCGAAAGCGTCGCTCGCGGTTTTGGGAATGATGTTGAGCATGAATTCCTGCACCGAACCGATGGTATGCGCGTTGCCGCCATACATTTTCACCGCTTCCATATCGAGGGTGGAGGGGTCGATGTTCATGCCCGCGCCGGGTTGGTAGACGTTGGCGACGAACAGGCCGATGGCCAGCGAAATGACCGTGAAGACGAAGAAATACAGCAGGGCTTTGGCGGCGATGCCGCCCGCCTCTTTCATACTGCCCATCGAGGCGATGCCGCCGACCACGGTGCAGAAAATGATCGGCCCGATCAGCATTTTCACCAGCTTGATGAACGCATCGCCCAGCGGTTTCATGGCCACGCCGGTTTCGGGCGCGAAATGGCCGACCAGCACGCCGAGGATGATCGCCACGATCACCTGCATGTAGAGGCTGTGGAAAATATTGAAGTGGCTGTGTTTTTTCTTAGCTGTGGTGGCCATGATTCCCCGGTCGCGTTTGCGTATGAAGCAGGGGGTTATAAAGCCTGAGGTCGATTTGTCATGCTGCGGCGCAACATTGCTACGGAATGGGCGACTCCGTATAGATCACCGTGCGGCGGAATTTTTTCGACAGGCTGGCGGTAAGCGCGGCGATCACCAGCGTCATCGCGCCACCGAACACCACGGAGGGCACCAGCCCCAACGTGCGCGCCGCAAGGCCGGACTCGAACGAGCCAATCTCGTTGGAGGAAATGATGAACATGGAGTTCACCGACGACACGCGGCCGCGCACGCTGTCGGTGGTGAGCAGTTGCACGAGGGTGGAACGGATGACGACGCTGATCGCATCGAACATGCCGGTGAGGGCGAGAAACAATGCCGACAGCCAAAACACTTCGCTGAGGCCGAAGCCGATGATGCTGAGCCCAAAGCCAGTCACGGCAACCAGCAGCGTGGTGGCGCGAATGGATTGGAACGGGCGCATGGCAAGGAACAGCGCCATGGTGACCGCGCCGATGGCGGGCGAGGCGCGCAGGAAGCCCAGCCCCTCGGCGCCCACATGCAGCACTTGGTCGGCGTAGGCAGGCAGCATCGCCACCGCGCCGCCGAACAGCACCGCGAACATATCCAGCATCATGACCGAGAGAAGGGCCGGGTTCTTCAGAATGTATTTCCATCCAGCGAGAATGGATTTGAGCGCCGGTTCGCGCACGGAGGCACTTTTATACTGTTTGGTCTTGCTGCTCATGGTGGTGAAGATGAAGCACGACACGCTGAACAACAGCACCGGCATCATCCATGCGATCTGCGCGCCATAAAACGCGAACAGCAGGCCCGCAATGGCCGGGCCGCCGATGGTGGCGATCTCCAGCCCGGCGGATAGCCATGCCGAGGCAGCGGAAATTTTATCGCGCGGCACGATCTGCGGCAGCAGCGAGAACGACGAGGGCATGATGAACGCCCGCGCGAGGCCGGACAGGAACACGCCGCCATAAAGGAACAGCAGCACATGGTCGCCCGGCAAATGCACGACGCCGCCCGCCAGCATCAGTAGCATGAAGGTGTTGAGCGCCAGCACCGCCAACGCCGCCTGATAGATGCGGAATGGCCGCGAGATATCGACGAGGTGCCCGGCGAACAGCGCTGTGGTGATGGCGGGCACGGCTTCCACCAGCCCGGTCAGGCCGAGCATGAAGGGGTCTTTAGTGATGGAATAGACCTGCCAGCCAACGATGACCGCTTGCGCCTGCAGCGCCATCAACGCAAAACTCCGCGTCAGCATCAGCCGACGAAAATCGGGTATTCTCAATGCGGCGATGGAAAATTTGGACATGGGCGCGCTCGGGGGTTCGGGGAAATTCTGTAAGCGATTTGCGGGCAGGCGGGAATTATTATTTTTGTAATGAGCGCAGGGGAACTGGCCCCGCCCACGTATCACTTCTAACCCGAGCACTTAAAACGGGACAGCAACCACGGAGATCCGCCATGCATGCCCACGCCATTGCTCGACCCCATTGGAAAACCGTTTCCGCCGTGCTGCTGGCCGGTGCCATTCTTTTTGCTGCGCAAACCGCCCATGCCGAACCGCGCCAAGGCAAGCAAAGCACCGACCAACGCGCCAGCGGAAAACAGCAAAGCCGCAACCAAAACAACCATTCAACCCGAACGCAGCACAGCCGCGGTCCAAGCAAGCACTCGGGCAACAAACATTACAGCGACAACCGCTCGCACCATCGCGGCGGCTACAGCAACCGCCATTCCAGCCGCAGCGTGCTGTCGTTGAATTTTGGCAGCGGTTATTACAGTCGCCCTTATTACGGTCGCCCTTATTACGGGCCCACCTATTATGCGCCTTCTTACTACCCCGCGACCTATTATCCGCCTGCCCCGGTCGTCTATAATGCGGCACCTGTTACCTATACGTCGGAACTCGCCCCGACGGACGATGGCCGCTATTGCCGCGAATACACCGCGCAAGTGATGGTGGGCGGCCGGATGCAGGAAAGCTACGGCCAGGCCTGCTTGCAGCCCGACGGCGCGTGGGAGCTGGAGAGTTAAACTATAGAATACTTATGCATGATGCCCTGCATGCTCATCGCGCCCTGATACAGAACTTCCTAATCTGTTCCTCAAGTGACGGCAGAACCGTTACATGATTTTAGGAGGATTCCATGAAAAAGACCATTCTGCTTCTCGGTGCTATGGCCATCGGCGCTGCTTCGCCCGCCTTCGCGCACGACGATGCCAAAACCACCGGTATGACCAAATATTATTTCTACAAAATGGACACCGACCATAACGGCTACATCAGCCGCCCCGAACACGAGACCTTCGCCGCTGGCATGTTCACCCGCGCCGATTCCAACATGGACGGGTTCCTGACTTACAACGAGATCGTAGCCCACCAGCAAAGCGAATGGGACGATTTCGAGCGCAACTACATGACCCGCAGCGGTGCCCGCTACGAAGGTGATAAATACTATCCTTACGGTAAAGGCGCGCCGACCGATACCCCGAACGAGCCGTTCAAAGCCAACCGTGGCAAGAGCGACCGTTATCAGGAATACGACATCAAAAATTACAACGACCGCCATTAGTCGTTCTTAATCTCGGTAAGTGAAGGGGAGGCCTAGTGGCCTCCCTTTTTTTATGCGAGTACCCGACTAATTATATAGGTTATAAGTGCCGCTCACTGCGGGACGCGTCATATATAATCACTTGTGGACGCGGCGATACTAGTTTAAAAAAGCGGCCACCCGTTCTTCAAGAATGGGATAAAAATATCGTCCATCGCATAGAAAGACCCTCATGAAAATCCAGACAAAATTTATGGCTCTCGCCATAATAGGCGTTGCTATGACCATCGCGCAAGTAGGCGTCAGCTATTGGTCCGCAGAAGAAACACGGAACCTGCTGCACAGCATCGAAGCCATCGATGATATCGACAAGCGTCAGACGCAAGTTGGGGCTCTGCATGATCAGATATATACGGAAGCACTTGGCGTGACCGCCTACGCACGCGCCGGCGATTGGGCCGGAGCAGACGCCATGGGCGAGGGCGCATCGAAGCATTTGGTCGAGTTGCGCAGCATGCTGGAGGAGAACCGCAACGAAGCGCTGCCCGCCAGCCTATCCGCTGCCTACGCCAAGCTGGACACGCTGGCTGTTCGGTTCTCCACTGCGGTGAAGGCCGTGGTGGATGCTCCGCGCGATAGCCTAACGGCTACAGGGCAGGTTTCTGCGCTCGAAAGCGCTCATGCAGCGTTCGATAAATCCGCCGGCTCCGTAACAGAGGCAGTGGATGCTTGGAAGCATGAGCGCCGCAACGATGCGGAGAAATTCTCGAACTTCATCACGCAACTCACCATCATCATCGGTGCTTTGACGGTCCTGGCCGTGATGCTGTTGCCGGTCGTGGCGACCCGCGCTATTTTCCGCCCTCAGCGTCGTATCATCGATGTAATGGACGTGATGGCCGGGGGCGATTACGACGTCGAGATTCAAGGGACCCAGCGGCAGGACGAAATGGGCGAGATCGCCCGCGCGGTGCAGATCTTTAAAGAAAACGGCCAGCAGCGTGTGCTGCTGGAGCGGCAGCAGGAACTGACCCGCGCCGCCGAAAAACTGGAAGACGAGAAACGCACTCGCCGCTCCAACGCGACGGACGCCTTCGCCAACCGCATGAAAAGCATCATCGAGACCGTGGCGGCGGCCGCGACGGAAATGTACCGCACCTCGGAAGCCATGGGCTACAGCATTTCCAGCGCGTCGACGCGCGTGGGCAATGTGGCCAGCGCCTCCACCCAAACATCGATGAATGTGCAGAGCGTGGCGGCAGCAGCCGAGGAGCTTTCGGCCACCGTGCGCGAAATCGCCGAGCAGATCGCCCGCAGCAACAGCACCGTGCGCGAAGCCGTCGGCGAAGTGGCGAAAGCCGATTCCACCGCCCTGTCGCTTGACGAAGCCACGAAAAAGATTGGCCAGATCGTCGATGTGATCCAGACCATCGCCAGCCAGATCAACCTGCTGGCGCTGAACGCCACCATCGAGTCGGCGCGTGCCGGCGAGGCAGGCAAAGGATTTGCCGTGGTCGCGGGCGAAGTGAAAACGCTGGCCACCCAAACCAGCAAAGCCACCGACGAGATCGCCAGCAACATCGCCAGCATCCAGGAAGTGTCGAGCCAGGTGATCGAATCGCTGCACGCCATCAAGGGCGCCATTGCGCGCGTCGATGAAATCTCCTCGGCCATTTCGGCGGCCGTGGAGGAGCAGAACGCTACCACCAACGAGATCGCCAGCAATATGGGCACGGCCGCCAGCGGCACCGCCCAGATCAACGACGAGATCAATCAGGTGAGCGTGGCGACGGCGGAATCCAGCGATTCGGCCTCCCAAGTGCTTGACGCCGCCAAGATGCTGTCGCAGGAAGCCGAGAAGCTGAGCCGCGAAGTGCAGGAGTTCATGGCCGAGATGAACGCGTAAACAAACCTCTTGCGCATGAATGCAAAACCGCCAATGCTCTCGGCATGAGCGAGTTCGGCTGCACGACGGAAAGTAAGAACAAACGCATCCTGCTGACAGGCGCGATGACGGTGGCGCATGCCAACGAAGCGCTCGTTGCCTTGCGTGAAGCGCGCGCGGAAAAAACCAAATGGAACGCCATCGACATCAGCGGGCTCGACGCGCTGGATACGGCGGGTGCGCTGCTGCTGTGCGACATCGGGCGCGACGTGCCCATCGCCGGAGCCAGCGACCAGCAACGCGCGTTGCTGGAATTGGTGAGCAGCCTTGAAGTGCGCATCGCGGAAACGCCCAAGCCGCTGCCGCCCTTGGAACGCAGCATTGTGGGTCTCGGGAAATACATGTCGGAACTGGCGGCGGAATCGCGCCGGGTCGTCACCTTCATGGGCAAATCGGCGGTGGCGTTAGCGCACACAGTGCGCCATCCGCGCCAACTGCGAGTGTCGAGCGTCAGCCATCACATCGAGGCCATCGGCATCGACGCGCTGCCCATCATCGGGCTCATCGCATTCCTCATCGCCATCGTGCTGGCCTATCAGGGCGTGGCGCAATTGCAGCCCTATGGCGGTGCGCCGTTCACGGTCGATCTGGTGGCCATTTCCATCCTGCGCGAAATGGGCGTGCTGCTCACCGCCATCATGGTGGCGGGCCGCAGCGGCTCGGCCTTTACCGCCGAAATCGGGGTGATGAAAGCCCGCGAGGAAGTGGACGCATTGGAGGTGATCGGCATCGACCCGTTCGAGATGCTGGTAGTGCCGCGCCTTGTCGCCATCATCATCGCGTTGCCGCTACTCACCTTCTTCGCCAACATCATGGGGCTGGTGGGCGGCTTCTTCATCATCAACGCACTGATCGATATCAGCCTGCCGCATTACATGGAGCGCGTGCACATCGCCGCGCAACTGGCCGATCTCGGCGTGGGCATGATCAAAGCGCCGGTGTTCGCCTTTTTCATCGGCATCATCGGCTGCATGCATGGTCTGCGCGTTACCGGCTCGGCCGAAAGCATCGGGCGTGAGACCACCACGGCGGTAGTCAAAGGCATCTTCCTCGTCCTGGTGTTGGATGCGTTCTTCTCCATCCTGTTCCAGCAGGTGGGGATATGACGAAGAAAAAACAGGAACCCATCATCTCTATTCGCCATATCCAGAACTCGTTCGGCGAGCAGGTGGTGCATGAGGATGTGAGCTTCGATGTGATGCCGGGCGAAATTGTCGGCATCGTCGGTGGCTCCGGCTCCGGTAAATCGGTGCTGCTGAAAACCATGGTGGGTTTGCGCGAACAGCAGGGCGGCGAAGTGTTGATTTGCGGGCGCGACATCCGCGAAGTGCCCGCCGCCGAGCGCGCTGCGTTGTTCGGCATGCTGTTCCAGCAGGGCGCATTGTTCTCGTCGCTCAGCGTGGCGGCGAACGTGATGCTGCCGATGAAGGAACATACGGATCTGGAACCAGAATTCATAGCGCGGCTGGCGCAAATGAAACTGGCGTTGGCCGACCTGCCGCAGGAGGCCGGAACAAAAATGCCCGCCGAACTTTCGGGTGGCATGGTCAAGCGCGCAGGCCTTGCCCGCGCCCTCGCGCTCGACCCACCCATCCTGCTGCTCGATGAGCCCACGGCCGGGCTCGACCCGCTCACCGCCTCAGGGTTCGACGAACTCATCAAGAAACTGAACACCAGCCTCGGCCTGACCGTGGTAATGGTGACGCACGACCTCGACACGCTGTTCGCCCTGTGCCACCGTGTGGCGGTGCTGGTGGACAAGAAAGTCATCATTGATACTTTGCCAAAACTGATGCAGCATCCCCACCCATGGATCAAAGAATATTTCCATGGTCCCCGGGCACGCGCCGCCGCGGTGGCCAAGGAAGGGAACGACGCCTAATGGAAACGGATAAGCATTATTTCTCGGTCGGCCTCTACATCATCGGCATCACGCTGGTGGCGGCGGGCTTTGCCATTTGGCTGGCCGGCACCAGCCGCTCCGACGACGTGCTCTACCGCATCTATTTCTCCGAATCGGTCAGCGGCCTTATTAAAGGTGGTGCCGTGAAATTCCGCGGAGTGGATGTGGGCGCCGTCGACACCATCCAGATCGACACGAAAGACCCGAGCCAGATTCGGGTGGATGTGAAGCTGCAACGCAGCGCCCCGGTCACCACGCAAACCAAAGCCAGCCTGAAGCTGGCGGGCATTACCGGCGCGGTGTTCATCGAGCTGGCGGGCGGCACGCCCGACGCCAAATTGCTGCGCAAAGTAACGCCCGACGGCATGGTGCCCATCATTCCCTCCGAGGTGAGCGGCATCGCGGCGGTGGTGAACCAGCTTCCCGCCATCATGGATAAACTTTCGCGCTTCACCGACCAGATGAACAAGCTGGCCAGCGACGAGAACGTGGAAAGCCTGAACATGCTGCTCGGCAATACCACTGACATTTCCAGCGACGTGCGCGATATCGTGCGCAACTCGAAACAGGACAGCAAAGAGATCACCGTGAACCTGCGCAAGGCTTCCCGCGACATCAATCAGGTCACCGAAACGGTGAAGGACAATCCATCGGCCTTGCTGTTCCCACCGGATGAAAAAGGAATCCCTGCACCATGACCGTAAGCACCACCCCACGTATTTTCGTCTGTGCATTGCTCGCAGTAGCGCTCACCGCCTGCGGCCTCGGCGGCAACCGCAAAGCCCCCGAGCGTTACAGCCTTACCGCGCAGGCTGCTGAGGGCTCAAGCTGCCGCGCTGCCACCAGCATCAAGTTCCACACGCCCAACGCCGCGCCGGGTATCGATAGCTGGCACATCGTTGTGATGGACAGCCCCAACCACATCACCTTCTACCAAGGCGTGGCGTGGAGCGCGACGGCAGTGCGGCAGGTGCAGAATTTCCTCACCGACAGTTTCGAGCAATCCGGTATGTTCGCCACCGTCAGCACCGACCTCGATACCTTGCCCACCGATTACGAGGTGGAAACCGAGCTGCGCGAATTCCATGTCGACCTGACGGAAGCGGAACCCAGCGTGCGCATTCGCCTTACCGCCAACGTCACCCGCGCCGACGGCACGCGCATCCTGAAAAGTGTGACGCTGACCCGCGTGGCCCCGATCGGCGGTGCGAACATGCAGGGCATCGTGGCCATCTTTAACGAACAGATGCAGAGCATCGCCGCCGCCTTGCAAACCGAAATAGGCAATGCCATTCCGGGGTGCCGCCACTAATTCAAATGCATGTGCCGCGATCTCTTATTGCGGTCGTCCGCGCTAGGAAGCGCTTGGTTCGGAAACGAAGCGGTTGCGCAGCAGGTCCCAGCCGGTGAGGCGCGGGCTGACCGTGAGCAGGAATGCCGTGCCCGCGATGTAGCCCGCAATGGTGGCCATGGCCGCCCCCGCGATGCCGAACACCGGCACCAGCGACAGGCACAGCACGATATTGACCAGCGTGATGAGCGCCGATTGCGCGGTCTGGTAACCGGGATGCCCGCTGATCATCGGCACATTGTCGAACGGTGCGAAGCCGGAGATGAGCGTAAAACCACCCAGCAAAATGCACAGCGACAGCAGCCCATCCTCCAGACCTTTGCCGGGGATTACCATGTGCACTGCCACAAGGAAACCCGCCAGCATGCACAGAGACAAGACGGCGGTGCCCAACGCAACAAAGCGTTTGGAAAGCTGCAGCATGCGCTGCGCAAGGCGGTGATCGGCGTCGCGCAAGGCCTTGACGAGGATGGGGTTGAAGTTCACGCGTATGATGGCGAGGATATGCTGGATGCCATCGATCAGCATGGCGGCGAAACTGTAGATGCCCACGGCGTGCTCGTTCATCATCATGCCCAGCACCAGCACATCGAGCCGCGTGTTGAGGTCGAGAAAGATGCCCGCGAACACGGCCTTGCTGCCGAACACCAGATGTTTGCGAAGCCATGCCCGGCAGAGCCGCAGATGTTTCAGCAGCCCCGCGCTGGCGAGATAGCCGATGCAGCAGGCGCTGGTAAGCAGCTCGGCGGCGAGGAACGACAGGGTGGCGTGGTTGAAGCCCCAATCGGACACACAGACCAGAGTGACCACCACCACAACGGTGATGTAGCGAATGCTTTGCAGCACCGCGAACGCTTTCATCTGGCGCAGCGCGTTGGCGTAGCAAATGAGCACCTTGTTCAGCGGGAACAGGGCAACGCCCAGCGCGGCATACTGAAGCGACGCAGCCACATCGGCGCTGGCGAATAAGGCTTCGCTGAAGGGCGCGGCGTAGTAGAGGGTGACGCTCATCACGAACCCGAGCACGAGCGCCATCGTGATGGCGGTGCAGAGCATGCGGCCGTTTTCTTCGGGGTCTTCCTGATAGTACGTGGCGTGGCGAAGCACCGAATAATGAATGCCGAGCGAAGCAATTTGCGAGCCGATAAGATAGACGGCGTAGGCGATGTTGAACACACCGAGCGCCGCCGCATCGCGCGTGAAAGCGATGACGAGGTTGATGAGCACACCGCTCACCGCCAAGGTGGCAAAGCTGCCGAACGTCCATACCAGATCGCTGCTTATTTTATGCGCGAAGGCGAGGCGGTAAAGATGGCGCAGCTTTTCCATATTACGCGACGCCACCACTCAAATGCGTGAGCAGCACTTTCGTGTCATGGGCGGGTACGACGATGCGGTTTCTGAGCGGACGATGCATGTGGGACCATGGGCAAGTGAAGCAGCAGAGCTACCAGCTATGCGACGGCGAAACAATGGTTATGGCGAGAGAAGAATAGGGCTTGCCCGAGCATCCCTAAGGCCGTTAAGTAACGGTTCCCATAGGAGAAGTTGCATGGAGAAGCCAGAACGATTTACCCCACGCCGCGCGGTGCTACTGCTGGCGATTGCGCTTGGCCTTGCACTGCTGTTCCACCTGCTTGGCCTCATGCATTACGGCATCGACCTGACCGATGAGGGCTATTACCTGCAATGGATCGACCATCCGCGCGCTTATGCCGAGTCGGTCACGCTGTTCGGGTTCCTGTACCACCCGTTCTATCAATGGCTGAACGGCGATCTTGTGTTGCTGCGGCAAGGCAACCTGCTGCTCACACTGGGGCTCAGCATCTGGCTGGCCTATGGCATGCTGCTGCCGGAAACCTCGCGCCGCGAACGCATCGGCATCGCGTTCCTGCTCGGTCTCTCGGCGATGATGAGCTATGCTCTCTGGCTGCCCACGCCGAATTACAACAGTCTGAACCTGCAAGCCCTGCTGCTGGCCGCCAACGGGCTGGTCATGGTGCAGCGGCGCCCGGAGTGGCTGTGGAGCTGGATACTGCTGGGCCTTAGTGGGGCGCTAACGTTCCTTGCCAAACCAACTTCGGCGCTGGCGCTGGCGGTGGTGGTGGTCGGGTACCTGCTTCTCCGGCGTTTGTGGAAATGGCGCGGCGTGGTCGCCACGGTCTGCTCCGGCCTGGGCGCATTGGTGCTGAGCGCATTGCTGATCGACGGTTCCATCACCCGTTTCATCGCGCGCTTGCACACGGGAGCTCTGGATGCGCTGCTGATGGATGAGAAGGCGAAACCGTTTATACGGTTCGATTCGCTTTCCATCGGTGTGCTGGAAGCGACGGGCATGATCGTTGGGCTGCTTCTGGTGTTCGGCACCGCGCGCCTGCCCGCGCGCTACGGATGCGCATTGATGTATGCCGCCTTGTTTTTTGGGTTCCTCGTGATCGCCGAAATGGTGCCGGAATTCAGTGCCTATCGCCGCATGTTCGGCCTGATATTCTGGGGGCCCGTGCTGGGCGCGGTGCTCTATCGCCAATGGTTCCCCCAACCCAACCTCTGGCCGCGCGCGCTTGCCATCGTGTTCATGTTGTTGCCGCTGGTCTATTGCTTCGGCACCAACAACAACTACTGGGCGGCCAGTGCGCTGACGGCGGTGTTCTGGCTGCTGGCGGCGGTGGCATTGCTGCCACGCCATGCCTTCCCCATCGCGGTAGCTGGCCTGCTGGGCACACTCCTTGTGCTCAGCATGGCTATTAGCCACCCCTACCGGCAATCGCAGCCGCTAACCCTTCTGGATGCCCGGGTTACCCTGCCCGCCACCGGGACGGAATTAACCGTGCATCCATCCAGCGCCCGCTATCTCACCGAGCTGTCGGCGGCGCTGCCCGTCGGCACGCCAGTCATCGACATGACCGGTGTTTCTCCCGGCGCGCTTTCTGCGGTCGGCGCCGTATCGAAGGCCGCGGCATGGATGATCGGTGGCTATTCCGGCAGTGCGAACCTGATGCATGCGCGCCTCACACGCCTGTCCTGCACCGAGATCGCCGAAAGCTGGATCCTTGCCGAACCGGGCAACCGTGGCCGTTTGCCGCTGGACGAACTGCCGCGCTACGGCATCGACCTCGCGCGCTATACGAAGTTCGGCCCGTTCGCAGTGCCGCTATTGACGGATGCGGAAACGCCGCGCATGCAGTTCCTGTATCAGCCCAAAGCAGTGAATGCCGGCGTGCGCGCATGCGAAAAAGTGCGTGGATGACAAAGACACTCGCCATCCTCCAATCCAATTACATTCCCTGGCGGGGGTATTTCGACATCATCGCTGCCGTGGATGAATTCATCCTCTACGATGATGTGCAGTTCACGAAGAACGACTGGCGTAATCGCAATCAGATCCGCACGAAGCAGGGGCTGTCGTGGCTCAGCGTACCGGTTGGACAAGACATACGCCGTCGCATCCGTGATGTTGCTATCCCTAACCCTGAGTGGCAGGAGCAGCATTGGGCGCGGTTGGTGCAGAACTACCGACGAGCACCGCATTTTAAAGAAGTGGCCGCATGGCTTGAACCGCTTTATCGGAATGCGGTGCACGCCAATCTGAGCGCCATGAACCGCCGGTTCTTAGAAGCCATTTTGTCCTATCTCGGTGTTCATACCACCCTTACCAATTCGTGGGATTACCGGCTCGATGAGGGGCAGACCGAGCGGCTCGTTTCGCTTTGCCAGCAGGCGGGTGCTACGGAATATATGTCTGGCCCCACCGCGCGCGATTATCTCGACGCGAAACAGTTCGAAGCCGCGGGCATAACGCTGCGCTGGTTCGATTATGCAGGCTACCCCCCTTATCCGCAACAGGGGGAGGGGTTCCTTGGCAACGTGACCATCCTTGATTTACTCTTCAATTGCGGCAAAGATGCGCCGAAATATATGCATATGAGGCTTTCGTGAAACTATCCATTGTCGCGTCGATGTACCGTTCCGTGCCCTATATTGCGGCCTTCCACGCACGCATCAGCGCCACAGCGCGTGCCTGCGTTGGCGAGGATTACGAGATCGTACTTATCAATGATGGCTCGCCCGATGAGAGCCTGCAGCATGCGCTGGTGCTGGCTTCCACCGACCCGCATCTCGTGGTCATTGAGCTGTCACGCAATTTTGGTCATCACCGCGCTATGATGACGGGGCTGGAAGAAAGCCGTGGCGCGCACGTATTCCTGACCGACATTGATTTGGAAGAGGCTCCTGAGAACTTGCAACTTTTTTGGGATTATGCTGTTGCGAATCCAGGCGTCGATGTTGTGATCGGCGAAACATCGTTGAAGCAGGGCAGTTATCTGAAGCGTTGCCTGAGCGGAGCGTTCTATCTGTTGTTCAATTTCCTCTCGCCGATCCGTATTTCAAATCGTGAGATGGTGTCGCGCCTCATGAAGCGTGGTTACGTCGACGCACTTCTTAGCTACCGCGAACGTGAGCTTTTCTTTCCCGGCATTTGGGCGCATGCGGGCTTTACCCAACATTACGTTCCCGCTGAAAAAATATTCGATGGAAACTCCACCTACACGTTGCGCCGCCGTATTGCTATGGCCATTGAAGCCATCACTTCCTTTAGCTCACGGCCTTTGATGCTCATTTTCTATACGGGTTGCCTTTTCTCTGTTGGGTCGGCGCTTTTTATCCTTTATTTGGTCGCCAAGCATTTCCTGTATGGCGGCACCGTGGTGGGTTGGGCATCCTTGGTGGCGTTCCAGTTCTTCATTGGTGGCATCATTATCTTTTCGCTTGGTGTAGTGGGTATCTATGTTGCCAAAATTTACACCGAAGTGAAACAGCGCCCCACCTCCATCATCAAACAACGCTATAGGCATTCTCATGACTAGCACTGCCCAAAAAGAAACACTCGAAGCCAACCAATACGTGCACGCGACGTTGGTGCAGAGCGGTGAATATGAGAAAAGCCCGCATTTCCGCCCCGAGAATAAACAAAAAGTGAGGGCACTTGTAGAAAAATTTGCGGAGCCTGTGCGTGCTGCGAGCGCAAAGGCCATCGATTTTGGCTGTGGCACCGGTTTTATGATCGCCCTAATGCACGATATGTTCAGCGAAGTGCACGGCGTCGACATCACCCGTGCAATGATGGACCGTGTGGATCTTACGCCCGGTAATATCATCCTCCACGAGTCCATGGCCGAGAAGACGCAGTTTCCCGACCAGCAGTTTGATTTTGCTACCGCCTATTCCTTCATGGACCATCTGTACGACGCTGAGGCATTCCTGCGCGAAGTGCATCGCGTGCTGCGCAGCGGCGGCGTATTCTATTCGGGCTTGAATCCCCATCGCGCCTTCATACTTGCTATGGAAGCTGCGGCTTCTTTCGGCATCGATCACCCATCGGCTATCGTGGACCGCGAAATCAAGGGTGCGCTACACAACGGCGAATATTACGCCGAGAATTTCGGTCTCAATGGCGCCATGTTGGAGAAGGCCGAACCCATCAAATCCGACAAAAAAGGCTTCGATGCCGAAGAGATTCACGCACTCAGCCGCCGTATTGGTTTCACCGAGTGCCGTGTGGAGTACGAATGGTTCCTGGGTCAAGGCCATGTCATGCATACGCAATCCTTCGAGGCGGCGCAGATTGTCGACCAGCATCTACAGTCCATTCTTCCCGCTTCGGCATCGCTGTACAAGTACCTCACCATCGTACTGACGAAATAATCATGGTCAAGACCGCCCTCATTAATGAACTCGAGCGCGATGGGCTCACCGTTGTGCCAGCGGTGCTCGATGCGACAGAAGTGGCTTTGTTGCGCACGGAACTGGAAAAAGCGATTGCGGAGGATGCCCGTGACCGACCCAACGTTTTTGATAGCGGTATGGTGCATAACTGTATGGTGCGCGGTCCGCGTATGGCGGCGTTGCTTGATCAGCCCCTCATGCATGCGTACCTTGACGCCGCGTTCTCCGACACTTGCATTGTCTATGCGTACCAATCTTCGTCGCTTACTCCGTCGCAGGGTAATTACGGCAGCCGCGTACATGTCGATTCCCCGCGTTTCGTTCCGGACTATGCCACCAACATAGGCATTATTTTTGCACTTGATGATTTTACCGAGCGCAATGGCGGTACGCACTACCTCAAAGGTTCGCACAAAAGCCCAGAGCTACCGGATTCGAAAAGTTTTTATGCCAACGCCTCACGTGCGTATTGCAAAGCAGGCGATATGATCCTGTTTCACGGACGGCTGGTGCATGCGGCCGGAGTAAACCACACCGAGCGCACGCGCCACGGTCTCACACTTAATATTTGTCGTTCCTACATGCGGCAACGTTTCGATTTTCCGCGTCTTGTTCCGTTGGAAACGATACGCTCACTGGGCGAGAAAGGACGGCGGCTGTTAGGCATGAACGTGCGCATGCCGACGTCACTCGACGAATTTTATCTGCCACCCGAGCAACGCCTCTATAAACCCAATCAAGGTTAGTTCTATGAGCGCCATTCTTATTTTCGGCACTACCGGCCTTGCCCAATTGGCGCATCACTATCTTACCGAAACCCTGCAGCAACGCGTAATGGGCTTTGTGGTCGATGCTCAGTATCGCACCCAGCCTGAGTTGCTGGGTGTGCCTGTCCTCACATGGGAAGAAGCAACGGAACAATACTCGCCTTCTACGCATACGCGCATGTTCGTTGCGGTCGGTTATCGGAACATGCGCCAGCGTGCCCGTATGTTTGAGCGCGTCCGTGCGGTGGGCTACGGGTTGCTTAACATTATCAGCCCCGCCAGCCACATCGCCCCCGGTGTGCGGATGGGCGAGAATAATTTTATTATGCCCGGTGCTGTAATCGAGCCATGGGTGGTGATGGGTGATAACAACGTGGTATGGTCGAATGCCACCCTGTGCCACCATGCGCGTATTGGTCACCATAATTTTATCGCTGCCAACGCAACGCTTGGCGGGCACGCAACACTTGGCGATATAAATTTCATCGGGTTCGGGGCCACTGTGCAGCAACATGTTGCCATGGGCCAGGAAACACTGCTGGGGGCGCATTCTCTGCTGCGCGAAGCGACGGACGATCTCCAGTATTACTGGGGCACGCCCGCACGCGTGCAACGCGCCATCGATCCGGCCAAGGGCATCGAGCTGCCATAAGCGAACATACCAGTGGCGCCGCCAAGTTTTTTTGATTAGAGGAACAGCATGAAAGCAATCTTACTCGCCGGTGGCGCAGGTTCGCGCCTTTATCCGCTGACGTTGGTGGCCAGCAAGCAATTGCAGGCCGTCTACGACAAGCCGATGATCTATTATCCGCTCACCGTGCTGATCGCGGGAGGCGTGCGCGAGTTCTGCCTCATCTCCACCCCGGCCGACCTGCCGCGTTACGAGCAACTGCTGGGCGATGGCAGCCAGTGGGGACTTCGCATCACTTATCGCGAACAGGCGGAGCCCAAAGGCATCGCGCAGGCGCTCACCATCGCCGAGGATTTTATTGGCGACGACAACGTGACGTTGATGCTGGGCGATAACATTTTCTTCGGCAGCGATGCGATTCCGCGCGCGCTTTCATCGTTCGAGGGTGGGGCCACGGTGTTCGCCTACCATGTGCACGACCCCGAGCGCTACGGCGTGGTGGCGTTCGACGCGCAGGGCCGCGCGACGTCGCTGGAGGAAAAGCCAAAACAACCGAAAAGCAATTACGCCGTGCCCGGCATCTATGTGTACGACAAGCACGCGGTCGCCATCGCCAAGGGCCTCACGCCCTCCGCACGTGGCGAGTTGGAGATTACCGACGTGAACCGCGCCTATCTCGATGCAGGCACGTTGCGCGTGCAACGTCTGAACCGCGGCTTCGCATGGCTCGATGCGGGCACCAGTTCTGCGCTGCAGGAAGCATCCGCCTATGTCGCGGTGGTCGAGAGCCGCCAGGGCCTCAAGATAGGCTGCCCAGAGGAGGCGGCCTTGCTGCGCGGCTTCCTGAATCTGGCGCAGTTCGAGGCGTTGCTGGCCACCATGCCTAACTGCGAATACCGCGACTATCTGCGCAGTGTCGCCGCTGAATACAAACGGACGCCCGGCGCATGATCCCGTTCAATAGACCGCATATGACCGGCAACGAGCTGCGCTACATCGCTGAAGTGCAGCAGCGCGGGCAACTGGCGGGCGATGGCCCCTTCACCAAACGCTGCCAGCAATGGATCGAGGAGCAAAGCGGCACCCCGCGCGCGCTGCTCACCCATTCCTGCACGGCCGCGTTGGAAATGGCGGCGCTGATGCTGGACATCCAGCCGGGTGACGAAATCATTATGCCCTCCTACACGTTCGTTTCCACCGCCAATGCGTTCGTGCTGCGCGGCGGTGTGCCGGTGTTCGTCGATATCCGTGCCGACACGCTGAACCTTGACGAGACACTCATCGAGGCGGCCATCACCCCGCGCACGCGCGCCATTGTTCCGGTGCATTATGCGGGCGTCGCCTGCGAGATGGACCGCATCATGGAGATCGCTGCGAAGCACAAACTCGCCGTGGTGGAGGACGCTGCGCAAGGCATGATGGCGCAGTATAAAGGCCGCACCCTCGGCGCGATCGGCGATTTCGGCTGTTACAGTTTCCACGAGACCAAGAACCTGATTTCGGGCGAAGGTGGCGCACTGCTGGTGAACGATATGTCGGGCGTCGTGCGGGCCGAGACCATCCGCGAAAAAGGCACCGACCGCAGCCGCTTCCTGCGCGGCGAGGTGGATAAATACACGTGGCAGGATGTGGGTTCGTCGTTCCTACCGGGCGAGTTGATCGCGGCGTTCCTCTGGGCGCAATTAGAGGACGCCACGCGCATCACCACCGAACGATTGGCGCTGTGGGATCGTTACCATGCGCTCTGCGCGCCGCTGGAAGAGGCGGGTCTGCTTCGCCGCCCGATCATCCCGGCGGATTGCACGCACAACGCGCATATGTATTACGTGCTGCTGGCACCCGAGCTGGACCGCCAACATCTGCTCAGCCAGTTCCGCGCCGCGAAGATGCATCCGGTGTTCCATTACGTGCCGTTGCACAGTGCGCCTGCCGGGCGCCGTTTTGGACGCACCAGCGGCGCCATGACGCAAACGGACACGCTGTCGGAACGCGTGGTGCGCTTGCCCATGTGGCTGGGTCTGAGCGTCGACGAACAGCAGCGCATCGTGGGTATGATTAAAAAGAGTTAGGCTAGCGCAGCGTGGCCAGCAAGGCGCTGATCTCTTCGCGACGTCCGGCATCGGCTTCTTCGAGGCCAGTACGTACCGGCACGGTCAACGCTTTTTCCAACATGGCGCGCGCTTCGGCGTCCTTGTCGTGCTCCGCCAGGAACTCGGCGTAGATGTACATGACGTCGATGTTGTTGGGGCCAAGCGCCATCGATTTTTTGAAATTCTCACGCGCCTTGCCGTTGTCGCCGAAGCTGATCGGCCAGCCGGGGACTTTGCCATACAGCCCGCCGAGCAAGGCGTGCGCGTAACCATTATTCACGCTGGGTGGCGTGGCGGGGATGGCGGCATCGAGCAGGTTTTTCGCGCCGCGCACATCGTCGAGCGCGCTGGTGCCGCCAATGAGTTTCGCGCGCGTGGCCAGTACCACTGCTTCCCAGACCTTGGCTTCGGCATCGCCGGTTTGTGCGGTGACGGCTTTGGCCTCAACCGCTAGGGCATTCAGTTTCTTTTCCTGCTCGGACTTGCTGGCGGTGTGGTACTTCGCATCGATCCAGGAGGCCTTGATGTCGTTAAGCGTCGCCGCCTGAGCGCCCGAAGCGAACGCGATGAGCCCGAGGGCGAGAAGAGGGCGTAGGAAACGGTGCATGGGTGTTCTCCGTGTACGGGTTTCTAAGGCGCGTCATCACTATACGCCCTCTGCATTAAAAAGCGAGGCACTGACAGTGCAGTGCAACCTAGCGGCAGGTCACGTTGCGCGTGGGCAGGTATTGGTTGCCCAGCACTGCGCCGCCGACGGCACCACCCACTGTGGCGACGGTGCGGCCCGAGCCGCCACCGAATTGATTGCCAATAACGCCACCAGCCAAACCACCGCCAATGGTGCCGACGATGTTCTTATCGTCGCAAGGCGGTTGGGCGGGTTGGGGTTGCGCGGCCGCCACGTTCGTAGTGTGGGTGGTGGTACGCGCTTGTTGCGGTTGCTCGGCTTGCTGCGAATTGCGGGTGGCGTACGACGATGCGGCGGCCACACCGGCCAGCAGCACGAATGCGCCAACGCCTGCGAAGATCATATTTTTGGTGCTTGGTTTCATGGGGAACTCCTGAAGAATGAACCCTCACTTTAGAGCGTGCATTATCAAGAGTACGGCTGTGGCGCGCGGCAAGTTATAAGCGGATGCTAAAGGGATGTCGCGTGGGCGACTGTGTGTTCCTCGGCTCCGACCCATGGTCGAACGGAGAAATTTTGGCTGGGGCGCCAGGATTCGAACCTGGGATGTCGGTACCAAAAACCGATGCCTTACCACTTGGCGACGCCCCAGCATAGGCAGGGAAGGTGGTTCGTGTAGCAAAGCGCGCCCGAGCGGTCAATCGGATTACGTGATGCTGTCGGACGGAAGCACTGTCGCCGCCACCCAAGCGAGGTAATCCGGGGCTCCGGCGCGGACGGGCAACTGCAAAATTGCGGGGTTTTCGTAGGGATGTTCGCGGATAATGGCCTCCATGGCGCTGGCGGCGAGGGCTTCGGTGGTTTTTACCAGCATCGCCACTTCCGGGCCTTCCTGCACCGCGCCTTCCCACCAATAAACGGCATGCATGCCTGGCAACAGGTTGCAGCAGGCGGCGAGATGCGCATCGACCAGCAGGCGCGCGATGCGTTTGGCGGTGCTGTCGTCGGGGAAGGTGGCGTAGAGGAGGCACACGCCGCCCATGTTACGCCTGCTCGGTCATTTTGGTGATGATGCCGGTGGTGCTGTAGCCTTGCTTCAGCGGGATCAGCTCGATGCGGCCGCCATAGGCTTCCACCTGCTGCCAGCCAACCACTTGTTCCTTGGTGTAGTCGGCGCCCTTCAACAGCACGTCGGGCTCCAACGTTTCGATGAGGCGCATGGGCGTGTCGTCGTCGAACAGTACCACCGCGGCGACCATGGAAAGCGCGGCCAGCACGTTGGCGCGGTCGAGCTCGGAATTCACCGGGCGGGTGGGGCCTTTCAGCGCGCGCACGGAATCGTCGGTGTTGAGGCCGACGATGAGGCGATCGCAACGGCTGGCGGCATCCACCATCAGGCTGATATGGCCCGCATGCATGATGTCGAAACAGCCGTTGGTGAAGCCAACGGACAGGCCTTCGCGTTTCCAGTTTTCGACCACCGCCCTAGCATGCGCCAACGGCAGGATTTTCTTTTGCAACGCCACCGCACGATGGGTGTAGAGCGCACTGGTGATGTCGGTGCGGTAGACGGTGGCGGTGCCGAGGCGGCCCACCACCACACCAGCGGCAAGGTTTGCCAGCTCCACGGCTTCTTTCATGGTGGCACCCGCGGCGTAGCTTAGGGCGAGAGTGGCGATGACAGTATCGCCCGCGCCCGATACGTCGAACACTTCGTGCGCTTCGGCATCCACATGCACCAGCATGCCTTCGGCATCGACCAGCGTCATGCCTTTGTCGCCGCGCGTGGCCAGCACATAGGCGAAGTGATGCGTGGTGCAGAGGGTCTGCGCGGAGGCGACGAGCGCTTCGTCGGCGCTGAACCCATCGACGCCGATGGCGGCGGCCAGTTCTTTGGCGTTGGGGCTAAGCACCGTGGCGCCATGATAGACCGACACATCGCGGCGTTTGGGATCGACGAACACCGGCACGTTCGCTGCGCGCGCGGCGGCGATGATGGCTTGGCACACGGCAGGCGTTAGCGTGCCTTTGCCGTAATCCGACAAAATGATGGCTTGCTGGGCGGGAATTTCTTCCAGCACCGCGTCGAGCAGCTTGGCCGCAGTTTCGTCGCGGATGTCGTGCTTGCTCTCATGGTCGGAGCGCAGCAATTGCTGGCTGCCCGCCACGTAGCGCGTTTTCTTCGAGCTGATGCGCCCGCGTTCGGGAATCAAATAGGGCAGCAGATTCTTCTCGGAACCCACCAGCGCCGTCAATTGGTTGCCCACCGAATCGTCGCCAATCACCGAAACGAACGTGGCATGCGCGCCGAGCGACAGCAGGTTGCGCACCACGTTGCCCGCGCCGCCGAGCATTTTCGCTTCGCTGTGCTGCGTGAATACGGGAATGGGCGCTTCCGGCGAAATGCGGTCCACTGTACCGTACATGAACCGATCAAGCATGATGTCGCCCACGACCAGCACCTTCGCGCCGTCGAAACGGTCGAGATGGCGCAACAGGTCTTGGGGAGTGCTCATTTTGTTTCTCCATTTCACGCCCGACCGGGCGTGCGCGAAGCGGCAGGGTAGCGAAGCGAAGGGGGGCAAGCCCCCTTCAAACAAAAATTACGCGGCGTCGGTGTCGCTGTCGTCCTGGACGACGGGCGTGGCATTTGCTGGGCGGAATTTCTCGGCCACTTTATCGAGGCTGGTCTGCATGCACAGGCCCAGCAGCACCGGATCCTTCGGCTTGATGTTGGCGATGTTCCAGTGCGAACGCTCGCGGATCGAGTCGATGGTTTTCTTGGTGGTGCCGATCAGTTTCACGATTTGGCTGTCGGGGATGTAGGGGTGGTTCTTGATGATGAACGCGATGGCCTCGGGCTTATCCTGACGGCGGGCGATGGGGGTGTAACGCGCGCCTTTTTTCGCTTTGTTCATTTTCAAATGCTGCATGGCTTTTTCCGACATGACGAGGCGGTAATCGGCGTCTTTTTCGCCTTTCTCGATCTCTTCTTTCGTCAGTTCCTGCGTCGCCATCGGGTCTTGGCCGATGATGCCGGTGGCCACTTCGCCATCGGCGATGCCTTGAATTTCGAGCGGGTGCATGCCGCAGAAATCGCCAACCTGTTCAAAGGTGAGCGTGGAGTTGTCCAGCAGCCAGACGGCGGTAGCTTTCGGCATGAGCGGCGTTGCCATGAGATCCTCGTATTCTTGTGGTGGTGCGGCCTTATTCGGCGCGTTCGGTGGCCACTTCTAATAGAATCTTGCCGATATGCAAGCGTTCTTGCATGCGCGCATGCGCTTTTTCGGCCTGTTCCAAGGGGAAAACGGCGTCGGTGAAGGGTTGGATGGCGCCCGCCGAAACATGGGGCCAGATGAATTTATGCACCCCCGCCACGATCTGGGCTTTGTCCTCCGCCGACCGGCTGCGCAGGGTGGCGCCCGAAATCCGCAGATGCTTCATCAGGATGCGCGACAGTTTCACCGATTCGGCCATCGGCCCTTCCATCAGCGCAAGGCTGACGAGGCGGCCGCCTTTGCGCAGCAAGCCGAGATGGGTTTCGAGCTGGGGGCCGCCCAGCGTGTCGATGATGACATCGACGCCTTCGTTCTTGGTGAGTTTTTTTACTGTGTCGGCGAACGGGCCTTTTTGCGTGTTCACCGCATGCACGCCCAGCTTCTCGAGCACCGCGCATTTGGCCCCGGAACCGGCGGTGGCGTACACCTCGGCCCCCCAAATTTTGGCGATCTGGGCCATGATGATGCCGACGCCCGAAGTGCCGCCATGCAGCAAAACGCGCTCGCCGGATTTCAGCTCGGCTTCCAGAATCAGTGCCATGTAGGCAGTGGCCACCGCCTCGGGCAGCGAGGCCGCTTTCTTAAGCCCCAGTCGCGCCGGAACCGAAAGCAGCTGCTCGGCAGGCACGGCGACGTATTCAGCATAGCCGCCGCCAGAGAGCAGCGCGCAGACTTCCTCGCCTTCGCTCCAGCCAACCACGCCTTCGCCCAGCCCGGCGATGGTGCCCGACACTTCCAGCCCCGGCAGCGGCGATGCGCCTTCGGGCGCGGGATAAAGCCCCTGCACTTGCATAAGGTCGGCACGGTTAACGCCCACGAACGCAACTTTTAGCAGCACCTCGCCGGGGGTAGGGGCAGGGCGCGGCGCTTGGCCATACACCATCGTCTTGCCGGCAATGGACACGGCGTTCATGCGTGGCGCCTCAGAGGCGACGGATTTTTTTGAGCGTGGTAGCATGGGCCGTGATTCGCCCTATTCGCGTGCGATGTCAAGTTGGGGGTGCTCTTTTTAGGTTTCTTCCCCAACCCATTTCGCCATTGCGAGGAGCGAAGCGACGTGGCAAGCCAGAAGCAACGCTCGCAACGACGGAGTACGATCATGATGATGGAAGACGACGACCAGCCGCTGAAACATAAAGTGCCGCAAACCTTCCCGCGCAAGCTGGAGGGATTATCCGTCGCCGCGATGGAAGAATATCTCGGGGAACTGGAAGTGGAACGCCAACGCGTGAAACTCGAAATCGGCCAACGCGGCAGCCTGAAGAACGCGGCGGCATCGCTGTTCAAATAGGATCAAAGCAAAACGGCCCGCCCAGAGGGCGGGCCGTTGCATTTCGTGAGTCGGAAGAAACTAAGCGGAAGCCGCTTCGTCTTTCTTCTCTTCTTTCGCGTCGGCGGTCGCGTTCGGCGACTTGTTGACGGAGGCGATGCCCGCGAAACGGTTGGTGAAGCTTTCCAGACGGCCAGTTTTGCGCAGGTTCACGCCGCCAACCCAAGCCGGGTGCGTTTTGGGATCCACGTCGAGTTGGATCACGTCGCCTTCCTTGCCCATGCAGGAACGGGTTTCGTAACGGGTGCCATCGGTCATCACAACGGTGATGGTGTGGTAGTCGGGGTGAATGCCAGCCTTAGCCATTTTGCTCTCCATGATCGCCCCACCGATTGTGCGGTAGGACATTGATTAGGGGCGGGTGAATAGCGTGGAAGGGGTGCTTTGGCAAGTGTTATATCCACCCGGCCTGCCAGCCAGAACTCTCCGGGAGGCGACCGCCGACCCGCGAAGCGGCAGGGTTTGGGGGGCAAGCCCCCATTCCGCGCGAAGCGCTTATAAACTAATGCCCCCTTCGGGGAATCGCCGCGTAATGCCCCAGCGGCCCGTGGCCGTGGCCCAGGCCGGGAGCGTGGGCGATGGCGGCCTGTACATAGGCATGGGCGCGGTGGACGGCCACTTCCAGTTCCAGCCCCTGTGCCAGCCCGGTGGCGATGGCCGATGCGAAGGTGCAGCCGGTGCCGTGCGTGTGTTCGGTATGAATACGTTTGGTTTGCAGCAGAATGGCCGGTTGCGAGCGGCTGCGGAACACGTCGGTCAGCAGGTCGCCCGAGGCATGGCCTCCCTTTAAAAGTACGGCTTCACAGCCCATTAGCAGTAGTTCGTTGACGGCGGCAACCATATCCTCCGGCGTTTCAACAATGGCGCGGCCAAGCAGCAGCTCCGCTTCCGGCAAGTTGGGCGTAATGAGCGTGGCGCGTGGGATGAGGCGCTGTTTCATCGCCTCTAGTGCCTCCGCCTCCAGCAGCGGCGCACCGCCCTTGGCCACCATCACCGGATCGACGATAAGGGGAATGTCGGCAGGTAACTGCGCCAACACCGTGTCGATGACCGCGGCGGAATGCAGCATGCCGGTTTTGATGGTGTCGGCCCCGATATCGCTGAGGCAGAGCTCGATCTGTTGGGCGATGAACGCTTCCGGCACCGGATGGACACCGAACACGCCCTGCGTGTTTTGCGCCGTCAGCGCAGTAATGGCCGTCATGGCGTAGCCGCCCAGGCAGGTCACGGTTTTGATGTCGGCCTGAATGCCTGCCCCGCCCCCGGAATCCGATCCGGCGATGATGAGGACGCGGCCCATGTTCATGTTACGAAGCCTTGCGGCTGGTGCCACTGTGGGTCATCACATCGGCCAATTCATCTGCCATGCGGGTGATGGCGTCGTGGTCGTCGCCTTCGATCATGATGCGCACGAGCGGCTCGGTGCCGGAGGCGCGAACGACGATGCGGCCGTTGCCGCTCAGTGTTTTCTCAAGCACGCCAATGGCGGATTTCACTTCCGCGTTCTCCAGCACTTTCGCTTCGCATTTTACGTTCTTCAGGATTTGCGGCACGGGCGTGAACACGCGCAGCGCCTCGCTTGCCGGGCGGCCATCATCGAGCAGGGCCGACAGCACTTGCAACGCGGCGATGAGAGCGTCGCCGGTGGTGGCGTGGTCGCCGAGGATGAGGTGGCCGGAGGGTTCGCCGCCAAGGTTCAGGCCCTTCTCGCGCATCGCTTCCATCACGTAGCGGTCGCCCACTTTGGTGCGGTGCAGGCCAATTTTTTCCTTCGCCAAAAACTTCTCGAGGCCGAGATTGCTCATCAGCGTCGCGGCGATGGCGTCGCCTTTCAGCTCGCCCTGTTGCTTCAGGCGGCGTGCGATCATCGCAATCAACTGGTCGCCGTCGATCACCTCACCTTTTTCATCGACCACAATGATGCGGTCGGCGTCGCCATCGAGCGCGATGCCGATATCGGCTTTTTCCATGATGACGGTGGAGGCGAGCATTTCCGGATGCGTCGAGCCGCATTCCTTGTTGATGTTGGTGCCGTTCGGCTTCACCGCCAACGCCACTACTTCGGCACCGAGTTCGTAGAGGATGATGGGGCCGACCACGTAGCCCGCGCCGTTGGCGCAATCGATGACGATTTTCAGGCCGTCGAGCGTGAGATGTTTGGGGAAGGTGGATTTCACGAATTCGATGTAACGGCCCGGCGCATCGTCGAGGCGCTTGGCGCGGCCGATCATCTCGGGCTCGGTGGTGAGCACGCTGAGGTCTTCGTCCATATGGCTTTCGATTTCCAGCTCCACCGCGTCGGACAGTTTGTAACCGTCGGGCCCGAACAGCTTGAGGCCGTTATCGTAGAACGGGTTGTGCGAGGCGGAGATCATCACGCCCAGATCGGCGCGCATGGCGCGGGTGAGGAACGCCACGGCGGGCGTGGGCATGGGGCCAACCAGCATCACATCGACGCCCATGGAGAGGAAGCCGGAGGTGAGGGCGGTCTCGATCATGTAGCCGGAGAGGCGGGTGTCCTTGGCGATGACGACGCGGTGGCGGTGGGCGCCACGGTTGAAAAAATGCCCGGCGGCTTGGCCCAGACGTTGCGCGATGTCCGCCGTCATCGGGAAATGATTCGCCGTGCCGCGGATGCCGTCGGTTCCGAAATATTTGCGTTTGCTCATGCGACTGTTCTAGCGCCCCAACGCGGCATTCGCAATGAAATGAATCGAAATATCCCGTGAAGATAGGGCCTAATGCACCACCGTGTCGGTCGCATCATCGTCGCTATCCGTCTTCTTTTTGCGCGAAGAAGGCAGGGATGAGCGGGTGGCTTTCTTCAGCTCGCCGCTTTCGCGCACCAGTTTTTCGCCCGCCAGAAGCTGCTTGATCTCGTCGCCCGACAAGGTCTCGTATTCCAGCAGCGCGAGGGCCAGCGTGTCGAGATCGGTGCGGCGCTCGGTGAGGATGCGCGTGGCCTCGGCATGGGCTTCCATGACGATGCGTTTGATCTCGGCATCGACCTGCGCGGCGGTGGATTCGGAGTTGCCTCCGCGATGCGTGTGCGCCGCGCCGAGGAACGGCTCGCCGCCATCGCCGTTGCCGTAATTGATGGGCCCGAGCGCGTCGCTCATGCCCCATTCCGTCACCATCGCACGCGCCAGTTTGGTGGCGTATTGGATGTCGGAGCTGGCGCCGCTCGATACTTTGTCGTGGCCGAAAATAATTTCCTCGGCCGCGCGGCCGCCCATGGCCACGTAGAGGTCGGCGTACATTTTCTCGCGCTTGTACGAGAGCTTGTCGGATTCCGGCAGGCGCATCACCATGCCGAGCGCGCGGCCACGCGGAATGATGGTGGCTTTGTGGATGGGGTCGCTTGCAGGCATGTGGATGCCGATGATGGCATGGCCGGCTTCGTGGAAGGCAGTCATGCGTTTTTCTTCTTCGCTCATCACCATCGATTTGCGTTCGACGCCCATCATCACTTTGTCTTTCGCGCTCTCGAACTCGCGCATGGTCACCACTTTGCGGTCGCCGCGGGCGGCCAGCAAGGCGGCTTCGTTCACGAGGTTGGCAAGGTCGGCGCCGGAGAAGCCGGGTGTGCCGCGCGCCAGAATGCGCGCGTCAACATCGGGCGCCAACGGCACTTTTTTCATATGCACGGTGAGGATTTTTGTGCGGCCTTCGATGTCGGGGTTCGGCACGGTGATCTGCCGATCGAAGCGGCCTGGGCGCAGCAGCGCGGGGTCGAGCACATCGGGGCGGTTGGTGGCGGCGATGAGGATGACGCCTTCGTTGGCCTCGAACCCATCCATTTCCACCAGCAGTTGGTTCAGCGTCTGTTCGCGCTCGTCGTTGCCGCCGCCCATGCCTGCGCCACGGTGGCGACCGACGGCGTCGATCTCATCGATGAAGATGATGCAGGGCGCGGATTTCTTGCCTTGCTCGAACATGTCGCGCACGCGGCTGGCGCCAACGCCGACGAACATTTCCACGAAATCGGAACCAGAGATGCTGAAGAACGGCACGCCCGCTTCGCCCGCAATGGCACGTGCCAGCAGAGTTTTACCGGTGCCTGGAGGGCCGACAAGCAAGCAGCCTTTAGGAATTTTGCCGCCGAGTTTTTGGAATTTTTGTGGGTTCTTCAGGAAGTCGACGATCTCGGTCAGCTCCTCTTTCGCCTCATCGATGCCGGCGACATCGTCGAAGGTTTTTCTCTCGGTGCTCTCGTTCAGCATGCGCGCGCGGGATTTGCCGAAGCTCATCGCCCCACCGCCGCCTTTGCCGCTTTGCATCTGGCGCATGAAGAAAATATACACCGCGATCAGCAGCAGGAACGGCAGCCACGAAGTGAGGAACACGCCCCAGAACGCATCGCCACTGGCGGCTGCTGCGCTGAGTTTTACGTCGTTGCTGCGCAGGGTGTTCACCAATTGCGGGTCGGTCACTGCCTGTAGGGCGAAGCTTTCGCCGTTCTTGAAATGGCCTTGGATTTTGGTGCCCTGCTCCGCCGATTCGCGGATCACCACGTCCGACACATTGCCGCCTTCGACCTGCGTCAGAAAATCGGAATAAGCGAGCCGCTGAACATTGCCCCCGGCATCCTGTCCCATGCCGCCTTGCACGAGGTTCACCAGCAACAGCATGGCGACGATGATACCGATCCAAAGGGCGATGTTTTTCGAGAGTGGCGGCACTGAGGGCTCCGATGGTTTTTATGGGGCCTCAGTGAACCACCAAAAGCTTGAGGCAGCAAGCGGTTTTGCGGGTGCAAAACCAAGGCTGAGTCGCTCGGGCGGCAGGAATTCTGCGGCGTGTCCGGGTATATGGGGTACGGAGTGCAGCCGTTCAAGATGCCACAGCGCCGGAGTGGCGAGCGGCACCGGCTGCGCCACGGTGGCGCGGCCAGAAACGCCGAGCGCACCGAGTGTAAGCGCACGCTCCAGATCGTAGCTGACGCGGAAGCGCTGATCCCACAGCACGGTGCCGTGGCCTTTCAGTGTAATGGGCGGCTCGCAGCGGGCGGGTTCGCGCGCGATGGTGGCTTCCTCCAGCGTCCATTCGATGAGGCAGCCACCCAGCGTTTGTTTGCCACGTGCGGTGGCCATGGAGGTTTCCAACCACGCAGTTTCGTGCTGGCGCGGGCGATGGATGGCGCCGCCGATGCAGGCGATGCAATCGGCCAGCAATTGCGAACGCAGCGTGGGCTCCAACGCTTTCCACGCGGCCATGGAAAGCCGTGCGAACCCGGAAGGGTGCAGCGTGACGCAATGGATGGCGGCTTCGGCCGCTTTGCGCTCGCGCGCCATGCGTTCGTGCGCATGCTGGTGGTGCTGCGCCACGGCGTCTGCAGCATCGCTTTGCGCCAGTAACTGGCGCGCTTGGGTGCGTGCGAATTCCGGCTTGGCGTTGGTCGGGTCTTCCAGCCACGGCATGTCGTTTTCGCGCAGGAAGCTTTGCAGCGCCGGCTTGGGCGTGGTGAGCAGCGGGCGCAGGAAACGCACGCCGCGATACAGGCGAATGGCCGACATGCCCGCCGCGCCATCCTCGGTGCTGCCGCGCGTGGTGTGCAGCATGGCGGTTTCCAACTGGTCGCCTTGGTTATGCGCCACCAGACAATGCAGCACATGGTGCAGGCGGCACCATTCGGCCAGCGCGCGGTAGCGCCAGGTGCGCGCCGCCTGCATCAGGTTGTTGCCAGCGGGCGTGTGCATGGGGGTGAGGATATGGTGTTCGATGCCGCGACCACGCATCCAGCGCGCCACTTGCGCAGCCTCATGCGCCGAGTCAGGGCGCAGTTGGTGATCGACGGTGAGGGCGATGAGCCGCCCGCCGCGCGCACGCACATAGTTGTCGGCAAGCAGCGTCAGCGCCATCGAATCGGAGCCGCCGGACAGGGCGACGGCAAAGGTAGGGGAGGGCTCGAACGGCCCGAGTTCGCCGACGAGTACGGCAAACGCGTCGCTTAGCTGCATTGCTGGCTGGTCAGTTCCTGCGCCGCTTTGGCCGCGGTGCGGGGCGAGCTGTCGCCGTATTTGCTCTGCACCTGTTTCAGCACGATGCAGGCTTCCTTGGTGCGTTTCACTTTGCTTAGCGACATGGCGAGTTTCAACAAATTGTCGGGCGCTTTCTGGCCTTCGGGGTTCACCTCGAACCCTTTGCGGAAGCCCTCGGCGGCGCGGGTGTAATCGCCGCGCGCGTAGTAGCTTTCACCCAGCCAGTAATAGGCGTTGCCCGTCAGCGGGTCGCTGGGGAATTTTTTTACGAACTGGTCGAAGCTGGCGGCGGCGGCAGGGTAATCCTTTTGGTTCAGCAATTTGAACGCGTAGGAATAATGCGCGTTGGAGTTCGGGAAATCGCGTCCGGTAAGGGCAGGTTCGGGCTCGGCTTCTTTCTGGTACGTCGCGGGCTCGACCGGAGCGGCGGTGGCAAGTGTTTCGCCCGTGGGCGACGCTTCAGCAACGACGGGTGCCGCGGCCGCAGCGGTTTCCAGAGCTACTATTTTTGCTTCCAATGCCTGCACGCGGTAGTCGGTGTCGCCGCGATATTTTTCCAGCGCTTGCGTGGCGGTGCGGGATTCGTATTGCGATTGCTCGACCAGGCCGCGCAGCTGGCGCATTTCTTCTTCCACCGCACCAAGCTTCGCCACGGCGTTGCCGCCGGTAACAGTGCCGCCCGAAGCCGTGCCGCCGGAATAGACCTGCTTCTGTACGAAGTTCAGGTCGCGCTCCAACCGGGTGAGGCGGTCGTTAAGTTCGCTGGTGCTTTGGGCAAAAGCGGGTGCGGCAGCAAGAAGCGGCAGCAGGCATAAAACGAGTCGGCGCATGAACATCTCCAGAAGTTACTCTCGGGCCTAGCAAGTTTCCCGCGTGCACGCAACTGCGCCCACCGAACTATGCGCAAAGAAAAAGCCCGCCGGGTTTCCCCGGCGGGCTTCGTCTTTGTGTCGGCTAGTTCGTGGTCAAATCGGGTCGCCCCGTTTCAACCCGTGAAACTAGTTAGCGATAACCGTAACCGCGCGGCGGTTCTGGCCCCAGGCCGACTCGTCGGAACCGGTCATCGACGGACGCTCTTTACCGTACGAAACGGTCGAGATCATGCCAGCCGAAACGCCGGTGGAAACGAGGTAGTTTTTAGCAGCCGATGCACGACGCTCGCCGAGGGCAAGGTTGTACTCACGGGTGCCGCGCTCATCAGCGTGACCTTCAACTACGACCGAGGTCGAGCTGTTTGCTTTGAGCCAAGCAGCCTGGCGGTCCAGGGTAGCTTGCGAAGCGCCGTCAAGAACCGAGCTGTCGAGCGCGAAGAATACGCGATCGCCAACGTTGGTGCCGTCAGCCATTACGCCGAGGGTGCCGTTGGTGCCGGTGCCGTTGCCGGCAGCGTTCATGTCGTCAGAAGAATCGCTCGAGCATGCTGCAACAAGCAACAGTGCCGAAACGAGAGCCAATGCAGTCTTTTTCATTTTAAATCTCCAGAAAAAACAATTACTTAGCTGTCCTGCGGGGACAGTTGCCGCATTTAGTAGAGGGTCGCATATAAAAATACAAGTGGGCTCATGAGGCCTGACACCACGGATGATTGAATCTTACCGTCTGTTGCAAAGTAGCAACAGGGGGCGGCCCTTACATCGGAAGTAACGGGCTCCAGGCCGGATCGGAGGCATCCTGAGGCGTCAGCACTTGGCGCTGGTTGTAGCCAGTGATGTCAACCGAATAGAGCTTGGTGGCCCCACCCGGCGCGCCTTTGTTGAATACGATGACACGCCCGTTGGGTGCCCAACTCGGGCCTTCGGCCAGCCAATTCTGAGCCAGCATACGCTCGCCCGTACCATCCGGGCGCATGACGCCGATATAGAACTGCCCGCCCGACATGCGGGTGAAGGCGATGAGAGCGCCGCGCGGCGACCAGACGGGTGTGGCGTAATTGCCCTGACCGTGGCTTATGCGTTGGATATTGCCGCCGTTCGAGTCCATCACATAGAGCTGCTGCGAGCCGCCGCGGTCGGAGTTGAACACGATGGAACGGCCATCCGGCGAGTAGCTCGGCGAGGTGTCGATGACGCCGGGCTGGTTGGTGAGGCGGCGCATCTGGCGCGAGCGCAGGTCCATCTCGTGAATGTTGGTGGTGCCGCCGGAAGCGATCGACATCAGCATTTTCGAGCCGTCATGGTTGAAGCGCGGCGCGAAGCTCATGCCCTGGAAGTTGCCCATCGACTCCTCGCGGCCGGTTTGTAGGTCGCGCAGGAACACGCGCGGCTGGCGTCCGGAATAGGACATATAGAGTATCTGCTGCGTGTTGGGCGAGAAGCGCGGGGTGAGCACCAGCGAACGGCCATCGGTGAGGAACTTATGGTTCTCGCCGTCCTGATCCATGATGGCGAGGCGTTTCACGCGGTTCTTGGCCGGGCCGGATTCCGCCACATACACGATGCGCGTATCGAAATAGCCGAGCTCGCCCGTGAGGCGCTTGTAGATTTCATCGGCAATCAAATGGCCAATGCGGCGCGAGTTGCGGCCGAACGTATTGTATTCCTTGCCCGCCACTTGCACTTCAGCCAGAGCGTCCCACAGACGGAAGCTCACTTTCACGCGGTCGCCTTCCATTTGCGTCACAGTGCCCGTGACCAGCGCCTGCGCGTTGATCTGGCGCCAATCGGCGAAACGCGGCACGGCATCGCCGTTCGCTACTTTTTCAATGAACGCGGCTTGCGCGATGGGGCGGAACAGGCCCGAACGCTCCAGATCCGCCGCCACCACGGCCATGATGCTGGCGCCCAGCGGGCTTCCGCCCGTTAAGTTCGTTACGGCGATGGGCATGGGCTGCGGGTTGCCCTGCGTAATGTCGATCTTCAGTTCCGCCCGCGCGGGGGCGCTGAGCATGAAGGAGGCGGTGAGGGCAAGGGCGAGGAATTTCGTGAGGCGCATAATAGTGACCTTCTTGGTTGGGATATCGTTCCTGTCGCGCGCGACATAAATATGCGATGCGAAACTACACAACCGTGCCTACCGCGCAAGCGGAATGCGCTAGAAATACATCTTCGGATCGAAGGTGAGTTCCATGTCCTTCCACGAGCCATACTTGCTGGCGTCGAGGGTTTTGAGGGGCGAGCAGCGATGCACGGCGCGGGTGGCCGAGTCGACGGCGGCACGGAAGAACTGGTCGGACCCATACCGGCCCTGCAGGTCGGGGCGTAGTTTCACATCGATCAACGTGCCGTCCTGTTTGTACTGTGCCTTGAGGATGACGACGAGCCCCGCCGCGTCCTTGGCACCCATCGGCGGGCTCCAGCAGGGAATGAACTGGTTGCGAATGGCGTCCTGCTCGGAAATGCTGAGCGGCAGCGAGTCGTCGTACGGCGCATCCGATTTGGTCTTGTTCTCCTCCGTCGCGCTTTCGCTGGGCGCGTCGGGCTTGCTTTCCTGCGCTTCCTTGGCGAGGTCGTTCAACAGCTTCTGCAGCTCGTCTTCCTGTTTCTCAGGCGCGGGCTTTTCGGGCTTCTTCTCAACTTCGGGTTTTTTCTTCTCGGCGCCCTCGTCGGGGTCAAAGGGTTTCTCTTCGACTTTCTCGACGGGCTTCGGCTTGGGGAGGTCCGCTTTCGGTTTCTCGACGGGCTTCGGCGGCACGGGTTTTTTCACTTCTGGCGCTTTCGCCACGGTCTTCTTTGTGATTGGTTTGTCGGAGGGTTTGATGTTGGTCATCGCGCTGATGGGCAGCACTTCTACCGTCATCACCAGCGGCACCGGCTCGGGCGAATCGGGCAGCAGGATGGGCAGGCCGAACGCCGCCACCAGAATCAGCACGAGATGGAGCACCACCGACAGCGTAAAGCTGCGGCTTTCGAACCATTCGGGCAACGCTGTGTGTTTCTCGGCCATGATGCCTTATTTCTTGGGCGTGGTGCCGGCCATATCGGTCAGCAACGCGACCTTGGTGAACCCGGCAGCGTTGATCTGGCCGATGGCCTGCATCACCTTGCCGTAATCGATGGAGGTGTCGCCACGCACGAAAATGCGCGTTTCGGTTTTCTCACCGAGAATGGCTTGCAGTTTCGGCCCCAACTCGTCGAGCTCCACTTCCGATTCCTGCACATAGATGCTGCCGTCGGATTTGATGCTCACCGACAATGGCTCGTCGTTACCGGGCACGGCGGAGGCTTGGGTTTTGGGCAGATCCACCGTTACGCCCGTGGTCATCATAGGTGCCGCCACCATGAAGATGATGAGCAGCACCAGCATCACATCCACGAACGGGGTGACGTTGATCTCGTTGAAGCCGCCTGCGTTGCGCGTGCGCGAGCGGCGTCCGCCGCTGCCGCCGCCGGGTCCCGTCATGGCCATTAGAAACCGCCCTTATCGAGCTGGCGCGACAGCAGCATCTGGAACTCGGTCATGAAATCGTCGAGCTTGTTGCTGAGGCGGTTCAGTTCGCCGTTGAACTTGTTGAACGCGACCACGGCCGGGATGGCCACGAACAGGCCGATGGCGGTGGCGAACAACGCCTCCGCGATGCCGGGAGCGACCACGGCCAGCGAGGTGTTCTGCGAACCCGCGATGTTGCGGAACGCGTTGATGATGCCGATGCAGGTGCCGAGCAGCCCGATGAACGGGGCCGACGAACCGGCGGTGGCGAGGAAGCCAAGCCCGCGCTCGATGCGTTCGATCTCACGGTTGCGGGTAACAGCCATCATCATGATGATGCGTTCTTTCAGCGAAATGTTCAGCTCGCCCGCGCCGCGTGCGGCCGACCCTCCGGGCACCACGCGCTCTTGGCCCTTGCTGCGGAACCATTCGTCCATCGCGGCGGTGAACATGAGCGCCAGCGGGTGTTTCGCCTTACGCTTCTTCACTTTGTCGTAGAATTTATCGAGCGCTTCCGCCTGCCAGAACTCGGCCTCGAACTGCGCGGTCTTGTCGTTCATGCTGCGCAGCGTGGTGAATTTATCGATGATGATCGCCCAGCACATCAGCGACATGGCGATGAGCAGCAGCATGATGATCAGCACCAGCGCATCGGCGTGGATGATCAGGCTGATGAGCGACATTTCCTGCCCCGGTACGGCACCGGCAACGGTGCCAGCAAGGTCGGCGCCGCCGACAGCATCAACGGGTGCGGCTATGGAATTGGTGGCCATGAATCTTCTCCTACATATGCGAATACGCCCGCGCGCGCGGAACATCTGGCGCAGCTTTGCTGCGGCGCGTTGGAAAAGTCCACAGGGATTTGCGTTATCCCGAGACGCTTAAGCGTTTTTCGGCGCAGGGCGTGTCGGTTCGGGCATTTCATGGGCCGGGGTGGGCAGCAGGTCGCGCAGGGCCTGCGGCAGCAAAGTGGGGGCGAACTGGCTGTTCACGGCCACCACCTCGATATCAATAATGGCCAGCACCTCGTCGCCGCGACGCACGGTCTGTTTCAGGCTCATGCGCACCTTGCCCATGCCATTGAGGCGGGTCTCAATAAGCAAAAGGTCGTCCAGCCGCGCCGGGCGACGCCAGTCAATCGTCGCGCGCCGCACCACGAACATAATGTCGAACTCGCGCTGCAACCGCTCCCGCCCGATATCCAGATGCCGCAGCCACTCGGTCCGCGCCCGCTCCGAAAAGTTCAGGTAGTTGGAATGATACACCACGCCCCCGGCGTCGGTATCCTCATAGAACACGCGGATAGGAAAAAAGAAGGCGTCGTCCTTGCCGTAGGCGTTCATGGGCATCTAGCTGTCTCCGTCCAATAATCCCATTTGCTCCGGCATTTTGCTGGGGGCTTTAAGTTTGAGGTGCTGGTAGCAGGTGAGCGTCAGCACGCGGCCGCGGGGGGTGCGTTGCACGAAGCCGAGTTGCAGCAGGAACGGCTCGATGGTTTCTTCGATGGAGTCGCGCTGTTCGCTGAGTGCTGCGGCAATGGTTTCGACGCCGACGGGACCGCCCTGGTAATGTTCGGCGATGAATTTGAGGTAACGGTGGTCGGAGCTATCGAGGCCGAGGGAATCGACTTCGAGGCGCTTCAAGGTTGCGTCGGCCTGCTTGGCCGTGACGGTATCTTCGCCCGCCGCATGGGCGAAATCGCGCACGCGTTTCAGCAGCCGCACGGCGATGCGCGGTGTGCCGCGCGAACGTTTTGCGATCTCGGCGGAACCGCCTTCGTCGAGCGTGATGTTGAGGATGGAGGAAGCGCGGGTGACGACGCGGCGCAGTTCTTTCTCGTCGTAGAAATTCAGTTTCAGCGGAATGCCGAACCGGTCGCGCAGCGGGCCGGTGAGCAGGCCGAGCCGCGTGGTGGCGCCGATGAGCGTGAACTTCGGCAGATCGATGCGCACGGTGCGCGCGCTGGGCCCGTCGCCGATGATGAGGTCGAGTTTGAAATCCTCCATCGCGGGATAGAGCACCTCTTCAACGGCGGCGTTGAGGCGGTGGATTTCATCGATAAATAAAACGTCGCCCGCTTGCAGGTTGGTGAGGATGGCGGCGAGGTCGCCCGCTTTGGTCAGCAGCGGGCCGGAGGTGCTGCGAATTTGTACGCCCATTTCGCGCGCCACAATGTGGGCGAGGGTGGTTTTGCCAAGGCCGGGAGGCCCGTAAAGTAACACATGGTCGAGCGCTTCCTCGCGCGATTTCGCCGCGCGGATGAACACGTCGAGGTTCTCGATGACTTGCGGCTGGCCGGTGAAATCGCTTAAGCCCTGCGGGCGGATGCTGGTTTCAACATCCAGTTCGGTGCGTTCGGGGGTGAGGGGTGAGGTGGCGTCCTTCATGCCGCCAGCTCCCGCAGCGAATCTTTAATCAGTTGGTCGAGCTTCGCTTCCGGCGCGCTTTGCTGCACGCGCATCACGGCGCTGAAGGCTTCGCTACGACCATAGCCCAAATGCACGAGGGCGGAGAGGGCATCTTCCACTGCGTTCGGAATTTTAGCGGTGGCTTTGCCTTTCGTCGGGCCCGTGTTGGCGGGCATGGCGAACCCGGCGGCGCCAAGTTTCACCGCCTGATTCTTCAATTCGATCACAATGCGTTCCGCCAGCTTCGGCCCAACGCCGGACACAGCGATGAACGCTTTTTTATCCTGCGCGGCGAGGGCGGTAAGCATCTGGTCGGGGCTCATGGTGCCGAGGATGGCGAGCGCCACTTTCACGCCCACGCCCTGCACGGTGGTGAGGGTGCGGAACCATTGCTGCTCGGCCGCGTTGGCGAACCCGTACAGGTGGATATGGTCCTCGCGCACATGGGTGTCGATGAGCAGCGACACATCGCCGCCCGCGCCCGGCATGGCCGCCAGCGTGCGCCCGCTGGCGAACACCGCATAGCCGACGCCACCAACATCGAGGATCAAATGATCCTCGGCGACCGAGTCGATGCGTCCAGTGAGTTTGCCAATCATGGGATAAGCTTTTAGCGGTGAGTCGTTAGTCGTAAGCTTTTAGTACAAGGATACGCGCATCATCACAAGAATAACAAATCCAGCGATTCACAGCTAACGACTGACAGCTACCTGGTATGGCTCGCATGGGTAATGGCAATCGCCAGCGCATCGGCGGCGTCGTGCTTGCAGGCGGTGAGCGGGTCGCGGGCGGCGGGCAGCAGCACGCCGACCATTTGGCTCACTTGGTGTTTGTCGGCGCGGCCATTGCCGACGAGGGCTTTTTTCACCACCGTCGCCGCGTATTCGCCCACTGGCAAGCCGCAGGCCGCCAGTGTCACCAGTAATGCGCCGCGCGCTTGGCCGAGTTTTAAGGTTGAGGCGCCGTTGGCGGTGGCGAAGGTTTCCTCCAGCGCCCCCAGCGTCGGCTGATGCTGCGCGATGACGGCGGTGAGGTCGCGATGCAGTTGCAGCAATCGCTCCGCCAGCCCAAGCTTTGCACTCGGGTTGATGGTGCCACAGGCCACGAATTTCAAATTGCCCGAATGCGAATCGATGATGCCCCAGCCGGTCGAGACCAGCCCCGGATCGATGCCTATGATGCGGGGCATGTGGAACTCCGATGAGGCCAGCAGGCCGAGTGAGTCATCAGCCCGCAAAGCGGCGCGCCATTGGGAGCGCAGCAACGCGAGCAGGGCGCATCCAATAAGCTAGGCACTCAACTTCTCTTCCGCCTCAGCCGAAAGCTCTGCGTTGGTGAACACTTCCTGCACGTCGTCGTTGTCTTCGAGGAATTCGACGAGTTCCATCAGCTCCGTCGCGTCGTTCACGGGGGCGGTGATTTTGGCCTGCCACACCATTTTAGCGCTCGCGGGCTCGCCGAAGGCCACGGTAAGCGCGTCCTTCACCCCGATCAGGTTCTCGAACGTGGTGCTGATGCTGTGCTGGCCATCGGCGGTCTCGCAATTGTCGGCCCCGGCCTCGATGGCGGCGTCGAGCATCGCTTCTTCGCTGATGCTGTCGGCGGGATATTCGATGATCGCCACATGCTCGAACATGAACCCGACGGAGCCGGTTTCGCCCATGTTGCCCGCATGTTTAGTGAAGGCGCTGCGGATGTCGGCGGCGGTGCGGTTGCGGTTGTCGGTGAGCGCTTCGATGACGATGGCGACGCCGCCGGGGCCGTAGCCCTCGTAGCGCACCGATTCGTAATTGTCGGATTCGCTGGCGCCCGAGCCTTTGGCAATGGCGGTGTCGATGCGGTCTTTCGGCAGGCCCGCCTGCCGCGCCTTCATGACCACCGTGCGCAGCTTGGCGTTGAAATTGATGTCGGGGCCGCCGCGCGCCGCGACGATAATTTCGCGCGCGATTTTAGTGAATACCTTGGCGCGCTTCGCGTCCTGCGCGCCTTTGCGGCGCATGATGTTTTTAAACTGTGAGTGGCCGGCCATCGGAATCCTATTTCTTGTCATCCCGGCGAAGGCCGAGATCCATGTCGGGCCGCGTGCGCGCTTCATGGCATGAATTCCCGCCTGCGCGGGAATGACGATTACTTAGAGTGAGGGGCAATAAATACGTTTTCTCTGGCGCAGTGTCCATATATAGAATGCCGCTATGGCCAAAAAACCGATCATTGCTCCGCCCGCCCACGACGCCAGCATCAAACGCCTCAACCGCGTCATCGGGCAGCTGAACGGCATCAAGTCGATGATGGAGGATAAGCGCTACTGCCCCGACATCCTCACCCAGCTGCGCGCCGCGCGTGCGGCCATGAAGTCGCTGGAGGTGGGCATGCTGCGCAACCATCTCAATCATTGCGTTATCCGCGCGGTGAAATCCGGCGACGACGCGCAGATCAAAGAGAAGTTGGAAGAGCTGGAAGAGCTGATCGCCCGCTATACGGATTAAATCCCGCCAGCACGCACCTGGGGCAAGCCGCCAATTATGCCGGATTATCAAGCCCCATAGACCCGACGCCACCGCCACCTTCCCCAAACCCTCAAGCAGCGCTTGACGATTAAAACCAGTTCCGTTAGCAACGCCATCCTGTTAGGATTATTCCGCGTGGGGATGTAGCTCAGTTGGTAGAGCGTCTGCTTTGCAAGCAGAATGTCGCAGGTTCGATTCCTGTCATCTCCACCATCCTAAACAAAAAGGGCTGCCCGCAGGGGCGGCCTTTTTTTATGAGTTGGGAAAAGAGCGAACCGCTTCCGTGTATTCCGACTCTAATTGCTGGATGAGTGTTTTTGTAGCAAGCACTTCGCGGATATTCCCGACCCCTTGTCCGGCTGACCAGACGTCTTTCCATGCTTTGGCGTGGGATTTGTTGTGGGGGTCGGTGATGTGGTCGAGGTCGACGCTGTCGGGGGCGTGGAGTTTTTCCGGGTCGAGCCCTGCGGCGACGATGCTGGGACGCAAAAAATTGGCGGGGATACTGCTGATGGCGGGGGTGTAGAGAATATCGATGGCGCTCGATGCAACGATCATGTTTTTGTAGGCGTCCTGCACCAAGGCTTCTTTGGTGGCCACAAAGCGCGTGCCCATATAGGCGTAGTCGGCGCCCATCATTTGCGCGGCCGCGATGTCGCGGCCGCTGCTGAGCGCCCCCGCGAGAATAATGGTGCCTTTAAAGAACTGCCGCACTTCGCCAAGCAGCGCGAAGGGGTTCAGCGCGCCCGCATGGCCGCCCGCACCGCCCGTGACGAGAATGAGTCCATCGACCCCGGCTTCGGCGGCCTTGTGTGCGTGGCGTGCGCTGATGACGTCGTGGAACACTTTGCCGCCCCAGCTTTGCACACGGCCTACCAGTTCGGGCACGGCACCCAGCGAGGTGATGATGAGCGGCACTTTATGCGCCTCGCACACGGCGAGATCGTCCATCACGCGCGGGTTGGTTTTATGCACGATGAGGTTCACGCCGTAGGGCGCGGCGTTTTTCCCCTCCAGCCGGGTTTCGATGTCGGTGAGCCACTGGTCGAAGCCCTCGGTGGTGCGCTGGTTGAGCGCGGGGAAGGTGCCGACTACGCCGTTCTCGCAGCAAGCGACCACCAAGTCCGGCCCGGAGGTCAGGAACATGGGCGCGGCGATGAGCGGCAGGCGGAGATTGGGGAATGAAGCCTTCATGGCGGCACTATAGCACGAAGCGGGTGGCGCGAGAACGGTTTCGTCATGCGATTGTCACATGTGTTTGTTATGTTGTAGGAATGACCGCATTCGACCCCAGCATTCCGCCCCTGGTCGCCCATCGTGGTGCACCGCTGAACTATCCCGAGAATTCGCTCGCGGGGTATAAGGCCGTGCTGAATATGGCGCTGCTTTACCCCGAAGCGCGCGTGTTTCTGGAAACCGATATCCGCCTGTCGAAGGACAAGGTGTGTGTGGGGTTGCACGACAAAAAACTCGACCGCACGCACGAGGCCAAAGGCTTCGCCCATGCCTACGATCTGAAAACGCTGCAGGGGTTCAAACCGCGCGTGCGCGGTGCCGGTGCACCCATCGATTTTGCGGCACTGAAAAAGCAGGAGGGCAGCGACGCGCCCCTGCTCGACATTCGCCCGGAGGACGCACGCGCGCCCAGCCTGAATGAGCTTCTGGAGCTGACGGCCACCAGCAATGCCCTGCGCACCAAGCGCGGCGGTACGCCGGTCGGCATCTGCATCGATCTGAAAGATACGGACACGTTCACGCCGCTGGCCGACACGCTCAATAGTTTTTTCGCCGCGCATCCGCAGGCCGATATTCCGCTGTTCAATCTGGGCATCGATACGCAGGTGAAGCCCGCGTCGCTGGATGTATTGTGGGCGCAGCTCGCGCCCGAAGTGCAGCAACGTTATTACAGCGAGCCCATCAGCCAGACGCGACGTGGCATCAACCTGCTGACGGATATGTCGGGTACCACCCATGGCAGGATCCTCAGCTCGGCGGTCGCTACCGTGGTGGCCAACGGCATCAGCGATTGGCATTTCCATGGCGATCCCGACCCCTCGCATGATTTTTCGCAGGCCGGAGTGAAGGGTAGGCCGCTGAAGGGAAACTACCCCAGCTGTGGCACATTGCGCGAAGTGAGCCACGCTTTGAAACGACAGGATCTGGTCTGGGTGGATAACGCGCCGCAGGCGATACGCTATGTGGCGGCCCTTACGCGCGGCACGGAAACCATGTCGCCGCTGCCGTACGAGCCCACCAGCTTGGGACGTCCTGTTTGACAATTGAGGCGGGCAGGAGGATGGTTTCGCATCACTCAGGAGCCGCGCATGAGAATCCTCGCTATCGTCCTTGCACTATTGGCCGCGCCTGCGTTGGCCGCCGACCCCTCCAGCCTCACCGCGATGCAGAAATACGTGACCCAGCATGGCGGCACCGAGCTGCCCTACAAGAACGAATATTGGGACCACCACGAAGCAGGCATTTATGTGGATGTGATCTCCGGCGAACCGCTTTTCTCCTCCACCGACAAGTTCGATTCCGGCACCGGCTGGCCCAGCTTCACCCAACCCATCGACCAGAATTTTGTGAAGGAAAAAGCAGACAGCACGTTGGGCATGGCGCGGACGGAAGTGAAATCCACCAAGTCGGATGCGCATTTGGGCCATGTGTTCACTGACGGGCCGAAGGACAAAGGTGGGCTACGCTATTGCATCAATTCCGCCGCGTTGGATTTCATCCCCGTCGCCGATTTGAAAAAAGAAGGCTACGAAAAATACCTGCCGCTGTTCGAGAAGAAATAGGAGTTCCTAATGCGTCTTTTGCTTAGCTTGATTGCTGTGTTGTCGCTCGCACTTCCGCAAGCCCATGCGGCGCGACCGCAACCCACGCCGCAACTGCTGGCAGTGTATGTGTATGCCGACTGGTGCCCCAATTGCAAAATCCTGTCGCCTGCGCTGGCCAAAGCCCGCGTCGATGGCGCGCTGGACAAAAAAGACGTGCTGTTCGTTACCCTGAACCTCACCGACAAGCCCGCCATTCGCCAGTCGCAATTGCTGGCCTCGGCGCTGGGCATTGGCGATTACCTGCAAGCGCAGGGCAGCGGCACGGGCTATGTGGCGATACTGGATGCGAAGAGCAAAAAAGAACTGGCGCGTTTTGATAGCGAAAGCGATGCTAAAGCCATCGGCGCGGGCATCCAAAAACTTCTGCGCTAACGCACGAACACGAAGTTCGTGTCGTCCGATAATTTCTTGTCGAACTTGTACCCATCCTCGGCGAACTGCGCCAACTGGTGGGGCTGGATTTTATGTTCGATCACCCAGCGCGCCATAGTGCCGCGCGCGCGTTTGGCGAACAGCGCCACGGTTTTCACCGCACCGTTTTTGCGTTCCTTGAAATGTGCGGTGAGGGGAGTGAGTTTGAGCGCGTCCCAATCAATGGCGCTGCTGTATTCGATGCTGGCGAGGTTCAGCAGCGTGTCGGTGCCCGCCTGTTTGGCGGCTTCGTTCAGCGCTTTGGCCACCCGGCCGCCCCAGAAGGCATAGAGATTTTTCCCGGCATCATTCTTTAGCGCAGTACCCATTTCCAAACGGTAGGGATGCATCGCGTCGCTGGGGCGCAGTACGCCGTAGAGGCCGGACAGGATGCGCAACCGCGCTTGCAATTCCGGCAAAGCTTTGGCGGGCAGTGTGTCGATGTCGAGCCCGTCGTACACATCGCCCCGGAACATCCAGCCGCAGGGATATTCGCCCGCCGCAAAACTATCGAACCGCGCCACGTTCAGCGTCGCCAGCTTGGGGCTGATATGCATCAGCGTGCCCAATTGCTTCTCGCTCAGTTTGGCCAATTGCGTGGCCAGCGCTTTCGCGTTGGCCTGAAATTTTGGTTTGCTCAGTTTCACCGTTTTGGGGAAAGCGGGGGCGGTGTCGAGGGTTTTGGAGGGGGAGAGAACAAGCAGCATCTAGAAATCCACGCACTTGCCGTTGATCTCCCAATCGCTGTAGCGCGTGGGTTCGGTGCTGCGCTTGGCGCCGCCCAATTCCTTGGGCTTTTCCGGGACGGGCGGGTATTCCGCGGGTGTTTCTTGCGATTGTTTGGGCTTTTCCATGCAGGCTTTATAGCGGGTTGGCACGCGGGTGCAACTTGCATCCGCTGCCCGATGGTGCGAAAAGGCGGGCATGAAACCAAACCATGTATCCCCCGTTCGTACGCAGGCTGCGCTGTTGCTCAACCAATTGCTGCAGCAAAAATGCACGCTCGATGAGGCCCTTGCCGAGCGACCTTTGCAGGGCGAGGACGCCAGCGTGCGCACCGTGATGATGATGGTGCTGACCACCCTGCGCCATCTCGGCCAGGTGGATGCGCTGCTTAACCAGTATATGGAGCGGCCGCTGCCCGAAAAACGTGGCATGGCCATTCAGGGCCTGCGCCTCGGCGTGGTGCAATTGCTGCTGATGCGCACCCCCGCACATGCGGCGATCAACGAAACGGTGAACATGGTGAAAGCCAGCGTGGATGTAGGGCTCGCCGGGTTGGTGAACGCAGTGCTGCAAAAGATCAGTCGCGAGAATCCGCCGCTGCCGTCGCCCGTCCAGAACCTTCCGTCATGGGTAAAAACCCGCTGGCAAAAAGCCTATGGCGCCGATGCGGTGAAGGCCATGGCCGTGGTTGCGGCCGAGCGCCCGCCGCTCGATCTGCATGTTGGCGACCGCGACTTTGCAGGCGGCGAACGGCTGGATGCGCGCCTGTGGCGCTTGCCGCCCGACCATGAATCCGTGGCCAGTTTGGCGGGCTACGACGAGGGTAATTTTTGGGTGCAGGATGTGGCGGCCACCTATCCCGTGCGGCTGCTGGGCGAGGTGAGCGGCCTTTCCGTGCTGGATATCGGCGCCGCGCCGGGCGGCAAAACAGCGCAGTTGGCGACGGCCGGTGCGCGGGTAACGGCGCTCGACCGATCCGCCGCGCGGATGGAAACGCTGAAAGAGAATATGGCGCGCCTTCGCCTGACGGTAACGCCCGCCGTGGCCGATGTGCTCGTGTGGGAGCCGACCGAGAAATACGACGCCGTGCTGCTCGACGCGCCCTGCAGCGCCACCGGCACATGGCGTCGGCACCCGGAAGTGCTGGCCGTCACCACGCAGCACGACATTACCGAGCTGGCCCGCCAGCAGCGCGCCATGCTGGGCCGCGCCTGGGGCTGGGTGAAACCGGGTGGGCGGCTGCTCTATTGCGTCTGTTCGCTTGAGCCGGAAGAGGGCGAGCAGCAAGCAGCATGGTTCGCCGAACATCATTCGGATGCGGTGCTGGTGCCCGCCGAGGCCGAGGGCATTCCTGCCGAGGCATTGGTGGATGGCATCCTCCGCACCCGCCCCGACATGCTCCGCGCGCAAGGCGGCATGGATGGATTTTTTGCTGCGGTGTTCCGCAAACAATAATGCAATATAACCTCCCCGGAAGGCGACTGCCGACCCGCGAAGCGGCGGGGTTAAGGGGCGAAGGGCCCCTTCTGCGCGCAGCGCCAATCAAACAACAGCGTCGCGATGCGCCCGTTATGACGATTCGAGTTGAGCTACTGCGACGCTACTGATAAAGCCAGCTTATGACCATTCGCATCGCCCCATCCATTCTCTCCGCCGACTTTGCCCGACTGGGCGAGGAGGTCGCGGCCATTTCCAAAGCCGGGGCCGATTTCGTGCATGTGGATGTGATGGACGGGCATTTCGTGCCGAACATCACCATCGGGCCGGAAGTGGTGCGCGCGGTGAAGCGCCACACGCAACTGCCGCTCGACGTGCATCTGATGATCTCCGACCCCGCGAAGTTCATTCCACTGTTCGCGGAGGCGGGGGCCGATATTATTTCCGTGCATGCCGAAGCCACGCCGCATCTCGACCGCGCCATTGCGCAGATCAAAGCGACGGGCAAAAAAGCCGGGGCGACCATTTGCCCCAGCACGCACGAATCGGTGCTGGAATACGTGATGGGCGAGGTGGATTTAATTTTGCTGATGACCGTGAATCCCGGTTTCGGTGGCCAGAGCTTCATTCGCAGCCAACTGCAAAAAATCGCGAACGTGCGCAAAATGATTCAGGCGACCGGGCGCGACATTATGCTGGAAGTGGATGGCGGCATCAACAAAGCCACCGCCAAAGAAGTGATCGCCGCCGGAGCCGATGTGCTGGTGGCAGGCTCCGCCGTGTTCACTGGCGACGCGGCGCAATATGCAGCTAACATCCAAGCGTTGCGTGGTTAGCGTATGAACCCGCTGCTCGCTTCCCTGCGCGACCATCACGTCTCCGCCCTCGATGGGTTCTTTGAGCAATGCGGCGAAGGGCTGGTGCAACTGGCCGACCACTGCGCTGCGGCGCTTAAAGCGGGAAACAAACTTTTATTCTGCGGCAATGGCGGCAGCGCCTGCGACGCCATGCACATCGCGGGCGAGTTCGTGGGCCGTTTTATCGACGACCGACCCGGCCTTGCGGCCATCGCTTTGTCGGCTGATACCGGCATCCTCACCGCCATCGCCAACGATTACGCCTACGATTACGTGTTCGCCCGCCAAGTAGAGGCGCTCGGTAACCCCGGCGACGTGCTGATCTCGCTTTCCACCTCTGGCAGCAGCCCCAACGTGGTGCGCGCCATCGCTGCCGCCAAGGCAAAGGGCCTGCATACCGTGCTGTTCACCGGCGAAAAAGGCCGGGAAAACAAAGCGGGTGCGGCGCAATTGCTGGTGGTGCCCAGCCGCATCACGGCCCATGTGCAGGAGGCTCATATGGTCGGGCTGCATGGCGTAACCGGGCTGATCGAAAAACGCCTTATCCCCACCCAATAGATAAAATTGTCGGGAGTTAACCAATTATTCAGCTTTGCGGCTGTATATTTGTATGGAGATTGCCCAAAGACCCGCAAAGGGCTATAAAACATGGATGGAGTGAGCTGCATGATTTCTGAAACCAAACTTGCTGAAATGCTTTGCACGCGTTTGTGCCACGATCTCACTGGCCCCATCGGCGCGGTGAATAACGGGGCCGAATTCCTCGGTGACGAAGGTTTCGACATGCAGAACGAAGCCGTCCAGCTCATCCTCAGCAGCGCCAACGAAGCGGTGCATCGCCTGATGTTCTACCGCTTGGCCTATGGCCGCGTCGGTGGTTCGGGCGAAGCCTGCCTCGCCGACAAAAAACAGATCGCCATGGATTTCTTCTCGGGCACCAAGATCAAGCTCGATTGGCCCGACAGCCACACCGACGCTTCGGGCATTTCCATTAGCCAGAAAATGGCGCGCCTTATCCTCAACCTGATGATCATTTCCGGGGCGTCGCTCATTCGTGGCGGCACGCTTTCCGTACGCCTTACCGCTTCCGACAATGAAAAACAGATTTCCCTCACCGCCAGCGGCGAAACCCTCAAGCTCGATGCCGACATGCAGACGATCCTGCGTGGCGAAGGCACCGACGCGATGCTGAGCCCGAAATCGGCCCAGCCGTTTTTGGCCATGAAAATCCTCGAAGAAGTGGGTGCGAACCTGAGCTTCGAACTGCACAGCGATCGGCTCGAACTGGTGGTAAAGCAGCGCCAGGTTCTGATGGCGCAAGCCGCCCATTAACTATCGTTAACCGTATCAAATAAAAGCGGGAATCCTTGCGGGTTCCCGCTTCAATTTCCTTTTCATTTTGTCGGCCCCGTGTATGATGTTTGTGCGCCAAAACTTAAAAAAACAAAAAACTCCATCTCCAACGCACAGGGATAGCATCGCATGGATGACCTTATCGGCGAATTCATCACCGAGACATCGGAATCGCTCGCAGTGCTCGATACAGAGCTGCTGAAGCTGGAACAAAACCCAAACGACCAGGCCATTCTCGGGAATATTTTCCGCTTGGTCCATACCATCAAGGGCACTTGCGGGTTCCTGGGCCTGCCGCGCCTTGAATCGGTCGCGCATGCGGGCGAGAACGTGCTCGGAAAAATCCGTGACGGCGAGATCGTCGTCACCGGCGATACCATCACCATCGTGCTTGAAGCGCTGGATTGCATCAAAGGCTTGATCGAGTATCTGTCCGAAAATGGTAACGAGCCGGAGGGCGAGGACAACGACCTCAAGAAGCGCCTGAATGCCTTCGCCGATTCCAATGGCGCCTCCGCTGGTGTTGCGGCACCGGTGCCCGCTCCCGTCGCCCCGGTGGAGGCCCCTGCGGCGCAGGAAAGCAAAATTGTCAGCTCCACTAGCCAAGCCGAAATGGATGCGCTGGAGGCAGCTTTTGCCAACGCCACGGCGGCGGACGGCATGGACTTCACCAAGGCCCCCGAAGTGGATTGGGATGCCGTGCTGGCGGCCGAAGGCCTCGCCACTCCGGCACCGGAAATGGCAGCCCCGGCGGCTGCAGCGCCACCCGCTATCTCCGAGAAAACCAAAGAAAAGGCCATCAAGCAGGGCCTCGACACGGAAACGAAAGACGGTACGGGTGCAGGCGTTTCGCAGAGCATTCGCGTCAACATCGACGTGTTGGAAAACCTGATGCAGATGGTGGGCGAGCTGGTGCTTACCCGCAACCAGCTGATGCAGATCGTGCGCCACCGCGACGACCGCGAGCTGAAAGGCCCGCTGCACCAACTGTCGCAAATTACCACCGAGCTGCAGGAGGGGGTGATGAAAACCCGCATGCAGCCCATTGGCAATGCCTGGTCGAAATTCCCGCGCCTGATCCGCGATCTCAGCGGTGAGCTGCACAAAAAAATCGAATTGAAAATGATCGGCGAGGCGACCGAACTTGACCGCCAATTGCTGGAAATGATCAAGGATCCGCTTACCCATATGGTGCGCAATTCCTGCGACCACGGGCTGGAAGGCCCGGAGGAACGCGCGGGCAAAGGCAAGTCGCCCGTAGGCACGGTAACGCTGAGCGCATCGCATGAAGGCGGCCATATCGTCATCACCATCGCCGATGACGGGCGCGGTCTGCCCATCGATAAAATCAAACAAAAGATCATCGACAAGGGCATGGCCAGCGAAAGCGAGCTGGACGCCATGTCCGACGAAGCAATCATGCAGTTCATTTTCAAACCCGGATTCTCGACTGCCGAGCAAGTGACTTCAGTGTCGGGCCGTGGCGTGGGCATGGACGTGGTGCGCACCAACATCGAGAAAATTGGTGGCACCGTTTCGCTGACCTCCACCTGGGGCAAAGGCTCTACTTTCCATATCAAGATTCCGCTTACGCTGGCCATCGTGTCGGTACTGCTGGTGGAATCGGGCGGACAGAAATTCGCTGTGCCGCAACTGAATGTGCTGGAACTGGTGCGTACTGGCAGCGAATCCGAATACGCGGTCGAGACCATCAACGACGCCCGCGTTATGCGCCTGCGCGACAAATTACTGCCATTGCTTTCGCTGCGCACCACCTTGCAGCTTCCCCCCGCTATCGTCACGGCGGAGGACGAGTACGAACCCGATTCCTACGTGGTCGTCGTGCGCGTCGGCGCCAACGATTTCGGCCTCGTGGTCGATCGCATCCACGATACGGAAGAGATCGTTGTGAAGCCGGTCAGCCGCGTGTTGGGTGGGCTGGACGTCTATTCCGGCAACACCATCCTGGGCGATGGCAGCGTCATTCTCATTCTCGATCCGGGTGGGTTGGGCAAAGCGCTCGGCGACATCGATTCCGGTCAGGAATTGGCCGCCGAGGCCGCCAGCAGCGACGAACGCATGTCGAACTTCCTGGTGTTCCGCGCTGGGGGTGGCTCGCAAAAAGCTGTGCCGCTGGAGCTGGTGTCGCGCCTTGAGGAAATTCACTACGACAAGCTGGAGCTGTCCGGCGAACATCCGGTGGTGCAATATCGCGGCGACCTAATGCGCCTCGACACGTTGCCCGGCATGTCGATGCCTGCGAGCGGCAAATTCGAAGTGATCGTGTTCACCTACGACGGCAAAACCGTTGGGCTGGTGGTGGAAGCCATCATCGATATCCAGCGCGCGCCACTGGCGATGACCATATCATCGACCGCCGAGCAGTATCTGGGCAGCATCGTCATCAGCGGCAAAACCACCGACATCGTCGATGTGGGCTATCTGCTGAAAGACATTGCTGGCGACCTGGGCAATGCCGGGCTCTCGTCCGCACCGGTGGAAGGCGTGAAGCTGCTGCTGGTCGAGGACAGCCTGTTCTTCCGCAACCTCACCGTGCCGCTGCTCAAGAACATCGGCTACGATGTGACGGCCGCCTCCAATCCAATCGAAGCGCTCGAATTCGCCTCCAAAACGCATTTCGACGTGGTGGTGACCGACATCGAAATGCCGGATATGGATGGGTTCGAACTCACCCGCCGTCTGCGCGCCGATGCGCATTATCGCAGCACGCCGATCATCGCGTTCACCTCCACCGTGAGTGAGAACTTCAAGGAGAAGGGCGCCAAAGTTGGCCTCAGCACCATGATCCTCAAGACCGACCGGGAAGCGCTGATCGAGACCATCGTCCGCTACGTCACTCTTCAGAAGGAGGCCGCGTAATGGCCAACGCCCTCGCCATCATCGACCATAACGCCACGCTGGCGCCTGTCGCGGCGGCGCAGCAGGAATTCGTCAGCATGCGCCTGAACGGCCAACTGTTCGGCATCTCCGTGATGGCGGTGCAAGACGTGATGCGCAAGCAGCCCATCGCGCCCGTGCCGCTGGCGCGCGACGTCATCGCTGGTTCCATCAACGTGCGTGGTCGCATTGTCACGGCGCTCAACATGCGCAAGCGCCTCGGCCTCGCCGCCGATTACCCCGAACCCGAACGCGTGATGAAAGTGGTGGTGGATTATCAGGGCGAGCTCTACGCCTTCATCGTCGATGCGGTGGGCGACGTGCTGTCGTTGCAAATGAAACAATTCGAGAAAGTGCCCGCCAATATGGACGCCGCCTGGCGTTCGCTGGCGGCCGGTGTTTTCAAGTTGGAAAAAGAACTGCTCATCATTTTGGATGTGGCGCGTGTGATCGAGGAAATGGAATAATATGAAGACCTGCCTTGTCGTCGACGATTCGAAGATCGTCCGTAAAGTGGTGCGCCGCATTGTCGAGAACCTTGATTTCAAAGTGCTGGAAGCCGAGGATGGCCAGCAGGCCGTGGAGCAGGTGCGTTTCAATAAGATCGATGTGATCATCCTTGATTGGAACATGCCCGTGATGGACGGGCTGACCTGCATGAAGACCATTCGCGCCGACAGCGATATCGAGCCGCAGCCCGTCATCATCTTCTGCACCACCGAAAACGAATTCAGTAAGATACAGGAAGCCGTGATGGCCGGGGCGAACGAGTATGTGATGAAACCGTTCGACGAAGCCATCATCGCGGGTAAGCTGCGCCAGCTCGGCCTGCTTCCCGAGGCATAGAATGAGTGAAAAGCCTCCCATCCGCGTGATGCTGGTCGATGATTCCGCTATCATTCGGGGCCTGATGCAACGGGCTCTCAAGCTTGATCCGGAGATCGAGATCGTAGCGACCGCAGTGGATGGGCAAATGGCCATCGACACTTTGCGCCGCACTCCGGCCGACATCGTGGTGCTCGACATCGAGATGCCGGTGATGGACGGGCTGACGGCCTTGCCCGAGCTGCTGAAAGTGTCGCCCTCTATCAAAATCATCATGGCGTCCACGCTAAGCATGCGCAACGCCGAGATCAGCATGAAAGCCATGGCGCTTGGCGCAATGGATTACCTGCCCAAACCCTCCGCCGCCAACCCGGATGAGGTGCAGCATTTCTACCGCGACCTGATCGAAAAAATTAAAGCGCTGGCTTCCGGTAACCCTTCGGGCGCCCGGGTGTCTGATGCGCCTGCCGCTTTGGCAGTTGCACGCGCCGCCGCAATTGTGCCCGTCGTGTCCGCGCGTGCTGCCATTGAGGCCACGGGTGCAGGGCCGATCACGCCACTCGCCAGCGTTGCCGAAGCGCTCAACCATGCGCCGCGCGCGGGTGCCATCGCCCTCGCTTCCTCCACCGGGGGGCCGCAGGCGTTGCTGTCGATCTTCGCGGCGCTGAAAGGTCGCAGCTTCAACGTGCCGATGTTCATTACCCAGCATATGCCGCCGAATTTCACCACCATCCTTGCCGAGCATGTCGGCAAAACGGCGGGCGTGGATTGCCATGAAGGACGCGACGGCGAGGAAGTGAAACCCGGTGTGGTGTATTTGGCCCCCGGCGACTTCCACATGACGGTGCAACGGCAGGGCACCGTGCTGGTCATCAAACTGAACCAGAACCCGCCGGAAAATTTCTGCCGCCCCTCCGCCGACCCCATGCTGCGCAGCTTGGCAGCGGCCTATGGCAGTAAATTGCTGACGGTGGTGCTGACCGGCATGGGCGCCGACGGTTCGCCCGGCGCGGCAGAAGTGGTGAAACAAGGCGGCACCGTGGTGTCGCAGGACGCATCGAGCTGTGTGGTTTACGGCATGCCGCGCGCGGTGGCCGAGGCCAAGCTAGTGCGTGCCGTACTGCCGCTTGGGCAAATGGCGCCTTACATCGCCAAAGCGATGGGGGCGTAAATGAACAGCGCACCAGCACTCACCAAAGACGAATTCGATTTCATCAGCACCATGCTGAAACAGAAATCGGGCCTCACGCTGACCGAGGATAAAGGCTACCTGCTGGAAACGCGGCTGCAGCCCGTGGCGCGCGCCAACGGCCTCGCTGGGTGCAAGGAGCTTATCGGTCGCTTGCGCGTGAACCCGCCCCCGGCGCTGGTGCACCAAGTGGTGGAGTCGATGACCACCAACGAGTCGATGTTCTTCCGCGACACTAAACCGTTCGACCATTTGAAGAACGTGGTGCTGCCGGCGCTGAAGGCAGCGGGCAAAACTTCTGTGCGTATCTGGTCGGCGGCCTGTTCGACCGGGCAGGAACCCTATTCCATTGCCATGACCATCAAGGAAGAGGGCGCAAAATACACTGGTATGCGCTTCGACATCCATGCGACCGACTTGGCCGACAAGGTGTTGGAACGCTCGCGCTCTGGCATCTACAGCCAGTTCGAAGTGCAACGCGGCCTGCCCATCATGCTGCTGATGAAATATTTCCAGCAGCGCCCCAACAATATGTGGGAGATCAACGACGAGATGAAAAAGATGATCTCGTGGGCGCCCGCCAACCTGCTCACCAGCTTTGCGGCGCTCGGTAAGTTCGACATTATTTTCGTGCGCAACGTGCTTATTTATTTCGACGAGAAAACAAAAACGGATGTGCTGAACCGCATGGCCGATATTCTCAACCAGCCGGGCTACCTGTTCCTCGGCGGCGCGGAAAGCACGCTCAACCTTACCAAGCGCTATACCCCCTCGGTCGAGAACCGCGGGCTGTTCACGCTTTCCGGCCTCTAAAGAAAAACCGCGCCGGGTTTCCCCGACGCGGCTGTTTCTTAGCGTGGCGAAGGAAGCTTACGCTTCTTCGGCAGCCAGTGCGGCTTTCTTGCGTTTCGCCAGTTCTTTGGCGGTCGGCTCAGCGCCCGGCTCGGGGTCCTTCAGCACGTAGCCACGGCCCCAGACGGTCTCGATGTAGTTGTCGCCGCCGGAAGCGTCTTCGAGTTTTTTGCGCAGTTTGCACACGAACACATCGATGATCTTCAGTTCCGGCTCGTCGATGCCACCATAGAGGTGGTTCAGGAACATTTCTTTGGTGAGGGTCGAGCCCTTACGCAGCGAGAGAAGCTCCATGATGCCGTACTCTTTCGAGGTCAGGTGCAGCGGCTTGTCAGCCACTTCCACCGAACGGGTGTCGAGGTTCACCACCAGCTTGCCGGTGCGGATGACCGACTCGCTGTGGCCCTTCGAACGACGCACGATGGCTTGGATGCGGGCAATGAGCTCGCCTTTGTTGAACGGTTTGGTGAGGTAGTCGTCGGCGCCGTAGCCGAGGCCCTTGATCTTCTGGTCGGGGCCCGAGAGGCCCGAGAGGATCAGGATGGGGGTGTTGATTTTCGCGGCGCGGAAGCGGCGGAGCACTTCGTACCCATCGATGTCCGGCAGCATCAGATCGAGGATGATGATGTCGTAATCGTACAGCTTGCCGATTTCCAAACCTTCTTCACCGAGTTCGGTGGTGTCGCAAATGATGCCTTCGGAGGCGAGCGACAGTTCGATGGCTTTGGCGGTTGAGGGATCGTCTTCTACTAAAAGTACGCGCATGTGGTTAGCCCCTGTTATTGGTTTGCAGTGTTTTAATTCTCGTAGCGCCGACACGTTAATTTCCGCAGGCCAACACCGCACGAACGGGGAGGCAGGGGTTAACGCCTTAAGTGTTAACATACTATTAATGCCGCATTCATTCAACGACAATTTTAACTATTATGGTTTTGTTAAGGTTTTGGTTACCCTCGAAACGACGAAATATCCCTGTCATCCCCACGAAGGCGGGGATCCACGCCGTGAAAAGCGCCGTTGGCTTGGCATGTATTCCCGCCTGCGCGGGAATACAGAAGTGTAAAGGTTGGACTTAAAGCTTACTCCCAGTCCGCCTCATCCTCGGAAAGCAGTGTGCCCCTCATGCTGGGCCCCACCGTATGCACTCGATTCGGCTTGCCGCAGACAAGCGGGTGCCAGTTGGCCAGCGGTTGGCCGAAAGCGGCGAGGCGGTAGCCGCAGGTGTGCGGCAGCCAGTTCAGCTCCAACACATTCTCCGGCGTCACCTTCACGCAATCGGCCACGTTCTTCTGCCGGTTCGCGTAATCGGTGCAGGTATGCGAGTTGAGGCACAGGTATCGGCAGGCCACATTGCTCAGCGCGATTTCGCCTGAATCCTCATCCTCCACCCGTATTTGGCAGCACAGCCCGCAGCCATCGCACAGCGACTCCCATTCGGAAGGCGTCATCTCGGTCAGCGGTTTGCTAAGGAACTCAGGCTGTTTCATGGGCGCAGTATATCCGGTTTTTTGGACAGGGGACAAAAAATCCGTTATATTCCTCCCATGTCGAACATGCGCAACCACCTGCTTTCCGAGCTGGATTCGCTGCCCACCCATACGGTGAGCGGTCGGGTGACGGCGGTGCGGGGGCTTTTGATCGAGGCGGAAGGGATTGAAACGTCGCTCTCTGTTGGCTCACGCTGCTCGGTGCAAGGCACGCTCAGCCGCGACCATCAGGTGCTGTGCGAAGTGGTCGGTTTCCGCAGCAACGTGGCGCTGCTGATGCCGTTTTCGGCGCTGGAGGGCATTGGCCTCGGCGCCAAAGTGGTGGTGGTGTCGCACGCCTCGGCGGTGGAACCGTCGGATGCCTGGTTGGGCCGCATCGTCGATGCGATGGGCGACCCGATCGATGGCAAAGGGCCGCTGCCCAAAGGCGGGCTTCCCTATTTGTTGCGCGGCAACCCGCCCCCGGCGTCGAAACGCCAACGCGTGGCGGGCAAAATGGATCTGGGCGTGCGCGCCCTCAACACCTTCCTCACCTGCTGCTACGGGCAGCGCATGGGCATTTTCGCAGGCTCGGGCGTGGGTAAATCCATCATGATGTCGATGCTGGCGCGCTACTCGAAATCCGATGTGAACGTGATCGGCCTGATCGGTGAACGGGGCCGCGAGGTGCAGGAGTTCATCGAGGACGATCTGGGTGAGGAGGGGCTGAAACGCTCCATCGTGGTGGTCGCCACCAGCTCCGAATCGGCATTGATGCGGCGGCAGGCAGCTTACACCACCATGGCCATCGCCGAATATTTCCGCGACCAGAAAAAACAGGTGCTGTGCCTGATGGATTCGGTGACGCGTTTCGCCATGGCCCAGCGCGAAATCGGCCTCTCGGCGGGCGAGCCGCCCACCACCAAAGGCTACACCCCCACCGTGTTCTCCGAGCTGCCGAAGCTGCTGGAACGCGCAGGCCCCGGCCTCGTCGGCTCGGGCAACATCACGGCGCTGCTGGCGGTGCTGGTGGAGGGCGACGACACCAACGAGCCCATCGCCGATGCAGTGCGCGGCATCATCGACGGCCACATCGTGATGGACCGCGACATCGCCGCACGTGGCCGCTACCCGGCCATCAATATTTTGAAATCCGTGTCGCGGATGCTGCCGGACTGTAACTCCGAATCCGAGAACCAATTGGTGCTGCTGGCCCGGCGCTTTATGGCCACCTACGAGAACATGGCCGAGCTGATCCGCCTCGGCGCGTACCGTCGCGGCACCGACCCGGAAGTGGATCGCTCGATGCAGTTCCATCCGCAGCTCGAAGCATTCCTCAGCCAGCGCGAACATGAATCCACCAGCCTCGCCGAAGGCTACGATATCCTCGCCAAAGTGATGGGCGTGGAGCCGCCGACACCACCTGAGCCGAAGGTGAAAGCATGAAATCCATCAAGACCATCCTGCGCGTGAAGCAGCGTGAGGTCGATGCGCTGAAGCGGCATCAGGCGACGCTGGAAAACCACCGCGAGCTGATGCATCAGGCGCTGGAGAAGCTGGCCGACGCGCTGGTGAAGGAAATGAAGACCGCCGAGACCATGCCGGAAATGGCGCATTTCTTTGGCGATTTCGCCGCGCATATCAAACGCCGGCAGGAAGACATCCATGTGCAAATGCGCAAGCTGGAGGTGGAGCTGAACAAGCTGACCGAACAGATCCGCGAACGTTTCAGCGAAATGAAGAAGTTCGAGCTGGCGCTGAAAGCCTACGAAAAACGCGAGGCCGACAAGGCGCGTGCCCGCGAACAACAGGAGATGGACGAAATCGCCATCCGGGGGTATATTAGAAAACATGTTGTTTAACCGTTCATGCTTCGCCCTGCTGGGCACCGCGTTGCTGCTCTCGGCCTGTATGGTTCAAAGCAGCATCCAGGGCCGTTATGTCGAGAAACAATCCGACTGCCGCAGCGAAGCGGAAGATCGGATGGAGCAATCGCGCGACACGCAAACCATGTCGGCCAAACGGCGCAACGCAGAACTGGTTGATCGATTTTCGGCCTGCATGATCAAAGCCGGGTGGCACGTGGCGCGCCCCGTGAGGAATCCGCCTCTGGTCGTGGGTGGCGGGCCTGCACAGCCTTTGCCGGGCCAACCGTCGGACGTCATCACCGCCGCATCGCCGGCAAAAGTGTCTTCGCCCCCGAACAAGCCGGTGAAGACCGAAACTAACCTCCTGCAGCCCGGCCCAGGCCAGCCCGCATTAAGCCAACCCGCCAACTCGGCGTTGCCGACCGGTGGCGCAGGGGCGGGCACGAGCACTGTCCAGCAGCCCGCCGCATACCAGCGCACGTATGCGCCGGATGTGGGCAGCACCGTGACGCCGATGCCGGGTCGGAAATTCTAAGCGAATTGGTTAGCCAAGGAAATAGGTGACGTTCGTCACCACACGCACTTTTTTCACCACGCTGGTTTCGGCTTCGCAGGCGGCACCGCCGCCGCCTTCGGCTTCGGAACCATCGCGCGCGCTGATCGAGAAATAGCCCTGCGTAGCGGTTTTAATGGCGCCCACTTCCACACCCGAATCCTGCGCGAATTGCTCGGCGGCGCGGCGGGCGTCCTTCGTGGCTTCGGCGATCATGGCGGGCTTGATGCCGTCCAGCCCGGTGAACACCAAGCGCAAGTCGCAGCCGTATTGGTCGGGCGCACCCAGCACCACGCCGGAATCGCGCACCACATCGCCAATGCTGCGCGCGGCTGCCTGCACCGCATCGATGTTGGTGCTGCGGATTTTTAGTTGCGTGGAGAGGATGTAGCGCGGGCCGTTCTCGCCATTGTTATTGTATTGGTTGGCTTGGCGGTCGGTGATCTTCAGCGCGTCTTGCGAAATCTCGTCGGCTTTCAATCCGGCGTTGGTAAGGTAGTTCGCCAGCACGCCCGCTTGCGATTGCAATTCTTTCTGCGTGGTAGCGAGGTCGGAGCCGGTCACGGTGTAGCCAAGGTTCCACAGCGCGAGGTCGCTGGTCACTTCGCGTTCCGAAAGGCCTTTCACCGCCACGATGCGCTCGGATTGTTTCATGCCCAGCAGCCCCTGCGCCACGAACAGCCCGGCAAGGGCGATGCCCACGGCGACGATGATGGAGACGAGGATGCTGGTGCGTGGCTGCATGGAAAACTCCTACGGATAAAGAAGGGAATGCACCCACGCGTTTCCGTCGCGGGTGTAGAGGTCGCGGACATGCAGGCGCGCATCGCGCTGCTGCCAGAATTCGATGCGCTCGGGCACTACACGCCAGCCACCCCAGAAGGGAGGGCGCGTGATGGGTCGGCCTTCATGCGATTCGGTAAAATCGGCGAGTTGCGCCTCGAAATTCCCGCGTGCGCCCATGGTTTGCGATTGCCGCGACACCCACGCACCAATTTGTTTTTCGCGCGGGCGAGAGGCGAAATACGCGTCCGACTCTTCGGCGCTGGCGGGCACGACGGTGCCTTCAACCCGCACCTGTTTGTCGAGCGGCATCCAATAAAACATCAAGGCCGCGCGCTGCGTCGCCCGAAGTTCCCGGCTCTTGCGGCTTTCGAGGTTGGTGTAGAACAGGAACCCGTCCGCGTCGCAATTTTTCAGCAGCACGATACGCGCCGAGGGTGCGCCCTCGGGCGTGGCGGTGGCCAGCGTCATGGCGGTGGGCTCGGCGATGGAAGGGTGCTGCTTCGCATCCGTCAGCCATTGGTTGAATTGTTCGATGGGGTTCATAGGCTCTCTTTAATCCCGCGCGCGGCGCGATGCAATGCTCGCTTTTTTATACGCGTTGGGGCAGAAGCGAACCATGCGTATCTTACTCTGGACTGTTGCCCTGCTCTCGGTCGCCGCGCTGGTGGTCTGGATCAGCTTCGACCGCATCGCGGTGCGAGGCATCGACTACGCGTTGGAAAAACAGGGCATCCCCGTAAAATCTTACCGCATCGTGTCGCTCAGCCGCAGCCATGTGGTGTTCAAGGACGTGGCGCTCGGCGACCATGGCGAGGTCACAGCGGCGCAGGTGGATCTGCGCATCGGCTGGAACGGCAACAAGGCGGAAACCTTCGATCTGCAACTGGGCGACGCCGACATCATGGCCACGCTCACTGGTGGTAAGCTCTCGCTCGATGGGATCGAGCGCGTGTGGCATCAGGAGCCGTTGGCGCCCAGCAAAGACACCATCAACCTGCGCGCCGTGGGCGACGTGACGCTGCATTACGCGATGGGCGGAGAAGCAAAAATGCAGGCCAACGCCGTCACCCTTACCGCCTCGCGTGACGCGCAGGATCTGGTGCTGCCGTTGCTGCTCGACGGCACCGCCGAAGGGAATATGAAAAAAACACTCACTTACACAGGCACGCTGGTCAGCGAGAAGAAGCAATTGAATGGTCGCTTTAGCGGCAGCTACGACATGGCGGGCGCGAAGGGCAGCACGCAATGGAGCGTCGAGCCCATCCGTTTCACACCGGGCGGGTTCACCTTCCATCAACTGTCGCCTTTCTACGCCAGCGAGGTGCCGACCTTCCCCATGAGGCTGAGCGCCAAAGGCGTGCTCACCCTGGCCAAAGGCAGCTGGTCGCTCACGCCGCAGCTTACCTTCCATGAACTGCCGCTCGAGACCCTGCTGGCCTCAGTGCTGGGCGAGGACGCGAAAGTGAACGGCATCGTTACGGGCGGTATTCCGCTTACGGTCACGCCGAACAACTGGCGCATCAAACCTGCCAGCCTGAGCAACAAGGGCGGACTGACCATTGCTGTGTCGCCGGTCGGCCGCGCGGCGGATATGCTGCAGACCCACCCGCAATCGCAGGTCGTGTTGGCGGCGTTGGGGAATTTCCATGTCGACGAAATGTCGCTCAATGCCAAAAGCACCGACGACCATGGCGGCATGAGCCTGAAATGGCATTTTTTGGGCGCCAATCCCGAGCTGTATGGCGGCAAGAAAATAGATTTCACCCTTGCTGTGAACGCCAATTTGGAGGATATATGGATCAGCGCCACACAGGCAGAGAAACTCGCCCAAAAGGCGCAAGGCAACGCACAGGGAGCGAAACAATGAAACCCATGGTTCTTGGCATGTTGGCCCTGTTGGCGCTTGGCGCCTGCACCCCCACTGTGAAAGTGGAAGCGCCCGACAAACCCATCGTTATCAACCTCAACGTGAACATCTCGCACGAGATCCGCGTCAAGGTCGATAAGGACCTCGAAAAATCCGTCTTCTCCGATAAATCCGACCTGTTCTAGGAGGCACTATGCGTACCAAAATTTTAAGCCTGGCAGTTGCCATGATCATGCTGCCGCACATGGCGTTCGCCTTGTCGCTCAACGAAGCGAAATCGGGTGGCCTGGTGGGTGAAACGCCCAGTGGCTATCTCGCTGCCGTGCAGCCGAGCGGCGAAGTGAACGCGCTGGTCAGCTCGATCAACAGCCAGCGCCGCGCCGAGTACGAGCGCATCGCTAAACAGAACGGCCAACCGCGCAGCGTCATCGAGTCACTCGCCGCGAAAAAAGCCTACGAGATGACGCCCGCCGGGCAGCAGCTGCAAGGCGCGGACGGAAACTGGAAACGTAAATAATGCGCCCAAACGTCGTCAGCCTGCGGCAATTCTATTCCTCGCGGCTGGGGCGGAAAGTGAAGCAACGTTTGCGTCAGTTGGTCATGGAGCAATGGCCCGACCACGCACAGGAAGCCATCGTAGGTATTGGTTATGCGCTGCCGGTTTTGCGGGTGTTGGAACGCGCCAAGCCCGCCTCGCTGGTGGCGTTGATGCCCGCCAACCAAGGCGCCATTTACTGGCCCGTGCATAGCGAGAACCATTCGGTGCTGGGCGACGAAATGATGCCCCCCTTTGCTGCGGGCACCGTGCATCGCGTGGTGATGCTGCATGCGTTCGAGCATGTGGCGCAGCCCAAAGAATTGCTGCAGGTCTATTGGCAAATGCTGGTGCCCGGTGGGCGTTTGCTGCTCATCGTGCCGAACCGCCGCAGCTACTGGGCCAGTTTCGGCACCACGCCGTTCGCGCGCGGCACGCCCTACAGCATGAGCCAAATAAAAGAGCTGTTGGCCGACGCGCAGTTCACTTTGCGCGACCACCATACGGCGCTGTTCGCGCCGCCCACGTCGCATCCGATGTGGCTGCGCGCATGGCGCAGTTTGGAAAGCCTCGGTCGCGCGTTAGCGCCGGGCATGGGTGGTGTGCTGATTATCGATGCCGAGAAACAAATCTACGCCAGCATCCCCGAACCCGTCGCCAAAGCGAAATGGGTGCGTGCCGTCGCTCCCGCCACGGCCGTGTAGCTACTCGTACTTAACGAAGCACCCGTATGGCTGCGTAGAGGTGACCGCCACTTTCTTATCTTCCGTCAACGCTTGCAACGCGCGCGTGACGTAGTTCTTGGCGGTGGCGATGTCGGCCGAATCGGCGGTGGGGGTGTTGTCGATCGCGCCCATGTAAGCAAGCGTGCCTTTGGTATCGATCACGAACATATGCGGCGTGGTTTTCGCACCATAGAGTTTGCCGATCTCGCCCGATGCATCGCGCAGGTAATAGGTGGGGTGCGCGTTGCGGTCGGTGAGGGCGTCAACGGCTTCGGCATCCGTTTCGTAATAGCCTTGTTTGCCCTTGGCTGCAGAGTTGATGGACAGCCACACCACGCCTTTGCCAGTGGCGTTCTCCTGCAGCTTCTGCATGGCGCCGACGGAATAGAATTTCTTCACGAACGGGCAGTAAGGGTTGTTCCATTCCAGCACCACCAGCTTGCCTTTAAAATCACTGAGCGAGATTTCTTTGCCGCTGATGGCGTCGATGCCGGTGAAATCGGGCGCGGGGGCGTCGATGTTAACAGCCGCAAGCGCGGCGCTGGAGAAAAGGATGGTGGCGCATAACAGCCCCACGTGGCGTGCAACGTGACGAATCATAAATACTCCCTGCCTGTTTTTATTATTGCAGTGAGCGTACCGGGGTGGGGTAAAATGCCAAGGGTAAAATTGTTACCTGTTTGTCATGTTCCCGCTCAGCGTGTCCAGCACAAGCGAAGGTGTCAGCACTTGGGGCAGGACAACTGGCGATGCACCCGGCGCGTAATACACATAGATCGGCACGCCGTTTCGCCCAAAGGTTGCAAGGTAAGTGGCGATGGCTTCGTCGCGCGCTGTCCAGTCGGCGATCATCAGCGTGGTGCCGGATGCGGCAAAAGCGCGTTGCACTTTCTCGGGGCGAAGAGCCACCCGCTCGTTCACTTTGCAGGTGAGGCACCAAGCGGCGGTGGCATCGACGAATACGGGCTTGCCCTGCGCGCGCAATTCCGTGAGGGCAGCTTCGCTGTACGCCACGGGGGTGATGAGCGTGTAGCCGTCCTGTTTCATCGGCGTGGGGTAGAGCAATTGCGACAGCACATAGAACAGCCACAGCGCGGTGGCCGCCATGGGTATGGCCAGCAGTTTGCGGAACGTGTTCATCCAATGGCCGGGCTTCGGCAGCAGGCGGCGTGCGGCGGGCCACAGGCTGATGAGTAGGAACGGCGAGGCCATGCCCAGTCCCATGGTGGCGAACACCAGCAGCGAGGTGAGGGCAGGAAGCGCCAACGTGGCGCCCACGGCGGTGGCCATGAACGGTGCGGTGCAGGGCGTGGCCACGGCCACGGCCAGCACGCCGGTAAGGAACGTGCCGCGCGTGCCTTCATGCGCCACCATGAAACCGCCAAGCACTGGCGGCAGGTGGAACACGCCCAGCATGTTGAGGCTCACCAGTGTCATCAACAGTGCGAGCACGCCGACCGTGGCGGGCGATTGCAGATGGAAGCCCCAGCCCACCGCTTCGCCGGAAGCTTTCAGCCCCAGCATCAGGGCGGCGATGAGCACGAAACTCAACACCACACCAAGGGTATACGCGAAGCCCTGAAGCCGTGCCGCGCGCGGTGAGGCGTCGGCCTTCTTCACCAGCGCCAATGCTTTCAGCGACAGGATGGGCAGCACGCAGGGCATGATGTTCAGCAGCAACCCGCCGGCAAAGGCGAGCCCAAGAATGATAAGCAACGGTAGCGGCACGCTGGGAGCGGTGAGCGGGGCCATGCTGTGTTCGGCTTCGATGCGGTAGGCGATGGGGTCTTTGCCCGACCAGTGCAGCCAGACCACGCCGTTCCACACGGGCGGCAGATCGGCGCTGCCGCGCGTCAGTGTCAGGGTGATGCTATTGTTGGTGCTGGTGAGTTCCGCTGGGGAATTGTTCTGTATGATGCCGTCTTCCAGCTGGATGAACTCGGCTTTCTGCGGCGCGCCCCACAAGCCGCTTGGCGTGAGGGTAAGCTGTACCTGCGTGTTGCTGGCGGCGTAGCTGGCTTTGCCGGGGAACTCCAGCGGGGCTTGCGCGCGTGCCGTGTCGATGGCCGCTGCGTCGCCGCCTTGGGGCAGCGTGGCGGTCAGCGTTGCCGATTCAGGAATGCAGATGTCGTGGCAGACCAGCCAGTCGGTTTTCACCGTGAGGTCACCCGTCACGCCATCGGCGGTGATGTGCAGCGGCACGGGCAATGTCACCTGCTGGCTGTAGCCGTAATTCACCATGTCGCCGAGCGGTTGGCGATGCGGTGCGGGCCATTGGATGTCGCCAGCGGTTACGCCCTCGGGCGCCGTCCATTCCATGGTGGTGGGAATGCCGGAATCGCCCGGGTTCTGCCAGTAGATATGCCATTGGTCGGGGATGGTGTAACGCACCGCGGCCCACACCGTGTCGCCGGATTTCAGCTCGGTGGCGTCCATCAGCAATTCGGCGTTCACCATGGCGGAGGGAGTGGATTCCTGTGCCGCAATGGGTGCAGCATAAAGCGCAAACAATGCCGCAAAAAGGAATCTAGTTCGCATGGCTGATCGCTCCGGTAATGCGCAGGAAATCCTGCGTGCAGGCTTCAAGATGTTTCTTGTCTTTGTCGCGCAGCATATTGGCGTTTTTCATCGAACCGATGCCGACCATTTGAGGATACACGAACATGCCCAAAAGTTCCAGCGGCACACGCAAATGCTGCAGCCCACTGATGCCGCCACGCACCGAGGGGCTGGCGCACATCAGCATCGCGGTGCGGCCCTTCAGCGGCGCACGATCATCGACGGAAATCCAGTCGATCAGGTTCTTGAGGCTTCCTGGCACCGACCAGTTATATTCCGGGCTGGCGAGCAGCAAACCATCATGCGCCAGTAGCGCATCGGCCAGCAATTTTGCCCCCGCCGGAAGCTCGGTATGTTCCCCGCGATAGAGCGGCGCTTCGCAGGCTTCGTATTCCAACGTGGTGACTTCCGCGCCGAGCTTTTGTGCTTCCGCCACTGCATGCGCCAGCAACGTGCGGTTCAGCGAATTGCTGCGGTAGGATGCGGCCAATGCCAGTAGTTTCACGCTCATGCTTTTAATGCCTCAAGGAACAGCGCGAAGGCGTTCGCGCGATGGCTCATGTTGTGTTTGGTATGCGGCTCCATTTCGCCAAAAGTGAGCGCATGGCCAGTGGGTACGAAAATGGGGTCATAGCCGAAACCGTGCGTGCCGCGTGCGGGGAAGGTGAGGGTGCCATGGACTTCGCCACGGAAGGTTTGCGTGCTGCCGTCCGGTGCGCTGAGGGCGAGCACGCAGACGAAATAGGCCGGCGTGCCTTCGGCGGCGAGGCCTTTTTCGTGCAGCTCGTGCGCCACGCGGGCCATGGCGTGGGTGAAGTCTTTGCTCTCGCCAGCCCAGCGGGCGGAATAGATGCCGGGTGCGCCATCCAGCGCCGGAATGGCGAGGCCGGAATCGTCGGACAGTGCATAAAATCCGGTAGCGGAAGCGGCGGCGACGGATTTCAGCGTGGCGTTCGCCTCGAACGTGTCGCCGGTTTCCTCCGGCTCGGGCAAGCCGAGGTCGGCCGCGGAACGAATGTCGTGGATGTTCAGCGGCGCAAGCAACGCGGCGATCTCGGGCAGCTTGCCTTTGTTGTGGCTGGCGATGACCAGAGGAGAGAGGCGCGCCGCGTCCATGCTAGAAGCCCAGCGCTTTGCGTTGCAGGGCGATCAGATGCGTGATGCCTTGTTTGCCCAAACCGAGCAGCGCTTCAAGCTGGCCTTCATGGAAGGTGGCTTCTTCGCCCGACATTTGCACTTCGACGAATTTGCCTTCGGCGGTCATGATGATGTTGGCGTCGACGCTCGCGCCCGAATCCTCGAGGTAATCGAGATCGAGCAGCGCTTCACCGTTAAAGATGCCGCAGGAAATGGCGGCGACGGGCGCGATGATGGGGTGCACTTTGAACGCTTTGCGTTTCTCCAGCGTGGCGATGGCCTGAGCGAGCGCTACGAAACCACCGGTGATGCTGGCGGTGCGGGTGCCGCCATCGGCCTCCAGCACGTCGCAATCGATGACAATCTGGCGTTCGCCGAGATGTTCCAGATCGATCGCCGTGCGCAGCGAGCGGCCGATGAGGCGCTGGATTTCCTGCGTGCGGCCCGATTGTTTGCCACGAGCGGCTTCGCGCGGGTTGCGGCTGTTGGTGGCGCGCGGCAACATGCCGTATTCGGCGGTCACCCAGCCGCGGCCCGTGTTGCGCAGGAACGGCGGCACGCTTTCTTCCACCGTGGCGGTGCACAGCACTTTGGTGTGGCCGAACTCGACGAGACAGGAGCCTTCCGCATGGCGCGATACGCCGGAAGTGAGGGTGACGGGGCGCAATTCAGCGGGGCTGCGATCGAACGAACGGGGCATGGACATACTTTCTAAATGATGAGGCCCGACCATACGCCATTACTCTGAGGAAAAAAGTAAAAATCGCGCCGCGTGGGCTCCGAACCTATTTAGAACGACATTGCTCTTGAATTTTGTTTTCCCCCTCCCCTATATACGCGGCATGACACAGGAACCACACGAAGACCCCATCGAAGAGATCACCCCCGACATCCAGCCGACGCCGGAGAACGCCATCCATGCGTTGCAGGTGCTGCTGGAGGAGAAGGACAAAGAACTCGCCGCCATGAAGGACCAAGCGCTGCGCGCGTTGGCCGAGGTGGAGAACACCCGCCGCCGCGCCGAGCGCGAAATGGGCGACATGAGCAAATACGCCGTGACCAGCTTCGCGCGCGATTTGGTGAGCGTGATCGAGAACCTGCAACGCGCGGTGGAAAGCATCCCCGCCGAGCTGAAAGAAGCGCAACCCGCCGTGAGCAACCTCGCCATGGGCGTGGAAATGACGCTGAAAGAACTGCTCGGCGTGTTCGAGCGCCAAGGCATCAAACGCCTCGACCCCATCGGACAGAAATTCGACCACAACTTCCATCAGGCCGTCGCACAGATCGACACGCCCGATGCCGAGCCTGGCACGGTGGTGCAAGTGCTTCAGGCAGGCTACGTGATCCATGATCGCCTCCTTCGCCCCGCCATGGTCGGTGTGGCCGCGGGAACCCCTGCAAAACAGGTTGATACGCAAGCATAGTTTTTAAGCGCTGCGCGGCGGATGGGGCTCTTTGCCCCAAACCCCGCCGTTTCACGGGTCGGCGGTCGCCTCCCGGGGAGTTCCAAATTCTGTTCGTACGGGCGCTTAAGATGCATGACGCTACTTTACAGACAGTAACAGCCTGCTAGGCTGCGCCCATGAAGAAACGCATCCGCCAGCTCATCACTTCCGACATTCCGTTCGCGCGCGACGATGCGCACCGCATGCTGCCCGCGATGATCGCGTGCCTCGTCGGTTTTTCGGCGCTGCTGCTGGCTACGGGTCTGTGTCTGAGCCATGCGCTAGAAAACCAGTCGCGCGACATTTCCGGCGTGCTGCAAGTGGAAGTGCCCGACGACGCCTCCGCCGCCATATTGGACCGCACCATCGCCGCACTGCGCGCCACCAGCGGCGTGCAGGACGTGGTGGTGCTGCGCGACGCCGACATGGAAACGCTGCTCAAGCCATGGTTGGGCGATGGCTTCTCAATGAAAAGCCTTCCGGTGCCCACGCTCATCGACATCAAAACCCGAACCGACAAGAACGGCACGCTGGTCGATACCAAAGCGCTGCGCGAAACGCTCGCCACCATCAACCCCAACATTCGCATCGAGGCGCAAGGCCCGTGGGTGAGCCAGTTCGCCGCCGCGCTCAGCCTGCTTCAGGCGCTGGTGCTGCTGGTCGCCATCCTGCTGCTCATCTGCGTGATCGGCATGATCGTGTTGGTGGCGCGCACCAACCTGAAACTGCATTTCAAAACCGTGGGCCTGTTGCATATGTTCGGCGCCACCGACGACTACATCCTCACGCAATTCCAGTGGAACAGCGCGTGGCTTGCCGCGCGCGGCGCCATGGCGGGGGTCGGGTTGGCGATGCTGCTGTTCGTGGGTGCCGTGATTTTCTCGCACAACGCTGACAGCCCGGTGATTCCGCAGCTCGGCTTCAGCGGTATGCATATCGCCACGTTCCTGCTGCTGCCACTGCTTACCGCGCTGGTGGCGCTGGTGGCCACACGCCTTACGGTGCAGTCGATGCTGCACCACATGCATTAGCGTGCGCTGGCTCCTCCGATTGATGCTGGGTTTCGCCGCGCTGTGGTGCGCGGCGTTCTTCGTGTTCTTGGCCTCCATGTACCTTCCCGCCGAAGACCCCGAAACCCGTACCGATGCACTGATCGTGCTGACCGGCGGCAACGCGCGCGTGGAGCATGGCTTCACCTTGCTCGCGCAGCAATCCGCGCCCGTTCTGTTCATCAGCGGCGTGGGCGAGAACGTGACGCTTGCCGAAATGCTGGTGGCCCATACCCCGCCCGATATGCGCAAAAAAATACTACAACTCAGCTCCGAGATCGTGTTCGATTACGACGCCTCAACCACCCAGACCAACGCCAGCGAAGCCGCCGCGTTCGTGCGCAAACGCCATTACACTTCCATCCGCCTTATCACCGCGCATTACCACATGCCGCGCAGCATGGTGGAGTTCCAAGCCGCGCTGCCGGGCGTCACGATTCTGCGTGAGCCGGTCGTGCCCGAGAGCTTCGCGCGCACCCCATGGTGGCGCAACAAAGCCAGCCGCACGTTGATGCTGCACGAGTTCCATAAATACCTCGCCGCCAGCGGCCGTACTTTCATGAATAGGTTCTAATATGCAGGCTTTACGCACCGCAATTTTCTTCATTGGCTGGGCACTCGGCACGTTGGCGATGGGCGCGTTGGGCCTGCCCCTGTTGCTGATGCCGCAGCGCTTTACATGGATGTTCAACATCACCTGGGCCACGCTCACCCTTTGGTGGCTGCGCGTCACCTGTGGTCTGCACAGCCAGATCGTAAGCGCGCCCGATAGCCAGCTCATCGCCTGCAAGCACCAATCCGCATGGGATACGATCGCGCTGCAACGCATGTTCGGTAACCCGGTGTTCGTGCTGAAACGCGAGCTGTATCTGGTGCCCATTTTCGGCTGGTTCTTGTGGAAGAGCGGACAGATCGCCATCGACCGCCGCGATGGCCGTAGCGCCTACGACCAGATCGAAAAACAAGCGCCCAAAATGCTGGCGCAAGGCCGACGCATCATCATGTTCCCCGAAGGCACGCGCGTGCGCGTGGGCGACAAGAAGCCCTACCGCAGCGGCATTGGTCGCGTCAGCGCATTACTGAACCTTCCGGTGACATTGGCTGCGGTGAATGCGGGGCTTTACTGGCCCAAACACTCGCTCATCAAACAGCCAGGCACCGCAACGTTGAAGTTTTTGCCCTCCGTGCCGGTCTGCGACCGCGACATCGTTAAGTGGATGGCGCAGGTGGAAACCATCATCGAGAAAGAATCCGCCGAGCTAGCGGCGAGTGCGGAAAAGCTGCCCATCGCGTAGGAACAGGCTGGGATACTGGAACGCTTCCATCAGCGATTCGTCGTGCGTGGCGAACACGATGGTGGTGCCCACCCGGTTCAGCGAACGGAACAGATGCATCAGCTTCATGCTCAGTTCGTGGTCGAGGTTGCCGGTCGGCTCATCCGCCAGAATCAGCAACGGTTTGTTGATGACGGCGCGGGCGATGGCCACGCGCTGTTTCTGGCCGCCGGAAAGCAGCGGCGGGCGCACATCGGCAAACCCATCCAGCCCGATCCATGCCAGCAGCTCTTTCACTTTGTCTTCGATCATGTCCGGCGTTTCACCGATGATTTTTAGCGGCAGCGCTACGTTGTCGGCCACGGTGAGGTGGTTCAGCAGTTGGTAATCCTGGAACACGGTGCCGATTTTTCGGCGGGCGAGAGGCAGTTCGTCGCGCGTCAGCTCGGTCACGTCCTGTCCGAACAAATGCAGCGTGCCCGCCGTGGGCTTCAACGACAGCGACAGCAAACTAAGCAGCGACGATTTGCCCGCACCGCTGGCCCCCGCGATGAAGGTGAACGAGCCGGGCTCCAGATGCAGGTTCAGATGCTTTAGCACCGGTTTCCCTGCGAGATACTCGAGCGACATATTGTGACAACGAATCATAGACTTCTCTATATCGGGCTAGATTGCCCGCGCCAAATAGATTATGGTGCCGTCTATGATTCTTGCATGCCCAGAATGCTCTGCGCGCTTCGCCGTGCCCGACACGCTGATGCCCCCCGCGGGACGGACGGTGAAATGCGGTCGCTGCGCGCATATGTGGTTCGCCGAGGGGGTGGAACCTACGCCCGAAGCCGATTTCGCGGCATTGGCGCAGGAAGCAGCGGCTGAGGCCGAACCCGTCATTGCTTCGCAATTGCCGGTGCGCCAAGCGCCGCCCATCGCCGCCAAACCCTTCATGATCGCCGCCGGGGCGCTCGCTACTGCGTGGCTGCTGCTGGCGTTCATGGCCTATTACCCCAGCTGGATGAACGCGCCTGTGCTCGGCGGTATCTACCGCACCCTCGGCATCCAAAGCAGCGAAGGCCTCGTATTCGAAGATATCAGCATGCAGCGGAACAGCGGCGAAACCAGCACGCAATACCTGCTCACCGGCAGCGTCGCGAACCGCTCCGATGTTACGAAACAAGTGCCCGTCGTGCGGGTGCAGCTCAAGAATGCTAGCGGCGACGACCTGTGGGAACGCGATTACAAAGTGGACGAGCCGTTGAAAGCCGGCGCGGCCTATCCGTTCCGCATCGACAATGTGGAGACCAGTTTTTCCAGCAGTGTGTCGAGCATCGTGCTCGATGTCGGCCACCCGATGCAACTAAGGATGAGATAATGTCGAGCACCAAACCGCAGCCGAAATCCAAGCGCAGCATTCCCGTGCTGTTCACCGCGCAGGAGATCAAGGAGCGCATCGAGATACTGGCGGGCGAGATAGCAAAAGAGATCAGCGGCGACCTGACCATCGTGGCGTTGCTGCGCGGGTCGTTCATGTTCACCGCCGATCTGGTGCGCGAACTCTACGCCATCGGCTTGCACCCCGAGATCGATTTCCTCACGCTGTCGAGCTACGGCAGCGCCACCCAAAGCTCGGGCGAAGTGAAAATGGGCAACGACACGCTCGAAGATTTAAAGGGCCGCCAGGTGCTGATCGTGGACGATATTTTGGAGAGCGGGCGCACGCTGCAATTCGCGCGCGAGGTGCTGAAAAGCCGTGGTGCCGAAAGCATCAAAGCCGCCGTGCTGCTGGAGAAACCCGGCAAATTGGAAGTGAAAGAGAAAGCCGATTTCGTTGGCTTCAGCATTCCCGATAAGTTCGTGGTCGGCTTCGGCCTCGACTACGCCAACCATTACCGCGAGCTGCCGTTCATCGGCTACATGGACGTGCATTAGCCGTTAGGCTACCCAGTCCGGGATAGTATCCAACGCCAGCATATCGTCGTAGCTCGGACGGGCGCGGACGACGGCGAATTTCTCGCCATCCACCAGCACTTCGGGAACCAGCAGGCGTGAATTGTACGTGTTCGACATGCTGGCGCCATAGGCCCCGGCGGTGCGGAACGCCACCAGCGCACCTTCTTTGGGCGAAGCCATCGGCACATCTTTCGCGAACACGTCCGACGATTCGCAGACCGGGCCGACCACATCGATGAGAGTGCTGTCGCCCATAGGCTCGGCCACCGGCATCAGCTTATGCACGGCGTCGTACAAGGCAGGGCGCATCAGATCGTTCATGCCGGTATCGAGGATCGCGTAGGTTTTCGACGCGCGTTTCACGTACAGCACGGTCGATACCAAAATGCCCGCATTGCCCGCGATGAGGCGACCGGGCTCGAAAATATACTGGCCGGGGAAATCCTTGAACAGCTCGCACACCAGCGCGCCATAAGCGGCGGGCAAGGGCGGGGTTTCGTCGTCGTACGGCACGCCGAGGCCGCCACCGAGATCGATCGTGTGGATGGGAATGCCATCGGCGCGCAATTGCGCCACCAACGCCCGCACGCGCAGATATGCCGCGCGGAATGGCTCCAGCGTGGTGAGCTGCGAACCGATATGCACCGACACGCCCTGCACCGTGATGCCGGGCAACGACGCGGCCAACGCGTACAGCGCGGGCGCAACATCGATGTCGATGCCGAATTTATTTTCTTTTTTGCCGGTCGATATTTTTGCGTGCGTGGCCGCATCCACATCGGGGTTCACGCGCAGCGCGATGGCGGCTTTCTTTTTCATGCGCAGCGCCACGTCGTTCAGCGTCAGCAGCTCGCGGTCGGATTCGACGTTGAACTGGAAAATGCCAACCCCCAACGCGTATTCCATTTCCGCCGCGGTTTTGCCAACGCCCGAGAACACGATGTTGTGGGGCGGAATGCCCGCCGCTAATGCCCGCCGCGCTTCGCCTTCCGACACCACATCCGCGCCCACTCCTTGGCTGCCCAGAAGGCGCAGCACGGCTAGGTTGCTGTTGGCTTTCACCGCAAAGCAAATCAGCGGTTTTAGGGGCGCTAACGCCTCCTTGAACACGGAAACATGGCGTTTCAGCGTGGCGCTGGAATAGCAATAGAACGGCGTGCCGACGCTCTTGGCAATGGCGGCGACGCTGGTGTTTTCGGCGTGGAGCGTGCCGTTCTGGTAGGTGAAATAATCCATTATTGTCCTACCGGCGGCATCGGCGTCATCATTTCCTGCATCGAGGGATTTCTCGTTCCGGCGTTGGTATCCATCGAAGGGGCGGGCATCGGTTGCGGATCGAATTTACGCATTTTCTCGGCGCGTTTTTGTTCGTAGGCGGGAATGTCCTGCGGCTTCACCAGCGGGCGGCGGAAACCGCAGGCGGAAAGCGCCACGCACACGGCCATCAGCATGAGGATGCTGCGGCTCATAGATAGACCTTCTTGGCCGTGGCCAGCGCCTTTTTCACCTGCGCGGGGGCGGTGCCGCCGAAGCTTTGGCGGCGTGCAACGCAGGTCTCGATGGCGATGGCTTTAAAAATGTCTTTGGTGATTTTTTTATGCACCGATTGCATTTCTTTCAGCGACAGTTCGTCGAGCGTCACGCCTTTGCCTTCGGCCAGCTTCACCAGTTTTCCGGTGAGGTGATGCGCGTCGCGGAACGCCACGCCCGCATGCTGCACCAGCCAATCGGCGAGATCGGTGGCGTTGAGGAAACCTTTGGCGCAGGCCTCGCGCATGCGCGCCACTTGCGGCTGCATATCGGCCACCATGCCTTCGATGGCTTTCAGCGAAACGATGGTTTCATCCAACGCGAAGAAGAACGGGCGTTTGTCTTCCTGCAAATCCTTGTTGTAGGCGAGGGGCAGGGCTTTCACGGTGGTCAGCAAGGTCATCAGCGAACCGATGATGCCGCCCGCTTTGCCGCGCACCAGTTCGGCCGCATCGGGGTTGCGCTTCTGCGGCATGATGGACGAGCCGCTGGTGAAGGCCTCGGTGAATTTCACGAACCCGACGAGCGGCGACGTCCAGAAGATCATTTCTTCCGCAAGGCGGCTCAGATGCGTGGCAATGATGCTCATGGCGGCGAGCAGTTCGATGACGTAATCGCGGCTGCCCACGGCGTCGAGTGAGTTGGCCATCGGGGCGCTGAAGCCAAGGGCTTTGGCCGTTTTGTTGCGATCGATATTGTAGGTGGTTCCCGCCAGTGCGGCGGCGCCCAGCGGCGATTCGTTGAGGCGCATGGCGGCGTCTTCCAACCGTGCGCGGTCGCGCCCCAGCATTTCCACATAAGCCAGCAAATGATGCGCAAAAGAAATGGGCTGCGCGGGCTGCAAATGGGTGAAGCCGGGCATGTAGGTATCGATGTTTTTTTCGGCCTTTTTGATGAGCGCCGATTGCACGGCTTTCAGCGCGGCATCCATATGCGCCACGGCGTCGCGCGCGTACAAACGCAGGTCGGTCGCCACCTGGTCGTTGCGCGAGCGGCCCGTATGCAGCTTGCCCGCCGGCGCGCCGATAATGTCCTTCAGCCGCGACTCGATGTTCATATGAATGTCTTCCAGCGCAGCGGAGAACTGAAGCTTGCCGGATTCGATTTCCTTCTGCACCTGCTGCAAACCATGCACGATCTGTGTGGCTTCTTTTTTGCTGATGATGCCTTGCGCCGCGAGCATTTCCGCATGCGCAATCGAGCCCGCAATATCCTGCGCGTAGAGGCGCTGATCGACATCGATCGACGGGTTGATGGCCGCGAACGCCTCCGCCGGGCCTTGGGCATAATGCCCGCCCCACATGGGATTCGATGCTGCTTTGGTTTTTTTGCTCATGCGCTAGCTATAGAAGATTCGCCACACCTTTCAACGGGTTTAAATGGCAAAGCTCGGCAGGATGTGGGTAGGGGTGCTGCCGGTGATGCGGCACATTTCGCGGGCATCGGCCTCGTGGGGGCGGCCTGTATCCTCGGAACTAAGGATGCCGCCAGTGATGAGCAGGCAGTCGATGCCAGCGGCGTTGGCGCCCGCGATGTCGGTGAGCGGGTTGTCGCCGATGGCCAGCAGCGTGCCGTCGCCCAGCAACTCGCGGCACACGGCGTACACTTCCGGATGCGGTTTGCCGATGTAGGTGACCTGCCCGCCCATGCGCGCGTATTCGCCCGCCACTTCGCCAGCGCAGAGCTGCACGGTGCCGTCCTGCTTCACCACCACCAGGTCGGGGTTGGTGCAGACCATGGGGAGCTCCGCGTCGAGCAAGCGGGCGAGGAGGGGAAGCACGTCCTCATGCGGCTGGAAATCGAACTCGTAGCCGGTGCAGAGAATGAAATCGGCGTCGGCCGGGTCGGGCGCTTTCACGTAATGGGCGAGGTCGGCGATGATGTCCTCGTCCTTCCCGGGGCCGAGATAATAGTAGTTCTTGCCGAACGGTGTCGCGTCGCGCAGCCAGTCATGCGCCACTTGGCCAGACGTCACAACATCGCGGTACAGCCCCCGCCCGATGCCGAATTCGGCAAGGCGCGAAATCGTTTTCTCCGCCACGCGCGGGGCGTTGCTGAGGAACAGGATGGGTTTGTTCTGCTGTTGCAAATACTCCAGCGTCGCCAGCACACCGGGATAGAGGTTGGTGCCGTCATGAATGACGCCCCACAGATCGATGAGGAAGGCGTCGTATTGAGCAAGTACCGCTTTTAGCTCGCTCACGCGGCCTGCTTCTGCGCCAGCGCATTATCGATGAGTTCGATGGTGCCCGCCGCGCTGTAGAGCGCGATGAAGCTGCCCATGCGGGGGCCTTGATCGGAGCCGAGCAGGAGCTGGTACATGGCCTTGAACCATTCGCGCATGGTTTCTTTGCTGTAGAATTTGAGCCCGAAATCGTAGATTTTTGTCATGATGTCGTCAGCGGGCGTGCCGTCCGGCAACGCCACCAGATAGGCGCGCAATTCGCCGAGGGCGGTGCGTTCCAGCTCGCTGGGAGCGCGGAACTTTTTCGTGGGTTTCACGAAATCATTGTAGTAGCGCACGGCGAATTCGCAAAGGCGGTTCAGCATCGGTGAATTTTCCGGCGTCGCGTTCGGCAATTCACGGTTGAGGAAGCTCCAGAGCACACTGGGGCTCTCGGGGTTGCAAGCGGAAGCGAGGTTCAGCAGCATGCTGAATTTGATGTTGCTCTCGGGCGCGGGCACGTTGCCGCTATGGATGTGCCAAGCAGGGTTCTCCAGCTTCGCCGCGTCATCGGCGGCGGCGTATTTTTCCAGATAGCTGAGATAGTCGTCCACCTGCTGCGGGATGACATCGAAATACAGCTTCTTCGCGCGGCGCGGGTTGATGAACATGTACAGCGCCAGCGACTCGGTGGGCGCGTAGGTGAGCCACTGGTCGATGGTGATGCCGTTGCCTTTGGATTTGGAAATCTTCTGGCCGTTCTCGTCGAGGAACAGCTCGAACATCATTTGCTGCGGCGGCAGGCCACCCGCGATTTTGCAGATGCTGTCGTAAAGCGGGGCGCTGGCAAGGTGATCCTTGCCGTACATCTCGTAATCCACGCCCAAAGCCGCCCAGCGCATGCCCATGTCGGGTTTCCATTGCAGTTTGCAATTTCCGCCAGTGACCGGCACTTCCATTTCCGAGCCGTCTTCTTCGATGTAGGTGATGGTGCCTTTTTCCACATCCGTGCGCACCACTTTGGCCAGCAGCACTTTGCCGCTGATGGGCGACACGGGCAGGAACGGCGAATAGGTCTCGCGGCGCTCGTCGCCCAGCGTGGGCAGCATCACTTCCATCACTTTGTCGTAATTGCGCAGGATGTTCAGCAGCGCTTGGTCGAACTCGCCGCTTTTGTAGGTTTCGGTCGAGGATTTGAATTCGTAGTCGAACCCGAACGTATCGAGGAACGCGCGCAGGCGGGCGTTCATGTGGTGGCCAAAGCTCTCATGCGTGCCGAACGGATCGGGCACCGAGGTGAGGGGTTTTCCGAGATTGGCGGCAATGAGTTCCTGCTGCGGCAGGTTGTCCGGCACCTTGCGCAAACCGTCCATGTCGTCGGAGAAGCAGATGAGGCGGGTGGGCAGGTCGGAGATATGTTGAAACGCATGGCGCACCATCAGCGTGCGCGCGACCTCGCCGAACGTGCCGATATGGGGCAAGCCGCTGGGGCCGTAGCCGGTCTCGAACAGCACGTGGTCTTTCTTGGCTTTGGCGGTGTTCAGGCGGGCCAGCAGGGCGCGGGCTTCTTCAAAGGGCCAGGCTTTGGCGGTGAGGGCAGGCGAACTCATGATGCATTCCATAATGATAAGTAAACGCCATCGCCGCGGGTCGGGAATGACGGAATCCCTTGGATATGCTTGATAACAGGCTTTTTCACAAGCAAATCCTTGCGCTAAAAACGCTTGCGCGGGCTGGGGGTTGTCGCTACACCCGTTCGTTAACTGTCGGTAATTTTTGCCGCGCCCCGTAGCTATTTTCGAGGAAATCCGCGTGAAACGCATCCTGTCCGTTCTTCTGCTTGCAGGCTCTACGCTGGCAGCCATTCCTGCGCAGGCTGCGCCGGTGTTCATGCTGCAGTTCGGCTCGTTCGAATCGCGCGCGGAAGCTGACGAGAAACTCAATGCTCTGAAAACCAAACATGCGGGTGTGCTGTCGCGCATGGAAGCCGGTGTGCGCGAAGTGACGCTGCCGCCCGATAGCCTCGTTGTGTACCGCACGCAGGCAGGCCCGTTGGCCACCCGTAATGACGCGCAATCCGTCTGCTCGCAACTCGCCAGCAACGGCGACGAATGCTACGTGGTGGAAACCGCGATGATGCAGCCCGCGCTGCCGCCCGTGGTACAAACGGCGCAAGCCGCCCCTGCTCCTGTGTCCGCACCTGCTCCGGCGGCCACTGCGCCCGCTTATGTTCCGGAAGCCTCCGCCCCCGTGGCCGATGCGGCGCCGGTCGCGAAAACCACCATCCTGCCAAGCGCGGTCGCCGTGTCGCAGCCGGCTCCGGCTCCGGCGCCGATGGCGATGGCCACCAGCAGCACCGGCCGCGATCCGATGAACGTTGCAGCCATGAACGGTGTGACGGGCGAAGCGATGGTTTCCGCGCCGGTCTATACCGCGCCCACCACCGCCAACATCGAGGCGAACGAAGAAATGCATCGCCAGCTCGCCGACGCGGCGCAGCAGCAATCGTCTGGTCTCCCCTCCGAGCCCTACCGCACCGAACTGGCCGCCGCGCCCGTCGCGGCGAAGGCCGACCGCTCCCTGTGGGATCGTATTTTCGGCAGCGACGAAAAAGCACCCGCCACCAACAACGTAGCCCCCGTGAATGTTGCCGTTCAGGCGGCTCCGGTCGAGTCCATCCAAATGTCGGCGGTGGAGCCCATGCCCATGCCGATCGTGGTGGCGCCGACCGTTTCGGCCCCTGAAGTTTCGGCCATGCAGGCTCCGGCCCCGCTTATGGCCCCGCCCGCGCCGATGGAAACCGCGCCCGCGCCGCAACCGCAGCC
>JBBKVX010000019.1:0-10640 GCA_037968615.1 Rickettsiales bacterium
AACCTCATCCTCATCAAAGGCGCCGTCCCGGGCGTTGACAACGCGTACGTGAAAATCGTCGATGCGGAGAAGCGTGCCCGTCCGGCAAACGCTCCGTACCCGGCTGTTAAAGTCGCGGCACCGAAACAAGAAGAAGCTCCCGTAGCTGCAGCAGAAGTTGCCGCTCCGGAAGTTGAAGCAAAGGAGTAATCGGTCATGAAAGTGAACGTCGTAACCCTCGAGAACAAGGCCGCCGGTGAGCTGGAGCTCAACGACACCGTGTTCGGCTTGGCTCCGCGCAAGGACATCCTTGCTCGCGTAGTTGAGTGGCAGCGTGCTAAGGCCCGTGCCGGGACTCACAAAACGAAAACCCGCGCCGAAGTTTCCGGCACCGGTAAAAAGCCGTTCAAACAAAAAGGCACCGGTGGCGCCCGTCAAGGTACGACCCGCGGGCCGCACCAAGAAGGTGGTGGACGCGCACATGGTCCGGTTGTTCGCTCGCATGCTTACGATCTGCCGAAGAAAGTTCGCGCGCTTGGCCTGAAACACGCCCTGAGCTCGAAACAAGCTGAAGGCAAGCTGTTCATTCTGTCCGACGTGGATGTGAAAGAAGGCAAAACCAAAACCCTGATCGCCAACTTCTCGGCGCTCGGTTTCATCAAGCCGCTTATCATCACCGGCGCTGTTGTGAACGAATCGTTCGCGAACGCTGCCCGCAACGTGATCGGCGTGGACGTTCTTCCGGTACAGGGTGCCAACGTGTACGACATCCTGCGTCATAAAGAACTGGTGCTCACCAAAGAAGCAGTGGAAGCACTGCAAACGAGGCTCGCATAATGACCGCTAACGCCAAAAAAGAAGCAGCTCCCAAGGCTGCGAAAAAGGCTCCGGCCAAGAAGGTTACCGCTAAGGGCGGCCTTGTTGATGCCCGCCTGTACGATGTGCTGGTTCGTCCGATCGTGACCGAGAAATCGTCGCGTGCGCTTGAACTGAACAAAGTGACCTTTGCCATCTCGCCCACGGCGACCAAGTTCGACGTGAAAACGGCGGTTGAGGCCTTGTTCAAAGTGGATGTTACCAAAGTGAACACCATCAACCTCGAAGGCAAACGCAAGAAATTCGGCGGCCGCGATGGCCAACGTTCCACCCTGCGCAAAGCAATCGTGACCCTGGCCGCTGGCCAGTCGATCGATCTGCAAGCCGGCCTGAAATAGGAGTGACCCACCATGGCACTGAAACATTTTAAACCGACGACCCCAGGCCAGCGCCAGCTGGTGCTGATCGACCGTTCGGACCTGTACAAAGGCAAGCCCGTTAAGAAGCTTGTTGAAAGCAAGTCCTCGACCGGTGGCCGCAACAACATGGGCCGCATCACCTCGTTCCAAAAAGGTGGCGGGCACAAAAAGGCGCTGCGTATCATCGATTTCAAACGTTCGAAATTCGATATGACGGCGACCGTTGAGCGTCTGGAATACGATCCGAACCGTTCGGCATTCATCGCCCTCATCACCTACACGGATGGTGAGCAAGCTTACATCATTGCTCCCCAGCGCCTCAGCGCAGGTGACGTAGTAGTAGCTGGCGAAAAAACCGACATCAAACCGGGCAACGCAATGCGCCTGGCGAACATTCCGATCGGTACCATCATCCACAACGTGGAAATGAAGCCGGGCAAAGGTGGCCAGATTGGCCGCTCCGCTGGCGCCTACGTTCAGCTGGTTGGTAAAGATTCGGGCTACGCTCAGCTCAAACTGCGTTCGGGTGAACTGCGCATGGTGCCGAGCACCTGCATGGCCACCATCGGTGCCGTGTCGAACCCGGACCACCAGAACGAGGTGATCGGCAAAGCTGGTCGTAACCGTTGGAAGGGCAAACGTCCGCATGTGCGCGGCGTTGCGATGAACCCCGTTGATCACCCGCATGGTGGTGGTGAAGGTAAAACGTCGGGTGGCCGTCACCCCGTTACGCCGTGGGGCAAACCGACCAAAGGTGCGAAAACCCGCAACCCGAAGAAGAAGAACAAACTCATCATCCGCACTCGCCATCAGGCGAAGGGCCGCGGGAAATAGGGAGATTTTATGTCACGTTCTGTTTGGAAAGGCCCGTTCGTCGATGGCTATCTGTTCAAGAAAGCCGATGCCGCACGCGCCAGCACCCGCAACCAGGTCATTCAAACCTGGTCGCGCCGCAGCACCATCCTGCCGCAATTCGTTGGTCTGACCTTCGGCGTCTACAACGGTAAGAAACATATCCCGGTATTGGTTACCGAGGAAATGATCGGTCACAAATTCGGCGAATTCGCTCCGACACGCACCTTCCAGGCGCATGGCGGCGGCGATAAAAAAGCCGATAAGAAATAGAGGACGTCATGAGCAAACAAGCCAAACCCCGTAGCTTAGAGGCCAACGAAGCCTGCGCCATCCTGCGCAATGTTCGTGTGTCGCCGATCAAGCTGAACCTCGTGGCGGAAATGATCCGCGGCATGAAGGTGCAGGACGCCCTGAACCAGTTGAACTTCAGCCACAAGCGCATCGCTCTTGATGTTCGCAAGGTGCTGCAGTCGGCCATCGCCAACGCAGAGAACAACCACAACCTGAACGTCGACTCGCTCGTCGTGAAGGAAGCCTATGTGGGCAAGTCGATCACTATGAAACGCTTCCATGCCCGCGCTCGCGGCCGTGGTGCGAAGATCCTCAAGCCGTTCAGCCACCTCACCATCGTCGTCCGTGAAAGCGAAGGAGCTTAGTTATGGGTCAGAAGATTAATCCGATCGGGCTTCGCCTCGGCATCAACAAAACCTGGGATTCGCGCTGGTACGCTGGCGACGATTACGCCGCGAAACTGCACGAGGATTTCAAAATCCGCGCGCATGTGAAAAAAGCGCTGGGCACTGCTGGTATCTCGAAAGTGATCATCGAGCGTCCGTCGAAGAAGTGCAACGTGTCCATTCATGCCGCCCGCCCGGGTGTGGTGATTGGCAAAAAAGGCGCCGACATCGATAAAGTGAAAAAAGACATTCAGAAATTCACCAAAGACGAAGTGAACGTGAATATCGTCGAGATCCGCAAGCCGGAGCTCGATTCGGTACTCATCGCTGAGGGCGTTGCCCAACAGCTCGAGCGCCGCGTTGCGTTCCGCCGCGCCATGAAGCGTGCGGTGCAGTCGGCCCTTCGTATGGGCGCCGAAGGCATCCGTATCAACGTGTCGGGCCGCCTTGGTGGCGCAGAGATTTCGCGTATGGAATGGTACCGTGAAGGCCGCGTGCCATTACATACCTTGCGTGCCGATGTGGACTATGGTATTGCGACCGCCCTCACGACGTATGGCATCATCGGTGTCAAGGTCTGGGTATTCAAAGGCGAGATACGCAAGGACGATCTGGAACAACGTTTGCCGAACAATTCGGCAAGCTTCGGTCAAGCTTCGTAAGCTACTGAGTAAGAAAAAGGAAAACAGGTTATGATGCAACCGAAGAAAACCAAATACCGCAAGGCCCACAAAGGCCGTATCAGCGGTGCAGCGAAGGGCGGCTACAGCATTAGCTATGGTCAGTTCGCGCTGAAAGCAATGACCCCCGAGCGGATCACTGCTCGTCAGATCGAGGCGGCTCGCCGCGCGATCTCGCGTCATGTGAAACGCGTGGGCCGTATGTGGATCCGCATCTTCCCGGATGTGCCGATCACCCGCAAACCCGCCGAGACCCGCATGGGTTCCGGTAAAGGTGGCGTCGAGTTCTGGGCAGCACGCGTCGAAGCCGGCCGTATCCTGTTCGAGGTCGACGGCGTATCGGAGCAGGTAGCACGCGAGGCGTTTGATCGCGCGTCCGCCAAGCTGCCGGTGAAAACCAAATTCATCGCCCGCGTAGAGGCGTAAGGAGCAGTTATGGCCAAGGCAAAAACCACCACCCAGGATTCCTACAAAGGCAAAACGCCCGATGAGCTCACCGCTCAAGTGGCCGAGCTGAAAAAGGAATTGTTCAACCTGCGCTTCCAGAAAGCCGCCGGTGAGCTGACCAACACGTCGCGCTTCCGCGTTGCAAAACGCGAAATCGCCCGCATTTTAACCCATCTGCGTTCGCAGACCGCTGCCTAAGGAAGAAGAACAATGCCTAAACGTATATTACAAGGTGTGGTCGTAAGCGATAAGTGCACGAATACTGTCACCGTCAAGGTCGAGCGCAAGATCAAGCACCCGATCTATGGTAAAATCATCCGTCGCAGCAAAAAATACGCCGCGCACGACGAATCCGGCTGCAAAACCGGCGACGTGGTTCGCATCGTTGAAAGCGCGCCGATCAGCAAAACCAAACGCTGGGCTGTGGTGGAAAAAGTTTCCGCTGCACCTGACGTAGCATAGGGAGAACGACTATGATCCAGATGCAATCCCGCATGGACGTTGCCGATAACTCGGGCGCCAAAGAAGTGATGTGCGTGAAAGTACTCGGCGGTTCGCACCGTAAAGTGGCTTCCATCGGCGACATCATCGTGGTGTCGGTGAAAGACGCTATCCCCCGCGGTAAAGTGAAAAAAGGTGATGTTCACCGTGCCGTGATCGTGCGCACGAAGTTCGTGACCAACCGTAAGGATGGCTCGTCCATCCGCTTCGACCGCAATGCGGCCGTACTCATCAACAAACAAGGCGAGCCGATCGGCACGCGTATCTTCGGGCCGGTTGCTCGTGAGCTGCGTTCCAAGAAGTTCATGAAAATCGTTTCGCTGGCACCGGAGGTTCTGTAAGTCATGGCTGCAAAAATCAAAAAGGGCGACAAAGTCGTCGTCATCACGGGCAAAGACAAGGGCAAGACCGGCGAAGTGACCAAAGTATTGGTCGATGAGTCGCGCGTGTTCGTGTCGGGCATCAACCTGATGAAGAAACACGAGAAGCCTTCGGCCAAAAGCCAAGGTGGCATCGTAAGCAAAGAAGCGTCGATTCACGTTTCCAACGTAGCGCTGGCTGACCCGAAATCGGGCAAAGCCACCCGCGTTGGTTTCAAGATCGATAAAGAAGGCAAAAAAACCCGCATCGCCAAAAAATCCGGCGAAGCATTAAGCGCATAAGGACTAAGCATCATGGCCACCGAGAAAAAACCTGCCGCGAAAGCCGCCAAACCGGCATCGCCCAAAGCAGACAAAGCAGCAACCGAGAAAAAAGCCGCTGCCCCCAAAGCTGAAAAAGCCGAAGGCGCTGCAAAAGCTGCTCCGAAAGCTGCTGCTGAGAAGCCTGCTGCTGCCCCGAAGCCTGCTGCTAAAGTTGGCCCGACGCTGGAAGGCAACGCGAAAACGCCGCGCCTGCAGATCGTGTACGACAAAGAGATCGCTCCGGCGCTGAAAGAGAAATTCGGCTACAAGAACGTGATGGAAATTCCCCGCCTGACGAAAATCGTCATCAACATGGGCGTGGGTGAAGCGGTTGCCGACCAGAAACTGATCCTTGCCGCTGCCGAAGAAATGCAGCTGATTTCCGGCCAGAAGCCGATCATCACCAAGGCAAAGAAAGCGGAGGCCTCGTTCAAACTGCGCGCCGGTCTGCAAATCGGTTGCCGCGTGACCCTGCGTAAGCAAAAAATGTACGAGTTCCTCGATCGTTTCGTGACCATCGCGATGCCCCGCATCCGTGATTTCCGTGGCGTGAACCCGAAGAGCTTCGATGGCCGTGGCAACTACAACATGGGCCTCAAAGAACAGCTGGTCTTCCCTGAGATCAACTACGACCGTGTCGCCAACGTGCGCGGCATGGACATCACCATCGTCACCACCGCGAAGAACGACGACGAGGCCCGCGCACTGCTCGAAGGCTTCAACGTTCCCTTCCGCAAAGCCTAATTTTTTTAAACCTGGAGTAACCAATGTCGAAACTGTGCATGAAAGAACGCGACCGGAAACGGCTCGCCATGAATAAGTCGGCTCGCAGCAAACGTGAGAAGCTGAAAGCCATCGTGATGAACCAAACGCTGCCGATCGAAGAGCGTTTTGCTGCTACCCAGAAGCTGGCCGAAATGCCCCGCAACTCGGCGCGCGTTCGTCAGCGTAACCGCTGCGGCCTCACCGGTCGTCCCCGTGGTTACTACCGTAAGTTCAACCTCTGCCGTAACAAGCTGCGCGAACTCGGTTCGTTCGGCATGATTCCCGGCCTCGTCAAAGCTAGCTGGTAGGGAGAAACATCATGGCAAACGATAAAATCGCAGATATGATCACTCGCATCCGCAACGCGTACAAAGCGCGCCTGCATGTAGTGACCCTGCCTTCCACCAACCTGCTTGTTGCGATCGCGAAAGTGCTCGAGGACGAGGGTTTCGTGAAAGCGCACCGCGTGGAAGAGATCGAAGGCAACCGCCGCAATCTCATCATCGAGCTGAAGTACATCGAAGGCGAGCCCGCTGTTCGTGAACTGAAGCGTATTTCGAAATCGGGCCTTCGCAAGTATTCCAAGGTGGATAGCCTGCAGAAACATTATAACGGGTTGGGTATTTCCATCCTGTCGACCAGCAAAGGTGTGATGAGCGATTTCGCTGCACGCCAAGAGCATGTCGGCGGTGAAATTCTCTGCACCGTCTTCTAAGGAGCGAAAGAACATGTCTCGTTTAGGTAAATTGCCGGTCGCTCTTCCGGATAAAGTAACGGTGAACGTTTCCGCAAACGCCATCACCATCAAAGGCCCGAAAGGCGAACTGACCACGGTCAACACCAACGAAGTGATCGTTGAAGTGACCGACGGCAAAGTTTGGGTGAAGCCCGCCAACGATTCCCAGCGCTCGCGCGCCATGTGGGGCACGGTTCGTGCCAACGTGAAGAACCTCGTTGAAGGCGTCACCAACGGCTACAAGAAGCAACTCGATATCACCGGCGTTGGTTACCGTGCGGCAGCTCAGGGCCAAATCCTGACACTGGCTCTCGGTTTCAGCCACGATATCAAATACATTGTTCCGGCGGGCATTACGCTCACGGTTGAGAAACAAACTTCCATCCTCCTCGTGGGTTCGGACAAGCAGAAGCTTGGCCAGGTCGCAGCGGAAATCCGGAGCCTACGTCCTCCGGAGCCGTACAAAGGTAAGGGTGTGCGGTACTCGGACGAAGTCGTCCGCCGCAAAGAAGGCAAGAAGAAGTAATAGGGGCACATCATGGCTAAAGTCGATAATTTCACCCGCCGCAAAAACCGCGTGCGTTTCCAACTCCGCAAAAAAGCGGCTGGTCGCGTCCGTCTTTCGGTTCACCGTTCGGGCAAACACATCTACGCTCAGCTCATCGATGATGCGCAAGGCAAAACCCTCGCTGCCGCTTCGACGGTCGATAAGGATCTCCGCGCTAAGAGCGGCTCCACCATCGACGCCGCCGCTGCAGTGGGCACCCTGATCGCTACCCGCGCTAAGGAAGCCAAAGTCGATCACGTTGTGTTCGACCGTGGTGGTTACTTGTTCCATGGCCGTATCAAGGCACTGGCGGACGCAGCTCGCGCCGCTGGCCTCGCATTCTAAGGATAGGAAGAACTCATGGCATTCGAACAAAAACAAACGCAAGGTCAAGGCCCGCAAGGCCGCGATAACAACCGTGGTGGTGGCCAAGGCCGCGACAACCGTGGCGGCAACCGAGACCAACGCGACAACCGCGACGCCGACGGCAACGAGATGATTGACCGTCTGGTGTCCATCAACCGCGTTGCTAAAACCGTTAAAGGTGGCCGTCGTTTCACCTTCGCCGCTCTGGTAGTAGTGGGTGATGGCAAAGGCAAAATCGGTTTCGGCACCGGCAAAGCCAAAGAAGTACAGGACGCTGTTCGCAAGGCGACGGATGTTGCCAAAAAAGGCATGATCCGCGTGCCGCTGCGTGAGTCGCGCACCCTGCACCACGATGTGAAAGGTCACTACGGCGCTGGTCGCGTGGTTCTGCGTTCGGCTCCGGCCGGTACCGGTATCATTGCTGGCGGCCCAATGCGCGCCATCTTCGAGGCTCTCGGCGTGCATGACGTTGTTGCCAAGTCGACCGGTACGTCGAACCCGCACAACATGGTGAAAGCCACGTTCGATGCGTTGAAACTGATGAACAGCCCGCGCCTGGTCGCTACCCGCCGCTCGATGAAAGTCGGCGAAGTAGTGGAACGTCGCGAATCGGGTGCGAAAGCACTCGGCGTCCAACACGAAGCTGAGTAGGTAATATCATGGCAACCGCAAAGAAAACCGTCACCGTGAAGCAGATCGGTAGCAAACTGGGCCGCACCAAATCCCAGGAAGCAACGCTGATCGGCCTTGGCCTCAACAAAATGAACCGCGTCAAAACGCTGGAAGACACTCCTTCCGTGCGCGGCATGATCAAAAAAGTAAAACACCTCGTTCTGGTGGTTGGAGAATAATATGGAACTCAACGAAATCAGCGACAACCCGGGTGCCCGCAAGCGCCGTATGCGCATCGGCCGTGGTATCGGTTCGGGTAAAGGCAAAACCGGTGGCCGTGGCGGTAAAGGCCAAACGGCGCGTTCCGGCGTAGCGATCAAAGGCTTCGAAGGCGGCCAGATGCCGATCCACCGTCGTCTGCCTAAGCGTGGCTTCAACAACCACACCCGCGTCGAGTTCGACGTGCTGACCCTGCGCGACCTGCAAGTGCTGGTCGATAACGGTACCTTCAAAGCCGGCGACACGGTGACCACCGCGGCGCTGAAAGAAAAAGGCATCGTTCCGAAAGGTTCGGAAGGCGTAAAAATCCTCAGCAAAGGCGAACTGAAAGCCAAGCTGAACATCGATGTCGAGCGTGCCTCGGCTTCGGTGAAAGTAGCGTTCGAAAAACTCGGTGGCTCGGTCACGGTTAAAGTGAAACAAGCCAAACGCGAAAAAGTGAAAAAAGATCCGAAGACCGGCAAAGCGGTGAAAACCGCCTAGTCAGCGTAGGTTCGGGTGGGGGTTGCCCCACATCGTCCTACCGGTCCCAAAGAGAAGGCCGCTCTCCACAGAGCGGCCTTTTTTTATGCAGTGTGCGTGAGCATGCACCAATCGCTGCGCGGCCTGTTTCTGGGCCGCTAGAACGCTTTCGGGAACAGGGCCGAGCAGGCGATGGCGGTGTTGGCCAGGTCGTAGCTGGTATCGAGTTGGCTGTTGGCGGTGGCGACGGTGCAGTCGTCCCACAGGCGGGCGATGAGTTTGCCGCGGCCGGGTTTGCCATCGTCGAGTTTGGTGTCGATGTTCCAGAGTTCTTCCGGTTTCAGCACGGCGGCCCCAATGGGCGTGCCCGGAGCTTCGCCACCCATACGAAGTAGATTACCGTAATCCATTTCGAACGCGATGGCGTTGGCGCCGACCACGGCACTGTTGTTTGCGCCCCAGCCCGCATTGCTCACGCGCGAGCGCGGCACGTTGGTGCCGAGTACCGCGGTTTGCGAGGTGCTGGTGCCAGTGTACGAACCTTCGATGAGCCCCGCATTGGACAAATGCTGCCAGAAGCGGAACAGCTCGTCGGAGCCAGTGCTGAGCAATAGCAATCCATCGCCGTTGCCGTTGCAGGTTTGAGTGCCGGTACCCACGGTGGTGACGCAATCGGTGGCGGTGACGTTGGCGATGCCCCAGAAGCTCTGAGCGTTTTTCATGTCGCCGGGGATGGCGAAATATTTGTCACGGAATGCATTCACCGCCGCTATGTAGCGCTGATATTCGGTGGTGACGCTGCGCAACTCCGCTGCGCGAATGAGTGACTGTCCCGCTAGAATCCCCCCGACCAGCAGGCCGAGAATGACGAGGACGATGGAAAGCTCGACGAGGCTAAAACCCTGATTTTTCATGCATGTATTCTACCATAAACCGCGCAGGCAAAAAAATGAAAAATGATTTTTTGCACACGAGCTGGAGAAAGCCGGAGATCAAGCGTTGTCTGGGTAGCAGGCTTAACAGCCCATGCAGTTTAGAGGAATTTGAACCACAATGCGCAGGTCTTATTTGAAGAAGACAGGAGATATTCCGCGCTGGTATCGGTGGTTGAGGTGATGCAGGTCAGATCTTTGCCATAGGAAACGACTCGTCCAAAGGCAGGCCTTCCATCATCCGACTTAGTATCGATGTTCCACGCTTCTTCCGGTTTTAAGGCGGGCAAGTAAGGAATATTATCGACCGCTTGCGTGCCGAGTAACAATAAATTCGTGCTCAGTACAAATGAAGTGGCGCTGCTGCCGCTCAAATAGCGCATGCCCCAAATAGCGCTGTCCAACTTCGATTTCGGCACATTCGTGCCTCCGACAGAAGCGTCCGGCAAGGCAATGTTCGCGGGTATGCCGGTGTAGCTTCCTTCGATCAGTCCAGCATTCGCCAGTTGCTGCCAGAAGCGGTATTGTTCGGAGGAATTGGGGTTGGCAATATGGTGGCTGATGAGCCCGTTTGCATCGCCATCGCATGTTTGCGTGCCGGTGCCCTGGGTCGTGGCGCAACTGGCAGGGGCGGCGGCGCTACCCCAGAATTGCGTGGCGTTCGTTATGTCGCCCGGAAGCCCGAAATATTTGTCGCGGAAAGCATGGACCGCGGTTTGAAACCGCTGGTAGTCGGAGCTTATGCTTCTTAGCTCCGAAGCGCGAATCAGCGACTGCCCAGCCAAAACACCCCCGACCAATAGGCCGAGGATGACGAGAACGATGCTTAATTCGACCAGCGAGAACCCTTTTTTCATCCTCATGAGGATAACTGTAAGCGCTTC
>JBBKVX010000020.1:0-9781 GCA_037968615.1 Rickettsiales bacterium
CACCATGCCCGCCGCCCTCAGCCCCAGCGCCACCATCGGCCAGAAAACGCTCTGGGCCCAAGTCGGTTCGTTCCCCGATCAGCAATCCGCATTGGCTTTCTGGGACCAATACCGCCGCAGCCATCCTGACTTCCCCGTCGTTCGCGTACGGGTCACCAGCCCGCTGGCGGCCCAGCGCCGTGGCCTCGCTCAGGTGAATCTGCGTGTCGGCCCGTTCACCCGTGGCGCCACCATTCGCAACCTCTGCCAGACCATGGTGCAGGATGGCCTGAAATGTGGCCCCATCACCGATATGGGTGTGGCCTCCAGCATGGGCGGCCCGCGCGGCCAGCTCCCCCAATCCCGCTATAACCGCTAACGGTCGATTTTCTCGATTGTTAAGATTGTGTGACAGGCATGTTTTTGCCTTTCTATTCCTGTGCGCTGCATGATAAATTGAGAATCATTCGCAACAATAAAAAAACACACCGAGATACGCAGAGTTGTAACAAACGACTGATAAGGTGTGGCTAGGAATATGAGTACGCAAAAGAACAGCATCGACACGCGCTCGGCAAAGCAGCGTGAAAAAGAGAAGTCGGCACAAGAACACGCTGAGGATATCGCCTATACGGTGAATCACGCGCTTTCCTGTGGCGCGACGGATATACTTGTGCAGCCCATTGCTGCCACCGCCGCAAGCGCCATGGTCACGCAGGAGCTTATGCCGAAATGGTTGCGTTGGACGACCAGCATGTTCGAGCACCATCATGACGGTAAGACCACGATGGTGGATACCGGGTCGGGCGTGCTGACTCCCGAAGGCGGCTTTTTCCATAAACATATCCAAACGGTCCGCGACACAGAGACCGCCAGTGTGCGCTGGGCGCGCGTTGGCAAAAAAATCCGCGAGCAAATGCGGCCCGGGCCGTTCATGCACAATCTTGGCCATTGGGCGGTCGGTGAAACCGCAGGCGACGCCGGCGGCATCATCCCCACCATCATGGTGCAGCGCTTCTTCCCCTCATTCATGGACGGCATGCGTAAGCTGCTTGAACCTGTCGCGCGCCCCTTCTTCCGCAACGGCGCGGAACGCGATGCGCGTCGTTGGGGGAAACGTAATGGCTTCGCCGCCGACGCGCCAGAAGTCGAAGAGAAGCGCGCCTATCTTTACGAGCATGAGATCAGCCATCTGCCGCAAGCGATGGTTTGGAATGCGTTCTCCATTCCCATCAATTTCGGGGTGCAGTATCTCACCCACGGGCACCATAAATCGTCGAACTGGAGAAAATCCGTCGCCGATATGCTGCCGGGCTTTATCGTCGGCAAGGGCTTCGGCACATTGTTTAGCAATGGGGTGTTGCTTGGCGGACGTGCCGTCGCGCCCGACGCATTCATCGCGTGGGATCGCTGGAACAGTAAGCATATCATCAAGCCGGTGCTTGAGGGGCCAGGCAAACTGCTCGGTATCGATAAAAAGACCGCCGACCATGTCATCGAAAGCGCAGAAAAAGAGCGCGGACACGACTGGCAAAGCCGCGTAAAGGCAGAGCCGATGGCCGAGGCTGAACCCGCCCGCTAACGTTTACGCGTTAGCGATGCGGCCAAGTTGCTCGTTGATGCTCGACACACCCTGCGCTGCGTTCTGCATGTTCGAGGATATCTCGCGGGTCACCGCGCCTTGCTCCTCGATGGCGGAAGCGGTGCCGCCCACCAGCTCATTCACCATATCAATGGTGGCGCTGATTTCCGTCAGCGCCGACACTACCGTTTGTGAAATTTGCTGCACGCCCTGAATCTCCTGCGAGATGCGTTGGGTGGCCAGCGTGGTCTGGCTGGCGAGGCTTTTTACTTCACCCGCCACCACCGCGAAGCCTTTGCCTGCTTCTCCGGCGCGCGCCGACTCGATGGTCGCGTTCAGCGCCAGCAAATTGATCTGGCTGGCAATGCTTTCGATCAGCTTCACGATGTTGTCCATGTCGCTGGTGGCCTGCTGCAGTTTGGCGGTCGATTCGTCGGTCATCTTCACTTTGGCGTTAATGTCCTCCACCGCCGTTTTCGAGCGCACGGTGTTCTTGGCGATCTCGTTGATGGAAGCGGTCAGCTCCTCCGCCGCCGAGGTGACGCTTTGCACGTTCAGCAGCGTGAGTTCCGACGAAGCGGAAACCTCGCGCCGCGCCGCCACCAGCCCGCTGATGTCGGTGGCGTATTTCACTACTTTGAACGGACGGCCGTTAGCGTCCATGATCGGGTTGTAGGTGGCTTGGATATAGACTTCCTTGCCGCCTTTGCCAAAGCGTTTGTATTCGGCGGCTTGGAAATCGCCCGCGTTCAAGTGCCGCCAAAAATCGGCGTATTCCACACTTTCGGCGTACGCTGTGTCCACGAAGATGCGGTGGTGTTTTCCCTTCACCTCCTCGAGGCTGTAGCCCACTGCGCCAAGGAAATTCGGGTTGGCATGGGTGATGGTGCCGTCCATGCTGAATTCGATGACAGCCTGCGCTTTGTTGATGGCGGCGAGCTGTCCCGTGAAGTCGGCCGATTGCATTTTTTGTGTCGTGATGTCGGTGGCGTATTTCACCACTTTGAACGGTTTGCCGTTCATATCGAAGATGGGATTGTAGCTGGCTTGAATCCAGATTTCGCGCCCATCTTTGCCCATGCGCATGTATTCGGCGGATTGGTATTCGCCGCGGTTCAGCGCTTCCCAGAACTCGGTGTAAGCAGGGCTGCTGCCGTAGCTCGGTTCCACAAACATGCGGTGGTGTCTGCCCCGCACCTCATCCAGGCCATAGCCCACGGCGTTTAAGAAATGGTCGTTGGCGTCGATGATGGTGCCGTCGAGATTGAATTCAATGACCGCCTGCGATTTACGAATCGCCGCGATCTGCCCCATGAAGTCGGCGGTCTGCTGTTTCTGGTCGGTCACATCGGTGGCGTATTTCACCACCTGCACCGTGTTGCCTTTGGTGTCGAGGATGGGGTTGTAGGTCGCCTGAATCCACACTTCCTTGCCGTCCTTGCCGATGCGTTTGTATTCGGCGGCCTGGAACTCGCCTTTTTTCAACCGCTCCCAGAAGCTGCTGTAATCGCTGCTGGCGGCGTAGGCGTTCTCCACGAACATGCGGTGGTGCTTGCCGCGTACATCCTCGAGTTGGTAACCGAGCGCGTCGAGAAAGTTGCGGTTGGCGTCGAGGATGGTGCCGTCGCGGTTGAAAGAGATCACGGCTTGCGAGCGATTCAGCGCCTCAAGGCGTTGGTTGGCGGTCTTGGCGACGGTCGTTTTACGCAACATAGGAACCTCCTGAAAACCCTAGGCTTCATGCCTATGGCACTTTCAGCAGATACTATAAAAAACGTACCACTTCAATCTGAAGTTGCATGCATTCTAAAAACTCGCGCATAGGTGTAGTTGTTGCTCATAAAATAGATCTGTCTCAACTTAGTTTTCAGTTTTACCACTGCGTCAGTTTCGGGTTCCGTTCATCGAACGCCATCTGGTGCCAGTAGGGATAGATGGGGCGGCGGTTGCTGGCAGCATCGAGCGCGGCCACCTGTTCCGTCGTCAGGTTCCAGCCGATGGCGCCAAGGTTCTGGATGAGCTGCTGCTCGTTGCGCGCACCCACTACAATGTTGCTGACAGTGGGGCGTTGCAGCAGCCAGTTCAGCGCCACTTGCGGAATCGTTTTTCCGGTTTCGCCTGCCACTTGCTCCAGCGCGTCCACCACCGTGTAGAGATACTCGTGCTCCACCTCCGGCCCACCCACAGTGCCGCCGGCTTTGATGCGGCCTTCACCCATCGGTGCGTCACGGCGGATTTTTCCGGTGAGGCGGCCCCACCCAAGCGGGCTCCACACCATCAGCCCAAGCCCTTGATCGTGGGCGAGGGGCATCAGCTCCCATTCGTAATCGCGGCCGACGAGCGAGTAGTAGCCTTGATACGCCACATAGCGCGCGCGGTTCGCCTTATCGGCGGCGGCCAGTGACTTCATCACCTGCCAGCCCGAGAAATTCGACGCGCCGACATAGCCCACTTTGCCACTGCTCACCAAATGGTCGAGCGCCGCGACGGTTTCGTCCACCGGCGTCAGCGCATCGAACCCGTGCATGAAATACACGTCGATATGGTCGGTGCCGAGGCGTTTCAGGCTGGCCTCGCAGGCGCGAATGAGGTGGTAGCGCGAGGAACCCACATCGTTCGGCCCATCGCTCATCTGGAACGTGGCCTTGGTGGAGATCAGCACCTTGTCACGGCGGCCCTTCAAGGCTTTGCCGAGGATTTCCTCCGACGCGCCTTTGGAATAAATATCGGCCGTGTCGAAGAAGTTCACGCCATGCTCCATGCACACATCGATCATGCGGCTGGCTTCCTTCACGTCGGTTTCGCCCCAACGCTGGAAGAATTCATCCGTGCCGCCGAACGTGGCGGTGCCGAAGCTGAGCACGGGCACTTTCAGCCCGGATGCGCCTAATTGCCGATATTCCATGGAAACCTCTTTTTGGGAGTGGGGGTGGGAACGGGTGTGAATTTCAGGATGGTAAGAAGCAGTTTGGGAAATAAATTTTCCAGCTCCTGTTTGCGCACGCAATTGATGACCGACACGCCTTCTTTGCGCGAACGGATGATGCCCGCTTCACGCAACACTTTGTAATGGTGCGATATAGTGGATGGCGGAAGGGCGTCGCAGGCTTTGCTGCAGCTCATGCCGTCGCTTTCCATCAGCTTCGCCACAATGCTCCGGCGCACCGGGTCGGCGAGGGCATGAAGCACGCCATCGATACTGATATCGGACGCGGCGGGGTGTGAAAACGGTCGGGCCATCCACCCCCTATACTCCAATAATTCTGTATTACAAGAATAATGAAGTATAGGGTTTGGCAATGGATGTTTAAGCAGCCCGAGTGCCGGGTACATCAATGACGAGTATCTCGGCATCGGTGAGGGCCGTGATGCTCAAAACCTGCGTTTCGGTCACTTCCGCGCCGTCGCCTTGTTCCAGCACCTGCCCATTCACCGAGAAACTACCGATCGAGGCGAGGATGTAGGCCTGATGCTTGATGTTCTGCACCAGTTCCTGCCCCTGCGTCAGCGTGCCACCATAGATGGCCGCATCCTGATGGATGAACAGCGCGTCCTGCCCCTCATGCTCCTTCTGGCCGGAGACCAGCACGGGCAGGCTGCTGCCGCGCACCGGCTCTTTCGGAAACTGTTTTGCCTCCCAGCGCGGCGCCACGTTGCGCGCGTTCGGCTCGATCCAGATCTGATAAAGCGTGGTGTCCTCGGGTTCGACGTTGTTCTCGGCATGCACCACGCCGGTGCCCGCGCTCATCACCTGCACATCGCCCGCGCCCGTGCGGCCTTTGTTGCCAAGGCTGTCTTGGTGCGTAATGGCGCCGGAGCGCACATAGGTGATGATCTCCATATTGTCGTGCGGATGGGCGCCGAAGCCCGTGCCGCCCGCGATGCGGTCGTCGTTGATGACGCGCAGCTCGCCAAAATGGGTGCGTGCATGGTTGCGGTAGCCGCCGAAGCTGAAATGGTGGCGGGCATCCAGCCAGCCATGGTCGGCATGGCCCAACTGGCCATAGGGATACAGGGTAATCATGGGAACATTCTCTAGGGATGCGGCGGAATGCGGCATCACACCCGAACCATATAGGGCGGGGCGCATGCATTCCAAGAGCCGCGGCCCATCATTGCAGAATGGTAATTCAGCCCTATTTGGGAGGCATGACTATCCATCTTATCAAGCTCTCCGTGGGCCCAGAAACACTGTCCGACCTCGTCGGCTGGCAAACCGCGCGCCTGAAGCAGCAGAAGCAGACCGGGGAAGCGCAAGAGCTCATCCACGTCACCCGCCAAACGCCCAAACGTGCCGACGAACTGCTCGATGGCGGCTCCATTTACTGGGTCGTCAAAGGCTGGGTGGTGGCGCGGCAGGAGCTGCTGGAGCTCCGCCCCCTCCTGCGCGAAGGCGTGCCGCATTGCGGCCTTATCTACAAACCCGAAATGATCCGCGTCGTCCCCCGCAAACACCGCCCTTTCCAGGGCTGGCGTTACTTAAAACCCGAAGACGCCCCTCGCGACCTGATACTCGGCAGTGGCGAGGAAGACATGTCCGAGGAACTGCGCCGCGAGCTGAGCGCGCTGGGGCTGCTATAGCATCGCACCCGTAAGCATGGCCACGGCCATCCCGATGATCATCAGATTTTCCGTCAGCGACACGAACCCCAAAGGCACCGAACTCCCGCCGCCGACGCAGGCGCATTTGATCGCCCGCTTGTCGATATACACTGCTTTGAACACCGAGAACGCGCCCACCGTACCGATGAACAAGGCAATCGGCACCGATAGCCAGAGAAGCAGATGCCCGATCATCAGCACCGCCGCCAACCCTTCCAGCAGCGGATACAAATACGCGTACGGCACCCATTTCTGCGCCAGCAGGTCGTAGCCGAGGAACATGGTCGAGAACTTCTCCATGTCCTGCAATTTCAGCATCGCCAAAATGCCCATGCTGAACGCGATGAACCATTCCACGCTGCGCCAGGTCAGCACCGTGCCCCACGCCGCATAGCTCGCGGCCAGCGCCATCAGCATCGCCATGGCGAACACCGCCAGCACCGGTCGGTAGCTGGTAGCATCGGGGGCAGGCAGGGGCTTGCCAAAATGCTTCCGCACATCGTCGTAGCCGCCAATGCGCTGCCCATCGATAAATGTCTGCGGCGTCGTCTTCACCCCATGTTCCGCCTTGAACGCATCCGTCTGCTCACGCGTGGTCAACCACTGGTCGTCCACCACGAACCCCTCACGCTCCAACAGATATTTCGATTTCAGTCCATACGGACAAATATGTTTCGCCATCACCATCCGGTACAGCGTCGCGGTCTTGCTCATAAAGATCTCCTTTATGGCGGCACTCTACCAAGCCCCACCTAAAGAATCTGCATCGTTTCGTATATTGCGATGGCGGCAGGGTGGCTGAGGAACATATAGCGCAACAGCAGCATCGAAGCCAAATAATCCATCCACAGGCGCTATGAGTACCCAACCCTTACCTTGAGCTATTTTTCACTTAGTAATGGTGTCCGATTTTCTTCGCAAGGTACTAAATGTTGATGAGATCGTCCGAGATATTCCGGTGCGGGATTTGAACTCTATTGCACAGACTGAATGTGGACACTGAAGGTTCAGAAGTGAGACCCTTCAGAACAAGCACTACCTTATATATTATCTGGCGTTACCACCTCTTCCGGGATTGTGAGAGACTCCGGCATTGTTAGGGCTGTTACCCGATGGGCCATGATCATCGCCATTATAGATAACTTGCTCAAACCCACGCAACGTTACCCGGTCGCCACTAGCCATTACTAAGGTAGTCTCACCCGGACGGCTGCCCGTCACAACACGGCTTACAAGTTCATTAGTTTCGAACACATCATGACCAGCGCCACCATCAATAACGCTGTGCGCACCACGTGTTAAGGCTCTGCCGCTATGGTGCACAGAGTCGTTACCACTGCCAGCATTAATGTTCCCTGAAGAGTTATTTATGCTGATCGAATCGTTACCCCGACCAGTCTGAACTGAGACGTTTGTGCTAGTGTTGATAGTTACGTTATCACGATCATCATGAGTGCGGCTCATTGCACGATCCAACGCCGATTGCTCAGTACCCGTTACAATGACAGTATCGTTTGTACGAAAAACGGTTGCGCGGTCGTTGCCGCTGCCTGCGTTGATATTGCCACCGCGCTGCCCGGTAATGCGTAAGTCGTCATCACCGGCACCGGTATTTACCGTATTATTATGCCCGAGCGCTTCAACGCGGTGGCCCTCGCGGGTGGTGCGTAAGCCATTATGTAAATTGACGGTATCATTGCCGTTTGTACCGCTGAAATGCTTATCGTTACCTGTAACTTCCGTCATTTTTATCTCCAACGTGATTTAGCCTCATAGTATGCAGAAAGGCTTAAAGAAGGGTTAAATAAAACAACAGATGATAGAGATATTAAAGGCGGCACTCTTTAAAAATGGGTGAGCATTATCGAACTGCATGCCCAAAAGCACGGGATGCGATGTTCGAACAAGCTGGGTACGTGACGCACCGCTTTGAATCGCGGCGGAAGCCCTCGGACGCTGAGATTGCAGGCTTGTTTGCGCCGCCTAGTTTGCCCGCACCATCACAGGATGAACGGTTCTAATGCCTGTATCACAGGATGGGCAACGTACACAGGCCTAGAGATTATCAAGCAATATCAGTCGCGGGTCGTTTCTGGTCTGTACGGAAGCTGAGCATTTGCTCTTTCCCCTGATAGCGGAAACGATAGCGCCACATCTTGTTGCCGTTGGGCTTAACCTCAATCACAAGGCCGGCGCTGTCAGGAACGCGATACAACGCTTCTTTGGGTTTCAGGTGCTTGATCTGTAATTCGGTAAGTGCCATGGGTATGAAATCCAACATCAATGGGTTAGCGAGAAATCATACCCGCATTTGTACCACTTTTACCCATGGCTTGGATAGTGCCATCACGGATGATGCCGGACGACCGTACCCGCAAACCCACAGTGTGACTGGGGTTTTCCGGTCTGGAAAAAATATTCTCGGAAGATGTCGGATGAGGCCGATGGCGGAAGCGGTGAGATTCGAACTCACGGAGGCTTGCACCTCGCTAGTTTTCAAGACTAGTGCCTTAAACCACTCGGCCACACTTCCTTACCAATTCACCCCTAAAGCATCCGATTTCAAGACTGCTGCCTTAAACCACTCGGCCACCTGTCCCCGTCGTTCGGTCTAAATCAAACCGGGGGCGGCGTCTAGAGGCCTTTGCGCAGTTGCGGGTTGAGGGTGAACGTGCCCACCGCTTCCCCGCGCGCGATGCTGTGTTTCTCGATCTCGGCCACCACATCCTTTGCGCTGGCGTCCTCGGCGGGGCGCAGCTTCGCTACATCGAGCGCATGCACGGTGAAATGGTAATGGTGCGGCATGGCGTCGTTCCAGGGCGGGCAGGGGCCGCCATAGCCGTACACGTCGGTGCCGCGGCTCACATCGTTAGCGGCGGCGCGGCCGAAGCCGATGGGCATGTCGCCGCCGGGCAGCTCCCGCGCATCGGGCGTGATGTTGAACTGCACCCAATGGTAGAAAGTCTGACGCGGCATGTCGCCCGCGATAAGCAATTCTTCCTGGTTGGCGATGCTGAGATCGGCGGGCACATCGGGGTCATGCACCACGATGGCGTAGGATTTGGTTTCCGCCGGGCCGCGCGACCATTCTATGGTAGGGCGTTGGTTCTCGCCTTTGGTGCTGCGCCCGTCGATGGTGGCGATGCATTGCGCGAAACGCTTGCCGATGCGGCCGTCGCGGTGAATCGCGTCCACTGAAACATCCAGCTCTTCTGCCGCCATTACGGGGGAAGCCAGTAACAGGCCGAGAATCAGGACAGAATAGCGTAGCATGGGCAGCTCCTCTTCCCGCTATCCTTAGCGTTTCTGCGGTCTCTTGGCAATGCCACCTCGCCATGCGCCGTCGCCCGCCAGTTTCGCCTTGCCTATCCAGAATGCTTGGGTTACAAAGCCCGCCCTGCCCAACCATACGTTCTTGGGCAGCATAAGTGGTGACGCGGGGTGGAGCAGCCCGGTAGCTCGTCAGGCTCATAACCTGAAGGTCGTTGGTTCAAATCCAGCCCCCGCAACCACGAAACCGAACTCTTTTCCCATTGATTTAGCGAAGAACTCTGGTGTTTTGGCATGTAATTCTGCCTCAAGCCCTGTGCTCGTTGGGTGAACTGAAGTTTTAGGCCC
>JBBKVX010000021.1:0-5512 GCA_037968615.1 Rickettsiales bacterium
CGCACATGCACTTTCTGGCCGGCGATCAATTGCAACCCGTCCATCACCGATTTGGGCACTTCGGCATCCAACAGAGTACCGTTTTCGCGCTCCAGTTCTAACCGCACCAGCGACCCGGCGGGGTTGATATGCATGACGCGCGCCGGGATGGTGCCCGGTTCGGCCACACCAGAAACATAGAGCTCGTGCGGGCGACAGAAGGCTTTTACCCGCACACCGACATGTTTGGTCGGCTTCTCAGCATGGGGGGCGGGCGTCGCCAATGTGCGCGGCTTTTCTGGTACGAAGCCGCCAAGGAACGGGATTTTTTTCAGCCATTGCTGCGAAGTTTCGGTGAAAACGAGGGCGGGCGCTTCGGGCTCGGAATCCTCCAGCAACAACGTGCCGTCAGGCAGTTGCCATGCGTTGAACTCATTGTAATGGCCCAAGAAATCATACACGAACCCGTTGGCCGGGTTCAGATACACCTCTTCCGGCGTGCCGACCTGTTCGATCTTGCCCTGGCTCATCACCACCACGCGGTCCGACATTTCCATCGCTTCTTCCTGATCGTGCGTCACGAAGATGGTGGTGATGTTCAGCTCCTCATGCAGCCGCCGTAGCCAGCGCCGCAGCTCCTTGCGCACTTTGGCGTCGAGCGCACCGAATGGCTCGTCGAGCAGCAGCACGCTCGGTTCCACCGCCAACGCACGGGCGAGCGCCACGCGCTGCCGCTGTCCGCCCGAGAGCTGGGTGGGGTGGCGCTGATGCATGCGTTCCAGATGCACCATTTTTAATAATTTCAATACCTTGCTGGATATTTCGGCGTCGCTGAGCCGCGTGTTTTTGGGCCGCACTTTCAGGCCGAACGCTACGTTGTCGAACACCGTCATATGCTTGAACAGCGCGTAATGCTGGAACACGAACCCGACATTGGCTTTCTTGTTCTGCAGGTCGATCACTACCTGTCCGCGATCGGGCTGGTCGAGGCCGGCGATCATGCGCAGCAGGGTGGTTTTGCCGGAACCAGATGGTCCGAGCAGCGCCAGCAATTCGCCGTCGTTCACTTTCAGCGACACGTCCTTCAGCGCGTGGAAATCCTGATAGCGTTTGCTTACATTGCGGATGACGATGCTCATCGGTGCTCCCATCGGGTTTTGGCGGCCAGCGTCACCAGTGCCAGCATGGCAAGCACCGAGGCCACGGCAAAGGCCGCCGCGAAGTTATATTCGTTGTACAGCATCTCGACGTAAAGCGGCATGGTGGTTGTTTCGCCGCGTATATGCCCCGACACCACGCTCACTGCGCCGAACTCGCCCATCGCCCGCGCGTTGCACAGCAGCACGGCGGTGAGCAGCGCGTAGCGGATCTTCGGCAGGGTGATTTTGGTGAACATCTGGAACGGTGACGCGCCCAGCAGCACGGCGGCCTCCTCCTCCTCGCTGCCCTGTTCCATCATCAGCGGAATCAGCTCGCGCGCCACGAATGGGAAGGTCACGAAGATGGTGGCCAATACCAGCCCAGGCACTGCGAACACGATTTCGATATCGTGCGCCACGAACCAGTAACCGATCCATCCATTCGCGCCGTACAGCAGCACATAGACCAGCCCCGAAATCACCGGCGACACCGAGAACGGCAAATCGATAAGCGTCATCAGCATGCTTTTGCCTTTGAACTGGAAGCGCGCGATGGCCCAGCTGGCGGCGAGGCCGAACAGCGTGTTGAGCGGCACGGCGATGAGCGCTACCAGCACGGTGAGTTTCAGCGCGGCTTGAGCGTCGGGGTGGGTAAGACTGTCGACATAGAATTCCACCCCACGCGATAGGCCTTCCACGAACACCGTCACCACCGGCAGCAAAAACAGCAGCACCACCACCAGCACGGCGATCAGCCCGAGGCCGATGCGTACGGAGCGCGGTTCGCGTGCGGCGGGCGAAAGTGTTACGCGTGTGCTCATATCACCGCCTTATGTTTGCTGGCCTGCCAATGTTGCAGACGGTTGAGCAGGTAAAGCACCGCGAACGACAGGGCCAGCATCATGGTGGCGATTACCACGGCGCCCGCCATGTCGTAGCTTTCCAGCGCGGTGATGATGGCCAACGGCACGATCTCCGACACCATCGGCACATTGCCCGCGAGGAAAATAACCGAGCCGTATTCGCCAAGACCGCGTGCGAAGGCCAGCGCGAAACCGCTGATGGTGGCGGGCAGCAATTGTGGCAGCAGCACGCGGGTCAGCGCCTGCCATTTGGTAGCGCCCAGCGAGTTTGCCGCCTCCTCCACTTCCGGGTCGATCTCGGCGATGACCGGCTGCAGGGAGCGCACCACGAACGGCATGCCGATGAACACCAGCGCCAGCACGATGCCTGCGCGATTGAACACCCGCTCGATGCCCAGCGGGTGCAGCAGCTGCCCCACCCAGCCATCGGGTGCGTAGATGGCGGAAAGCGCGATGCCCGCAATGGCGGTGGGCAGCGCGAACGGAATATCGATCAGCGCATCGAGCAGCGCGCGGCCGGGAAATTCGTAACGCACCAGCACCCATGCCACGATGCTGCCTGCGATGGTGGCGATGACGGCAGCGAATAACGCACTCACGATGCTCACTTCGAACGCCGCGAGGATGCGCGGGTTGGTGGCGGTGCGCACGATTTCGTCCCACGGTATCTGCACGAACGCCACCAGCAGTACCGCCAGTGGCAGCAGCACGATCATCGCCAACCACGCCAGCGTCACGCCGATGCTCAGCCGGTAGCCCGGCAAAATGCTGCGGCCGATGCGGAAGAATGGAAGCGCGCTGGAACTCATCGGCTCACTCCGCTGAAACGATCAAAGTTCCCGCCCTCGGCGAAATGCGTTTGCTGCGCTTTTTTCCAGCCGCCAAAATCGCGGATGGTCGCCACCGTCATCCCACTCAGCGAAGGCAGGTCGGTGGCGATGCTGTTGTCGATGGGTCGGTAATAATGTTTCGCTGCCATGCGCTGCGCTTCGGGCTCGTACAGCCCTTTCAAGTAGGCCTCGGCCATGGCGCGCGTGCCGCGTTTATCGACCACGCTGTCCACCACTGCCACTGCTGGTTCGGCCAATGTGGTTACCGAAGGCACCACAATTTCAAACGCGTCCTTGCCGAAATAATGCTGCGCCACATGCGCCTCATTTTCCCATGTGATCAACACATCGCCTTGCTTGCGGCGCACGAAATTGGTGGTGGCCCCGCGCGCGCCCGTATCGAACAGCAGCACGTTTTTAATCCATTTTTTCATGAACTGTTCCGCTGCGGCGGGCGCGTAATGTTTTTCGCCATACGCCCATGCGGCAAGGTAGTTCCAGCGCGCACCGCCCGAGGTTTTTGGGTTAGGCGTAAGAATGCTGACGCCCGGTTTGGCCAGGTCGTCCCAATCATGGATGGCTTTCGGGTTGTCCTTGCGCACCAAAAATACCACGATGGAGCGGTAAGGTGCGCTGTGGTTGGGCAGCTTTTCTTGCCAGTCCACGCCCAGTCGTTCTTTGGCCGCGATGGCGTCGATGTCGTAACCCAATGCCAGCGTCACCACATCGGCGGGAAGCCCTTCGATTACCGAACGCGCCTGCGCACCGGAGCTGGCATGCGACATGCGCACCCGCAATTGGTTGCCGGTTTTTTCTTCCCACTCGGCGGCGAAGGCTTTGTTGTAGTCGGCGAACAGCTCGCGCGTTGGGTCGTAGCTGGCGTTCAGCAACGTCACATCCTTGGCCATGGCGACGCAGGAAAAAAGAGAACAGGCGATGAGAACTGAAAAACGCATGACGGCAAGCTGGCATGGCTGTGGTTTTTATTCAACTGGGGATGTTTCCTTCGGCGTCGAGAGCGGTAAAATACAAGCGTCCTTTACTTTTCATAATTTCCGGCCAATCTCTTCACCATGGAATGGAACGCACAGATTGCCCACTTAAGCTCCCGCGCACTGCTCGACGAAACCGAGGCCGTTCAAGGTCTGCTCGGCCGCGCCCAGCCGCTTAAACATCTCGATACGGCCGTGCGCCAACGCGCGTCCGACCTTATCACGCATCAGCGTTCGCTGGGCTCCGGGTCGGCGGTGGAATCGTTCCTGCAATCCTACGGGCTTAGCACGCGTGAGGGCATCGCCATGTTGTGCCTTGCCGAGGCTCTGCTGCGCATTCCCGACGCCACCACGGCCGACGGGCTCATCGAAGACACGTTCGCCACCGGCAACTGGAAGCAGCATCTGGGCACCAGCGAATCGAACCTCGTCAACGCCTCCACTTGGGCGCTCATGCTTACCGGTGGTGTGCTGTCGCTTGATAAGGGCGAGAGCATCGGCGCATGGTTCGGCCAGCTCATCAAGCGCTCGGGCGAGCCTGTCATCCGCACCTCCCTGCGCGCCGCCATGAAGTTCCTCGGCGGCCAATTCGTGATGGGCGAGGATATTTCCGACGCCATCAAGAACGCCAATCCCGCGCGCAAGCAGGGCTACAGCTTCTCCTACGACATTCTCGGCGAAGGCGCGCGCACCGACAAACAGGCACAGGACTATATCTCCGCCTACATGGACGCCATCGGCAAGATCGCGGCGAAAGAGACCAGCACCGAGCTTTATGCCCGTGCCGGCATCTCGGTAAAACTCTCCGCCCTGCATCCGCGCTACACGGTGGCCCAACATGCACGCGTCATGGCCGAGCTGATGCCGCGTCTGAAACAGATCGTGCGTTGCGCCATGCAGCACAACATCGCTGTGTCGCTCGATGCCGAAGAAGCCAACCGGTTGGAGCTGCAACTCGAAATTTATAAAGAGCTGCTGAGCGACCCGGAATTCGCGGCGTTCGAGGGTATTGGTTTCGTGCTGCAAGCCTACCAGAAACGTGCCATTTTCGTGGCCGAAGCGCTCACCAACCTTGCGCAAACCCTGAATCGCCGCATTCCCGTGCGCCTCGTCAAAGGCGCGTATTGGGACAGCGAAGTGAAGCATGCGCAAGTGAACGGGCTCGACGGTTATCCCGTGTTCACCCGTAAAGAATACACCGACCTCTCCTACCTCGCCTGCGCGCAGGAACTGCTGAAAGCGCCGCTGCATATCTACCCGCAATTTGCCACCCACAACGCGCTCACAGTGGCCACCATCATCGAGCTGGGCGGCGACCAGCCGTTCGAGTTCCAGCGCCTGCACGGCATGGGCGAAAGCCTCCATGACCAGCTGGTCGGGAAATTCCGCAGCCGCATCTACGCTCCCGTCGGCGCGCACAAAGATTTGTTGGCGTATCTTATTCGCCGTCTGCTCGAGAACGGGGCCAATACCAGCTTTGTGCATCTGCTGCTCGATCAGAACACGCCCATCGCCCATCTCACGCAGAGCCCGATCGACCTGGCCGAAACCATGCGCGCCATGCCCAGCGAAACCATTCCGTTGCCGCGCCATCTTTATGGCAGTGAGCGCCTCAATTCTTATGGCATCGATTTCGGCTACACCGCCCAGCGCGAACCCTTCCTTGCGGCCGTGGCCACGGCTTTAAAAACCCCCGCCAAAGCCCCCAC
>JBBKVX010000022.1:0-14380 GCA_037968615.1 Rickettsiales bacterium
TGAGCTCGCCCAGCGCCACGTAATGGTCGAGCACGCGGTCGGCGACCGTGTGCGCAATGTAATCCCCGAGTTCCTGTAATTTTTCGCTCATGCTATCTCCGGAAGCTCGAAGTGCGGCGAATCTTTTTCTGCAGTTGCAGGATGCCGTACATTAGCGCTTCCGCCGTGGGCGGGCAGCCGGGAACATAGACATCGACAGGCACGATGCGGTCGCAGCCGCGCACCACGGAATAGCTGTAATGGTAGTAGCCGCCGCCATTGGCGCAGCTGCCCATCGAAATCACCCAACGCGGTTCGGCCATTTGGTCGTACACCTTGCGCAAAGCCGGGGCCATTTTGTTGCACAACGTGCCAGCCACGATCATCACGTCGGATTGGCGGGGACTGGGGCGCGGGAAAATGCCCATGCGGTCGAGATCGTAGCGTGCGGCGTAGGCTTGCATCATTTCCACAGCGCAGCAGGCGAGGCCGAACGTCATTGGCCAAAGCGAACCGGTGCGAGCCCAGTTGATGAGGCTGTCGAGATTGGCGACCACAAAACCTTTGTCGTTGAATTCCGTCAGCACATTTTTCAGCATCGCGTCCTGCGACGCGCCGGGGGCGATGGTTTGGTTCGGCTGTGCGGTAATCAGTTGGCTCATATCATTCCCACTCCAACGCGCCTTTTTTCCACTCGTAGATGAAACCTACGGTGAGAATGCCCAGGAACACCATCATGCTCCAGAAACCGACCATGCCGATTTTGCCGAGCGTGACGGCCCATGGGAACAGGAACGCGACTTCCAGATCGAAGATGATGAACAGGATAGCGACGAGATAAAAGCGCACATCGAACTTGGCGCGGGCGTCGTCGAACGGCTCGAAACCGCATTCGTAGGGCGACAGTTTCTCGGCGTCCGGCTTCAGCTGGGCGAGGATGAATGGCACACCCACCATCACCGCGCTAAGGCCGCAGGCGATGACAAGGAACACCAAGACCGGGAAATACGATTGTACGACCGCTTCCATCTGTTCTCTTTAAGTTTTAAATGCTTTTGTTGCGCTGCTTATAGCATCTCAGGCCCGCGCGAGAAGCGTTTTTTCGCTCAGGCCTAAGTATGTGTATAATTACCGATTTTTGGTGCCAACGCGGCACAGTTTTCCTAAGGTGAATGGATGAACAGCACCCCATTAAACATCCTCCAGAAAACCTACGGCTACCCCGCCTTCCGTGGCGACCAGCAGGCGGTTATCGAGCATGTCATCGAGGGCGGCAGTGCCTTCGTGCTGATGCCGACCGGCGCGGGCAAGTCGCTGTGCTACCAGATTCCGTCGCTGTGCCGCGCGGGCGTGGGCATTGTGGTGAGCCCGCTCATCGCGCTGATGCAGGATCAGGTGAGCGCCCTCACCCAGCTGGGCGTGAAGGCCGCCGCCATCAATTCCAGCATGGATGCGCGCGATGTGGCCGAGGTGAAGAACGCACTGCGTTCCGGCGAGCTGGATATTTTGTATGTCGCGCCCGAGCGGCTGCTGATGCCGGATTTTCTGGATTTGCTGGAGCAGAGCCCCATCGCGCTGTTCGCCATCGACGAGGCGCATTGCGTGAGCCAATGGGGGCATGATTTCCGCCCGCATTACCAAGAACTGGCGCTGCTGGCGCAACGGTTCCCGAACATTCCGCGCATCGCGCTGACGGCAACGGCGGATGCCCCGACCCGCCGCGATATTGTGGACAGGCTGGGGCTGAGCGAAGGCCGCCAGTTCATCGGCGGGTTCGATCGTCCGAACATTCAATACCGCATCACCGAGCGCAACAAAGCCGAAAAACAGATCGTCGAGTTCATCCGCGAGAACCATGCGGGGGAATCGGGCATCATCTATTGCCTGTCGCGCAAGGGGGTGGAGGAGATGGCGGCGCATCTGGTGGAGCAAGGGTTCAACGCCCTGCCCTACCATGCCGGATTGGATTCGGTGAAACGCAGCACCAACCAAACACGATTCCTGCGCGAAGACGCCATCATCATGGTGGCCACCATCGCCTTTGGCATGGGGATCGATAAACCCGACGTGCGGTTCGTGGCGCACGCCAACATCCCGAAGAACATCGAGGCGTATTATCAGGAAACGGGCCGTGCGGGCCGCGATGGGCAACCCGCCAACGCGCTGATGCTCTACGGCATGCGCGACGTGGCGATGCAGCGCGGCTTCATCGAAGATGGCGACGCGCCCGACACGCAAAAACGCATCGAGCACCAGAAACTGAACGCGCTGCTCGGCCTGTGCGAAGCGGCCAGCTGCCGCCGCCAAGTGCTGCTGGAATATTTTGGTAACAGCAGCGCCCCCTGCGGCAATTGCGACACCTGCCTGAACCCGCCAGAAACGTTCGACGGCACCCTCGCCGCGCAGAAGGCGCTCTCTGCCGTATACCGCACCGGACAAAGGTTTGGCGTGGCCTACCTCATCAACGTGCTCACCGGCAAAGCCGACGACCGCATCACCGGCTTCGGCCACGACACGCTGGGGGTGTTTGGTGTTGGGCAGGAATATCCTGCGGCGGATTGGCAGGGCATCTTCCGCCAACTCGTGGCCAGCAACTTGCTGTCGGTCGACATCGCCGCGCATGGGGGGTTGAAGCTCACGACAGCGGGCATGGCGTTCCTGAAAGAAAAACAAAGCTTACAACTGCGGCACATTACCAAGACCAAGAAAACCCGCACCACGCGCAAGCTGGCCGCCGCCTTGGCATTGGATACACCCGCCGACGAGCAATTGTTCGTGGCGCTCAAATCGCTGCGCATGCAGCTGGCCAAGGAACAGAACGTGCCGCCCTACGTGATCTTCCACGACAAAACCCTGCGCGAAATGGCCATGGCCAAACCGCGCGCGCTCGACGAGCTGCAAAGCATCAGCGGCGTAGGCGAGAAAAAAGCCGAACGCTACGGCGCCACGTTCCTCAGCGCCATTACCATGCACGAAGAAGCTGCCGCTTAGGCCGCGCAAACGCTTCGGCGCGCACCTGTTCCGGGCTCCAGCCTGCCTCACGCATCGCACGCAACGCCAACGCCCCATCGCGTTTCGACAGGCGCTCGCCTGCGTCGTTGGTGAGCATGGTGTGGTGCTGGTAGACCGGCGCAGTGTGGCCCAGAAGCGCGTAGAGCAGCGCATGCAGCCCCGCCGCCTCGCGTAGTTCTTCACCACGGATGATGCGGTTCACCCCTTGCGCCGCATCGTCGAACACGGAAGCCAGATGGTAGCTGGTGCCGCTGTCCTTGCGGCCCAACACCACATCGCCGAAACGTTCGGGCTGCGCCGGGTGGGCAACCATGCCTTGCGGGGTCATTTCCTGAAACTGCAGCGCGCCGAAGCCCTCGCCCAGCGCCTGCGCCGCTGCTGCCATTGATAGGCGCCACGCATAGGGTTGCCCCTGCTCCAGCAAGGCCGCCTCTTCCGCTTCTGGAAGCGCGCTGCCGGTGAAGGCCTGCCCCGGCGCGGCATGGGGGGCGGCCATGGAATCCTCGATGTCCTTACGCGATTTAAAACAGCGATAGAGCAGACCGCGCTCGCGCAATTGCATCAGTGCGGCTTGGTAGAGCGGCAGGCGCTGCGATTGCACCAGCACCGGCGCTTCCCACGCCAGCCCCAGCCACGCCAGATCCTCGTAGATCGCCGTGGCGAATTCCGCGCGGCAGCGTATGTGGTCGATGTCCTCCAGCCGCAGCAGGAAACGGTCGCCCGCCTCGGCGTTCAACAACGCCGAATAGGCGTGCCCCAGATGCAGGTAGCCCGTGGGCGATGGCGCGAAGCGGGTGATGATGGGCAGAACCATAATACCAATTCCCGGAGAGGAAATGGCGGGAGTGACGGGACTCGAACCCGCGGCCTCCTGCGTGACAGGCAGGCGCTCTAACCAACTGAGCTACACCCCCGCATCGAAATGCGAGATTTCGTTTTGTTCCCCCTTGGTGCGGGAAACTGGTGGGCGATGACGGACTCGAACCGCCGACATTCTCGGTGTAAACGAGACGCTCTACCAACTGAGCTAATCGCCCGAACTCACTGCGTTAAAGTCACGTTACGCGGCGAGGAAGGTGGCTATAACTAGAAAGCAGAGCCGTGGCAAGGGCAATATTTCAATCCACCAACAAAAACGGCGCGATGTTGAATAACATCGCGCCGTATCTGTGACTGACGGTGAGTTACCTCACCGCGACGTCCACAAGGAAAGCTTACGCTTTACGCTTGTTTACGGAGTCTTTCAGAGCTTTGCCGGGCTTGAATTTCGGCTGTACGGAAGCTGCGATTTTGATCACAGCGCCGGTGCGCGGGTTGCGGCCTTCGGTAGCTTTGCGCTTAACCGAGGTGAAGGTACCGAAACCAACGAGGCGAACTTCTTTGCCTTTGGTCAGCGACTTCGAGATTACTTCGATGAACGCGTCAACTGCTTCAGCAGCTTTAGCTTTGGTCAGTTCGGTCTTGTCAGCGATCTCAGCGATCAGTTCGTTCTTGTTCATAGTGAACTCCATAAGGTTAGGACGATTAAACAACATTGTGCCAAGCGACAGTTTCCCGCGTGTTTCTCGAATCAACGATGTGAACCGACAAAATCATTTCACACCGGCAATCTGCGAATTCCCTAGGGTTTGCCTAGTCACCAGCGGGAGGACGATAAGCACCGTTCAAAACTTATGTAAACAACAAAATCTCAAAAAACGGCGGAAAACCGGAGTTTTTCACAGGTATTTTTCGCTTGCTTTTTGGGGCCATGGTGCGGCAGTCGCTAATGCACACACACAGCAACACACGGAAACACTAGGATTTCTGCCGCTTTCCGGGCATCAGGCTGCTCAAAGAACTCACCAAACCGGCGGGCATCGCCTCGAACACGCGCAGCAGCAAATAAATGCTCATGGGGAAAGAAATACGCGTTTTGCGCCGCAGCAATCCGCGCTTTATAATCAATGCTGCACGTTCCGGCGACATGATAAACGGCATCGGAAAACGATTCACCGCCACCAAAGGCGTCTGAATCCAGCCTGGACAGATGACGCTGACCGAAACATTTTTGCGTTTGATATAGCCGCGCAACGCTTCACCATAATAGCGCACCGCCGCCTTGCTGGCGCTGTAAGCCGCCGCGCCCGGCCACGGCAGAATGCCCGCCAGCGAGGAGATGATGGCAATATGCCCCGCGCGGCGTTTCACCATGCGCGGAAGAATGGGATGGATGGTGTTCAACACACCACCGAGATTCACATCGAACACGCCTTGCGCCGCGACAAGATTGTCTTCGCCCGTGAAGGTGCCTGCTGAGATGCCCGCATTGGCGATGATCAGATCGATCGGATGCAGCTCGTCGATGTGTAGAATGAACTCTTTCATTTTCTCTGCGTCGCGCACATCGATGAGCGCGGTATGCACCACCGCGCCGCGCGCACGACATTCCGCCGCCACTTTCTCCAAGCGCTCGGCATTGCGCCCGGTAAGGGCAAGAGTGGTTTCAGAGGAGGCGTATATGTACGCCAGCGATTCGCCAAGCCCGGAAGATGCGCCGGTGATAAAAATCGTTTTGGGCTGGGTCATCTCATTATCCTATGCACGTCATTCCCGCGCAGGCGAAAATCCATGCCATGATGATTGCGTGTGGCGCGGCATGGATCCCCGCCTTCGCGGGGATGACATTATTTATATGGTGGGCAGTTGCGGCCAGTCGGCGAACTGGTGAAAATTTCGTAGCCGTTTGCGGTGACCGCCAGCGAATGCTCGAACTGCGCGCTGAGGGATTTGTCGCGCGTGGTCACCGTCCAGCCGTCATGGCGGTTCAATATGGTCGCGGCTTTGCCAACATTCACCATCGGCTCGATGGTGAAGAACATGCCTTCTTTTAGTTCCACACCCGTACCGGGTTTGCCGAAATGCAGGATGTTGGGCGCGGTATGGAAAATAGTGCCAAGCCCGTGACCGCAATATTCACGCACGATGGAATAGCCGTGCGGCTCGACGAAGCTTTGGATCACATGGCCGATATCGCCCGTGGTGGCGCCGGGTTTCACAATTTCGATGCCGCGCATCAGCGCTTCGTAGGTCACTTCGGTGAGGCGCTTGGCTTTAATGCTCGGTTCGCCCACCCAGAAGGTGCGGCTGGTATCGCCGTGCCAGCCATCGACAATCGTCGTCACGTCGATGTTCACGATGTCGCCGTTGGCCAGTTTCCGGTCGTCGGGAATGCCGTGGCACACCACATGGTTCACCGAGGTGCAGACCGATTTCGGGAAACCGCGATAGCCCAGCGGCGCCGGGATGGCGCCTGCTTCGGTGATGCGCTTATGCACGTATTCGTTGATGGCGTTGGTGGTGAGGCCCGGCTCGACCATATCGGCCAACTCGTCGAGGATCTCGGCGGCCAGCAGGCCTGCCTTGCGCATGCCCACATATCCGGCTTCCCCATGCAGGGGAATGGTGCGGGAATCTTCGTACTCTTCGTCTTCGTCATCGTAGGTCATGGCACTTCTATAATAGCAAATTTATCGGCTTTCCAGCGAAAGCTTTGCTGGAAAGCCACCATTAAAACAGTTAGAACACGCGCATGACCACCGCCTGCCTCATCATTATTGGAAACGAAATCCTCTCCGGCCGCACACAGGACAAGAACCTGGCGCATCTGGCCGAGAAGCTGAACGGCGTGGGCGTGCGGCTGATGGAAGCGCGCGTGATCCCCGACATCGAGGACACCATCGCCGCCACTGTCAACGAATGCCGCGCGAAATACCGTTACGTGTTCACCACCGGCGGCATCGGCCCGACGCACGACGACATCACCGCCGCCTCCATCGCAAAAGCATTCGGCGTGAAGTTGTATCGTCACCCGGAAGCCGTGAAGCTGCTCAGCGACTCGTACCGCGACCGCGACGTGGAATTAAACGAGGCCCGCCTGCGCATGGCCGATGTGCCGGAAGGCGCTACGCTCATTCTGAACGCCGCCACCGCCGCCCCCGGCATCCAGATCGAAAATGTCTACGTCATGGCGGGCGTGCCGCGCATCATGCAATCGATGCTGGAAACCATTCTGCCAACGCTGATCGGTGACGCGCCGATGGCTTCCGTCAGCATCAGCACCAACCTGCCGGAAGGCACGATTGCCGATGGGCTCGGCACGATTCAAAACGACTTTCCCGATGTCGAAATCGGCAGTTATCCGCATTTCGTCGATGGCGGCTACAACACCACGCTCGTCAGCCGCTCGCTGGAAAAATCCCGCGCCGAGGCCTCAAGCGTCGCCATCGAACAGCTCATTGCGCAACTTGGTGGCAAACTGCTCGACTAGTCGCTTACCCACTGTTACTGAGATTTTACTCGAGTGCCCTCGTGGCGGAATTGGTAGACGCGCCAGACTTAAAATCTGTTTCGAGTAATCGAGTGCCGGTTCGATTCCGGCCGAGGGCACCATCACCCATTATGAGCTTTATTAAGGCGCGGTGGCCTTGCTTGCTGCGGCGTTGATACGCTGGCGGCCCTTGCGCATTTCGGCAAGCTCTTGCGTTACGTCACGCGCGCGGGTCGGGCTCATGCCTGCAAGGATGGGGGCGACTTTACGTTCGGACATGGTGTCGATCACTTCCAGCAGGATGCCCATATCCATCTCGTCGAAAATGGCGGCGGCATCGAGCGGCTTCATGCTCTCGTAGATCTTGACCAGGCTTTTGACCTCGGAATCCTGCTGCACTTTGTACTCGGCCACTACGGCGCTGAGTTCTTTCTGCAGGTCTTTCATTTCGACGATCTTGTCGTTGATGCGCTTCTCGGTGGCGTCGAGCACGCTGGATTTCATTTCCAGCTCCTTGGCGCGGGCGTCGATCTCTTCGCGGCGCTTGCTGAGGTTCTGCAACAGATCGAGTTCTGTCTGGGTGTAGGGTTCATGCTGATCGCGGGCTTTGAGTTCTTCGATCTGTTTCAGCGTCAGCTTGCCTTCGCCAAAGGTTTTTGCGTCCTCCACCGGCTTGGCCGAGGCTTCACCATGGCCGCCTTCGGCCTTGTCCCCTTCCGCCGCATGCACGGCTTCGGCGTCTTTTTTCTCTTCTGCGGCCGCACTGGCTTTCGCGTCGCGCACGTTCAGCAGTTCGCCCAACTGGCGGCTGTTCCAATACACATCGTTCAGCTTCGCCACCAGCAGCAGGCTGAGCATGGCCATGGTCAGCGGCATCAACCGCAAGCGCGCCGTTTTCAATAACCGCTTTTTCAATTGCGGTTTCTTTTTGGTTGTCTTGGCCATGGGCTACCTGCCTGATTCGTCTTTGTTAGCCAACACCTGTATCAGCTCCTGCTCGGCGCGGGAGCGGGTGCGGGCACGTCTTCCGGCGGCGCCGGCAGTGTCGTCGGAAACAGTGGCGGCGCTCGGGCGCTGGGCCGGGGCTGCGGCGGGAGCCGCCATGCTGGGGCGCGCGCGCTCCATGGCCGGTTCGGTTTTACCGGCCAGCTTGCTGCCTTTTTCAATCATGTATTGCAAATCGTCGGCCAAGAAATTGGCCTTGTCGATCTTGTGCTGGATGTTCTCGCTCAACCGTGCGGTGGCGGTGTGGATCTCGGCGATGGAGTCGGTAGCGCGACGGGTCGATTCGTCGAACTCGCGGATGATCTCGGCCAGCTCGGAGCGCGAATCCTGCAGCACGCGGATGCGTGTGTTCAAGCGCCAGCAATAGAGAATGGTGACGAACAGCAGAATCGCCATCATGCCGTTGACGAGGAGGGAAAGGACGACGTTGCCCATTATATAGCCCCCTGCTCTTTCAATAATTCACGGAACTGACGGATGTCCTCGTTCACCGCGATGGCGATTTTATCGCCCACTCGGCCCACTTGCGCGGTGGTGAGCGAGATGCCGCCGCATTTCACGCGCACAGGGTCGTCAGCGGAAACGTCGAGCATCACGGTGGAACCGATTTTTAGGTTCACCACTTCGCCCAGCGAAATCTGGCGCTCGTCGAGCACGGCTTCGATGTCGATGTAGGTTTGGCCCACTTCGCGGCCAAGATGGCGCTCCCATACCGAATCCTGGCCGAATTTCTCGCCCATGAACATTTGCAGCAGCAGGTCGCGGATGGGCTCCAGCGTGCTGTGCGGCAGCAGAATTTCCACCATGCCACCACGTTCTTCCATATCCACACGTAGGCGCACCAGCAGCACCGCCGAATTCGGGCGAGCAATTTGGGCGAAGCGCGGATTGCTCTCCAACCGGTCGAATTGGAACGCCACTGGCGACAGCGGGTCGAACGCCGCACTGAGATCGTTGAGCACGATGTCGGTCATTTTCTTGACGATGTCCTGCTCGATGGTGGTGTATGGGCGGCCTTCGACGCGCACTGGCTTCGCCGTGCGGCGGCCGCCGAGCAACAGATCGACAGTGGAATAAATTTGCGCCGAATCGATGGTGAGGATGCCGAAATTCTCCCACTCCACGGCGCGGAACACGGCCAGCAGCGCGGGGAGCGGAATGGAGTTCATGTAATCATCGAAACGCATCGAGATCATCGAATCGATGGAAACCTCGACGTTGTCGGACGTGAAATTGCGCATCGAGGACGAGAGCATGCGCACCAAGCGGTCGAACACCACCTCAAGCATCGGCAGTTTCTCGTAAGCCATCATCGAACGATCGAGAATCGCGTAGATACCGCTGGAGCGGTCGGGGCCGCCATCGCCACCGTCGAAGCCGAGCAGCAGGTCGATCTCGTCCTGGTTCAGCACGCGTGCGGGTTCGCCATTATCTTCTGCAGGCGCGTCAGCAGCGGCGTCGCCGTTACCTTCGGCCGCCATCATCTTTTCCCACTCGGCCGCAGCGGCGTCGTCGGTTTTCACTTCCTTTTGGTCTTCTGCCATTCGGTTGCCCCATGTGATGCCCTACCGTTGCGGTAGTAGCAAATTGCCTGCCAGAGCACACCAACCCTTGGTCGGGCGCGGTGTAGTCCACGCCTCGTATGGGTTATTATTCCGCCTACTGTACTATAATTTCACTGAAAAGTATATCCTTAACCAGATCTTCCTCGATCGTGGCGTTCAGACGCGTCATCAGTTCGTCGCGCAGGCGGTAGATGCCAGCGGAGCCCTGAACGTCCGACGGGCGCAGTTCACGCAGGTAGGTGTTGAACGTATCGAGAATGCGCGGCTTGTTGGCCTCGACCACCGCAACGGCTTCGGCATCGCGCAGTTCCAGTGTTACCGACATTTTGAGGAAGCTCACGCGTGAGCCGCTGCTGCTGAGGTTCGACAGGAATTCCGGCAGCTCGTAATAGACCGGCGCCGAGGCGACCTTGGCCACTTCGGTCTCTTCGGGTGATTTCATTTCTTTCTCGCCACCCATCACCATCATCAGCACCACGCCGATGACGATCAATGCCACCACAGCCCCTACAATAATGAACAGTAATTTCTTTTTGCCCTTTTTAGGAGCGCCTTCTTCGCCTTCTTCCCCTTCGACAGCCGGTGCGTCGGTCTCGGTTTCTTCGGCGGGTTCTTGCTGTTTCTTGGCCATGGGAGCTCCAGTACGAGGAATGATGCCCCGGTTCTATCCTGCACCCGCGCATGTGACAACGACGAACTGCAGCCATGTTGAAAAGAGCCAAAGGAAACATGGATTTAGAGGCTGCACAGGAAACTGGCATGGTTTGTGCTTCTACTACCCCGACGACACACCAACACGAGCAAAGACCGTATGGACAACAGCATTTACATTACCCTCTCGAAGCAAATGGGCATGATGCGCGACATGGACGTGACCGCGACCAACATCGCCAACGTGAACACCGCGGGCTACAATGCCGAGAAGTTGATGTTCAGTGACCACCTCGTCAAGGACAGCAAGGGTCAGGATGCCTACGCCAACGATCCCCTCTCATGGCGCGATACCGCGCAAGGCAGCCTGCGCACCACCAACAACACCTTCGACCTCGCCATTTCCGGCAACGGTTACTTCCAGGTACAAACCCCCCTAGGCACACGCTACACCCGCGCCGGCAACTTCCAGATCAACGGCGAAGGCACGCTGGTAACCGTGGACGGCAACGCTGTGCTGGGTGCCGATGGCGGCGAGATCGCCATTCCCGACAACGCAAAAAGCATCATCATCAACGGCTCCGGCCAAGTGAGCGTCGATGGTGAAGATGTGGGCCAAGTGGGCGTCATGGAATTCAACGACGAACAGGCGATGACCCGCCTCGGCAACTCGCTCTATTCCAGCACCGCCACCCCGGTTCCCTCAGAAACCGCACGGTTGGTGCAAGGCGCCATCGAGACCTCGAATGTCTCCGCCGTTAGCGAAATGGTACGTGTGATGCAGCTCAGCCGCTCCACCACCAGCACCGCGAAATTCATCGAAATCATGTACGACCTGCAGCGCAAGACCTCGCAAGCTTACGCCAAGCAGCAATCATAATAACAGGGAGTAGTTCACCATGCGTGCATTAAACATCGCAGCCACCGGCCTCGCCGCCCAGCAGCTGAACGTCGACACTATTTCGCATAACTTGGCGAACATGACGACGACGTCGTTCAAAGCCGAACGCGCCGAGTTCCAGGATCTGCTGTATCAGGATCTGAAACGCGTGGGTGTCAACTCCACCGATCAAGGCACCATCCTGCCGGTCGGCGTGCAGATCGGCCTCGGTGTGCGCGCAGGCGCCATCAGCCGCGACACCGGCCAAGGCACCATGCAAAACACCGAATCGCCCCTCGACATCGCCATTAACGGTAAAGGCTATTTCCAAGTGGAACTGCCCGACGGCACCACCGCCTACACCCGCGACGGTGCGTTCAAAATTTCCGAGGACGGCACCATCGTCAACCGCGCAGGCTTCACCATCCAGCCCGCCATCACCATTCCCGACAACGCCGAATCCATCAGCATCAACGATTCCGGTGAAGTGGCGGTGATCGTTTCCGGCCAGACGGATTCACAACTGCTCGGCCAGTTTGAGATTGCCTCATTCATCAACACCAACGGCCTGCAAGCCACTGGCGACAACATGTATCTGGAAACCACCGCCTCCGGCGCACCGCAGCTGAACAATGCGGGGCAAGACGGCATGGGCGTTATTTTGCAAGGCTTCCTCGAGAATTCGAACGTCAACCCGGTCTCCGAAATCACCGAGCTGATCGTGGCCCAGCGCGCGTATGAGATGAACACGAAAGTGCTCAGCGCCGCCGATGAAATGCTGCAATCGCTGAACCAATCAGTGTAGCGCAGACGGATAGGAGTTAGACATGACCGACAAAAAAACCACTTCCGCAACGACGGAAAAAACCAAGCCCCGCACCGTGGATGCCAAAAAAGCAGCCACGTTCGCGGCCTACCTGATGATCGCCATGCCCTACAACATGGCGATGGCGGCCGATTGGCAGACCCCGGCACAAGTTGCCGCCCTGAATGCGGGCGTCAGCGCGCCGCAAACCACGTCGATCACCGTCAGCACCACCACCATCCAACCAGCGGCGTACTTCCAGATCACCTATCAGGATGTGGCCGACGAAGTGGCGGAACAACTGGCTGCGCAGGGGGTCGAGAAAAAGGCCCGCGCCACCACCATGCCCGCCAACAGCAACATCGTTTACAGCGCCGACCACCCGATCAAACTGAAACTGCACGCGCTGCAGATCGACCCGCAAAGCCGCCAATGGCAGGCGCAAGCCCATATCCTCGGCCGCGGGCAAACGGAAATCGTGAAGCCCATTTCGGGCCATTACGAAGGCGTGATCACCGTGCCGGTGCTGAACCGCCAGCTGCGCGCCGGCGACATCATCGAGCAGCAAGACCTGGGCAGCCGCGACATGCCGCGCCGCACCGTGCGTAAGGACACCATCACGGAAGTGTCGCAACTGCTTGGCAAATCGCCGCGCAACACCATTTCGGGCGAGCGCCCCATCCGCGAGAAGGAAATCAGCGCCCCGGTCGTCATCAAAAAAGGCGAGATGGTCGATCTCAGCTACACCACGCCGTACATGTTCATCAAAACCACCGGCGTTGCGCTGGAGGATGGCGAGCAAGGCGGCGCCGTACGCGTCAAGAACGTCAAAACCGAACGATCCGTCACCGGCCGCGTAATTGCCGCAGGCAAGGTGGAAATGAACATGGAATCAGGGAGCTAACGCATGAACCGTTTTAAACTCATCGCACTCACCGCATCGGCCCTCAGCCTCACGGCCTGCGCCAGCACCATCGACAAACTCAGCAACGCCGGGCAGCGCCCGCCGCTGACAGAAGTGAACAACCCGCAAGTAGTGGCCGATTACAAACCCATGTCGTGGCCCCTGCCCGACCCGGAAACCCAGACCGCGCGCACCTCGAACTCGCTGTGGCAGCAAGGCAGCCGCGCCTTCTTCCGCGACCAGCGGGCCGCCCGCGTGGGCGACATCCTCCGCGTGAACGTGGCGGTGTCCGACCAAGCCAAAATGGATAACAAGACCGACAACCAACGCGCCACCACCGAAGCTGCCGCCGCGCCCTCCGTGTTCGGGTTCGAGAACGAGATCACCAAGCTCAGCGGCGCCAACTCCGCCAACCTGTTCAGCCTGAACGGCAGCAGCAACACCAACTCCACCGGCAAGATCGATCGCAAAGAGACCATCAACACGCAGGTCGCCGCGCTCATCACGCAGGTGCTGCCCAACGGCAACCTCGTGATCGAAGGCTCGCAAGAAATTCTGGTGAATTATGAGATTCGTGAAGTGTCGGTGAAAGGCGTGATCCGCCCGCAGGACATCAACTCCGACAACACCATCGAATCAACCCAGATCGCACAAGCCCGCATCGTCTATAGCGGCCGTGGCCAGATCTCCGACAAAGGCCAACCGCGCTGGGGCTACCAAGTCATCGAAGCCATCAGCCCGTTCTAGAGATTCGGGAGCCACAAACAAAAACGGCGTGGAAAATTTTTCCACGCCGTTTTTAGTTTATGAAAGAAGCTTAGCCCCTCATGGCGCCAACGGATTGTCCGCCGCCACCACCACCGAACGTGGGGGCAGAGAAGCTGCCGATATCTGCGGCATGTACTTCACTCACGCCTTGCGGCAAGGCCGCTGCAACAACTTGGGATTGGCTCACTTGTTCAATACCTACGGTCGGCTCCATTTTTACACCGCGGAAACCCGCGCCGATTTCTTGGATTGCAGCCAAGGTTCCTTTACCGAAGCCGCTCATATCTAATGAGCGTGCTTCGATGCCGATGCCCACGCCATTCTCACGCATTTGCGAGCCACCCGCCTGCACGAGGTCGCCCACACCAGAAACGGTTTCACCCAGTTTACCGAGAAGGCCGTTCGGGTCGCCCATGGATAGGGCTTCGCCGGTACCTTTGATGGCACCGCCCGCTAATCCTGTAACCGCACCTAGTAATGCACCGAGCATAGGTTCTCCTGA
>JBBKVX010000023.1:0-12633 GCA_037968615.1 Rickettsiales bacterium
GTTCAACACGGGCATGGGCTGCGCCGCTGGCCCCGCCGCCCTTGCCAATGGCGCTGCCCAATGTCAGCCAACTGGAATTACCGAATGCGCCGCCACCGATGATGCCGCCGCCCATGCCCGTGTTGAACGAGCGCCCGGCCGATCCGTTGCCCGACTCGGTGACGGAGCGCGCGAAGGGGATGTACGCGCCGCCGAAAGAAATGGGCATCGTGCGCGATAAGACGGTGGTGCGTGGGCCCAGTACGGCGCTGCTGGAAGAATTGCGCAAGGAGCGCACGCTTCGCGAAGGCAAGCTGGCGTTGCCGGGCAGCGACCCGTCGGTGAAAGTGAGCGCCGATAAGGACGCGATGGCGGAAGCCAAAAAACGCATCGCGGCGGAAGCGGCGAAACGCAAACAGGCGATCGCCGATGGTGTGAAACTGAAAGCGGAACAGGACGCCCAACGTGCGGCGGCCATCGCCGATGCGAAGAAGCTGAAAGCGGTGGAAGAGGCGCAATTGGCCGCCGCGAAGAAACAGATGGAAGCCGACGCAAAAATCGCCGCCGAGGCGAAAGCAAAAGCTGAAGCCGAAGCCAAAAAACTGGCCGACGCACAAGCAGCGGATGCGATGAAACAAGCACAGACAGCGGCGAAGGAAGCCGCGGCGCGCGTGAATGCGACGACCCCCACGGTTCCGACGCTGGCACCGGGAAGCGTGGTGAGCATGCCGGTGCTGTCGGGCGTGAAGCAGGTGGAGGCGGCGTCGGAATTGCCGAAGCTGCCGGGCCTGCAGCATGAGAAACCGATGTTCGAGGGCTTGCCGTCGCTGACGGCGATCACGGGCGATAAGACGCCGAGCTCGATGGATGTGGTGCGGCCGCCGGAAGGCGTCGATAGCCGCGACCTGCCAATGGCGGGCGTGTCGGGCGATCTGCCGAGCTTGCCGAAACCGAACATGGCCGACAGCGAACTGCCGATCGTGAAACGCGAATTGCCGGATGTGGACGTGACGCCGAAGAACAGCGCGCCGATGGCCGCGCCGAAACCGCCCGCGTTGCCGGTGGTGAAAAAGGAAACGCCGAAACCGGTGGTGAAGAAAGAAGCGCCGAAGCCAGTTCCGGTGGTGAAGAAGGAACCGGTGAAACTGGCGCCGACGAAAATCGCCGCGCTGCCGCCGATGCCCAAACCGGCGCCCGTGAAAATGGAAATGCCGACGCCGGTGGTGACGCCGAAAACCACCACGCCGCCGCCGCTGAAACTGCCGCCAGTGAGCGCCGCGAAACCGGTGGTGCCCCTTCCGCTGCCGGTGAAGGAAACGCCGAAGCCGGTGGTGGCGGCGAACGACCCGTTCGACATGCCGCCGCTGCCATTGCCGCCCACGGCGGATGCGCCGAAAGCCGTGGCGGTGTCGATGCCGCCGCAATTGCCGACGCCGGTGGCCTCGCCGCTGGCCGCACCCACGACGCCCATGGTGCCGCCGCCGCTGAACTTGCCGCCGGTGGGTGGGGCGCCGCAAGCGCCCGCGCCAATGCCCGCGCCGAAACCGGTGGTGGTGGCGAAAGCGGAAACCCCGCCGCCGCTGGCGATTCCGGCGTTGCGTTCGTCGGGCGACGTGGCGAAGCAGCACAACCTGCGCTTCGGCAAAGATAAGGGCGACCTCGACGCGGATGCGAAAGCGTCGCTTTCCGGCATTGCCGATGCGGTGAAGAAATCGCAGGGCAGCGTGCGCATCGTGGCCTATGCCTCGGGCACGGCGGAACAAGCCTCGGTGGCCCGCCGCATTTCGCTGAGCCGCGCACTGGCGATCCGCGCGTATCTGATCGATAAGGGCGTGAACCCGATGAGCATCAATGTGCAGGCGCTGGGCAATCAAAAAGACGCCGACACCGCCGAAGTCTTCGTTAAGTAAGCGGTGGCATAACGGACCATCTGCGTCGTCCTGCCGCACGCAGAAAATCCTCACGTAGCGAGAGCTACGCTGCGGTTTTCAGCGCACGCCACTCCTAGCATCTGGCCCATTCTTCCACCGCCCGCTATCGCGGGAAGGAAAGGGCTCGGCTTCGCCATTGCGGAGTTAAGGTTGTCATTGCGAGGAGCCGCTTGGCGACGCGGCAATCCAGAGGCCACGGGCTGGGAAAAGATGGATTGCTTCGCTACGCGCTCGCAATGACGGAGAGATTAGAGCTCCACGGGAGGCGACTGCCGACCCGCGGAGCGGCGGGGTTTGGGGGGCAAGCCCCCATTCGCGCGGAGCGCTTATAAAAACGAGCGAAGCGAAACAGCGCGACGATTGCGGGATAATTTTTAGGCGAACTGCAGCTCCGCCAAACGCTTATAAAGTGCGCTGGTTTCGAGCAGCTGCTCGTGGGTGCCCATCTCTTGGATGATGCCGTTTTGCATGACCATGATGCGGTCGGCATTGATGACGGTGGAGAGGCGGTGGGCGATGACCAAGGTGGTGCGCTCTTTCATGATGGTTTCGAGCGCCGCTTGGATGATGGTCTCGTTCTCGGCGTCGAGGGCGCTGGTGGCTTCATCCAAAAGCAGCAGGCTGGGATTGCGGATGATGGCGCGGGCGATGGCGATGCGCTGGCGCTGGCCGCCACTGAGGCGCACGCCTTTTTCGCCTAAGTGAGTGTCGAAGCCGTTGGGCAGGGCGTTGATGAAATCGAGCGCTTCGGCGGTTTTGGCGGCGGCGCGCACTTCGTCGTCCGTCGCGTCGGGCTTGCCAGCGCGGATGTTCGTCCATGCGTCGGCGCTGAAGATCATCGGGTCCTGCGGTACCATGCCGATATGGCTGCGCCATTGTTTGGGATCGAGCGTGCGCAGGTCGTGCCCGTCGATGCGGATGAGGCCGAACTGGGCGTCGTAGAAACGCAGCAGCAACTGGAAAATGGTGGTTTTACTCGCACCCGAGGGGCCGACGATGGCGACGGTTTCGCCCGGCTCGATGCGGAAGCTGACATTGCTGAGCGACGCCACGTCGGGGCGCGAGGGATAGTGGAAAGTGATGTGCTCGAACGACAGGCGGCCCAGCGGTTTTTTGGTGAACAGATGCGGCTCGGCGGGGGCGAGAATGGTGGGGGCCATGGCCATGGTTTCCATGAGCCGCTCGGTGGCGCCCGCGGCGCGTTGCAACTCGCCGATCACTTCGCTGACGGCGCCCAAGGCACCCGCGACAACCACGGCATAGAAGATGAAGGAGGAAAGTTCGCCCGCCGAAATGCGGCCCGCGATGACATCCTGCCCGCCAACATACAGCACGGTGACGACCGCGCCGAACACCAGGCAGATGACGATGGCGGTGAGGGCCGCGCGCATGCGGATGCGGGCGAGGGCGGTTTTGAGTGTGTCCTCCACGAGGCCGTTGAAGCGGATGCTCTCGGCGTCTTCCATCGCCATGGCGTGGATGGTGCGGATGGCGCTGATGGATTCCTCGGCGGTGGAGCTGAGATCGGCCACTTTGTTTTGCGTGGCGCGGGAGAGAACGCGCACGCGCTTGCCCAGCACCACGATGGGAATGAGCACCAGCGGCAGCATCAGCAATACGTAGTTGGAGAGCTTAACGCTGGTGATGAGCAGCATGGTGAGGCCGCCGGTGAACAGCAGCACGTTGCGTAGGAAAATGCTAACGGAGGAACCGACCACGGTTTGCAGGAGCGTGGTGTCGGTGGTGAGGCGCGAGAGCAGGTCGCCGGTGCGGGTGGTCTCGAAGAACACGGTGTCCATGCTCAGGATTTTGCTGAACACGTCGCGGCGAATGTCGGCGACCACGCGCTCGCCCACCCAGCTCACGAACAGGTAGCGCGCGTAGGTGGCGAGGGCGAGGGCGACGACCACGGCGAGCAGGATGATGTAGCCGTTGCCGAGCAGATAGGGGTCGCGCTTGGCGATGCCTTCGTCGATCAGGTAGCGGAAGGCGTAGCCCATGCTGAGCACGCCGCCGGAAGTGAAGATGAGCGCGATGGAGGCGAAGATGACGTTGCGACGGTAGGGCAACAGGTAACTGAACAGGTATTTCAGGCTGCTGAGTTTGCCTTTGGCGGGCAGGGTGTCGGGGCGGGTCATAGCGTTACTTCCACGCCGTCGGTGGCGAGTTCGGATTGCAGGGTGGCGAACAGGGCGCGGCCGTCGGGCAGGTGCCAGCCGTTCTCGGAACGCAGGAAATGCAGGCCGCCAAGGCGCGGGCTGGCGAGCCAGATCTGCCCGGTGGGCGCGTGTTTGCTGACGACGATGGTGCGGCCACCCTCGGGCGTGATGGTGAGGGTGGAGCCCTCGCGTTCCAACTCGTCGATGGCGCCGGACTGGTAGGCGGGCTCGAGCGCGGCCTCCAGATGGTCGAACGTGGCGTTGGCGAGGGATTGGTAGGTGGTGTCGTCCATGGGGGTGGTTTAGGTGGATGCGGCTTGGTTGTCTAGGGGAAGGTGTGGGGTAAGAAAGACAGTTCCTTGCGCCATGCTCTTGCCAGCCCTTGTGCAAAATTGTCTATGACAAGGCCAGTTAACTCGGCTAAAAGCGCGCGATGTTCGGAAAAATCTTTGGCAAAAAGAAAAAGAAGCGTTCGTCGAAACCACGCAAATTGCAGGTGGTGGGGGCGAAGCCGAAACCGCGCCATGCGTCGAGCGGGGTGTCGCCCAAAGCGGGTGCGCCACGCACGGCACCGAGCAATGCCGTATATAATAAGCAAGCGCCGCGCCGCAAAAAAACCGGCGGCAATGGCGGCGACGGGTTCGTGCGGCGCACGGTGAAGAAGCGTGGCTTCTGGATTTTCCTGCTGCGGCTGGGCATTGCGGGCATCATCGTGGCGGGTTTGCTGGTGATGTATTTCGCGCGCTCGCTGCCGGACATCCGCGAGTTGAACACCATCAAGAAACAGCAGGGCATCACCATTACGACGGAAGATGGCCGCGTGGTGGCGAACTACGGCGATGTGTACGGCGCGTATGTGCCCTACGAGAAACTGCCGAAGCATTTGATTCAAGCGGTGGTGGCCACCGAGGATCGCCGCTTCTTCGCACATGGCGGAGTGGATTTCTGGGGCATCGCACGCGCTATGGTCATCAACGTGAGCAAAGGCCGCGTGGTGCAGGGCGGCTCGACCGTAACGCAGCAAGTGGCGAAGAACGTGTTCCTGACGCCCAAGCGCTCGCTGGAGCGGAAGATTCAAGAAGTGCTGCTGGCCTTCTGGCTGGAAGGGCGCTTCAGCAAGAACGAGATCATGGCGATTTACCTGAACCGCGTTTACCTCGGTTCAGGAGCGTATGGCGTGGATGCGGCGTCGAAACGCTATTTCAATAAGCACGCGACGGAACTGAACCTTGCTGAATCGGCGATGATGGCGGGGCTGCTGAAAGCGCCGTCGCGCTATTCGCCCGCCGCCTCGCCCGAGCGCGCCGAGAAGCGCATTCACCAAGTGCTGGTGAATATGGTGGATGCGGGCTACCTGCAGCAAAGCGAGATCAAGCCCGCGCTGCTGAGCTTCCATGACGCGCCGGAGCGCGAATCGGATGGTGGCGACGTGCGCTACTTTACCGATTGGGTGATGGACGAACTTCCTGCCTTCGTCGGCAATGTGGAAGAAGATATGATCGTGGCCACCAGCTTCGATCCGAAGCTGCAAGGCTTCGCGGTGGACGCCATCCAGAACAAACTGGCGACCGATGGTGAGAAGCTGCGCATCACCCAAGGGGCGCTGGTGGCGATGACGCCGGAGGGCGCGGTGAAAGCGCTGGTGGGCGGCACGGATTACGGCAAGTCGCAATATAACCGCGCCACGCAGGCGCGCCGCCAGCCGGGCTCGATTTTCAAACTGTTCGTGTATCTTGCGGCGCTGGAGTCGGGTTATACGCCGGAATCGATGGTGCTGGATGCGCCGGTGGTGATGCAGGTGGGGAATAAAACCTGGACGCCGGGCAACTACACCGGCACCTACAAAGGCGAGATTCCGATGGTGCAGGCGCTGCGCGAATCGTTGAACACGGTGGCGGTGCGGTTGAGCCAATATACCGGCGTGAACCGCGTGGCGCAAATGGCCGAGCGGCTGGGGCTGGACGACATTCCCGCGCATCCCTCGATCGCGCTGGGCGCGGTGGAAACCACGCTGATGGACATGACGGGCGCGTTCGCGCATCTGGCGAATCACGGTAAGAAAGTGGTGCCCTATACGGTGCTGACCATCACCACGCGCGACGGCAAGAAACTGTACGAGCGCAAACCCATCGCCGACACGCAGGTGCTGGCCGAGGGCACGGTGGAAATGATGAACTACATGCTGCTCGATGCGGTGCGCCGCGGCACCGGCACGCGCGCGGCGATCGGGCGTCCGGTGGCGGGCAAGACCGGCACCTCGCAGGATTTCAAGGACGCATGGTTCGTCGGCTTCACGCCGCAACTGGTGACCGGCGTGTGGGTCGGCAACGACAACAACCAGAAAATGCTGAAAGTAACGGGTGGCGGCGTGCCCGCACCCATCTGGCACGATTTCATGATGCATGCGATGGACGGCGTGCCGGTGCAGACCATTCCGAATTCGCCGAATAACGGCTCGGGCTTGCTGCCTTGGCTGTTCGGCGGCAGCCGCTCCGATATGGACCAAATTCCGCAGGAGTCGATGCCGGTGCAGGAGGGCACGCCCTTCGGCACGCAGGCCGCCCCGGTTGGAAATAACGGCGCGATCTATCAGCAGCAACCCGCCCCGCGCGGTGTGCAGCGCCCCAGCGAAACCGGGAATGACGGCGACGTGCTGACGCCGCAATTCTGGAACAAGCTGATGAAAGAGAACACACCGAATATCCGCGTGCCGGACATGTCGGGCGTGAAGGTAGAGCATACCTACCCCGGCCAAGACTCCGCCCGCCACCGGTAGGGGTTCCGGTGAAAAGCGACCATCTGCGTCGTCCTGTCGCGTGCGGGAAATCCTCATGTAGCGACGCTACACTCCGGTATTCCCACCCACGCCACTCCTAGCATCTGGCCCCTTTTGACCGGAACGGCTATCGCCGAAGACAGACGAAGGCAAGGTTTCGGGCTCGGCGTCGCTGCGCTCGCCATTGCGGGGATTATATTCAGGTTTTGTCATGATACTGTCATGAAGGGTGGGTAGAAGGGCGGCTTCATAGGAGAAGTTTATGCTGCCTGTTAAACCGTACATGGACATGATCGAACGACTGGCTGGGGGCGAGTCGTTGCTTCGGGGGAACGCGTTGGCGCTGCAGGAAGCGTGGCGCAAACCGCCTGAGGATGTGGGCGAGTGGATGGAGCTGATGCTGCGCACACAGCGGCTGTGCAAAATTGGTGCGGCGGGGCAGGAGAACAACGCCGAACTGATTGTGGCGCTGGAAGCGGCGACGCCCAAGCGCTGGGCCGATGCGCCGGACATGCCCTGCAAGCCGGGCCGCCAGCAGCGGCAGGCGGAGACGATGCTGAACCAGTTGAAGGTGGGCGCTGGCGACCGGCTGCTGCTGGAATGTTCGTTCCTCGGGCGGCGCACGGCAGAAGCGGCGCTGCGGCGTGCGGAAGAACGCGGCGCGACGGTCGATTTCGATACGGCGGACGCCGAGTTCAACACGGTGCTGGTGAACGCGCTGGATGAGCCGTCGCTGGAACAATACTGCGCTTTCCAGCGCGGACGCCAATGCCAGAATACCCATGCGATGTATGTGCGCGGAAAGATGGACGACGCCATCGCCGCCCAACGCGACCCGGAAAAATTCGCTACCTACTCGGCGCTGGTGGATAAGCCGTTCACGGATTTGCGCACGACCGACAAAGTACGCTGGATCCTGAGTGACGCACCCACGCCGTCGGAAGCGGCGGATGAGGGCATGGATTACGCGGAATATCTCGATATGTTCTTTGATGCGTGTGACCAGCCATGGCCGCAAATAACGAAAGCGCAGGCGCATCTGATCAAGGCATTCAACGCGGGCAAGGAACTGCGCTTCACCAACGACGACGGCACGGATGTAAGCCTGTCGATCGACGGCCAGCAGTTTGCCAACAGTGTAGTGGCGCGCAATTTGCCGGGCTCGGAAATTTTCAGCGGGCCGGTGAAGGAAAGCGTGAACGGCACGCTGGTGTCGAAAGGCAAGTTTGGCACGAAGGCCAAGGGCAAGAATTTGAAAATGGAAGACCTGACGCTGCGCATCGAGAACGGGCGCGTGATGGAAGGCACGGCGCGCCTCGGCGACGAGGATTTGCAAACGGTGCTGAGCAGCGACGACCATCGCGACCCGAGCGACCCGAAGTTCGAAGGCTCACGACATTTTGGCGAGATCGGCATTGGCACCAACCCGTTCATTCGCCAGCATCTGCGCAACACACTACTGTGCGAGAAAATTGGCGGCAGTTTCCACCTCGCCATCGGGAGCTGCTACGGCGACAAATATCTGGGCGAGCCGTGCAAAATGAGCAACGGCAACGACAGCGCCGTACATTGGGATTTAACAACGATGCTGCGTGGCAAGGGTGGCCGCATGTATCTGGATGGGCATTTGGTGCAGAAGGATGGCGAATGGATCGGCTGCCCGGAACTGGGTATCGATGCGAAGGAGTTGGACGTGCTGAATAAAGGCTGGGCCGCGCTTCCGGAAAAAGACCGCCCGAAATACTGGCGCGAGAAGCTTGCGGCAGAAGCAGAGCGGGCGCGCTAGTTACGCGTTGAAGCGGTAGAGATGTTTGCCGTGGAGGCGGAGCCATTCTTTGGCGACTTCGTAGTCGGGGCAGAGGAACTCGACGAGGGCCCAGAAGGCGGCGCCGTGGTTCATGTGGCGCAGGTGGGCGACTTCGTGGGCCACCACATATTCCATGACTTCTTTGGGGGCGAAGACCAGGCGCCAGCTGAAGTTGAGGTTGCCGGTGCTGGAGCAGCTGCCCCAGCGGCTGCGCGTGTCGCGCACGGTGATGCGGGCGATGCGCTTGCCGATGTGGGAAGCGTAATGCTCGGCGCGGGATTTGATTTCGCCATGGGCGATTTTTTTGAGGGAGGTGGTGACGCGCTCGGGGAACTCGGCGCGCTCGCCGCTAACCATCAGCACTTCGTCGGAGAGGAGCCAGCCGCGCAGGCGCGCATCGTGCTTGATGCGGATGCGTTTGCCCATGAGGGGAATGACGACGCCGGGCTTGATTTGTTTTTGCGCGGGCATTTCGGCCAGCGTGTCGAGCAGCCAGTCGGATTTGGCGTCGAGGAAATCGAGTGCGGTGCCGACATGCGTGTTGCGCGGCAGCGTGAGCGAGATGGCATGCGCAGTGGGGTTGTAACGCAGGCAGATGCGCTTCGCGGTGCTATGACGTTTGATGACGAGCGGGAGCACTTGCTCGCCGACTTTCAAATATTCCGGGACCATCGTATCGCGTTGATGTGAGTTGCGCATGTTTGCTCGTTTTCTTGTTGTCGATTTTTTTGTGGGCCTATTGGGAAATCCCAACAGACTGTTTGTAGTTTTGCGCTAGTGCTTGCTTGCGTTAGCGGTCGTTTGGTAGAGAGAGCATAAGAAGGGGTTCGGGCGGGTCAATGGCCTATCTGTGTCAACCCCCAAAAATATTTTTTCGCATAAGAAAAACCCATCATAATCGCAAGGGTCGGCTGGCAAATTATGAAGTATCCTCAGAGCTTTATCGAGGAAATCCGCAATCGGTTGCGGGTGTCGGAGGTAATCGGACGCGCCATTCCCATCAAACGGGCAGGGCGCGAATTCCATGCTTTGTGCCCGTTTCATAAGGAAAAATCGCCCTCCTTCACCATCAACGACGAAAAAGGCTTCTTCCACTGCTTTGGCTGCGGCGCGCATGGCGATGTCATTGGCTTTACAATGGATTACGAGCATGTGGGCTACCGCGAGGCCATCGAGAAGCTGGCGACGGCCGCTGGGTTGCATATTCCCCAACCTACTCGCGTGGAAGCAGAAAAGTTCGACCGCGAGCAATCGCTGCAGCAAGTGATGGAGGCGGTGGCCGGGTGGCTGGAAGACCAATTGATGGACAGCAGCGAAGGCGAGGTGGCGCGGCGTTATAATACCGAGCGGGGCCTGAAACCGGAAACCGTGTCGCGCTTCCGCATGGGCTACGCGCCTGCGGATCGTGATGCGCTGTGCAAGGCGATGAAGGCGCGCAACATCACCGAACGGCAGCTCATCGATACGGGGATGCTGATCGAGGTGGAGGGGCGGCAACCTTACAGCCGTTTCCGCCGACGGTTGATGTTCCCGATCCGCGATCGCAAATCGCGGGTGATTGGTTTCGGTGGGCGCGTGCTGCCGGGCGAGCCGAATGCCGACGCGCCGAAATATCTGAACTCGCCGGAGACGGTGCTGTTCCATAAAGGGCGGCAGCTTTTCAATTTGGACATCGCGCGGCGCGCGGCGTTCGACTGCAAGCAGCTGCTGATCTGCGAAGGCTACATGGATGTGATCGTGCTGGCGCAGGCGGGCATCACGCATGCGGTGGCGCCGCTGGGCACGGCCATCACCGCCGACCAGTTGCAGCTGTGCTGGCAGTTGGTGGACGAGCCGACTTTGTGCCTCGATGGCGACAATGCCGGACAGCGCGCGATGGGCCGCGCGGCGGAGCTGGCGCTGCCGCTTCTGGTGCCGGGCAAAACATTGAAAATGGCGGTGCTGCCGAAAGGCGAGGATCCCGATTCGCTGATTCGTTCGATGGGCAAAGCGGCGTTCGACGAGGTGCTGGAGAAAGCGCTGCCGCTGAGCCTGGTGATGTGGAACATGGCGATGGATGGCGGCGCCAAAACACCCGAGGCGCGCGCGGCGCAAGAGCAGGCGCTGCAAGTGAAGATCGGGCAGATCAAGCACCCGACGGTGCAGCATTATTATAAGCAGTTCCTGCGCGATAAATTGCGCGAGACCTCGCAGCCGAAATTCGCGCCCAGAGGGCCGTGGAAAAAACCGGAGCCGAATAACAATCGCGGCGCGACAACCAACACCGTGCCGCTGCCGCCGATGATGCGCAATGCGGACGCGACGATGCTGGCGCCCGCCAGCAACCTCATCGCGCTGGTGATGGCGCAGCCGACCATGCTGCTGGATGCGGTGGCAGAAGAGACTTGGCTGCACGCGCCCATGCCTGCGGCGTGGCAGCAAATGGCGCATCGGCGCATTACGGAAATTCATATCGACGCGCCGGAGCTGGCCGATGACGAAATGTGGCACGCGCTGAACGAGGAACTTCCCGCCAGCACCATGGCGCAGATATCGAAGACCATGGAAGACATGGGCGTGGCGCGCGACGTGGACGAGACGATTCGCTTCACGCGCGTGGGGCGACTGTGGGGCGAGGTGGTGAACGATGTGGACCGCGCACGGCTGAAGGTGGAGTGCGCTGAGGCCGAAGCGGCGATGGGCGCGGAAATGAACGAGGATAATTTCCAGCGGTTCATGGCGCTGAAGGGACAGCTTGAGGCATTGGAACGGGAGCGGAAACGCTTCTACCTTGAAGACCCACTGCCGAATGCGGCCTCATAGCGGGTCAGATGCCGCCCGCTGTGCGGGAAGGAAGGAAATGTTTAGGAAGGGGTCGGCTTCGCCATCGTTAGAAACAAAAGGGTGGGGGGTTAGCCGCGGAGGCCACCACGGCCGGCGCCGGTGCCGGTGCCTTGGCGGATACGGGTTTCGACGTTGATGGCTTTCTTGTCGATGCCTTCAAGTCCGTGCAGGTGCGAGGCGCTGCCAGTGCGACCGAAGAGTTTGGCACGACCATGGCCGAGCGCGGCGACGGCCACAACGGCTGCGACGACCGCGACAGCGACTCCTGCGATGCCTACGACCGGTAGGAAACTGTGGGAATTGGGGTTGGGGGCAGTGTCGTCCATAAAAGCCTCATGTGATGTGAGTATCTTAGCCGATTTGGGGCGAGAGAATGTGATGGTTTTGTGAAAATGGGCCCGAATGGGGGGAATTCCAAGGAAAACCTTGAGTTTGCGGGGGAAATATGCATAGTCGCCACAGTTTCGGGCCCGCGTGGCCCGAGGGTGATTATTCAAGCGAGGGATGTTCATGGCCAGCAAATCGGCAGCAAAGAAACCAGCAGCGAAGAAAAATATCCTCTCCAAATTCATAAGCAAATTGAAAAAAACTGCGCCCAAACCGGCGGCGAAAAAAGCGCCGGTGAAAGCGGCTGCTAAGAAGCCGGCGGCCAAGAAACCTGCGCCGAAAGCTGCGCCCCGCAAGCCGGTGGCCAAGGCAGCACCTAAGAAAACTGCGGCAAAAAAGCCCGCCCCAGCAAAAAAACCGACACCAAAAGCAACTGCGAAAGTGACGGCAAAAAAACCCGCCAAACCCGCAGCCAAGCTGGCGAAGAAATCATCCACAGCATCGGCCAAGCCACTTGCTAAATCGGCCAAAGGCACTACATCAGCACGTCCCACCGCGACGAGCAAACCCAGATCGGCAGTAACGAAACCCATGGCATCGACGAAAAAAACCACGACCCCTACCAAAAAAACTCCGGCGAAAGCCGCCGCCCCCGCGAAAAAGTCGGTGGCGAAAACCCCGGTGAAAGCCGCGCCTGTTAAGGCCGCGAAAGAAGTGCCCGCTAAAAAAGGCAAGGCCGCCAAATCTTCCGGCAAGGCGGCGCCCGCCGCCAGCGGCACGATTGATGCGCAACTGGAAGCGCGCCTGCTGAAACTGGGCCGCGTGAAGGGC
>JBBKVX010000024.1:0-3189 GCA_037968615.1 Rickettsiales bacterium
CTGCGCTGCGCCACGAATGGACAGCAGCGGATTGCGAATTTCATGCGCCAACGTGGCGGCAAGTTCCGCCGAAAGCTCGGTGTAGGTTTCGGCCACGCCGAGCTGCGATTCCTGCGTAATTTCCAGCACCACCAGCGCCGCACCGCCGGGAGCCAGCGTGACGTAGCCGTTGCAGGCGGGCAGGGTGGCCAGCTGCATACCGGTGAGGCGGGTGGAGCGTTCTTCTTTGAACAGGCGCGTCAGCGCCAACGCCAACGGATGGCCGACGGGCAAAGCATCGTGCAGTTTTTTTGGCAGCGAGGGCGAAAGTGAATTGGCGGCGAGCAGGGTGAAGTCGGGGCCGACCAGCAGGGCGGGGAAGGGCAACGCCTCCAGCCATTCTGCGCGGTCATTCGCCATCGGTGATTTTCTCGTGCGCGCGTTGCGTTACGCCGCGTTCCTGCAAACCATCGTAGTAGACGCGGATGATGTCCTTCACCACTTCCGGCTCCATCTGCGTGTTCACCTTGTGACGGAATTCGGCGGAATTCGGCAGGCCGCCCGCGTACCAGCCCAAATGTTTGCGCGCCACGCGCACGCCGTTCACCGTGCCGTACAGCGATAGCATTTCTTCGTAATGGGTGAGCATGATGTCGCGCTGTTCGGGAATGCTGGGGTCGGCGCGTTTCTGGCCAGTCTTGATGTAATGTGCCGCCTGCGCGATGAACCACGGGCGGCCATACGAACCGCGCCCGATCATCACGCCGTCGGCACCGGATTTTTGCAGCGCCGAATCGATGTCGGCGTAGGTGGTGATGTCGCCGTTGGCGATGACGGGCAGCTTCACCGAGTCCTTCACCGTGCGAATGAAATCCCAATCGGCGGATCCTTTATACATCTGACAGCGCGTGCGGCCATGGATGGTGATCATTTTGATGCCGAGCTCTTCGGCGCGCTTGGCGAATACGGCGGCGTTGAGCGATTCATGGTCCCAGCCCATGCGCATTTTCAGCGTCACCGGAATTTTTACCGCTTTCACGGTGGCTTCCAGAATGCGCATGGCAAGCGCTTCCTCGCGCATCAGCGCCGAACCGGCCATGCCGTTCACCACCTTCTTCACCGGGCAACCAAAATTGATGTCGATGATGTCGGCGCCGCGATCTTCGTTCAACCGCGCGGCTTCGGCCATGATCTCGGGGTCGCAGCCAGCAAGCTGCACCGAGAAGGGGCGCTCTTTGGATTCGAAGCGCGTCATGCGTTCGGCGTTCTTGGTTTCCAGCACCACCGCTTTGCTGGCGATCATTTCGCTCACCACCAGCCCGGCGCCGAAGCTTTTCACCAGCTGACGGAACGGCAGATCGCTCACGCCTGTCATCGGCGCGAGGATGGCGTTGCTCTCAAGCGTGATCGGCCCGATCTGGATCGGTTTGAGCGTATGCGAATGCGGTGCAGCGTTTTCCATAGGTCGCCGCTCATAAACTACTCTGGGGATAAGCGCAACAGCGGCCTAGCGGGCCAGCTCGGCCTGCTCTTTGGCTTCAAGCGCGCGGTTAAGCTCGGTGATCTTGTCGTTCGCTCTGTTTACGCGCCGGTGGAGCGTGCTTACTTCGGTCGAAATCGACTGGCGGTAATTCTCGATCTGCTTGCTTTCCTTGATGCCGAACATCGCTCCGATGGCCGCGCCGAGGACGGAACCAAACGTGGTCACGGTTTCCACGTTGGGAATGGGTTTTTTAGTGATGTAATGATAACTCTTGAGCGCCGCATAAGGCACTGCAAGCCCAACCATGGCGCCATTGCCCGCACCGTTCAGGATGCCGGTAAGACGGGACTGGCTTGCGGGTGGTAACTGGCTCTCCAGATGTTCCGCAGTGATGGGTGGTTGGTCTTTGTCCATCCTTCCTTGGTAACACAGGAATGTGACAATCATGTGACGGCGTGCTAGCAATGGCGACTTCGTAACAAAAACATCACTTTAATCCATGAACCAGCCGCCCCGCATCTTAGCCCTAATCGTCGCCGCCGGTAGCGGCAGCCGCGCGGGCGGAACCACGCCAAAACAGTATGTTGCCCTACGTGGCCACGCTATGCTGCGCCACAGCGTGGCGGCGCTTCTGGCGCATCCGGCCATTGAGGGCGTGCGCGTGGTCAGAAACCCCGATCATGCGGCATATTACGAAAGCGCCCTCGCAGGCCTCGCTGTGCTGCCTCCGGTTTCCGGTGGTGCCACCCGCGCCGATTCGGTACGTGCGGGCCTTGCCGCCATGGCCAGCGACGCCCCCGATTACGTCTTGGTGCACGACGCGGCGCGGCCGTTCCTTTCCGCCGCCGTGATCGACCGCCTCGTGGCCGCGCTCGCGCCCCAAAAGGGTGCCGTGCCCGTGTTGCCGGTGGTCGATACCGTGCGCCGCTACAGCGAGGGGCAATGGCAGGAAGTGAGCCGCGACGGCCTCCTGCGCATCCAGACGCCGCAGGCTTTCCCCTACGCCGCGTTGGTCGCCGCGATGGCGGCGGCGGGCGAGCCGACCGACGAAGCAGCGGCGTGGCTTGCCGCCGGGCAGGAACTGGCGTATGTCGAAGGCGAGGCGCGCTTAAGTAAAATCACCAGCGCCCACGAATTGGAGAACGCCACCATGCACGCCATGCGCACCGCCATCGGGATGGGCTACGACGTGCACGCGTTGATGCCTGCGGGCGAGAAGCATCGCATCCGCCTTGGCGGCATCGACATCGCACACGACCATAAACTCCACGGCCATTCCGACGCCGACGTGGTGCTGCACGCCATCGTCGATGCGCTGCTCGGCGCGCTGGCCGAGGGCGACATCGGCATGCATTTCCCGCCCTCCGACCCGCAATGGAAAGGCGCTGAAAGCGCGCGTTTTGTAGAATATGCGCGTGATAAAGTAACCGCGCGCGGTGGGGTCATCGAACATCTCGACGTCACCATCATTTGCGAACATCCCAAAATCGGGCCGCACCGCGACGCCATGCGCGCGCATGTCGCGGCGCTTTTGGCGCTGCCCGAGAATCGCATCAGCATCAAGGCTACCACCACCGAACGGCTCGGATTCACCGGCCGCGAAGAAGGCATCGCCGCGCAGGCGCTGGCCACCCTTAAACTCCCGGAGGCTTCATGAACGCCATCGCTACCATGTGCGGCATTGGCCGCATTAAAATTGCACCCGGCACGATGGGCTCGCTTGTCGC
>JBBKVX010000025.1:0-5729 GCA_037968615.1 Rickettsiales bacterium
CACATCGGCCAGCGCGCTGGCGGCGGCGCCCATTTCCGGGCGCTTGCCCGCGTCGCGGTCGCCCCCTGCACCAAACACCACGTGCAGTTTCCGGGAAGTGTGCGGGCGCAATGTTTTCAAAATATTCGCCAGCGCGGCGGGCGTATGCGCGTAATCCACGAACAGCGGCGCACCCTCTTTTTCTGCGATTTTCTCCAAACGTCCGGGCACGCCTTGCAGCTTGGAAAGCAGCGGCACCATGGCGGAAAGTTCCACACCCGTCGCCGCCAGCAGCCCCATCGCCGCCAGCATATTGCTGAGTTGGAACGCGCCATAAAGCGGCAGCGAAATCGCATGCTCTGCGCCTTCCAGCACGATGGTCGCATCCAGTCCCTGCGCATGCGGCGTTACCTGCGCGATGCGGTAATCGGCATCGGCATGCGCACCAAAACTCTTCACCGCAATGCCACGCGCCGCGCACGCCTTAGAGATTTCCGCGAACACCGCATCGTCGCGGTTCAGCACCGCCACCGCGCCTTGCGGCAGCAGTTCCGTGAACAGCCGCGCTTTGGCCGCGCCATAGGCTTCCGCCGTTTTATGGTAATCCAAATGGTCGCGCGTCAGGTTGGTATACGCCGCCGCCGCGAACGTCACCCCCTCCATACGCTTCTGGTCGAGCCCGTGGCTGGAAGCCTCCAGCGCCGCATGCGTCACGCCCGATTGCGCCAACGCCTGCAGCGTGTGATGCAGCAGCACCGGCTCCGGCGACGTATTGTTGGCCGGGAAATCCGCGTTGCGTTTTTCATTCGGCGAGCGCAGCCCCAGCGTGCCCAGCGACGCCGCCTTGTGGCCCAGCAGCGTGGCCAATTGGCGCACAAAATCCGCCGTCGAAGTTTTGCCATCGGTGCCGGTAATCGCCAGCATGTATTTCGGTGCGGGCGCATAGAACGAAGCCGCCAGTTTCGCCACAGCCACGCGCGCATCGGCTACCTTCACATCCGCCTCGGCACCCTCGCCCACCACCGCCACGGCGCCCTTGGCGCGCGCATCCGCGATGTACTTTGCCCCATCCACCGCCGTGCCGCCAATGGCCACGAACACATCGCCCGCCACCACTTTGCGCGAGTCGCTGGCGATGCCGCGCACGTCACTATCGGTCGCGTCTACGCTCATATTCGCCTGTTTCAACAGCTCAGTAAGCAACATTGCGAATCGCCTCCTTTTGCAGTTTTTCGAGGCGGTTAATTTCAGCGGCTTTCTCGCGGCGCAGCGCGTCGGTCCACAGCGCGTCCACCATCGGTTCGGTGCGCGCCACCTGCGGCACCACGCCCAGCAGCGGCGCAATGCGTTGCACTACCCGGCCCATCACCGGCGCCGAGATCCAGCCCGCCGTGGTGTAGCCGTGAGTCGCTTTCGTGCCTTTCGGCTCATCCACCATCACCACGAACGCGTATTTCGGGTCGTAGGCCGGGAACGCACCCGTGAAAATCGCCACGTTCGCGCCGCCTTTGGCGTAGCGCCCGTTCACCAGCTTCTCGGCCGTGCCGGTCTTGCCCACCACAAAATATCCCGGCGCATTCGCCGATTTGCCCGAACCGTATTTCACCACCAGACGCATCAGCTCGCGCACTTCTTCCACCGTATGCGTGCCCAGCACTTTCGCACCCTGCTTTTTGCCCACGCTGCCACCCTTCACCAGCGTCAGCGGATGCATCGTGCCGTCGCCGGTAATGGTGGCGATGCCGCGCACCAGCTGCAGCGCCGACACTGAAATCCCGTGGCCGTAGCTCACCGTCATCGTCGTCAGGTCGCCCCAGCTGCGCGGCAGAATCGGACGCCCCTGCTCCGGCACTTCCAGCGGCACAGGATCGAACATGCCCACCGATTTCAGGAACGCTTGCTGCCGCGCCGCACCCAGATCAAGCGCCATTTTTGCCGCGCCGATGTTGGAGGAATAGGCGATGATTTCCGGCACCGACAACCAGCGGTTCTCGGCGTGGAAATCATGGATGGTGAAGCCCGCCATGCGCAGCGGGCGCGAAGCGTCGTAGCCGCCATTCAGCGTCACGGTTTTGTTCTCCAGCGCCGCTGCCGCCGTGAAGGTCTTGAACGTCGAGCCCATCTCGTACACGCCCAGCGTGGCGCGGTTGAAGCGCGCATTGTCGCTGGCCTTGCCCGGCTGGTTGGGATCGAATTGCGGCAGGCTGCTGATGGCCAGAATTTCGCCGCTCTTAATGTCGGTGATCACGCCCATCGCACCGATGGCCGAGAAATCCTTCATCGCCGTCGCCAGCTCGTCATGCAGGATCGATTGCACGCGCAGATCGAGCGACAGCTCCAGCGGCTTATCCTCTTCCACCGGGTCTTGCAGCTTGTTGTCGAAATGTTTCTCGATGCCGGTCAGGCCTTGGTTATCCACGCCCACATAGCCCAGCGTATGCGCGAACAACCCACCATACGGATACACGCGGCGCGTGTCCGACTCGAAGAACAAACCGGGCACGCCGAGGTTATTCACCTGCTCCTGCTGCCCCGGCGTCAAATGCCGACGCAGATACACGAACGTCGCGTGCTTCTTCATCAGCCGCGCTTTCATCTGGTCGTACGACACTTCCGGGAAAATTTTATGCAGCCCCGCCGCCACTTCATCCTCGTGGCGAATGATGGTGGGGTTGGCGACAAGCGACGCGGTGGCGATCGACGTGGCCAGCACCATGCCATTGCGATCCACCACATCGCGGCGCTGCACGCGCTGCTTCTGGCCGATTTTGCTCACATCGACATCTTCTTCATGCGCCAGCAGCAATTGCGGCTGCATCACGAGGCGTTTGAACGGCAAATCGCCGCCGCCCACCAGCGTCACTTCCAGCAAGCGCACCGACAGCGCGAGGAAACACAACGAGAAGAACGCCGCGATGCAGATCAAGCGCAGCCGCGACTCACCCGCCACGCGGTGCTGGGTGCTTTCGCCCTGCACAATGCGGCTGGCCGGACGCGTCTTCCTCTGTTGCAGATGCCGCATCTAGCGGTACACCGCTTCACTGATGTTGGAGGGCTCGATTACCGCATCCTGCAGCAGCGACACATTCTCGATGCGGTGGCTGTCGAGCGGCACCAGATCGAGATGCGTTTGCGACAGCGCACGCAGGCGCTCGGGGCGGTTCAGGTAGGCCCACTCGGCGTTCAGCAGATGCAGTGATTCTTTTTCGTTGGCCAACGCCTGCTCGGCCACACCCACATCGCGCTGCAGATTCTGCACGCTGAATTTCACCATATAAAGGCCGAACGCCGCGACGGCGAAGCAGCTCATCCAAATAAGACTGGTGATACGTAGGCTCATAGGTCGCGCTCCTTGTTGCCGCTTACGCGGCTTCAGTAATCGGATTCGCGGTGCGGGTGGCACAGCGCAGCTTGGCCGAGCGCGCTCTAGGGTTCTGCGTCACTTCTTCTTGGCTCGGAGCGATCGCGGATTTGGGGGTCAGGGTAAACGTGTTCTGTGCGGGGCCCTGCGCCATCAGCGCAGCCGGAGAATGGCGCGAGGGCAAGGCGTTCTGTTCGCTGCGCTTCAGCATGAATTGCTTCACGATGCGGTCTTCCAGCGAATGGAAACTGATGACCACAAGGCGGCCGCCGGGGTTGAGCAATTGCTCCGCCGCCTTCAACGCGGCTTCGAGTTCGGCCAGCTCCTGGTTCACTTCGATGCGCAGCGCCTGGAACGTGCGCGTCGCCGGATGGATCTTCATGCCGCCATGCGAGAACACTGTCTCACTCACGATCTCCGCGAGGCGGCGCGTGGTGGTGATGGGCGCAATGGCGCGGCTATGGATGATGGCGCGGGCGATGCGTTTGGCGTCGCGTTCTTCGCCATACTCGCGCAAAATACGCGTCAGTTCGTATTCGTCGGCCGTGTTCACGATGTCGGCGGCGCTGCGGCCCTCTTGGCTCATGCGCATGTCCAGCGGCGCGTCGCCCATGAAGCTGAACCCGCGCTCGCGGTCGTCGATCTGCATGGAGCTGACGCCGATATCCAGAACAATGGCGTCCACCTTATCGATGCCGGCTTCCGCCAGCACCTCGAGCATCGCGCCGAAGCGCGAGGCAAAGAATAAAAAATGCCCGGGCCAGGCCCGGGCAAGCGCATCGGCAAGTATTTGAACGTTCGGGTCGCGATCGAAAGCGATCACTTTGCACTTCGCCGCCGACATAAGCGCCGTGCTGTACCCACCGGCCCCGAAGGTGCCGTCAACAATCACTTCTCCGTCACGCGGGGCGACGGCTTCCACCATCTCGTCGCGCATCACCGGAATATGTTTCGCGGTAGCGGTCATACGCTCCCCGCTTTCAACGCGCCGCGGCTGCTTTTCGCGGTGCTGCGCGCCTGCGCCTCATGTTTGGCGAAACTGTCCTTCGACCAGATCTCGAACGTCGCGCCTTTGCCGATGAACACGGCGGCGTCCTTGATGCCCGTGCGCTCCAGCATTGCTTCCGGAATCGTCACGCGACCTTCGGGGTCAAAGGTCAATTGCACCGAGCCGCCGAGGATGGCGGTGGCGAACGCGTCGCGCTCTTCCGAGAACGGGTCGAGCGCTTCGATGCGCTCGTAAAGTTTTTTCATATGCTCCATGCCGCACGCTTCGATGCAGCCATGCACGAACGAGGGGTACGCGACCACGCCATTGAACTGCTCGGCGGCCAGCACAGCGCGGTACGCTGGCGGCACACTAATGCGGCCCTTCTTGTCGATCGTTTTTTCAAAGGTCGAAAGGAACAGCATGTGCCCAGACCCACCCCTTATTTTGCCATTCCAAGCCATCAGGCGGCTTGGGAACTGGACGGTTGCGACGACTCTAAAACTTCCGAACATCCATACAAAAATGGCTGAACGACCGTTTTAATTCCCTTGTTTTTATATTTAATATCAAAATCTTAGTTGCCTAATTCAGAGCTTAATTTGGTATTTTGTCTGGTAGGTGATTTGGATAAATTTGGGAGAATTTGGGAATACTTGGGACAGTATGGGTAAAACTTGGGCCCGTCAAGGGTGCATTTGGGAAAATTCCCAAGCACCGAAAAAACCCGCCCAAAACACAAAACCTGTCACCAAGAGGTCACAGGTCGGGTGGGCTAAAATTAAGAAGAAATCGGTTACGAGCCGTTACGTCCGTTGCCCGAAACAGGGCGGCCAGACGTCGATGCTGGCGATGCCGTTGGTGTCGCGCTCGGCCCAGCGAACGACGCCGGCGACGCCCCGTCGGGAGCAAACGCTATCGGTGTGGCTGTCGAGAGCAGGTTGGATCGCTCCGCGGCACTCAGCAACGAAAGATATGGTACCGGCGCACTCAGTGCGGTGGCCGCCACGCGCGAATTATTGACCCGGTGAGGCTCTTGCTGCTCCCCCCGCCCTGCAAAATGGCGATGGTCGCCTGCCTGCGCCTGATCCGGGGTAAGCGTTGCGTTCACGCGCAGGTTTTGAGGGTACAAACTATTACTGTTGATGGCGTGGAAATCACCGGGTCCACGCGGGTTTGCGCGGTTTGGCGCATGGCTTTCGTAATGCAGGTGGGTGGGGTCGCCATGGCGCGAACGCACACGGCCGCTGCGGCCCATCTCGCCCAGCGCTTCACCCATTTCCAAGCGTTGCCCATCGCGCAACAATTGGCGAAGCAGCGTGTCGGTTGCGCGCCGGCGGTCGATGGTGGTTGGAGTGCCACGATCTACAAGAACATTGGCAAGGTCTATCAAGCACTGGG
>JBBKVX010000026.1:0-3873 GCA_037968615.1 Rickettsiales bacterium
TAGTGCTTCAATAACTATAAATGTGAAGGAAAACATGCAAGTAAATGGCCTAAATACTGTCTGTCAAAATGAAGTTAGCACTTATACAATTACAGGAGATTCATCTCAACCAGTTAATCTAGAATACACTATAAATGGGCCTAATGGGTTTACATACACCGATAACTCTACTCCATTTGATATAAATTTCCCTGATCCAGGTGTTTATTCATTTTTTGTTACAGCTGATAATTATTGTATGGAGAATCTTTTTGAGGTTAAAGTAAATCCCTTACCTGCAGCACCTACAGCCATCGGTGGTAATTCAAGTATATGTCCTGGTATTACAGCAGAATTCACATGTACACCGGCTGATGGTAGTAGTAGTCATTGGTCTGTAGAAGGAGGAACAATCCTAGGTTCTACAATTGGAGACCAAGTTACCGTAAGTTTTGATCCTTTAGCCTCAAACTACACCATTTCAGCATGGTACCAAAATGAAACCTGTGCTTCAGAAGAATTTACATTACAGCTTGCGACTCCAGTATTGGATACAACGATTTCAGATGATTTCGTAACTGTATGTGGTAGTACCGAGGGAATATATTCAGTAAATGAACTTGATGCTGAAATGTATGTTTGGAGCATAACACCTCCTGAAGCAGGAAGTATAAGTAATCAAAATCAGAATGCTACAAGTATACTATGGAATCAAGAACCAGGGACTGCTTACGTAAATTTAACCATGCGAAAATGTGGAAAAGAGTACAATTCAACTCCTCTAATGGTTACAATTACGGCTCCACCAGTGGCTACTATAGCAGCTGTTGAAAATCCAGCATGTGCAGGAGAACCTGTTCATTTTACACTAAATCTATCACCTGCATCAAGCTATACATCTTCAACTTGGGATTTTGGTGATAATTCACCTGCAGAAACTTTCATGGCAGGTCAAACAATTGTACACACGTATAACGATCCGTTATTAGTGAATACGATATATGATGTAACAGTTAGTGTGGAAGGAGCATCAAATTGTGTAGCTCCATCGTTAGCAAATACACAAGTAACAGTTTCTCCTTCACCTATTATTTATGTTACACCTAATAAAAATTACAGTTTGTGTGATGGAATCTTTTCATTTGATATGAATTATTCGGTAACACTACAAAATGGATTTAGTGCATCAGATACCGTGCAGTGGTATTATAATGGTAATGCGGTTGGTGGAAATAACCCCACTATTAATGCAACTATAAACGCATCAAATCCAGGTAGTTATTTTGCTATAGTAACCAATGAATTTGGTTGTACGGATACTACTCCAATATATTATACAATAGACTGCGTAACAACATCTGGTTGTGAAGCGGCACCACCAATAACTACTCAAATAATTAATACCAACTGCCAAGAAATTCAAATTAATATTACAGACAGTGGAGCTGCAAGTGGATTCAATTGGGGGAATTTAGTGGGTTCCAATGCTACAGTTAGCATCCAGAACAATACAACTTACAGTGCTTCTAATATATTACCAGGGGAATATCAAATGCCAATTTTTCCAATATATTCATCCTCTTTAAATTACTGTGAGAATCCTATTTACAGAAGCTTTATTATTCCATACAAAGCAGATTTAAAATACAACGTACAATGCAACAGTGGAGATTATACAGTAAACTTGTTAGATTTTTCTCAATTTTACGTAGATACACCTATCCAAACCTATCAGTTCACTACAGATGGGGGTTCATCATGGACGACTGCTTCAAGCACAGATAACATCAGCACGATACTTCCTCCAGGAACGTATCAAATCGGAATAAGAATCGATAGAGCTGACTATCCTAGCTGTGAGGCATTCAAAACCTTAGATTTACCAGCGTTTCCAAACGCAGATTTTGACTTACCAACCAGTGTTTGCCTAAACACACCAATGCAATTTATGGCACCTAACAATTCTGATCCAGATTTGACGTATATGTGGAATTTTAACGGAGGAGGTATAAATTTGCAACAAAATCCTATAAAAACTTATGCAACTGAAGGATCTTTTCCTGTTACGTTAACAGTAACAAACAAATACGGTTGCGAAACATCTGAAACAAAAACAGTAACTGTGATAGGTCAGTCATATGATGGAGAGTTAAGTATCTTACCTGCGAATACTTGTGCTGGTGGAAATTTAACAATTTCATATAGTTTATTGGGCTTTGGAGATTTACCTGAATCATATGTATGGTATCATAATGAACTAACAGCAACACCTTATGCAGTAACTAACAATTATAACAATCAGTTAGTGGTGACAGAACCAGGTCAATATTTTGCTTATGTAGCAGATCCTAATGGTTGTTTAACCTATTCTACAAAAGCAGTGGCTGCTAATTTTATTCCAGCGCCAACTCAACCTTTAGTCACAGGAACTCAAACAATTTGCAAAGGGTCATTCGCTAGTGTAAAAGTACCTGCTAATCCTTCAGTTACTTATAAATGGTGGTTAAATGGTGTACCACAAAGTCAGTGGGACAATGACTTGCAGGTGGGGATAATACACAATCAAACAGGATCTTACATTTATGAAGTAGTTGCTCAAGTTCAATCAGCATCAGGTTCATATTGCACGAGTACTATGGCTAGTTTTACTGTACACGTGATTGATCAACCTGTTGTACCAATTATCGGTTATAGTTTTCAATCATGTAGTCCATATTACGCTCAAGTATTTGTGACGAATCCACAACCGGGCATCGAGTATGCGTGGAGTAATGGAGATACGGGAATCAATAGTTATAAGATTCACGATGGACCTATTCGAGTTACTGCTAAATCTACTAGTTGTGAAATATCTTCACAAATAGATTTACCGTTAGATTTATACATGCATACATGGTATTTTCCTACTGGTTGCTATGAAATCTGTTCCAGTGATAAAAATGAGTTTAATTACATCATAGGTCCTTTAGTAGAGTTTTCAGAGTGGGCATGGATGCAAGACTATCATGTCTTGACCAGCGGAACGGGTCAAGTGGAATCATTAACGAATCTTACCAACGGTACTTATCAATTATTTTTAGCTACTGAATATTGTCAAACCACACTCGCTGATGTCACTATCCAAGAGAAAGAATGTGTTCCCTGTGAGTTTGAATTTGACATCAAAAAAATAAATGCGGTTAATATTGATGGAGAATGTGTATATGAAGTTGATATTTACATAGGAAATAATGCAAGTAACTCTCAACAGGTGAACATAGCGGCATTGGGTCTCGAAGGATACTTTGTTCAAAATTCATTTACCATACCTACTGGGGGGGCGAATGTCACAACAATATTCTATCCGTTAAATGGTTATACAGGTAACAGTTCAATAACAATCACAATAAACGGTATAGAAGGTGAAAAATCTTGTTATAAAGAAGTGAATATAGAACTACCTGGGCTATGTGAAGGAGTGGATAAGTATAGTAACAACTATAAACAAACGCTAAATAATAGCGAATTACTATTAGTAGCTGCTCCAAACCCAACAGAAGGAAACACTGCTATCTATTATAATTGTGGAGACACTGGAGGAACCAAATACATAGAAATTTTGGATATGTATGGTAGAAGTTTACAGCAAGTCAATACTGTAGAAAATAGTGGTGTACTACAAATAGATTGCAGTAAATATGAAGCGGGTCAATATTTTGTGGTGATGAAGAGAGACGGTCAAATGCTTAAAAATTGCAAACTAATAATTAAATAATTTTTACTATTTTTAAGCAAAATTAATAAATAACAGCATCCTCTGATTTATTCTGAGGATGCTTTATCAATACTAAAAAAACATGCAAAAAAAGGTATGAATAAAATTTTATTACTAACACAAACTACAATGAAAAAACT
>JBBKVX010000027.1:0-8408 GCA_037968615.1 Rickettsiales bacterium
ATGTCGCGCTCGATCATTTTGCCGGTCACTTCCAACGCAATGCGGTGCGGCACCTTGTCGAGGTTGGTGACGCGCAGGGCCAAAGCAGGGCTGGCGGCGGCCAGCACCAAGGCGGTAGCGAGAATCAGGGAACGACGCATGATACATCTCCTAAAGAATTGTCCGTTGCAGTCATAACCCTAAGGCATTAACGCGCAATGCTTAAAGCGGGCGTAAGGCCGGGCTATTTTTTGAATTTTGTGGCCTCAGCCACGGCGGCCACGTCCACCCGGTCATTATGCACGTCGCCGGAATGGCCTTTGACCCAAACCCAGTCGATTTTATGCGGCTTCACCGCTTCCATCAGCGCCTGCCACAGATCGACGTTCTTCACCGGCTTCTTGTCGGCGGTCTTCCAGCCGCGCTTCTGCCAGCCCACGCACCATTCGGTGATGCCTTGCAGCACATATTTACTGTCGGTCACCAGCTTTACTTTGCACGGCTCTTTCAAATGTTTCAGCGCTTTGATGGTCGCCATCAGCTCCATGCGGTTGTTGGTGGTGTCGGCCTCGCCGCCGCTAATGAGCTTCTCGATATTGCCGAACAGCAGCAGCGCCGCCCAGCCGCCGGGGCCAGGGTTGCCGCTGCAGGCACCGTCGGTGTAAACAACCACTTCTTTCATCACGACCCGTACTCCGATGCCTCACGCAGCTGTTGGTGGAATTTCAATTTACCGACATATTCCATCGGGTCTTTTGGCGTCACCAGCGCGCTCTTTTCGTGGAACAACAGGTCATGCGCGCGGGTGAGCAGGAAACGCAGGGCCGAACCGCGCAACAGCAACGGCAGCGCGGCTTTCTCGGCGTCGGAAAGCGGGCGCTGTTTCTGGTACGCGGCCAGCAGAGCACTGGATTTGCTGCGGTCGAACGCACCTGCCGCGTCGAAACACCAGCTATTGATGGTGATGGCGAGGTCGTAGGCAAAAAAATCGTCGCAGGCGAAATAGAAATCGATGACACCGCTCACCGCGTCGCCGCTGAAGAATACGTTGTCGGGGAACAGATCGGCATGGATGATGCCTTTGGGCAAAGCGCTCGGCCAATGGGTTTCCAGATGCGCCAGTTCGTCGGCGATCAGGGTTTTTAGCCCGGGCGAAATCTCGTCCACCCGCCCTGCGATTTTGGCGAACAGATCCTTCCATGCAGCGAACGACATGCTGTTAGCTCGGCGGCCTTCGAAACCCGCCACCCCGGCATGCAATGCAGCCAGCGCGCCACCCGCACCGGCGCAATGCACCGACTCCAGCCGCGTACGGCTTTTGCCCTCAAGGAACGTGACCAGCGCCGCCTGTTTGCCCGCCACCGTGCCATAGAGCGCGCCATCGCGCCGTGGCACGGGCTGCGGGCAGGCAATGCCCTGACCGGCCAAATGCTGCATCAGCCCAAGGAAAAACGGCACGTCGGCATCGGCCACGCGCTTCTCGTAGAGGGTCAGGATGTATTTCGATTGATCGGCCAGTTCGAGCAGGTAGTTGCTGTTCTCAACCCCCTGCGCAATGCCCACAGCAAGCGCGAGTTTCGGCAACCCATATGTATCTTCCACAAGGGCGGCGATGTCTTCGTTCGCGAGCTGCGTGTAAACGGCCATGCGCTTTCATGCCATGGCGCGCGGGCGCTGTCATCCGTGAAGCGATGGAAATTTAAGTTAAATGTCATCCCCCGCGAACGCCGACATCGCATGCCGAAAAGACGCTGTGAATTCCGCCGTATTTTTTATCTTTTCGCTAGCCGTATCCGGTGGATTTGATTACTCTAGCGGCGCTCGGCAGTGGTAACGCTGCTCTATCAAAGAACACCAAACACTTGGAGTAGCCTCATGTTCCGCCGCAAGGAAGATGGTTCCGAAGAACTCATCAACGACAACGAAGACACCTTCACCACCAGCCCGGCCGCCGCTGCTCCCAGCGCCCCGATCGCTGCTATGGCCCCGTCGCCGGTCGCCGCTGCACCCACCGCACCGGCCGCTCAGCCTTCCCCCAGCTTCCGCCCGGCGGCTCCGCAAGCCGCGATGGCTGCGTCGCGCCCGCAAGCTCCTTCGGTCGCGTCGAACGCGCCGATGGCCCCTTCCGAGCGCTCGCATGCCCCGGCCAACCGCCTCAACGCCAAGCGCGTACTCACGGTGGGTCCCGACATTCAAATGAAAGGTGAAATCACCACCTGCGACCGCGTGGTCATCGAAGGCATGGTGGACGCCACCATGCGCGACGTGCACACCGTCGAACTCGCCGAGACCGGTTCGCTGAAAGGCACCGCCGAGGTGGAGGACGCCGAGATCAGCGGCAGCTTCGAGGGCGATCTCGTGGTGCGCGGCAAAATCACCATCTACACCACCGGTCGCGTGCGTGGGAACATCACCTACGGCGAAATCGAAATCCAACGCGGCGGTCAGATCAGCGGCAACATCCGCAACGTGGCCGACGCTAAAGCCGGCGCGCAAGCCCCGGCCAACAAGGCCAAAGCCGCCTAATAAGGAAGCGTCACTTCTTCCAAAAGAAAAGCCGCCTCGGGAAACCCGGGCGGCTTTTTTCGTAAGACCGATGCGTTGGTTTACAGGAAAGTCTCTCGTGATTTCTGCATCGCCTCGCTCATTACCGGCGCAGAGCTCGGGGCTTTGTTTTCATGAGCCGCATTGACGGGGGTGGGCTGATAGTCGGCTCCTGCTGTGGCGCGCAGCGCCTGCGCCAATACATCCGGATGCGCTTGTGAAGGCGCGATGGGAGCCGTTTCATTGCCAAAATGCAGCACCGGCTGCGGCCGATCGGGGATCATTTCGTTGCTGCGAAAAATAGGACCATCAGAAGCGGAGCGCAGACTGTTGCCTGCATTTTGCTGCCATTCACGTGCATCGTTTTCGCGTCTCTCTTGGCGTGCGGCGCGGCTGGCGTCGTGGGCATTCCACTGGGTGGCGGCATAAGATTGATCGCGCGGGTCGCTCATTCAAAACTCCTCTATGAGCATTCAATCTGCCACTAACTTCTGAAGTTTTGGTTAACGCCGTCGTCATGAAATCTTCTTACCTCAGGCGTGGCCCTTGGGGTAGGATGCGCCATGGCCATCAAAAACGTATCTCCTCTTTCTGCCGATGCCTTGTGGGAACAAGGTGTGGCGCAGAACGATTTCGGCTTGCTGCTGACCGCCTGCCGCGCCGCGCTCGACCTGACGCAGAACCGCATGGCTCGCGCCGTCGGCGCTCACAGCAACCGCAACCCGCTGCTCTCGCCGCTCAATATCGGCCTGTGGGAGCGCAACGAGACTCTGCCGACGCGCGCGGTGCTGCCGGGCAGCGATGTGGTCACGGTCTATGCCAACACCCTGGAAGCCACCCATAGCAATTGGCTGAACCCGGAACGCGAGGCGCAGATGCGCGCGGTGCTTGAGCGGACGCTCGCCAAAACACGCAATCGCGACGTAGCCACCGAGCCGCGCGAACGCTAAACCGTTTTCGCTTTGTAGCCGCACCATTCGCGCACGATGCAGCGATGGCATTCGGGAGTGCGCGCCTTGCACACATAGCGCCCATGCAGGATCAGCCAGTGATGGGCGTTGCGCATAAATTTTTTCGGCACCCGTTTCAGCAACGCCAGTTCGGTGCCCAACACGCTGCTTTCGTTGCACATGCCCATGCGGTTGGCGACGCGAAACACATGGGTGTCGACCGCAATGGTCTCCTCGCCCAGTACGTTGTTACGCCAGACATTCGCGGTTTTTCGGCCCACGCCGGGCAACGCTTCCAGCGCCGCCTGCCCATGCGGCACCGCGCCGCCATGCTCGGCGATCAGCTTCTGCGATAGGGCCAATACGTTGCGAGCCTTGGCGTTGAACAGCCCGATGGTTTTGATGTAGTTTTTGATGCCGCCTTCGCCCAGCGCCACCATTTTTTGCGGCGTGTCGGCGGCGGCGTAAAGCGCCACCGTGGCTTTGTTCACGCTGATATCGGTGGCCTGCGCCGACAGCACAATAGACACCAGCATGCAGTAGTCGTTGGGTGCCAGCAGCTCCGTCACCGGGTTCGGCTCGGCCGCCTCCCATGCGGCGAACGTTGCCTCAATCGCTTGTTTTTTCATTGGTTTCGCAAGAAGTGCCATGGCCCGATGGTTCCATAGTTTCACAGAACTGTCACACAGTTTTCTGTATGGTTTTGTTATAGTAACTGTATGGAAAACCATCAAACCAAACCATCCGCCCTCGGCAGCTTCTCCAAAGGCTTCCTCAACAGCGCCGGCAGTGGCGCGTTGATGAGCGGTATTTTTTACAGCCTCATCATTGCCGCAGAGATGCTTTTCCCCGCCATGTTCGCGGGTCATATGCTTGTTCCGTTGGCGGCGACACTGATGGGCACAGTCGCAGGGGTGATGCTTCCTGCCGCATTTATGGTGGGCGCCATCGGCCTTTTCGGTGGCATTATGACCATGAAGCGCGACAGCGAAGAAAACAAAAACCTGGGTGCGAACACGACGGTAGTTCGCCAGCGCAGCGCCGGCGTTACCCCTGTGATGGTACCCATGATGGGTGCTGCCGTGGCCGCCGACCGCGCGGAAGATGTATCGAACGCCCCGACCACCAACTGGGCCGAACGCAGTGGCGGCGCGCAGCGCAACCGCGTGCAGGACATTCTTGCCAATGGCTCGATGAGCGACAAAGACCGCGCCAGCGCCATCCTCGCCGAACGCCAGAACCTGGCCGAAGCGCAGCGCTAAGAGCGTTTACGCTTTCTTATCTATTCACATTTATATTGGCTTCCTGTCCAAAATTCGTTTACGGGAAACCCATGAAAAATATCTTTGTTGCCAGCCTGTTGATTGTCGCCAGCATAAGCCATGCACAGGCGCAAGCCCCCGACATCATCGGCGGCCCCGGCGGCGATTCGGCGCAGACGATGCATCATTGCGGCTTCCTCCCCGCTAAGGGCGACAATTACGCCAGCTCGCCGCTGACCATCCGTATCATTCAGAAAAAACTCAGCGCCGCGGGCTACAATACCGGCCCGATCGATGGCCGGTTCGGCCCCACAACCCGCAACGCCGTGCGCGCCTTCCAGACCGATTACCAGCTCAGCCCCACTGGCATCGTGAACGGCGAAACCGCCAGCCACCTCGCCTACAGCGCCCACCCCTCGGCCAACGTGCAGCGCTGCTACCGCCCCGCCTCGAACTTTTTCCGCTAGGGTTAACCAATCCGAAAGGTTTGGCGGTCTATATTGGGGATACACCAACCGCGAGTAGCCTTATGTCCGCATCCAGTCTCCGCTATAACGAAAACCGCGTCGCCGCCACCTACCGCGACAAAGACGAGGCAAGTGCGGCGCGTGACGAAGTGCTGGCCAAAGGCCAGGGCCGCGTGACCCCACTTGCCGAAATCGGCAACAAACATGTGTTCGGCGTCGACATCGCCCCCGGCGTTACGGCCGATGCGTTGCTTGATACGTTCGGGCAACAAGGCGCCGGGCGCGACGCCAACAAGCCTCACGCCATCAAAGCCGTGCTGGCCGCCGACATCAAACATGCGGGCCAAGGCCTGAGCGATGTGACGCACGACGCCAGCGCTCAAACGTCGGACAAATTTGCCAACATCGCCGCGCGCATGAGCCGCACTTTGGGCGCCAGCCTCTAATAGGTGTTTTCTAGAACCGATGGTTCACGTGGTCGTCCGGGTCGAACGCCTTGCGCACGAACTCGGAATGTTTCACCTGCGTGCCGGGTTGGTCGCTCTCGGTCTCCACATGCTTATCGGCCTCGTGCGCATTCACCGCGCGCTTCGGCTCCAGCCCCATTTCCATATACACATCCGGCGGTAAATGCTGCACCCGGCTCACGGCATTGGCCAAATTTTCCCAGCCGTCGTTCTTCAGTGCATCGCGCGGACGGAACGCACCCTGCGCATCGCGCAGCGGCCCCATCGCCCCAGTGAAGATGATGGATTTCTCCGTCACGTTATGCAGCCCGCCATCCCACTTCTCGAGAATGCGCTGCATGTATTGCGCATTGCGCGGCATGGTGTCGGTGCCATGCACGATCACCACCTTGCGATGGGGATGTTCCCCCATCAGCCGCAATAGATCCTTCATCGAATCAAGGCTCATTTTCTTGCTGTCATGCATGCTGTAATGCACCACGTCGCATGGCTCGCTTACGCCCAGCTGCCGTAACGCCTCAGGTATCGCGCTCTCTTCTTTCGTATCCGGCAACGGCACATGATAGGGTGTTCCTTGGCGCGGGTCGTACAATGCCTCGATGGTGCCGCCCGTGGTGATAACAAGGGTTTTGTCGGCGGCGGGAGTGCGATGCGTGTTCGATGCGTTCATGTCACCAAATTAGCAGCTTTTTGCTGCTCATGCATGAAGCTTTTGTGAAACAGCTTCGAATAGGCGCTTGATGTACGGGACGTTATTTTAAGCCCATGCGACATCTGTTCACCGTTTTTGCCAAGCACATCACCGACTTCACCGGGCGGCCCCTCGCCTTTGTGCTGGCGTTCATCACGGTGATCGTCTGGGCGGTAACAGGCCCATTATTCGGCTATTCCGAAACCTGGCAGCTGGTCATCAACACCGGCACCACCATCGTCACGTTCCTGATGGTGTTCCTTATCCAGAACGCGCAGAACCGCGATACGCAGGCGCTGCACATCAAGCTCGACGAGTTGATCCGGGTGACCGAAGGCGCGCACACCGCCCTGCTCGACCTTGAAGAATTGGACGAAGAGCAGCTCTGCAAAATCAAGGACACCTACGAGGAGATCGCCAAAGAATCGCGCAAGGCCATGGAATCCGGCTCCGGCGACACCCATGTGCCGCACATCGAGATACCCAGCGATAAAGCAGCAAAACCCCGCCGCACGCCGCGCCGGAAACAATCCTAAGCGCGCTGCAAGCCACAAACGGCATTTCCCTGCGCGCCCTTTATGCATAACACTGATTTTTTATTAGACAGCGGCAAAAACTCGCCGCAGAGTCGTGCCATCAAACATCTCTCTTTAGGAGCTACCATGCGTACCACCCTGCTCGGCCTGCTGGCCGCCACTGCCCTCTCCACCACCCTCGCCGCCCCGGCCTTCGCCCAGGGCTCGCCCTTCGGCGCGCCCAGCGCACCGCTGAGCAGCGAAGAACTGCAAGCCATCAAGGAAGAAGGCGCCGCCATCAAGCGTGAACGCGCCGCCGCTGCAGCCCGCGTGGCCGCCAAGCGTGAAGCCGCGATGGCCGCACGCGCTGAGAAAGAAGCCGCCGCTGCCCGTCAAGCCGAAGCCGCCGCTGCGGCCGCTGCTCCTGTTGAATCGACCTACCCGCCCGCGGGCACCGCCGCCGATGCCGCGGCCGTAGCGCCCATGCCGAATGGTGCCGCTCCCGTTGCCGAAACCACCATCATCCCCAACGCCGCCATCGACCCGATGGCGCCGGGTGGCGTGGTCGCTGTGCCGGTTCCGGAGCAAATGCCCATGGCCGCCCCCGTTGGCGCGCCGATCCCTGCGACCGACATGCCCATGCCGGAGCCGATCCAAGTGCCCGCAGCCGACGTGCCGCCCGGTGGCTTCCCCGCCCCGACCGACGATTCAGGCATCCCGCCTCTGCCCACCGGCGAATAATCGCCCGGGCACAGCCCAAACGACAAAAACCCGGCCACTCGCAAGAGGGCCGGGTTTTTTATTGGGTTCGCGTTTGTATTGTTATTCGCCACGCACTCATGCTGCAACATACCCTGATGCAGAGAAGGAGTTGGCGTAGTAGGTAGGGTGGGTTTAAAGCCCGAGAACCGGAGTTCAGCGCCAATGGGCGCGTTCGGTATCTACAAAAGGAAGATGGCCCCTTAGGGCGGTGCTGAATGAATGATATTCCAGAAACAAAAAAGCCTGCTTTGAAGGCTTGGCGACGACTTACTCTCCCATGGCTTGAGCCAAAGTACCATCAGCGCAGAGGGGTTTCACGGTCGTGTTCGGTATGGGAACGTGTGGAGCAGCCCTCGCTATAATCACCAAGCCATCAAAACAGGCTTTTTGTTCTCCACCGCTCTTAGTCCGAGCGATGGGGGGAATGTGAATAGGTATCTATCGATGGCGGATGAGATGCTCATCGCCACCGTTCTACTAACTGTCTGTTAGTTCAACTCTCTCTCAATCAGCCAAAGTTCTGCTTTGTACTGTATATGAGGTGATCAAAAAATCGATCAAGCACAACGACCGTACGACGGTCGAAGTAAGATAAATCAATCGGGATATTAGTATCGGTTAGCTGCATGCCTTACGGCACTTCCACATCCGACCTATCAACGTGGTGGTCTACCACGTCCCTAATTGGGAAACCTAGTTTCAAGGCTGGTTTCACGCTTAGATGCTTTCAGCGTTTATCCATTCCGTACATAGCTACCCAGCTGCGCTCTT
>JBBKVX010000028.1:0-5835 GCA_037968615.1 Rickettsiales bacterium
TTTTCAATCCCCTGCTCTACCAGCTGAGCTATCTGGCCACGCGCTTGAAAAAGCGAAGCATGGCTATAGCCGCAGCATTTCCGCTTGGCAAGCCTCTAATGTTCGGGGTCATTCGGGGGCGTGAGGGCCTCCTCGTCCACATCGTCGAGCTCGACGGCGGGAACGGCGTAACTACCGGTGAACCAGCGATTAAGATCAACCTGCCGACAGCGCGTGGAGCAGAACGGCGCGGTGGCCTCGGCGGCGGGTTTGGAACAGAGGGGGCATGTGGTTTTTTGGGTCATGTGGGCAACTTAGGAAACAATGGCCCATTCATCAAGCGGCATGATGGTTCTGTTCAGGCTGCCGCCAGCCCCTGGCCTACGGCCACGCGTTCGTCAAATACGAAGCAGGTGCCCTGCCACTTGCTTTCGGCCTCGGGCACTTGCTCCAGATACGCAAGGATGCCGCCATGAAGATGGAACACTTCGCTGAAGCCATGCGCCACCAGATAGGATGAGAATTTTTCACAGCGAATGCCGCCTGTGCAATACATGGCGATACGCTTGTTGGTGTTTTTGAGGTTTGTTTCCGTCCAAGCCACCATCTGTTTAAAATTGCGGGTGCCTGGGTTCACTGCGCCTTCGAAATGGCCGAGTTGGAACTCGTAGTCGTTACGCGTGTCGATGGTGATGACGTCGGGTGCGGCGATGAGGTCATTCCATGCCTTCGGCCCCACATACTGCCCCACACATTGCGCGGGGTTCGCGGCTACGCCCAGCGAGATCAATTCGCGCTTCACCTTCACTTTGGCGCGTTGGAACGGCTGCGCTTCGAAATGGCTGGAGCGATGGGTGGGTGTGGTGAAGTCGATCTGCTCGTGCAGGAACAGCATGAACGCATCGAGCGCCTCATCGGCGCCGGAAATGGTGGCGTTGATGCCCTCCGTCGCCAGCGTGATGGTGCCGCGCACACCCAGCGCCTTCATGCGCGCGAGAATCGGCGCTTTCAATGAAAGCGGTTCGGGCAGCGCAGTGAAGCAGTAAAACGTGCTGATGCGGATGGGTGTTTCCATGGCCGCGATGTAGCGCAGCGCGGCGGGTTTGTCACCCGTTTCCTAAGGTGGGCTGGGCCTTGTCGGCTTCGACACGTTCGCCGAGTGTGGCGCCATGCACGCGCAGTTGGGGCACCGGCTCGAGCGTGATGGGAACCGGGTTCGCTGGCATGTCGGCGCTGGCGCGGCGGATATTCGCCACGCGCTCGTTCACCGTGGGGTAGCCGGAAACCATGTAGCCGAACCAGCGACCGACCGGGCCGCGCGGATCGGCGGCTTGCATTTTAATCAACGCGCTGGCTAAAGCTTCGCCATCGCCGCTGATCGCCACGCCATCCAGATCGGCCTGCAATTCCGTAGGTTTCACCGACACATGGTTGGCGGCCACCATGCCAATGCCCGCGCCCGCCGCCATCATCGCGCCGTAGCCAAGCAGCGAAATGGGTTGGTGGCGCGGTTGGGCGCCCGTGAGCCATTGCGCCGCCGCTTCGCCGCGATGGCCGAACAGTTGGCCCATGCGCAGAACGGTTTCGCCCAGCATGCCTTTTTTCGCCGCATAATTACCCAGCACCATACCCGCGCCGCCGAACGCCGCCGTCGCCGCAACACGCGGGCCACCATGATCGCGGCGGCCATGGCCAAGCTCGTGGCCCAGCACGCCCGCCACCTCGCGCAGCGTAAGCATTTTCAACAGACCCGTGGTGATGACCATCTCGCTGTCGGTGATTTCCATCGCGTTGGCGACTTTGCTTTCCGTGACGATCAACTGCGGCATGTTTGCGCCGTAGCCCGCACGCTGGCACAACGTGGCCCAAGTGGCGTGCAGTTCCGGATGGCTCTCGGCTGTCACTTGCTGCGCATTGCGCAGGCCCATGTTGCTGAGGTTCAGGCGGGTGATGATTTCGATGTCGTCCTTCGGCATCGGCGCTTTGGGGCGCAGCCGTTCGTCGACCAACGGCAGGCTGGCCAGCGTTTCATCGCTGGAGAATTCACGCACGCCGAACACGCCCTGCACCCAATTCGACGCGCGCATAAGCTGGCTGCTGATGCTGCTTCCGAACGTGAGGTTGGTGGGCAAGACGGCCATGGGGCTCCTTAAACGGAATTTCGTAGCTTCACTCTAGCGAATTTTGGCCTCCACCAGTGTGACAGTTTGATGAATTCGCCCGCGTTTTCACAGTCGAAATTTGTATGAAAACAGTCATTTGTTCACAAAACCTTCACATTTTCTGGCTGCACTGCGTGGTAGATTGGAAGCTGAGATATTTTAAGCTACGAGCCCGAATGAACGAACCGAACAATATGAACCTGACGCCCAGCGACACGCGGAATGCGGCCAATAGCCAAGCGCCCGCCAAGCAATCGCGCGTGGCGGCCGGGTTCAAAAACCGCACGAAGGGCGAAGGCCTGTTCAATTTCGGCGCCTATTTCGGCGTGGGTTATGTCGGCGTTACCGCGTTCTCCGTGTACATGACCTGGCTGCTGCGCGATTTCAAACCCATCGCCAAGCACTACACCAAAATAATCGACACCGTGGCGGAGAGCAGTGGCAAAATGCTCAAAGTCACCAACGCCGCAAAACACCACGACACCGTGAACTCAGCCATGACCATTATGGCGCTGTTCTTCGGCGGCACAGTCATGTCGGTGCTGCCCATCAAATGGCTGGAGGACAACAAGGCCGAGGTGGTGAAGGGTCTGGACCGCACGCTCTACGGCAAAGAAAAATCCGACAACGACCCCAGCATCCAAGCCGCACATGACGAGTTGGAGAAAGCACCAAAGCAAACATGGAAATCCGTGCTTGGCTCTCGCGTGCTGGCCTTTGCCGCTACTCTGACCACCTGGTGGGCCATAGGCTCCAATGTGTCGCCACTCGCCAAGGCCACACAAAAAGAAGCCAACGGCGTCGTTACCCGTTACGGCGATTCCATCGATCGTCATTCGTCCCGTTTGGGCCGCTGGGTCGATGGCGCGTTGAACCATAAAAAGCCTGAAATTGTTAAAGACATCGCCAAAGCCCGCGCCCATCACCCGACGGGTATCGAGCGCACTGGCACGCATCCCGACCGCGTTCCCAGCCGCGTGTTCAGCTACATCGCGCTTGATGCGTTCTACACAATGATCACCGGTGGTGCCCTTTACATCTTTACTCGCGTTCTGGCTCCGGTGTTCGATAAGCACGATACGCAGCAAGCGCCTGCCCCCGCAGCCAAACGCATCGCGCCCGCATACCAAGCCCCCGAGCACACCCCCACCGCCACCACTAGCCACCCGGCGGTGAAAGTGACGAAGGCCTCTGCCGAAGGGCGCCTGCAGGGCGCCGAGACCGCGCTGGCCGTTTCCTAAGCGATTGCGCTATGCGCTTTTTTTCTTTATAACTCCACCGGATGCTCACCATACGCACACAGCCATCTCTCAGCCGTGACTTCACCGTACTTTCGGTATTGATCGTCGTTGCCTTGCTGGTGGTGTCGATGTGGGTGACGCTGGAAACCACCAAAAACTACCGCCGCGACGTGGCCAAACAAATGGAGACCGAGTCGCTCCGCCTCGACCGCGCGCTGATCGTCGAGATCGAGAACGCCTCCTACATCCTCGAATCCGTCGGCCGCCAAATTCAGGCCACCGGCACCGAGAACCACGAATCCATCGCCCAGCTTTTCTTCAGCTTCGCAAAAACCGAAGGCCCGAAACGCGCCATCTTCTCATGGGTGACGCGCGAGCAGATGCTGGCGGTGTCCAGCAACCTCGGCGTGCTTGGTGACGGCATCGACGTGTCGGACCGCGACTACATGAAAAAATCCATCGCCGAACCGTGGAAGGTTCATATCGGCCGTCCCATCGAAGGACGTCTGTCGCAGAAATGGGTGCTGCCGCTCAGCCTCGGCCTCACCGACGCCAACGGCACCTATGCAGGCACGGTGCTGGTCGCGCTCGACACCAGAAAGCTGGCCGACGATATCGGCCGCACGCTGAAAGATTCCGGCGTGCGCTTTGCCATCACCAACATGGCGCTCACGCTGCTCACGCAAAACAAAGCCGCCGAAGAATTCTTCAGCAGCAGCTTCGATCCAAAACGCCTCAGCAAGATTGATTTCAATGCGCGCCCCTCCGGCCCCTACAGCACCGGTTCGCTGTTCAGCGACGACCGCGGCTACGCCTATTACGAACGCTCCAGCCAATATCCTTACGTCATTTTCGTAGGGCTTGAACCCACCACCACGCATGACGGGCTACGCGCGCAACTGCTGCCGCGTTTGTTCCAACTGGTGGTCATCGCTTTCTTCCTGCTGTTCGTCCTCTACGTCGTACGCCGCCGCATCATCCAGCCGGTGATGCTGCTTACCGCGCAAACGGCGCGCATCCTGCGTGGCGAACGTTTCAACGAAGAGCAAACCATCGGGCCGATGGAGATCGAACAACTGGGCCATGAAATCAAACGGCTGTTCGACTACATCGAGGAGCGTCGCCGCGTTGAGGCCGAGCTGCGACTCAAGAATTCTGAGTTGAACCGCATCAAGGAAGCCGCACAGCTCACCAACACGGTGAAGGCCGAGTTCTTCGCCTATGTCGGCGAGCAGCTCAGCGAGCCCACCGAAATGATTCTTGAGCAGATCGAGACCATCAAAGACCAACAGTTCGGCCCGCTGGGCAGCCCCATCTATGGCCAGCACGCGTTCGAGGTGCATGAGCACGCGCAGCAACTGCTGGCCATGCTTGCCGACATCAAAGCCATCTCGGAAGCCGAGACCGGCCTGCTGGCCCTCACTGAGAACGACATCGACCTCGGGTTCATCCTGCAAAAAACAACGCGCATTTTCCGCGACAAGGGCAACATCGACGTGCAGCTCGATGTGCAGCCCGGCCTGCCCCGCTTGCGTGGCGACGAGCTGCGCCTGAAACAACTGATCCTCAATATTCTGCAAGCTTCGGGGCGGCATCTGAACCCCGGCGACGTGATCCGCGTCAGTACCATGTTGAAAGCGCAGGAGCTGGGCATCAGCTTCTCCTATGTCAGCAATTCGGTGGCCGACAGCACGCGCCTAAAATCGCTCGGCACGCTCGTCAGCAACAGCGCCGCACGCAGCAAGCACGGGCTGGAGCTGGCCCTCGCCCGCCTGCTAGTGGCCATGCATCAAGGCACGCTGGAAATGAAAACGACGCAGGACCGCACCACCACTGTGACGGTCAGGTTCCCGGCTATCCGCGTTATTTAGCGCGCAGGCGCTTGCCCGCCTTTGGCTTGAATGCGCTGGTGGCGTAACAGCGCGGCCGCTAATCCCTGCACATAATCCGGTGGGAACATGTCATCACCTTCGTGCTTGGCGTAGAAACTATCCAACGGCAGGGTAAGGGGCATGGCTTTGCCCATACTCCAGAAATCGCACGTACCGTCTGTCTGGTAATTGGAGTAGCCAAGGTGCTCCAACAGCTCACCGATGTCGGTTTTGCTCACGGGTTGGGTGGCGGTCAGGAGATCTTGAATGGTCAGCATGCACCGAGTCTACCAGCCACGCGTGACAGGTTGATGACAGCTATTCGCCGAATTTGTTGGTGCGGGGGAAGCCGGTAGGCGGCAGATGGCCTTGGCCGGCGCGGTGGCCCTGCCATGCTTTGAGGTCGTGCTCGGTGCGGGTGCGCTCGCCGGATTGCCAGGTGAGGCCGTCCGCCAGTGTGAAAACTTTGGCGTCGGCCAGTTTGGCGCCTTTGTATTTCTGCAGCGCCACGCCTTGGCCACGCTTCATCACCGGCACTTGCTCTTTCGGGAACACGATGAGTTTGCGGCTGGTGCCGATGGC